>CAYHPN010000006.1:0-48259 GCA_964358765.1 Candidatus Woesearchaeota archaeon | reverse complement strand
ACGTTAAGGCCGTGATAGCTTAGTGCTTACTTAGGTTCGAATCCTAATCTCCGCATGATTGCAGAGTAGAACATTTATAAAGGGAATTGGTCAAATTTGGCTATGCCATTTGAAAAGATAGACATTCATCCAATTAACATAGAAAGGTCAAAATTAAACCTAAAGAAACATTCTCCGACGGAACAAGAATTTAAAACGGCAATCAAATGGTTAGAGAATTTGTCTATTGAGAAATCCTTATCTCCGAGGAGACAAGAAAGACTATTGCATGATTTAGTTTTATTCTTTAAGATTTACAAGAAATCAACAATTAAAATTACTAAAGAGGACTTAATAAAGTTAAAAGAAAATTTTCTTAATAAAAAGATATTAAGTAATATTGATAAACCTTATAGCGATAGCGTTGTAGGGGGTTTAACTGAAACAATTGTTAGGTATTTAGAGGATAATTATCCAAAGAGAATGAATGAATTTATTTCTTCAACAAATAAACCTCTTCGTACTTGGTTTATTATGAGATGTAAAAAGAAGACTCCAGAAGTATTAAACGAAAATGAAATAAAGAAATTGTATAAAGAAACTAACTTGCTATGGCAAAAATATGCAATTGCCGTTTTATTTGGAAGTGGAGCAAGAATAGAAGAATTTCTTAACTTTAGATTTGAAGATTTTGAAGAGCCATCTAAGAACTTCCCTTATTGGCAGATCGATATTAAAGAAGAATACTCAAAGACTTTAGGGCGAAAGGTTGGTCTTTACTGGGATTATTGTACTGAAGCAATTTCTAAATATCTTTCAAGTATTGATAGAAAAGATGCTAAAGATAGAGTTTTAGAGGTCAATTATGATGCAGTAAGAATGTTTCTAACAAGATTAGGTAAAAGAATATTAAATAAAAGAGTGCATCCACATATGTTTAGAAAATCATCAGCTACATTTTACGCTTCAAAGTTGAATAGGCAACAATTATGTAAAAAATTTGGTTGGACATTTAGTTCTGATGTAGTTGATGTTTACATCAATCGAGCGGGAGTTGATGAGTTTGAAGTTAAGGATGTTATGCTTAATGATGATATTTCTGTATTAAGAAAAGAACAACAAGAACAAAAGGCTGTATTTGAAGCCAGAGAGAAAGAATACTCTGAAAGATTTGCTTATCTAACGAAAGAGCTCGAGATGATGAAAGAATTAAGGAGTTTAAAGAAAGCGAGTCGATTGACTAATTAGGTTTTTTCTTGTTTATTTTTTCTAACTCTTTTTTTCCTCTTTCAGTGAGAGATAATTTAAAATTAATTTTTACAAAATCGTCATGTAAAAGAAAAATAAGCCTTGCTCCAAAACTGTCATCGGTTCTGAATTTTTTAAATAAATCAACTAGGTGCTTATATTGTTTCTCAGAAGATTGTTTTTTATCTACAAGTTGAATTATTTCTTCAACAAGTATACTTTCTAATTGCTTTTGTTCGTAACTTTCCCATTGTCGTCTTCTTAATGTTTCTTGCCATTCTATAAATTTTTTATTGAGAACTAGAGTTTTTGGATTACCTTGTTTTTCTTTTCCTTCACATATAATGGGCTTCCTAATAAGCAATTTTTCCATTACAAATAAATTTATCCAATAATTGAAGGTGTTACGATTGATTCCTAATTTCTTTTGAATGTCTGAAATAGCCAAATTTTCATCAGCTGAAATTATTTCAATTATCTTTCTCTTGATTTCCCCTTTTCTTTCCATCCTATTTAAGAGATTGTTAATCCTTTCGTTTTGTTTATATTGAGAGTTTTTCATAGTTATAACCAAAATGGTCATAATATAAATCCTTTAAAATCTTTTCTATTTATTTTGGATATGGAAATCTATCAATATCCATTAAAAATGGAGAAAAAGCATAAAGAAAAGCTACGACAAATTGCCGATAAAGAGAGGCGTTCACTAAATCAAACAATACTCGTTATAATAGATAAATATATGGAAGTGGAAGAAAATGCAAGAAATATTTGAACAAGACCCAGATTTTTACTATAAAAAAATCAATGCAGAATATCTTCGCTGTTTAGAACTCATAGAAGAAATCAAAGAAAATCAAAAGGAGGAGGAAATTAATGTTTAATCTCTCGGAGGGTTAAATTCCCTCAGAAAGACACAAATCAACACGCAATATGATTTGGGTCAGATAATATTTAAATATTTGTAAATTACAAAATGACCTTTGATAATATATATTCAGAATATAAATCAATATTTCAAAATCCCAATTTTCGACATTGTAAATTTTGTGGAATGGAATGTTGCAATTTAATTTGTCTAAATTGTGAGTTTGAATTAATTTGCGAGGTAGAAATTTAAACAAAAATGGAAGAAAAAAAAGAGGAATTTAAGAGAACCTATAATGAAGAATTTATTAAAATTTTAGTAGAAGGCAGAATTAATTTATTAATTATTCATTGCTATCATTTAAGAAAGATAAGAGGAAATGTAGATTGCTCATCTTATAACATAATTCTTAATGCTTTAAAAACCTATAAAAGATCTTTAATTAAGAGCATTAAACAAAAAAAGAATATTTCATATCAAAATATTGAAGAAACTTTAAAAGAATTGGAGAGGCTTTATGGTTAATATTAAGAAAGTTTGTGATAATTGCGGTGAAGAATTAACATTGGAAGAGATCGATACAGGAGAAACATGGTGTGAAAATTGTAATCTTCCAGAAAAACAACACCCCTTCATTATTAACTCGAATGATGAAAGAGATGTAAAATTTTGGAATGCTAAAAGAATTATAGAAGATAATATTAATTTATTAGGTAATGAAGAGGGAAAAGACGAACTTCGTAATTTAGTTGGTGCAAAATCAGTAACTCGTTTTCTTAAAGAAACCAATGATAAATTAAATGAAAAAGAAGTAAAACCTTCAATAGAGATATTTGAAGAAACTAAAACTATTTTTTCAAAATATTTAGATACATCGGAATTAAACTTAAATTTATTTACAATTTGGACAATTGGCACTTATTTTCATAGTCAATTTGAAACTTATCCAATACTAATAGTAACTGCTAGAAAACAAAGTGGTAAAACTAGAGTATTGAAACTCACTTCTTCCTTATCTCATGGCTCTGATGGAAGCGTTTCAACATCTGTTACTGATACCTTTTTATTTAGACATAAAAATGGTGCAATTTTCTTTGATGAAATGGAAAGTTTATCTTCTAAAGAAAAAACTTCTATGAGAGAACTAATAAATAGCGTATATAAAAAAGGCAATAAAATAGTTAGATATAAGGAAAAGAATAAAGAATATGTTGAAGACTCATTTTTCCCTTTTTATCCACTAGGTTTAGCTAATATTTATGGTTTTGGTGACGTGTTATCTGATAGATCTATTCAGATAATTCTACAAAGATCTAATAAGAATCAAACAAAATTAATTGAGGACTTCAATACTAATCCAGAAATATTATCATTAAAGAATAAATTATTAAAATTAAATGCAGAAATTCCAAAAGGCATATTTTCAGAATGGAACAATTATATTCAAAACAAAGGTTGTAATGAAAGTTTAAAAGAAGTTTTTGAGGCAGTTTCTAAAACAAATTTATCTGGCAGACCTTTAGAATTATTTTTTCCATTATTCATAGTTGCAAATATTTTTGGCATTTTATCTACAATAATAAAATGTTCTGAAGAATATTTAGCTCAATTAGAGGGAGAGTATGTAGATAATATGGATGACTCGTTACAAGATTTTATGGATAAACAAACCTATTTTGGTTATATAAATCTTTCAATCATACTTGAATCTTTTAAAAAGAGTATTGAATCACCAGAAGAGTGGATAAACTCTAAATGGCTTGGTAGAGCATTAAAAAGACTTGGTCTTGTTGAAAATAAGAGAAGGATAAATGGACGTATTCAAGTTATTTTGAAGAATAAATCCATTAACTCTACTAACACTACAAACAATACAAACCCTATTAACTCTACTAACTATACTAACTCTACTAGTAACAAGGTAGACTTAGTAGACTTTGTAGATAAAGTAGAGGAAAAAAGATGCATTATATGTGATTCTTTAGGTTCAAATTTAACTCAAGATAATGAAGTTTTTTATTGTGGGGATTGTGGTGGTCGTGGATTTGAGAAGAAATAATTGTAATCCCAATACTTCTAACTTATCGCCCACCTATAAATTTAAATAAAGAACTCCCGTATAAACCTTAGTCGGTTTAATAGGGGAGTTAATCTCTTCTATAGTTGGGCTTCAAAGTTAGAAGTTAAAAGATTTCTTTTAACTTCATTATTATTTAATCGATTTATTATGACTTTATCTTATTATCATATAAATATATTCACACATTAACAATTATATTAATACACAGTATCGTATCAACGTAACGCATCGCGATGTCCCCCAACGATCGAACGTTTCGAACCAACCAACGACGAACGATCGAACGAACGCGTAACGTCTAATAAATAACCAAACGAGCTTAATTCACCCCTTACCCATCTTAAGCTCATTTTCGTAGGTTTCCCCCTCATCTTCATTCTCTTCGTCTTTTCCGTAAGCTTTTGGTTGAGAAATAAAATGGCTGTCTGTAATAGCTTCTAATAAGATTATATGGTCTTTTTTTAATTCTTTATCTTCGTCAAAACCATTGATTAAACGTACTTCTGAAGCTATTAGAAGCTCGTAGAATAGAGTTTATTTAGATTCAATGTTAATCCCTTGCGACGTTGGTTTCCCCCCTACTCCCCCCTTCCTAGACCCCACACAAAATTTTAAAATAATATTATAGAAAAAATTAAATAATATCACAACTAAGAACCTAGATATGAATAGCTATAATGAAGAGGTAGAAAGAATAAAAAACATAATTGATAATAAAATAACTATAGAATTTAAATTAGAAAGAAATAATCCAGATTCAAAAGCTAAAAGAAATAATATAATTAAAACAAACTATCTTAAAGAAAGATTAACTCACTTAAGATCTCAGATAATGTTTAGTATTGATAATCCAGGTTATATTAAAAAGACCCTATAATAATTTATTTTAATGAAAATAATCGTTCAACTCTTTCAGTTTCATCACTTTTTCTTTCTTTAACAACATTCAAAGATTTCATTGTTATCAATGCTTTTTCTATTGTTCTCCATTGTGATTTAGTTTTAATGGCTAATTGCCTTATTGATAACTCTCCATCTTTTCCTAGAACTTTCTTAATATCTTCCATAATGGAGGTAATAGGTCTTCTTATCATGTCTGCACAATAAGACACATAGACTTTTATAGCACGTTTGCATAATTATGCATAGATATAAAAAGATAAAATTAATATAAATTCCATGACGAAATGTTCAAGTTGTGGTAAAAGACTTTATTGGCTTGAAGGATATCGAGATGATGGGGAGAGTTGGTGTGAGGCTTGTCATGATAAAAAGAATAAAATTGTAAGGAAAATAGAACACCACACTGAAAAAAAAGATATTAAGAAAAATGAGAATAAATGCCCAACATGGGCTTGGGTGTTAATAATAATTTTAACAGTTGTTGTACTTTATCAATATTGGAATTCCGTTTCCTCAGACGAATATATGAAATTAGTACTTGAACAAAGTAATTTATCCATAGAATATGGGGAATTGGGACTTGATTATATCCTTTTGTTAGATTGTTACCGAAAGGCTTTACCAACTTGCGAGATATTGAATTCAAAGCATGGTCTATCAACATTTAAGCAGTATAGCCATGGAAATTGTAAAGATAATTGGTATCTAGTTGAGGGGGCAAATTCTTGTTGTCCAGAACCTGGAATGAAAGTAGTTAATGGTTATTGTTCTTAAAAAATAATATCAGATAATAAATATATTTTTACTAATTTATAATAGCTAATCAAGTTTATATATCAAATATCCTTTTGTATTTAATGGAAAAGAAAGGTTTATTGATTTTTATTGTGTTAGCCATTATTATTGTATTAAACTTTAATAATGTTAAAGCGGTTGTTGAAGTAAGTGAAGGTGAAGGAAGTAGTGGTATTTGTCAGTATAAAGAAGATATAGAATCGAATTTTTCTACTAGCCATTTATATGTTAATGATAATAGACAAGATAATATATTGGAAAAAAGAAACCCTCAATGTAGTTGGAGCGGTGTTACTGGTCATGGAGGTTGTAGTATAGAAATTATGAATCATATAGAAGTACCAGTAAATGTACGAATCAGTTTTATTAGAGGAGCATCTACATCATTCGTTGATGCATTTATTCTTCCACATGATATCTTTGTTTTGAGTGTTTCATTTAACGATGGTATTTATATTGACTTCAATTCCATTGAATTTCAATATCAATCAAACAATTATTCGGTGGCAATATGGTATAAAGATCTAATATCTATTTGTAAAAAATGCGGAGTCGATACTTGTCTTAATGATGGAAACAATTGCACTTATGATTTTCAATGTGGTTCTAATGTATGCAGTCAATCTGGTAATACTGCTGGACATTGTATAAGTCAACCAAGTGATTTTGATAGTAGATTATCAATCTTAGAATTATGGAAGCAATTAATAAATAATTGGAAAGATTCTTTGGTTACCCTATTAACAACACTTACCACAAAAGTAGATAATCATGAAGCTAGAATAACGACTTTAGAAAATAAGAATACAACTCAATCAAACATAACAATTCAAAATTATTGGAAATATTTAGATTCTGGAACTAAGAAGGATATTGTTTGTGGTGTTGCAATTGATAATCATTTAACAACATTAACAATGCAAGAATTAGGCTGGAAATGTAATATCTCTTATAGACAAACCTCTAGAGGAGAGAAAGCCAGTTGTAAATGTGATAAAATATAGATTATTAACATTTAAATAAATGATTTAATCAGTAAGTCATTGAAAAAAGAGGTTAAAGTGAGTTCAAAAGAAAAAACAATATACCTGAAATATTCTTTTTGGAAAAAACTATTCTGGTTTTTATTAGGATTATTTATTGGTATATCTATGGGTTCTAGGACTTAATTGTTCAATTTATGAATATTTATAAGGAAAGAAGGATTAATTATTTTATGAAAAAAGGAAGGAAGGATTTAATAATTGCTATAATCAATATTGTAATTGCAATAGCTGTTTTAATAGTTATGATATTAGGTTTATTTAAGATCGATAAAGTCAACTTAAATTTAAATAAAATAGCATCTAATGAAGTAAGATCAAACAAATTTATTATTACTGATGAAAAAGGTAGTTCAGAAACATTAATGGAATACAATGGAACTTGCTTTAATACATATGTTAATGGAACCTTGATACAATCAATAGGTTGTCAGTAGATATCTATCGTAGGATATTAATTTTAATCCAGTTATCTTGATTAATTTTATAAATAACTAAATATTGTTATATTTATGTCATATTGTCATAATTGTGGCGAGAGAGTAACAGAAAAGGATACTTTTTGTGGAGGTTGTGGAGTTGGGCTTAAAGAATTTATTAAACATGTCGAACATAAAATTGAAACTTCAGTTAAGAAAAGTAAGACGGGAATGGTTTTTTTTATAATCCTAGTTATTATTGTAGGGTATATTCTCTTAGATATATGGGCAGTTCAACAACTTCAACCAGCTTTATCTTTAGATAGTTTGTTAACCGGCGTCTCAAATTTTGAAGGAAATTTGGGAATAACTTCTGCTTCTGCCTCTACAACTATAAGAATAGAAAATCCAACCTTTGTTCCAATAATTGCCGGAAGAGTAGTTTATGATGCTGGATATGGTTCAACAAAAATAGCTGATGGAAAAACAGGAATAGTTATTGTTGGCCCATATTCTACACAAGATTTACCTGCTAATATTAAAATTTCTTATGTTAATGCTGGTGTTTCTGGATTAAAAGCATTAAAAAATGCTGTTTTGGGTGGGAATGATAAACCAAATGCAAATTTTTATGCTGATTTTGGTATTACTAAATTTCAAATAGGGAGATACGGATGATGAAAAAACTTTTAATTTTAAGTATTTTAGGTATTCTCTTAATTTCTATTTCGGGAGCCCAAGAAGTTTGTAAAGTTGCTCGCCCATATTTTGGTTCTGTAAATTGTGAAGAGAAATCTTGGTCTGAAAAAATCTCAATTAGAGATGATGAAGAGTGGACTTGCGAAGTTGAAAATTGTTTGATAGATGGAATAAGTGTTAATAGTTTAGGTTGTACTAATATATTTTCTCCCATATCTGGATTAAAGGTTATTAATGAAATTGGTTCTGAGATAATTCAATGTGATTCTACTATTCACCCCTTAGGGGACGAGTGCAAAAATTATTTTCCAAGAGAATTAACAAAAGGGGACAAAATTAAAGTGGACTTTTATTGTACATTAGGTAACCCTGAAGGGAATCCAGAATTATATGTAAAATATAAAAAATTAGAGTTAGAACTGAATATAGACTCTGGGCACTCTACAATATCAAATACTGAGTTTTGTAATGTTAACTCTGTTTGGAGTCAATATTCAAAAAAACAGCTAAATAATAATAACGAATTAAAATCTTTAAGTTTATCAAATTCTCAAGAAGTTCAAGGTAGTGATGGACTTTCCAATATCCCTTCTTCTTCAAATTTAGTAAGCGACTTAAAACCAACCCAACTTAATTATGGACAGGGATATTGGTTTATTTATGATTGGGTTGAAAGACCTGCATTAATAGTTTCTTCATTTAAAAACAAGAACGTGTGGTGTAATCCAATAGATCATTCTTTGACAGAATTAACTGAAGTTAATACTCTTGGAAATAGTTGCTATCTTATTCCTACAACCAAATTACCAGATATAACTCAATGTTGCTCCACTGATGAATGTAAGGGAAACTATAACAATAAAGAAGTCTTATGTACTAATGATTTTAAATGTGGATTTGAAAAATCTTGTTTATCAGACTTGGATTGTGGAGGAGTATCTAATCTATGTGAAGAAAAACAGGGACAATATTTCACTGTAAAATCTTATTGTGATAAATCTGAGATAGATTCCTATGGTAAAGGATCTTGCAAATCTGAAAAGAAAGTAGTGCAATGTTGTTCTGGAGATGATGGAGGACCAAATCCTTGCGGATCTGGTAGTTATTGTGATTATAATGCTGGTTGTACAGAAGTCTCTTATGAGAATACTAAAGGAGATATTAAAACAGGAGTTCAGAGCCAAAAGATAGAAGAAAATTCAAATAATCCTATAACTGGCTTTGCAGTTAATTCCCAAGGCGGAATTAATTCTCCAAATAAATATATAATATGGTATATTATTATAGCAATTCTTATTATTGGAATAATATTTATGATTGTTAAGATTAAGAGAGGAAATAGAGAGATTAAAATAAGTTCTATAGGTGCTAGTTCTAATGGAGAAACTTGCAGTAATTGTGGTAAGATAAATAGAAACTTGGCTAAATATTGTGTTGGATGTGGAAAGAAAATTGGAATGTTAAAAGGAATAAAATGTAGCAAATGTGGGAGTATGCTTGAAAAATGGAGAAAGTTCTGTACACATTGCGGTACAAAGCTAACAAAGGACTAATAAGACAAGTGATAAAGATTAATGATAATTTTCTTGTTTGAATTCTTTCTTTATGAATGTTGGAAGAGTGTTTATGCCAAAGCTGTTATGGTGAAGGTTAAAGAAGTTTTTGAAAATAAATAGTAGATTTTAAAAACTGCAAAATGTCTTCAATTTTCAGAGAGAAATAAATTATTGGTCAATCTGATAAAGAAATGGAAACAAAATCTAAAGAGCTTAAAGAACAAAAATCGTATTTAGTTGGTTTTGGGAGCATTATAATTAATCGTTATAAAGATTTCATTTTATATAAATCAAAGGATAAAAATTCAACTTTAAGGGACTTTATTAAATATGATGATGAAAATTTTAAAGAGAGAATTAAGTCCTGTTTTGAAGGATCTTCAGAAGTCTCTTTTTGTGAAGAAATTGAATTATTTGAAGCGGATGATATGACTACTCCCATGGATTTAGAAAATAAAGAATTAGTCACAAGGTTTAGAAATCCATTTCATTTGAAATTGAGTATAAACGATTTCTCAAAAGAGAAAATGTTAATTATGGGGTTATTTGAGAATAGGTCATTTAAACTCAAAGATTCATTTTATTTAGTTTTTGATGGAGAAAACTTTCTTTATTACAGGCAATGTGAAATCGGAGAAACTTCACTTTTCGAAGGATCTTTAATAAGGGAAATTCTGGAGGAAATTCTTTCAAAGTCATTTGATGTCAAGATTAGACCTCCTTGTCCTATAAGACAGGATTTCTTTTTTATTTCAGGAAATAGAAATACTCGAAATAAAAATTATTTCAAAGATGCAGAAAAAAATATGATCTTTAATAGAATAAAAAATCCAAAGACATTTTTCTCTAAAGTTTTAATAAATGAAAGTTTTTGTCTGAGTATATTCTACAAAGGACAGCAAATAATAGAAAAAGTGAATGATATAGACCATTCTTTTAATAAAGAGTTTTCTGAGATATTCAAAGAAATAAAAGAGTTAGAATTTACAAGATTAAATAATTTATTTTTCAAAAGATTATTGGTAGAAAAGATAAAAATTCGTTTTATCAAGTTAAATATGTTAATTGGTAATTATATTATTTTATTAAGTTATTTGAATGAAAATAAAAAATTACTTAAAAAGGTAATAGAAAATACCTTATTAGAAAGAATAGAGAATGAATTTTTAGAAGAATATAACTTTGAGAGATTAAATTATGAAAATTTAATAAAGACTTTTCCAGTTATACGAAATTGCATAGAAGATTATCATCAGAAGAGATCTTTGAGATGGACGATAGCATTTTCGCTCATTTCTGCGATTGTTGGAGCACTTATAACTTATTTACTTTTAGGAATATGAATTAAATTTTAAAAACTTAAAATATAAAAAGACTTTAACATTCTATATTTGATAATTAAACATAAAACAGGGTGTTCTTACAAACGTCTAACTTACGGTCAAAGTATTTGAAAAGTTTGTTCTACCTCAGATTCAGGCGTAATCTCCGCATATTTCTAAAAGTTAGGTGCGTGAATTTGCGAGCATAATGGTGGTTTAATGGCTAAAACATATAGAGGCAACTATGGAAAGCATACATAACTACGAAAAATCATTAGAAGGAATAACCAAGAGAATAGAATTAGCCGAAGCTATTACCCAACAAAATAAAATCTTAATAACTAAATTCAGAAATGAATGTTTTGCCAATAATATTAGTTTAGCTCGAATTGTCAGATATATGTATTGCTTAAGAGATTTAGCGATATGGATTAAAAAAGATTTTGACAAGTGCAATATCGATGATATCAAGAGTTTAATCGCTTTAATTGAGAGAATGTCAAACTATAGTCCCAGGACAAAATATGAATATAGAACAACTATTAAAAAATTCTATAAGTGGTTAAGGCAGAAAGATAGTCCCGAAGAAGTCGCCTGGATTAGCCTTAATTTCAAGAAAAATAACGATAAACTCCCTTCTGAATTATTGACTGAACAGAATATTATGGAAATGGTTAAAGTTTCTAAGAGTTCACGAGACAGAGCCTTAATCATCAGCTTATACGAATCTGGCTGCAGAGTAGGCGAGTTTCTCAAGATGAAAATGAAAGATCTTATTTTTGAGAAGCCAGGCTGCATTTTCATGGTTAATGGAAAAACAGGAGGAAGAAGAATAAGAGTAATTAGTTCAGAACCTTACATTATAGACTGGATAAATAAGCATCCTGATAACAACAATCCAAATGCTTTTTTATGGTTAGAGAATAAGTCTCTGGATATGCTCCAGTACGCGGCCTTCTGTAAAGTCTTGCGAGTACACGCAAAAAGGGCAGAAATAAAGAAAAAAGTCAATCCTCATAATTTCAGGCATGCAAGAGCAACATACTTAGCAAATAAGTTTACAGAACAACAACTCAAAGTCTTTTTTGGCTGGACAAGATCGAGCGACATGGCTTCTGTCTATGTACATTTGTCAGGAAAGGATGTTGATTCTGCTTTATTAGAGGCTTATGGCATAGAAGAAGCTAGCAGAGAATCCAAAATAAACCAAGCTAAAACCCCTTACCTGTTTAATGTGTAATACCATTAATGAAACAACTAATAGATTTTGTAAGCTTTGTGGCACAGCTCTCCGAGAGGAAGATAAAACCATGATTATAGCAGAACAGACAAATATGAACAAGATAAATGAAATTATGAACCTTTTAACCAAATATAAAGATGTGCTTAGTATCCTTGCTCAAAAGATAAAGGAGCTAGAAGCCTAAAATGGAGCAAATGCAAAGATATATAAATAACACTAATTACTCATATATTAAGTAATTGATGTTAATTTTACTATGAAAAAGCAAAATACGAAAAATGGCAGTCTGGAGATAAAAGGACTTTCAAAGAAAGAAACTGAAATAATAGCCTGGCTTGAATTTTATCAAAAATACTTCTTTACTATAAAAGAGATAGAACAATTTCTGAAAAATAAAAAGAACAGATATAATATTATCCAGAGACTTCTTAAGAAGAAAAGAATAATAAAACTCAATAAGGAAAAGTATTATCTTGTTCCTATGAAGGCCAAGAGCGGAGGATGGTCTGAAGATTCTTTTGTTCTAGCTGATGAAATAATGAATGGAAAAGATTATTTTATTGGAGGCTGGGCTGCAGCAAATTACTGGAGACTTACTGATCAAATTCCTTTTTGGATTGAAGTGTTTTCAACAAAGAAACAAGGAAGGACAAAGATCCTCAATACGGGATTTATTTTTAGAAGGACGACATCTGAAAAAATAAGTAAAGCAATTATTAAAAATATCAAGAAACATCCTTATAGAATAATGAGTAAAAAGGAGATGAAAAAATGGATGAAAATAAGACAATATCTAGTTTAGAGTTTAACGATATAAACTTTAGGTATCCGTTTGAGAGGAAATTACTTGTTAAAGATTATTATCTTACCCTTATACTTTATCTCATAAAAGATATTGAAGGCATTTATTTTAAAGGTGGAACTGCACTTAACAAGATATTTCTTAATCATGCAAGATTAAGTGAAGATATTGACTTTAGCTTAACAAGAAGTGAGAAGGAAGTGAAGGTAGAGATTTTCCATATTTTAAAGAAGTGTGATTTTGTCAAAGAAATTACAGATGGCAAGATTGTTGATGAATTCTTAAGAATGATAGTAAAATACAAATCAGAGTTAGGAGAAGGTGAGATATTTATTGATCTAAACAGAAGAGGGAAGTTGGAACTTAAACCCGAAAGGCACAAAATTAATCATTTTTATCTTCCTTTTATTCCAGAATTTTCTGTCAACACTCTAGCGAAAGAAGAAATCATGGCAGAGAAAGTCGCAGCTTCCATAGGAAGAAATAAACCCAGAGATCATTTTGATGTCTATAAGATAATTCAAGAAGGCATTCCTATCAATTTAGAGCTTGTCAAGAAGAAATGCAAGGAATCTGGGGATGAATTCTCCATATTGAAGATGTTCAATAAAGCCCAGACATTAAAGAACCGTTGGGATAAAGATATGGTTTCTCTTATTTCAGAACCTATCTCTTTCCAAGAAGTTATTCAATTCCTAGCCAAATACTTTAAACTCAAAGAAGAGAAAGAAGCTAAGAAGAAAAAGACTCAAGATGGAAACTCACATAAATGAGATAAAAGTAAAACCCAAGGCAAAAATTCAGCACTTAATTAATTGGTATCATGGAAATTTCTGCGTTAAACATGAAGAATCTACTAAAGAACATTACGAGGAATTAAAGAAAATTGCTCTGGCTTGGAACATTGCAGAAATGACTCATAAAGAATTTGTTTTTAGAATAAGCCAAGAGCTAAAATGCAATCCAAATAAAAGAGAATTTGAAGAATGTCCAATCTGCAAAAAATTCGGAATTCCTCAATGGAAATTTTGATTATTAATAATTGTTCTTGTTAAAGTTCTCTGGAATTTTATAACTTTGATTAGTTTGCTTTGCCGAAACAATTCTACTTGTTCTAAATTTTCTTATATTTTTGCGTAAATGGCAATACCCAATTGTGTATCTTGCTGATTTATAATAAATATCAACTAATCTTTTGGTAACTTCCGCAGAATCCATATTAAAATAACCTAGTTCAACTGTTTTTAGGCTGTTAAAAGATTGTTCAATTTTTTGATAAACAGATTCATCTACGCTACTATTAAAAGTGCTGTATTTTCTTCTTAAAAGCTCTTTTTTTATTTCTTCTTTCTTTTCTTTGGGAAGCATCGATTCTATCTTCTTAAGAACCCCATTCAAAGGCTTTCTATCAATTAAAGCCTTGTCGTGATAATCTAGCTCCCAATCTTCTTGTGGATTTTTAACTAACCCTTCTTCATAGGATTGGACAAGTTGATACAACGCTTTTAGCTCTTCCTTTGTAAATTCTTGTTTGATTGCCACGATGGATGAAAGGCTTTATTGTTTAAAAAATGTTCTTTCATATGACTTTACTTCATAAGAGCAATTATTCTATTTTTATTTAAAGATAAATACTTAAATATTACTTTCATTGATCTTTTATATGGAGAGAAAAAATAAAGCTCCTCAATATTCAAGCAAAGGAGCTGAGGAATTTGATCTTGCATGGAAAGAATTTTTTAAAGATAAGCCTCGAGCAAAAAATGACAACCCGGAAAAGAAACAAATGGAAGAGTTTATTCATTGGT
Organism: Candidatus Woesearchaeota archaeon; assembly: GCA_964358765.1. GTDB lineage: Archaea > Nanobdellota > Nanobdellia > Pacearchaeales > GW2011-AR1 > UBA73. Next base: position 33,494 of record CAYHPN010000006.1, on the reverse strand, counting down.
ATAATTATGTAAGAAAACAGAGCGATACAGGCAAAACTCCAGATGAAATGTTTAAGGAAATTTATGGAAAAGAACCTGAGGGAAATTTAAGAGTAGACAGCAGAAAGATGAACTTTGAATGGGATAAAGATTATAAAGAACCTGACGATTTGATAATCGAAGCAAATCATTTATTGGACAAAAATAAATTTAATGATGCTTTGGAAAAGGTTAACGAATTTTTAGAGATGGTTAAAGATGATGAAGAGGCAATTTTGCTTAAGGCAGAGATCCTTAACAACCTTGATAGATTTGATGAGGCTGAAAACTGTTTAAAAAAAATAAAAAGGGAAGGCTATAAAGCATATGTCTCTTTTTACAAGTCACAGAGATTTATGTTTGAAGGAAATATTGTTAGAGCTTCTAAATATATGAAAGAGGCTTATGAACAAGAACCAGATAATTTTGATTTTGTTATTGGATTGGCAAATTACCTCTATTTTGAGGGAGATAAGTATTATAAAGAATATATAGAGAAAGCAAGAACTATTGATAAGAGAAGAACTGAAAGATTTCTTAAAAAATCTTGGATAAAGATAAAAGATCTTATTGGAGGGCCATTTGTTATGGGATCTTTGGGATGCATTCATGATTTAATGGAAGGAGATAATTTTGAAGAAGCTGAGAAAAACCTCTTATTTTTATTAAATTATGAAAAACATATAGATGGAGAATTTATTAAGATGACTAGAGGCTTAGAAGTTGAATGTTTAATAGCTCAAGAAAAACTTGATAAAGCATATACTAAAGTTGAGGAGTTAATAAAATTTGATAATAAAAATCCTCATGCTTATTTTTACAAAGCCCAATTATTATTTCAAAAGGAAGATTTGAATAATGCCCTTAATGAAATAGATAAATGCCTTGAAATTGCAGAAAGGAAGATTCCACATTATGATTTTTATTTATTAAAGTCAATGATTTTAAAAGAAATGGATAATGACGAATATATTTATTATGAAAATAAGGGGAAAGCATTAAGGAAAGAGGCGAGTAAAATCCAGAATTTTATGGATGATCTTATGAATGATAGATGAAAAAATCAACCTTCTCCATATCCAAAGGAAAGAATTAATCATTGTTACTTGTGTAAGTAATGAAAGTTACTAAAACAAGTAATTATTGACAATTATAATGATGCACTAATTACCTTGAAATTGCTAAACGTCATATACTCAATCAATTTCCAGAGGCAAAAAATAGTTATAAAGATTGTTAATGTAAAGATCTATCTTAATTTTTGCACTTTATTTCATATTCTTATTAAAAAAGTAAAAAGAACCAATCTATATTTTTACGAATAGAAAAATATAAATGCCGAGGAGAATTCAATATATTGCTATTAAATAATTGATGCAAATACGCATTTGACTTTTAGGGTGGAGCATAATCTCCGCATAATTTTTATGTTACCCAAATTCATATGGTACAATCAATAAAAATAACAGGGAAAAAACCAATTGAAACAAAAAAATCTGAAATTCAAATAGTAAAAAGAAATGAAGATTTATTCGCCGAAGGTATACCTGATAATCATGAATTAGAATATGTTGCTAAAAACGATGGTTCAATTTTCTTTGTAGTACACAGACCAAGTAAAGATTGGAATTATAATTCTTTTAGATTACACATAGGTCCAGTTTCTGAATTAGTTGAAGCAAAAGTTGATAGTGTAGAAAGATATAGGGATGGAGGAACAACCGATATAAGATATACTCTTAATGAAATAACTGGAAATCTTCATTTTCCAACTCCATTTAATAAAGATAAAAATCCAACAAATTCATACGATGGAAAAGAAGAGAAACTTGAAAAAATAATTGAATAATATATTAAATTTCTTCCACAAACTCAAATCCGCAATATTTTTATTTTAGGTATGATGATAAAATTACATTGATTTCAGATTTAGTATTTATTCCGCATTTATTTTAAAAAATAATTTTAAATCTTTTTATTCCAAGTTATTCTCTTTGTTACTAGGTTAAAATAGTAAGTACATTTTAAAAAAACTTGACATTTAAAATAATATGCCAAGATTCAGGTTTTTCATCATTTTTGTTACTATATTCATCTCAATTTTTTTAATCTTCAATGTAAATGCATTTACGATTGAAGGCAATATATTTACTATAAAATCATCTTTAGAAGAAGATGAATATCTTCCTCTTGATAATTCCAGAATAATAACAACTTTATCTGACAACACAACTTATGAAACTTATTCCAATTTAATAGGGCATTTTAATTTTACTTTTGAAGATAACTCAGAAAATATTACAAGTATTGAAATTTACATTGAGCAATGTTTAATATTCTCTGACAATTCTCCAAAGATTATTAATAGAGGATTAAATCTAGATATATCAATTTTTGAGACTAGTTTCTGCAATAAAAGAAATGAAGAAATTCATGCTTTTGCCTTTACACCTGCATGTTCAAATTTTCCAAATAGTGCAGTATATAAACCGTTCAATCAAAATCTCAAAGACCAAAATAAAATTCCAATTTTATTAGTTCATGGATGGAGTAATGGTGCAAATGCAAATTTAAATAATTGGGGAGACTTTGAAAATGAATTAGAAAAAGATTTTGATGTTTTTGTATTGCAATATTACCCAGCAAATCTTAATAATAGAAAAAATGCATTTATTGTCGATTATGAAATTAATAGATTGCTTCAAACTTATTATCCTTTACAAAATAAATTTAATATTGTTTCACATAGTATGGGAGGATTAGCAGTTAGAGGTTATATTCAAGACATGGCAGTCGATTGCAATAACAATATTCGATCATACAGAAACAATATAAACAGTTTTGCAATTATTGGTAGTCCAATGTTTGGGTCTCATTTTGCAAATATGCTTGATAACACAAATAATAAGAACACATTATCAAATAATTTAGAATGTAAAAGATTTTCAGAAGGATATTATTTAGGTACTCCTAATTTAGGAGGAGGTAGTGAAGCTACAAAAGATATGCAAATTGGAAGTGACTATACATGGAATTTGAACTATAATCCAAATTTAAAAGATGTAAAATATTTAACTTTATCTGGAAAAATGACTCTTGATAGAGCAACAGACCCCCTTGATTTTGTATATGATTATTGTCTTTCAAACGCCGATGAAATTAATGATGGGGTTGTGTCCTTAACAAGTTCTAATTTATATTATAATGGTTACGATTCAATTCTTTTAGATAGGTTTCACATAACTCTTCCTTATTTTTCTGGAATAAGCGAATATAGAAATACTGGAAAAATAGTTTCTTTATTCTTTAAGAATCAAATTAATTATACTTCAGTTAAAAATTTTTTGATTAATAATGAAGGTTTTTATTCACATAATGGAAATTCAGATTCATTGCCCACTGAATTTTTAAATAAGGGAGGAATAATAATAAATTTATTTAAATCAGAAGTTAATATTAATGACAATTCATTAGTTTTAAGGAATAATTTGGTTAATTATCAATTAGAAAAGAATAAATTTACTAATAGGTGGTATTTTGTTTCTGAAAGAAACAATCCTGGATCAAATTTAGATTTTACAACTTCAATGCCAATAGGAAATTACAATTTAATTATAAACAACCAAGATTCACAAAAACAAGTAAATATCTTAAATGGAAGGTTTAATCTTGCTAAAATAGATTTGGATATAGATAGAGATGGATTTGATTTAAAACAAGCTGGAGGGTCTGATTGTAACGATTATAATAGTTTAATTAGACCAAATATGGTTGAGAAATGCAATGAACTTGACGATAATTGTGATAATATTATTGATGAACCCTTTGTAGATAAAAGAGACGTTTGTTTCCAAGGTATTGGTGAATGCAGAAATAACGGTTTTATGATTTGTAGCCAATCCGGATTAAATACAATTTGTAGTGCAGTACCTAAAAATCCTTCTGTTGAAATTTGTGACTTAAAAGATAATAATTGTAATGGCATTATTGATGATGGGTTGCCAACTTTAATAAATGGAAGCGATATTGGAGAGTGTAAGAATGAGATAAAGAGCTGTATAAATGGAAGTTATCAAATTATTCAACCAGGAATTATTTCAACAGTGGAAATATGTGATGGTAAAGATAATGATTGTGATAGTGAAATAGATGAAGGGGAAATTTGCGTGCCTAAAGATATTATCACAATTAATTCTCCACAAAAGAGTATATTTAATAGTAAAAAGATTCAATTTAACATTACATTAAATTATAATGCTGATAAGATTTCTTATCTTGATAATTCTAAAGAAAAAACTCTTTGTAATAATTGCAAAGATTATGGAAATGAAAAAATAAAGCTACACTCGTTCTCAGAAGGATTTCATAATTTAACATTCAAGACAATAAAAAATAAGACTATATTAAACGCTAAAAGTTTATCATTTATAGTAGATGGCAAAGATCCAAAAATCTCTAAAGAAAGTCCAAAAAGTAAATCATTCATTAATATTTCTACATTATTTTATTATGGATTTGACGAAGACAATCCGCAAATTAGCGAATTATATATCAATAATTCTAGGATATTGATAAAATTTCCCTTTTACTTAGATAAAGATTACTTTTATTTAGACTCTTATTTAAATGATTATAATGGACAAACAGTAGAATACTACTTTATTCTAAGAGATATTGCAAATAATACAGATGTTTCAAAAAAAATTAAAGTTGCTGTAGATACAAGTTTACCAATAATCAATAGTCTTAATTATTCAATTGATAAAAAGAATGTTAAATTTATAATTAATGTAACAGAAGTAAATCTTAATGAAATAAATTATCTAGATTACATCGATAATACCCAAAAAAGTATAAGATTGTGCTCAAAATTAAAGAATGGAATCTGTGAAATAAGAAAAAGTTTCAATGTAGGAAATCATAGTTTATCTATAAATGTTTTAGATAAGGCTGGAAATCTTGCGAAAAAAGATATTCATTTTATGATTGACCATAATTAAAGCAAATTAATTCCAACACCCATCACCTTAATGTTTAAAATGCATAATATTTCACTCAAATATAAGATGATATTAAAAATAATTAAATGGTTTGAAAGAAATAGTAAAGTTTCTATCTCAGTTACTATATTAATATCAATTACGATCTTTTATGTTTCGTCATTATCTTTTCCACCGAGTATAGAAATAAATTCTATAAAACCACTTATCTATCATTTTGGAATTTTCTTTCTCCTGTCATTCTTTTTGATGATATCCTCAGTTAAAGGAAAATATAAAAAATATCTCCTATTCACTATTCCTTTATCTTTTCTTTATGCAGTTTTAGATGAATTGCATCAATCTTTTGTACCATTCAGAGACGCTTCAATGGGAGATATACTAACAGATATCTTTGGAATTTCATTTGCATTAATTCTATATATTATCTCTTTAGTTTACAGAAATAACTTTTCTACCAAAAATTTCAATCACTCAATATAAATAGAAGGCCTTCCTAATTTAGCTTTAACTGATTTATTCTCAGGGTCATATTTTTTAGCATCGTTTACTGCAAACACTTTTACTTCAAGTCCAATTCTTTTGCTTAACTCTGCAGAATTATAGTTTTCAAGTTCTTTAGGAATTACATATAAGAAAACTTTCTCTCCAACTTTACCCTGTTTTTCTTTTATTATCTTTAAGATATTCAATATGTCGGATACGGTCTGATCTAGTATCTTCTCAGCAATATCAAATTTTTCATTGATTTTACTTTCATCAGCTTCTGGCCATTTCTCTAGACTTACAAATTCTTTGTTTCCCATTTTCTCCCAAAGTTCTTCAGATATATGCGGACAAAACAAAGAGAGCAAAGTAATGCATTTTCCTAAATCCTTTTTTGATATTTCTTCAGTTAAACTTTCAAACAACTCTCTTAAATTAATTATAGCTAAATTATAATTCAAGTATTCTATATTTTCACTAATTTTCTTAATTGCCTTGTTTATTTTATGTTCTGTTTTTTCATCACTTTTTCCAAATTTTACTATGTCAAAATAATCCATTACTCTTTTGATAAATTTATAGCTTCCTTCAATTCCATAATCATTCCATAAGATGTCTTTATCAGGGGATGCAATACTCATTAAAAAAAATCTGGCTACATCTATCCCATATTTTTCTGAAATTGTTTCTGGTAAAACAACATTTCCTCTGCTTTTGCTCATTCTTTCTCCATCAGGCCCGCCTAAAATGCCTTGATTGAATAATCTCTTTGCAGGTTCATCAAACTTAACTAATCCTAAATCTCTTAAAAATTTTGTATAAAATCTAATATAAATCAAATGTAGGCATGCATGTTCTTTTCCTCCAATATATAAATCAATTGGTGCCCAATACTCTGCATTTTTTTTACTAAAAATTTCTTTCTCATTTTTATTATCTAAATATCTTAAAAAATACCAACTGCTATTCACAAAAGTGTCCATTGTATCAGTTTCTCTTTTTGCTTTTGCCCCACACTTAGGACATTTGCAATTTATAAATTTTTCATTAGTTTTTAGAGGGTTTTCTGCACTATTAAATTTTATATTTTCCGGAAGCAGGATTGGTAAATTTTTTTCTATTTCAGCAGTTATACCGCATTTATCACAATAAACGACTGGAATTGGGGTTCCCCAGAATCTCTGTCTACTTATAAGCCAATCTCTAAGTTTATAATTGACTGTTTTCTCTCCAAGTCCTTTTTCTTTGAGATAAACAGATATATGTTCTTTTGCTTCTTCACTAGTTAAACCATTAAAATTATCTGAATTTACTAATATTCCATTTTCTTCATGAATTAGTAAATTGTTATAAAAACTATTATCTGCCAGCCATTTCCAAACATTTTCTCCAGTAGAATTATTTGTAAATTCAGCAGCAAGATCGTCTATTCTTTTCTGTGTTTTTTTATCTAATATTATTCTCTCAAATTTTCCATTTTTGTGTTTAAACATAAAAACTGTTTCTCTTCCTATATACTCATTCCAAAAACCCTTGCTTAATTTATTTTCAATTAATTTTTCATACTCTTTTAGATGTTGCTCTGGAATTTCAATTTTCCTGTCTCCATCTTTAGTTTTTTCAATTATCTTTATATGCAATTTCAATAAATCAGAATCTTCTATATCATTCCCACCCATTAAATAACTCTTAATGGATGCTTTGTCTTTTACTATTACCGAAATTAGAGGTATATTATATTTTTTAGAGAAATCATAATCTCTTTTATCATGCGCAGGTACAGCCATTACCATTCCACCCCCATATTCTGCCAAGACAAAATTTCCTGTCCAAACCGGAATTTTTTCTTCGGTTATCGGGTGGATCGCATAACTTCCAGTAAAAACACCTTCTTTTTCAAGTTGATCAATATCCTCTTGTTTAGTACTTTTAAGTCTATCTAAAAATTTTTCTACTTCTTTTACTTCGTCATTAGATACAATATCCATTAAGTTTGGATGTTGTGCACTAATTACTAAAAAAGTTACACCCATTAAAGTATCTGCTCTGGTTGTAAATACATTCCAATTTTCCTCTCCAATCTTAAAAATTACTTTAGTTCCTTCACTTTTTGAAATCCAATTTCTTTGTAAATTTTTTATGAGTGGAGGCCAGTCATCTAGTTTATCTAAGTCATTAATGAGTTCTTCTGCGTATTCTGTTGTTTTAAAGAACCATTGTTCTAAATGTTTTACTTTAACGTTAGTATCATCATGTCTCCAGCATTTCCCACCATTAACCTGTTCATTTGCAAGAACTGTATTGCATTTTGGACACCAATTTACAGGAGATTTCTTTCTATAAGCTAAACCTTTTTCATATAGTTTCAAAAATATCCATTGATCCCATTTGTAATATTCAGGTTTATGGGTCTGCACCATTCTGCTCCAATCATAACTCAGTCCAAGGTTTTTCATTTGTTTAATATAATTCTTAATAGCATCCTCAGTAAACTTTTTAGGATGGCTCTTGGCTTTAATGGCTGCATTTTCTGCAGGCAGTCCAAATGAATCAAATCCCATTGGATAAAGCACATTATAGCCTTGCATTCTCTTGAATCTGGCAAATATGTCTCCTATAGTATAATTAAATGTATGACCCATATGCAATCCAGAGGACGAAGGATAAGGAAACATCTCCAGAACATAAAACTTCTTTTTTTTCAGATCTTCTTTTACTTCAAATATCTTTTCTTCTTCCCACCGTTTCTGCCATTTTTTCTCAATCTTAGCAAAATCTATTTTCTTTATTAAAGGCATAATATCTTTTTTTGTCTTCATAATTATCCTATAAATTGCACAGATTTAAATGTTTTTATTCTATTTTAACAACTATTCCAAAACACATTCTCCACTCAAACATCTCCTGTTTTCAGAGCAATCGTTAGTCATTACAACACAATTCTCATCTTTCATAGCTACAGAATTATAATCAAGGCACCAAACTTTATCTTCACACCTTGTTGGACTAAATTTCAAACTCTTATCAGTACTAAATGCATAAAATGCGCCATAGATAACTAATAATCCTAAAACTACAATCAACAATATTTTAATGATCCTATGTAGCAACCTATTTCCTTTCAGTTTCTCCTTTTTCACCATGTCTAACAAAAGTCAACGCAGTATATAAATATTATCGAAAATATTAATTATATTGACTTTAAGAATAAAATTTTAATGATCCAATACAAATTTTAAATTAACTTTAAAATTTATAGCAATCTATTTCTTGCGAAGCTTCGTAAAGCTGAGCAATTATCGAGATTATCTGTTTAAGCACATAATTTAAATACATCATTGTCTGTTTTATAAATATTAAAGAGGTAAAAAAGTGAAAATAACATTCTTTGAAATACAAGGCTGGGAAAAACCAATGATAAAGAAAGCATTGAAAAACCACACATTAAAATTTATTAAAGAACCTCTTACTCAAGAAAATATTAAATTGGCAGTCGATTCAGATATAATTTCGATGTTTATTTATACTCATTTAGATCATAAAATATTATCTCAATTAAAAAAATTAAAATTTATTGCTACTCGTTCAACCGGTTTTGATCATATAGATATTAAATATTGTAAAACTAAAAAAATAAAGGTATTTAATGTTCCTTCCTACGGAGAAAACACAGTTGCCGAACATACTTTTGCACTAATTTTAGCTTTGTCAAGAAACGTTCATAGGTCTTATTTAAGAACTCTGCAAAGAGATTATTCAATAGAAGGATTAAAAGGTTTTGATCTAAAGGGAAAAACTTTAGGAGTTATAGGTGCTGGAAGAATTGGAAAACATGTGATAAGAATTGCAAGAGGATTTGAAATGAACGTTTTAGTTTCAGATTCTCATAAAGATGACTTCTTGGCAGAACAATTAAATTTCAAATACACTAATTTAACTGAATTATATAAAAAATCTGATATTATTACTTTACATGTTCCTTTTACAAAAGAAAATTATCATATGATAAATAAGGATACTTTAAAATTAATGAAGAAAGGTGCAGTTTTAATAAATACTTCAAGAGGCCAATTAGTTGACACAAAGGCATTAATTTGGGCGCTAGATAAAAAAATCTTAGGAGGCATTGGCCTAGATGTCTTAGAAGGTGAAGAATTAATCAAAGAAGAAAAACAGCTTCTTTATGATAATAAAAAAATAGAAGCCTTAGAGCAACTAGTAGAGGACCATATTCTTCTAGCAAAAGATAATGTTGTTTTTACTCCTCATATTGCCTTCTTTAGTCAGGAAGCATTAGAAAGAATTATCCAAAAAACTCTAGATAATATTAATAATTTTCTTTCAGGGAAAACTGAAAAAGATAGTGTGGTTTGTTAGTATTCAATTAACTTAACTAAATAAAATTTTATTAATTTTTATTCAAAAAAAGACAGCGTATTTTGTTAATTCACAAACTATTTAAATTCCAGTTACATTACTAGATAATGGAAAGTCAGAGATGTCAAAGCTGCGGTATGCCTCTTAGTGAAGAGTTAGCAGGAACAAATAAAAACAAATCCCCTAGTCTCGAGTACTGTAAATATTGTTTTGCAAGTGGACAATTTACAAAACCTAATCTAAAATTAAAAGATGCAATAGAATTATCAGTTGAGCATATGATTAAAGAAATGGGTTTAAACAGAGAAGAAGCAGAATATCTTGCAAATAAAACAATTCCAAAACTTTCTCGTTGGAAAAGATAGTTTTATTATTTAATTTTAATTAATATTAAAGCTCAATCCCTATATTCTTATCTTTAATTTTTATCAGTGCGGCTTTTGTACTTCCGCCGCTGTGGAAATCAATCTTCTTTGAATTTGTTCTTTCCATTAAAAATTCCAAATTAGCCTTAAACATTACAATCAAATCCTCATCGCAGTATATCTTTAAATTAATCATATCTCCTTTTTTTAGGCCTGCATTCTTTCTTTCTGCTTGGATTTTTCTTGCAAGTTCGCGAGAAAAGCCTTCAGCCTCAAGTTCCGGAGTCATCTGTGTATGTAATTTAACATTAATTTCATTTCCATCAATTTTTCTCATTTCAATTCCTTTTACATTTAATTGTTTTTCAATTATTTTTTTAACTTCATCGCTTATTTTCTCATTCATTTCAATATGTGCTTTAAGTAGAGGCCATTTTAATCCAATCTTTGTTAAATCTCTCTCAGACATGCCTTTTTCTATTACTTTAAGTGCAATATCAAAATCTTTCTGTAGTTTTTCATCAATTTTTTTCTTTTCCGATTTAGGCCAATCTTCTAAATGTATGCTTTCATTTTTTACTATTCCCCGTTCCTTAAGTTCTCTCCAAATTTTCTCAGTAATAAACGGAATAAATGGAGCGCTTAATTTTAATATATTTAAATAAACTTCATTTAATACATGCTTTACTTCATTATCGTCGCTAGATAATCTATCTCTTACAAATTGAATATATCCTCTGCTTAAATCATTCAGCCAAAAATCAACTACTGCTCTGCTTGCTAGATGAGGATGTAAATTTTCTAATTCTTCTGTTACCTTCAAAATTAAAGAATTAAGTTTAGATAAAATCCACTTATCTTCAATCTCATTAATTTTAACTTTATCTGTTTTAGACAATAATTTACTCATATTATATAATATATTCAAATTATTCTTAGGTTCTTTAACTACATTAAATCCAAACCTTAATTCTAAAGAAGGATCCTGCAAGCAATATAATAATCTTATTGGGTCAGCCCCCATTCCTTTTGCTGCATCATCAAACCAAATTGAGTTTCCTTTACTTTTATGCATTTCTTCACCTTTTTCATCTTTAAGAGTTTCATATCCATACAACGCTTTAAATGGTGATTTGCCAGTTAGTGCGACAGATGCCCATAATATCGCATTAAACCATCCTCTAAACTGTCCTGGAATGCTTTCGGATATTAAATCGGCTGGGAACCACTCTTTCCAATGTTTTTCATTATTCAAATAATTAAGTGTAGAAAAGAAAACTATTCCTGCGTCAAGCCAAGCATCTCCAACATCTTTAACTCTTTCAACATCTTTTCCGCATTTAGAACATTTTATTTTAATTTCATCTATCCAAGGTCTATGCAATTCAGGCAAAGAATCAACTTTCTTTTTATCAATTGCCTTCTTTTTCAATTCTTCCAAACTACCAAATACTTCTAGTGTTCCGCAATTACACACCCATATAGGGAGAGGCAATCCCCAATACCTTTTTCTCGATATTAACCAATCCCCCATATTCTTAAACCACTCTTCCTGTCTTTTCTTTCCGTATTCAGGATACCAATTAATTTTTTTATTTACTTCAATTAATTTTTCTCTCATTCCTTCAGATTTTATATACCATTCATCTACTAGTCTAAATACTAATTCTTCCCCGCATCTCCAGCAATGAGGGTATCTATGCTTAATTGGTTGTGTTTTATATGTAAATCTTCTTTGGTCTAAGTCATTAAGTACAGCGGCATTTACATCATTATATTTTCTTAAAGAAAATTCGCCGTATCCTTCTTTATATATTCCTGCATCGTTTAATGGAGAAATAGAAGGTAATCCAATTTTTTTTCCTAAGGCAAAGTCTTCTGCTCCGCATCCAGGTGCAATATGTACTATTCCAGTTCCGTCTTCTTCAGATGCTAATTCCCACAGCACTACTTTATGATGCGTTTTACTCTGGGGTTCTAAATCAGAGTAAGGCATAACATATTCAATGCCTTCAAGTTCAGATCCTTTTTTATTATCTAAAATATTATATTCTCCTTCTAGTTCTGTAAGTCTAGCCCTAGCAAGCCAATATTTAATTCCATTATTTTCAACTTTAACATAATTTATATCAGGGTTAACAGCTATTGCAACATTTGCAGGTACTGTCCAAGGCGTTGTTGTAAAAATCAAAAAATATTCATCTGGGTTGTCTTTCAATGGAAATTGCATATATAGTGCTGTATGAGTTACTTCCTTATATCCTTCAGTTGCAATATCATGTTTTGAACTCGCAGTCCCGCACCTCCAGCACCATGGAACAGCATCTTTTCCTTTATACAACCATCCCTTATCAAAATAAGTTTTTAATAAATGCCAATTATGCAAATTATTTTCATCTGACATTGTATAATAACTGTTTTCCCAATCCATCCACATTCCAAGTCGCTTCGATTGTAGCGTTTGTATTTTTGAGAACTTTTCAACTCTCTTTCTGCAAGATTTTACAAAATTAAGTATTCCAAATTTTTCTATATCTTCTTTATTCTTAAGACCCAAATCTTTTTCTTCTTCTCTCTCAACCCATAAACCCTGGCAATCAAACCCATTCTGATATCTCATTTCATAGCCTTGCATCGCTTTAAATCTATGAAACATGTCTTTGTATGTTCTTCCCCACGCATGATGCACACCCATTGGATTATTTGCAGTCATTGGACCGTCAATAAAACTCCACTTTTTATTTCCTTTATTTTTCTTCCTAAGTTTTTCAAATATCTTATGCTCTTCCCAGTATTTCAATATCTCAATTTCTTGGCTGTCAAAGTCTAACATAATTGTATTTCTCCTTTATGGTTTATAATCCTTACTACGAGTTAGCCATTGATTTGACGACTCCATAGCGAGGAACCGCACAGTATAACAAGCTTGTCCACAGCAAGAGAGGAACGAGATGTGAATAATAAATGAATAAAAGCTTAAAACCCCTATCTCCTTTAACAAATTATGGAAAAAATACTAATTATTAAACTAGGGGCTTTAGGAGATGTAGTAAGAACCTTGCCTATAGCAGAAGCACTACATAAAAAATTCCCCTCATCACAAATAACATGGGTTACAAAACCAAACGCTGTTGAAATTTTCAATAATAATCCTTTTATAAAAAAAGTCCAATCTATTCCATTCCAATCAAGCGAAGAATTCACAAAATTATTCAATTTTGATATAGAGAACGAGGCAACAGAGTTAGCAATAAAAATCAAAGCCAAAGAAAAATTTGGTTTTTATTCAGATAGTAACTTTCCCATGGCTTTTAACACAGGTTCAGAATATTATATTAATACTATATTTGACGACCAGTTAAAAAAGGCAAATAAGAAAACTATGCAGGAGATGATGTTCGATGTCGCAGAACTAAAATATGAAAAGATATTGCCAAAAATATATCTAACACAAAAAGAAGTTTTAACCGGAAAGGAATTTATTTCAAAAAATAATATAAAAAGCAAAATAATAGGAATTCATATCGGCGGAGGTGGGGAGAGATGGCCTTCAAAAGAATGGCATTTAGATAAAATTGTAGAATTAATTAAAGAACTAAAAAAACATAATCTTGAGATATTAGTTTTTGGAGGACCAAATGAAATTAAAAAAATTGAAATAGTTAAAGATAAGTTAAAAAAAGATAATATTAAAATTTTAACAAACAACCCTCATAATACTATAAGAGAGTTCTGCCTATTAATTAATATTTGTGACAACGTTGTTACGATGGATAGTTTTTCAATGCATATTGCAACAGCATTAAATAAAGAAGTAGTTTCTTTATTCTTTTGCACTCCTTCAGTAGAAGTTGAATCTTATGGATTAATAAAAAAGATTACTTCTCCATTACTATTTGATTTTTTCCCAGAGCGTATGGATCAATATGATGAAACACTTGTCAACAGCATTAAGGTTAAACAAGTATTAGATGCTCTGGGGGTTTAAAATCTTAATCATATAAATGCTTATAAATAAATTAAAATTATTAAATAAATGAGTCATTCACTAATTGGGGAAATTTATGTCAATGTTAAAAATACTAGTTACGATTCTACTTTAGGGAATATTTTAGTCATGAAAATATGCCGAAATTTTGGAGAGTATGAATCTGTTTTTAGAAATCTTGGATTTACAACTTACAACAGACTTGATAATTCTCAACCTTTCATTTCCATTATAGATAAACCAAAGATAATAAAAAAAGATATTACAGCTAATGGTCGCATTTTAGTCAGTAAAGGATTGTCTATGATTATTTCAATAGAAAGTGGAAGTCATGTAGGATTTGGGAGCAAAGACTATGCTCTAGAAATAGATCAAGTATCAAGAATATTAAAAAGACAGATAAATGATGTATTAGTTGCAGGTAAAAATGATATTGTTCTTGCTTTTAGAAATGGAGAAAGCTATTTTACTCCATGGGAATTTTCTAAGGAAATATCCAAAAGTGATTAAATCAAAATATTATTCAAGTATAATAGCATTATCATATATTGAAAAGTGATGATCTCCAGTTAATATTTTTGCCTCATTTAGTTTTGAAGTCATAAGAATTATTGCATCTGCAATACCAAAATTCTTATTCTTTTTTTTAGCATCATTATAAATTTCTCCAAAATTTATTATAAATTGTTCATTAATCCCTACAATATTTGATTTTACTTTAATAAAGTTAAATATTTCTTTAATATTCCATTTTTTTAAATCAGCCTTATAACTTAACTCCAATAATACTATAGAAGGAGTTAATATATCCTTTTCCTCTAAAAACTTGCTTACAAGTTCTCCCTTTTTGCTTCCTTCAAAATACTCAATCCAAGCATAAGTATCAAATACAATTTTCATTTTCAATATTTTTCATTCCAAATTTTCTTCCTTTCTTTTGGAGTGAATCCTCCAGTTTTTCCTTTTAAAAACCCAAACATTGAATCAGGAACCTTATCTCTCTCGATTATTAACTCAAATACTAATTCATCAAATGACTCTCTGCCTTTAAGTTTCTTTAATTCATTTAGCAAATCAAATGTTTTTTCTTTTAATGCTATAGTTTTCATGTAAATTATAAGTTATAATTTATATTTAAACCTTTCTTCTTGTCCACTTCTTATCAAAACCCTTTTTATAAGAAATAAATGCAACTATTAAAATAAATATCAAAGTATAAAAGATTGCAAAATTATTAAGTATTAAAAAAAGTATAGAAAGCAATATTGACAATACCATCATTATTCTAAACCATTTTCTTCCAATAATTAGTTCATCTCTAGCCATCCATGCTAATAAATATCCAATAGGTATAGCTAAAATTAAAACAATCACCTCAAGTATCATCTAGTCATAAAATTAATTAACTTTAAATATTCTCCTTTTCTATATATTTTATGGCAGAAAAAGAGATGTCAAAGGAAGAAAAGAAAGGTTATCATAAAGGTGCAATAAATACCCTTCTAGGAGAAAGAACTGAGCTCGTCAAGATGTTGCAAATTACTGAGAGTCTCATGCATGCACATGCAAAAGAACTTGAGAAAATGGGTGTTAAAATATCTTTAGGCGAAGAACAAGCAGAAAAAAAGAAATAGTTAAAAACTATATTTTATCAATCTCTTTAGCGATATCAAAGTCTTTTTTACTCAATCCTTTTTCTGAGTGTGTTGTCAAAGTCAACCTAACTCTATTATAATTTATCATAATATCTGGATGATGATTGTGTTTCTCTGCTAGTTCTCCCACTTTGTTTACAAAATCTAATGATTCTTTAAAATCTTTAAAGTCAAAGTCTTTAGATATTGAGGAAAAATCTAAATTCCACTCCTTTAATTCTAGCATATGATCTTGTATTTCTTTGAGTGTTAACATATTATTTTAAGTTTAAAGTTGTTAATAAAGATTTATCTTTATTAAAGTATTAAAGCAGAATACCCTCCAAAGCCTTCATAAGTTTTTTGGACAATATTTATCAAAAAGTGAAACAATATTGGATCTTTGCTTTTCTTAATCTCAATTTTAAGTTTATTCATTAGAATTTTTCTTTGCGAGTACATTTTTTCATTTAAATCTTTATTTTCTTTGAAAAATATTAGAACAAACATGCTAAAATAATCAATTACTTCACTTAAATTAGTTATAAAGTTTTTTTCAAGTTTATTATTGACTTTTATATAATCACAGATATATTTGTATTCATCTCCGATTCTTTCAAGATTTTTAACAATTTCATACATCTGCATTGTCCTTTGCTGATTTTTATATCCTTTTTTATTAAGAATCCTTATACATATATCTGTAAATTTATTATTTAAATTCTCAAAATTTCTTATCTCTTCAATTCTATCCCACTCTTTTTTTTCTATTAACTCTTTTAATTCTTTTCCCATATCTTCAGTAATTAAGAAGCATTTTCTCAGCATATTATCAAATTCTGTTTCAAGAGTTGAAGCAATGCTTTTAATGTAAATCTTGTTTTCCTTTTGATCTATAATCTCAAAGCCCATACAGTTAGGCAGCCTAGAATTTATTTCTTTTATAGTTTCCTTATCTTTTATTTCAATCTCCAGTTCATCATATCCAAGCTGATATAGATGAGAAAGTTCATTTTTTGTGAATTTTCCATTCTCTACTGTAATGACTTTTTTCCCAGAAGAGATATCATTTCCAGTGGATATAATTAAAGTGCTTCCTTTTTCTTCAGTTTCTAGTTCGTCTCCTTTTTTTAATTTATATTTAGTAGCCCACTGTATTGGAAGAGTTATAGTCAATGAAGTGGAACCGTGCTGTACTATTTTTCTTTTCATATATCTCTTCAATTCTCTAAGTATATAAATATTTCTAAAATACACAATTGTTTACTAATATGTCTACTACACTGAAAAAGTATATATCGGATTCTAATCTCATCATAATAACTAAATTTAAGGTAACAACATGACAAAAGAAATCATAACAAAAACACAAAGTAACCTAACTGTAGGAGGATTAAGCATTGACTTCCAGAGAACGTGCAGAGTTCCATCAGGAATAATCAATTCTCTTCCAGCAGGTTTAGGTAGTTTTCCTTTGTACAAAGTAGCTGATTTTAAGTCAGGAGTCCCAAGCGATTGGAATGCAGAATCATACTTCTTTCCAATGTATAAAAGCGAAGCCATGTGGATGAGTTTTTCAAGAAACTATAAAGATCCTACAGCTTTAATTGTTGCTGCTGGAAATATTAATGCTATCTCTGGAAAACCTTTTGATTTAACAAAAGAAACTATTAATGGAGAAGTACTAAGAATGCCAGCAGGACTAGACATCAAACTTGAGGACCAGAACTATCTTGTAGTTCCTCCTCAGCCTTGGTTAGATGGATGGAAAGCAGAAGATGGTAAAGTCTATCAATTTGTAGCGGCTGAAATGGGTTCTGGGGAAACTGTTGAAGGACAGATCACTGGAGAAGAGAAAGTTGGAGGCATACAGTTTATTACTTATAAACCAAAAGAAGGTCTTAAACTTGTACCACAAACTCGACCGCGTGAACACATAATCGGAGGCGATTATGATTATTGCATTGAAGAGATGCTTTGTTTTGGAGGATCAAAAGAAGCTCTTTACAGAAGCGCTATAGCAGACTGTTCTGTCCAAAGCATGGGCCTAGGTAAGGGAGGAGAAATAGATCAAAAAATCTATTCAGATCCATACGGCCTAGATGTCTGGAGCCAGAGTCATTGCGGAGCAGCGAGAATTTATATCGTCTCTAGTGCAGACTTTAAGCAGATAACCGGCAGAGCTGCACCACCAACACCTGTAACTTATGAAAAATATCAGTCTCTTGGAATGCCCTGGTTTGAATTGTATGACGAAAAATACAAAGATACCAAAGGTTCCAGTGTCTTTGACAAACTAAAACCTGTTAGTGGAGGCCCTACATTGGTTGAGAAAATATATGAAAAACCAAAAGTAGAAGTTTCATCTTTCAAGATATTTGAATAAATAATAAGCTCGTAAGAGCCCTTTATTTTTTTTATTTTTTATTAAATAGAAAGATTTTAAAAGAGTGTAAGAGGAGCATTTTTATGGATAAGTTAATTTCAGAAATAGGTTATGTTGGAATACGGGAAGGAAAATTCTTAGATTTTTCTAGCGAATCAATTATTGAAGAACTTTCAATAGACGATGATAACTTTTATAGAGATGCAATTGCACAAGATTCTTCTGAGGAGAGTTTTTCTTCAAGAGGTATAGCAAAATCATATGGAGATGTCCTTTCTTTTGGAGATTCTTCCTCAAGAAAAAATCCCTCAAAAACCAAAGACTTATTTTTATTAGAAAATTTTTTAGCAGAGGCTTATCACTATCCAGACTTAAAAATAACTAGGGTTGAGGCACTTCCTAAGACTAAAAAAGAAGTTAAGAGGGTTTACTTCGTGATGAACGACGATCTTTATCAAGTTTGGGTGTTTAAAGCAGATTCAGATAAAACTGCCAAAGAATTAAATATCTGTGATATTGTACACAGAAATGGAATCCCTACTGCAAGACCTATTGGAGACTTTCCTAAACCAGACGAAAAATATCCTTATGAAATTGCTGTTCTAGGAGGAATTGTTGAACATGCAGGTGAATCTTATGATAGGTTATTAGAGAATTTAATTTTATCTCCTGATCAAATGTACAAAACTGCAAAAAATGTAGGAAAGTTACTTGCTGGCTTCCATGTAAAATTAACTTCTGCTAGAAAGCAATTTGAAGAAAGGGGAATAATTTTAGAGAAATCCTCTCCTAGAGAATATTTAACAGAAAGAATGCTTCCTTGCTTTAAAACTAAAGAAAAGGAGTTTGATAGATTGATTGATTTATGTGAACAGCTTTATAATAAGCAGCAAGGAGATCTTGTAGTATCTCATAATGATACTCATACGGGAAACATTGTTACAGTACAAACATCCCCTAATGGTGGTCAATTGAGAACCTCTCTTACAGATTTTGGGATTATTGATCACGGCTCCATAGGTTTAGACTATCCTCAAAGTGACTTATTAGATTTCTGGATCCATCATTATAGAAAGGCATCTAATGTGTGTAAGAATTATCCTTTTGATTTCTCCGGAGTGGAGGAATCTTATGAAAACGAATGTGCTATATTAGAAAGACAATTGGGTACGAATCTGCAACGTGGCGGATCAAAGAATGTCTTAATACAGCAAACTCTCTGGAACATCTATGAGATGTACGATCCTACTAGAAAAATCTATGAATCAAAACTAAAATCTGCATATCATTATAATGCTTTTCTTAAACTAAAAGATAGTTTACAGAGAAATGGCTTTGGAGAAGATTACTCTAATATAAAGGCAGAACTTGACAAAATAAGGAAATTATTTAATACTAGTTAAATCCCTAAGGTTTTCAGAACTTGACAAAATTAAGAATATCATTTAATCCTGATTAAAATCCCAGGGGTTTTAGAACTTAACAAAGAGCCATATAAATGATAGAACTTAAAATACATAACTTATATAATTCATTTCTTCCATCTTCTTGAATATACTGGTTAACAAACGAACTTTTTACATTTTCAATCAAGTTCTTATTGCATTCCTCAGCATCTACAATTTTTCCATCACTTACTAAATCAATTAATGTTTCCATTTTTCACTTATTTATAATTTCTTCAATATTTTTAGTTTGTTTAGTTTTATTCCAATCAAATTTATCCGGTGTTAAAGCATATATTCCTGCATTAATTCCAATTGAAGCACTAATAATTAATCCAGCAATTCCCATTTTTGTTTTTCTTCCCATATTAGTGTATTTCTCTGCACATTCTTTCACTCTGTCTGATATAAAAAATAATCCAGAAAAATAATTGGGTCTTTGTTCAGCGATCTTAGTCAATTCTTTCATTGACTTAGGAGTTCTATCATTTCTATAGGCTCCCATAAAATCTCCAAATGTCTCAATAGATTTAGATAATTTTTCAAAAGATTCCTCTATTCTTTTATTTTTATATACTCCAGACAAATCTCTAAATGCATCCAGACCATACCCGAAAAACCCTCCACTAACTAAACTTACCGCCATTGCAGTTAGAGTACCAGTAACTATCTTTTCTTTATCTGTTTCACCACTGCAATTATACATGATGGGGCAAAAAAAAGCATTAAATGTAGCTATACCAACACCATCATGAATAAACTGCACAATTTCATTACTTGTTTCTCTAATGTTAAATAACTTTCTTGATATTGTTCTGCCCATTGATATAATATATGCAGTTCCGCAATATCCTAATACACTTCCAAATACTCTGGAGTTAAATGAAACATTATCGCTCATATCATACTTAAAAACTTCTAGTGCTCCAAAAATTGGATTTGCTAGAGTATTTAATGCAGTAGTATCCACTATATGTTTTACAATTCCTCGCCCAATTTTATTTATTCTTGACATCTTTATTGTTTCTTTAAGTTGTTTTTTAAGTATTTAGTTAATTTTAATCAATATTTTATTGATTGCGAGATTGATCATTCTGACTTTTTCTCTTTAATATATATACTCCAAGAATTATTGGGAAAATTGCGCAAAATGAGTATCTTTGGACATCTGCCTTTGTCTGTTTTCTTTCTATTATCTCTGTTATTAAAAGAGGTAATTGTTTTTCTAATCTAATAATATCTTCTTCTAAAAATTTTTTTGTTCTATTATAACTGCTTAAATGATATAATTGTTTATTTGTTTTATTTATGTAATTTGGAATATTACAAATATTAGCTAATTTTTCTAATTCAATTTTGTTAATATATTTTTCTAAACCTTCTAAATCTCTTGCTCTAGTTTGTAAATCATTTACTCCATCTTCAGCTTCCCTAACAATGGAATTGACTTTATAATCTTCAATTATTGAAATTGCACTTACACATATACCTACACCTATACCAAAGGAAATAAGTCTTTTTGCAATTGCATCTCTAACTTGAGGTATATAAACTTTAAACAAGTTTATGGAAAGAGAGTTATTTTGCTTGAAGTAAATTCAACCAAAATAGATTTTATGAGAAATTTACTTTCGAATAAAATACTAACAATGCATCAGCATGTAATTGTCTAGCAAGGCATTAACTTGTTTTTTCATCTTAGTTATCATCAAGATTAATTTGCTTAATCAATTCAAATTTTCCTTCGTAGAGTTTAAATAAAGAATGCGTTTTTAAGTATTTTTTATCATTTAATTCATTTATAGAAAATGTACCATGGTGTTTTGTTTGAGGATATCTTCCAAGATTTCCAGAGTTAATAACTAATGTAGGTGCATAATCATCTTTCATCAATCCTATCGCATCATGTGCATGACCGCAAAAAATTACATTAGGAGATTGTGCACGTAAATATGCAAGACTAGCCCAGCTTCCAATATGTAGATTTTTATCTTTTCTAATTGGAACAATATCAACAAGTCCCTTTGGTGGAACATGAGTCAATACAACATCTGCATCTTCTCTAATTAAAAAATCATGGAGGCCTTTTTCATCAAGTCCAATAAATCGTGTTGGTGGCACAAATATTGGTTCTGTATTTTCTCCGCCATAGCCTGCAAACTTAACTCCTTCAATTTCTAACGTTCTTCCATGTATATTATTTGCTGTGAAATGATCAAAGTATTGCGGACTGTCCCAATTTCCATGTACCATTACTATAGCTTTTTTGGATTGGGTTAAAATTTTATTTACTAAAGAATATTGCTCAGTTGCTTTTTCGTCAAATAATTTTTCAATACTTGAATATACTTCACCTGCAATCTTCAAATCTCTATTGGTATTTGTAGATGATAAAACATATTCTATTGCATCTTTGAAAGGAACTTGCCCTCCATCTTTGGTTCTGACCTGGCTTTTAATCATATTATAGCTTGAGAACATTATATCAGATTCATTATCTTTTAGAAATATTCCCAAGTAATCTCCAGTACATGCAAGTACTTTTATGCTTTCATCTTCTCTTGCATAATCTACTGTCTTCTCTAAAGTTTCCAAGTCTCCATGTATGTCTGTAATGTGCATTATTTTCATATAAAATCAATAAAAAACCTATTTTTAAACCTTCCTATTGTTACTACTTTAAAGAAACATTTATATACCTAATTTTATCAGAGATTTTATGGAAATCAACTATGAAAAATTAGTAGGAGAAGAGTTCGCAGATTTATGCAGAATCTATGATGGAATAGATAGACTGGGATTGCAAAGGGCTATAAGATTTGCAGAGGAAAATAAAGCAATTTTAGAAGCCGGGGGCATTTCAACACAAGACATACATATGGTCAAATTAGAAATTGCAGATTATTTTGCAAAAGAATTTGTAGTTAAATCTAATTTATTTAATGGAGAGTTATTGAGTATTCCTTCTTCTAACGATTTAGGAGTTGGGTTCGATGTTAGACTTTATAGTTATTATAGGAATAAAATAGGCAGAGAAATTACACAAAGAATGAAAGAAAAAATACTAAGGTTGCATCAAGATCCAAGATTTAATATTTATAAAAAAATTAATGATCAAAATTAATCTTTTTTATTTATAAAAGAAGAATATAATAGCCAAAATAATATAAAGCAATAATAGCTGCAACCCTTCAAGCCAGTTTACTTCTCCATCTCTAGATATTTCATTAATAAGAAGAACAGAGAATATAATGGCTGCAATCTCAATAGGCAAAAATGCAAGATTCATTGTACTTCCCATTAAATAAGAAACGAACAATAATACTGGAGCAACAAACATTGCAATTTGCAATGAAGATCCAATTGTACTGTTTAGAACTAAACTCATTTTATTTTTTCTAGCAAATTGTATTGCGCTTAAATGTTCTGCCGCATTTCCTACAATTCCAACTAGTATCGCTCCAATAAACAATTCGCCTAGTCCAGCACTATGAGCAAATGCTTCTAGTCTAGAAGCAAATAACTCAGAAACTATACCTAAAATAATCACAGCAAATATAAGTAGGAAAAATGCATTTCTTTTCTTCATCTTAGGCTTTTCGTGACTGGATACCAAGAAAAATTCTTTATGAGTATAAAATGAAAATATTAAGGAGCATATATAAAGTAAAAATAATGAAATTCCTACTGCAAAACTTATTTGCATAGTATATGCTTCTTCATGAAATATTGCGAGTGTTGAAGGCAGGACTAGTAAAATTACTGCCATTAAAAGCATTGTTGAGCTAATCTCAGATTCATTCTTATTTAATTGAGATTTTTTGAACTTGAATCCTCCAGCTAATAAAGATGCTCCAAATACTAAGAGTATATTTCCTATAATAGAACCTGTTAAAGATGCTTTCACTACATCAACTAGTCCTTCCTTTATTGCAAAAAATCCAATAATTAACTCTGCAAGATTTCCAAAAGTTGCATTTAATAATCCTCCAGCAGTTGAAGAATAATAGTTAGCTATTTCTTCAGTTGCATCTCCAAGTAACCTAGAACCTAAAATCAAAGTAACAACAATAAAAAAGAAGATAATCAAAAAGTTAATATTCAAGAAAATCAATATTAAAGTTAAAATAAATGATGTAATCGTTAAAATCAGATTCCATTTCATATACTTTCTGGGAAGATTATATTCTTAAACTTTACTAAAAGTCATATCTTAAAACAAGTTAATGCCTTGCTAGACAATTACATGCTGATGCATTGTTAGTATTTTATTCGAAAGTAAATTTCTCATAAAATCTATTTTGGTTGAATTTACTTCAAGCAAAATAGCTATATTCCTATAAAGTAGATATACTTTATATACAAAAATTTATTCTTATGCTAATCCATACTGTCTACGCATTCTATTCAACTTATCTTCTGCGCCTTTAATATTTCCTAAAGTAGCACTATATGATATCTGTATGGTCCCGCCTGCAATTGCATCTAAGTCTTTTCCTTGTTTTCCCATTCCTTTGCTTTTAGAAGCTCCAGTAGTTTTAATATAAAGGTTAACACTAACTTTTGTATTTAAATCAGAAGTAATTGGAATTCTGTCAGTAATTCTTGCCGGCACATTCCTATCAGTAGCTGTTCCAGCAGCCGCTCCTTTTCCATCAGTATAATGCAAGTATTTATCTATAACAACTCTTTCATTGTAATCAAACAATAATGGTAGTTCTTCTTTTGCCATCAAACATTAAAAATTTGTCCATTTAAAAAATTATCTCTCTACCAATCCGTAGTAATAAACAAACTTCAAAGATTATTTATATCTAAATATCTTAAATTATTATGGATAATGATCTTGATAGTATTTGCGAAAGAATTCAACAAGATTTGGAAATGGCTAGAGCACTGCAAAAGCAAGGGGCAATTTTAAATGGTGATAGAAAAATAGATAAATCATATACTCATCTCTACGAGGACACAACGAAATATTTCAAATCACTTTCTTCCGAAAAAAGAATGGCTATTATTAATTTATTTTTAAAGAGATACAGTAAAAAAGATTAAATTTAACTTTTATCAAACAAATCCTTAAACAATTTCTCTTTGTTTTTGTTCATTTTAGGAATTTCAACATTTACTAAAACATACAAATCTCCTCTGCCTTTAGAGTTTACAAAAGGCATTCCCTGCCCTTCTAGCTTAAATGGAGTATGGCTTTGTGTACTAGCAGGAATCTTTAAGTTCAATTTCTTATCTATTCCTTGGATTTCAACATTTCCTCCAAAAATAGCTGTAGATAAACCAATGCTCTTTTCTAAAAATAAATTTTCATCTTCTCTTTTAAAATTAGGATGTTTTTTAACATGAATTACTATATATAGATCACCATCAGGCGCATTTCTTCCTAGTTCTCCTGCTCCCTCAATCCTTAAATGCTGCCCATGACCAATGCCCTTAGGGATTTTTATATCTATTTTCTTTTCTTTCTCGTTTTTCCCTCTTCCTTTGCATTCTGTACAGTATTTGGATATTATCTTGCCTATTCCCCTGCACTTATCACAAGAGTTAACACTTACAAACTGAGTATATCCTTGTCTTCTAATATTTTTTATTTCCCCGCTTCCTTTGCATTTATCACATGTCTCTATATCATTGCTCTCAGCTCCATTTCCATCGCAATTTTTACAAATTTCATTTATTGGAACTACTATCTCTTTTTTTACACCGTTAAATGCTTCTTCCAAGCTTATCTCTAAATCAAATCTTAAATCTGCTCCTTCTTCATAATCTTCTCTTTGCCTCCTTCTTCCCCTTCCTCCAGAAAACATATTAAATATGTCTCCTATTCCTAAATCAGAAAATAAATCATCAAAATTAAAATTAGCTTCTCTAAATCCAGACATATCTTCTTGGCTGAAAGCACTGCTTCCATATTGGTCATATTGTGCTTTTTTCTTTTCATTTCCCAGTACCTGAAAGGCTTCATTCACTTCTTTAAATTTATCTTCACTTTCTTTATTACCTTGATTAACATCGGGGTGATGTTTCCTAGCTAAGTGCCTGAATGCTTTCTTTATTTCATCCTGGCTTGCACCCTTTTCAATTCCAAGTATTTTATAATAATCTTTTTCTACCATAATAATATAAAAATGAATTAAGAGAATTTAAACCTTTATTAGTCATATCTTTATCAAACAAAGAACTACTTCTCTGCTCCCAATCTGCCTTGTATATTCTTTTCATTATTTAGACTCATCAGATTGCTCGTCTTTAACTTCATAATCAGCATCAATTGCATCATCTTTATCATCTTTTTTATCTCTCTTATTTTCATCTTCCCCAGTCTCTCCTTTTTCACTCGAACTCTTTTTTGCTGCTTGCTCATAAATCTTTGATCCAATTTCCATCATAATTTTTTGCAGTTCATCAGTATTCTTCTTTATTTCTTCTATATTATCAGTTTTTATTGAGTCTTTCGCCTTTTTCAGAGCATGTTCGATTTTCTCCTTTTGATGCTTATCAATCTTATCGCCTAAGTCAGATATTGTTTTCTCGCTAGTATAAATTAAAGAGTCTGCATTATTCTTAACTTCAATTTCTTCTTTTTTCTTTTTATCTTCTTCTTCATGCTCTTTCGCTTCTTCCATCATCTTTTTAATTTCACTGTCTGATAATTTTGTACTTGCACTTATGGTTAATTTCTGCTCCTTTCCTGTGCCTAAATCTTTAGCATGAACATTTATGATACCATTAGCATCAATATCAAAAGTAACTTCTATCTGAGGCACTCCTCTTGGGGCTGGTGGTATTCCAACTAAATTGAAATTACCTAGACTTATATTATCTCTTGCCATAGGCCTTTCACCTTGCAATACATGAATAGTTACAGCATTCTGGAAATCAGACGCAGTTGAAAAAGTCTGGCTTTTTTTAGTGGGTATTGTGGTATTTTTTTCGATTAATGGAGTCATTACTTCTCCTAAAGTTTCAATTCCTAGAGTCAATGGAGTTACATCAAGTAGCACTATATCTTTAATATCTCCTGATAAAATTGCCCCTTGTATAGCTGCTCCAATTGCAACGCATTCCATCGGATCTACTATTTTTTCGACTTTCTTTCCAGTTTTTTCCTCGATAAATTTTTGAACAATTGGCATTCTTGTTGGGCCGCCAACTAAAACAATCTTGAAATTATCTTCTTTCTTTAGTTTTGCATCTTTAAGTGCCTGCTCAATTGGGTGAATGCATCTCTTTATCAATGGTTCAATAATTTGTTCTAATTTAGCTCTAGAAAATTTCATAACTAAATGTTTCGGCCCTTTATTTGTTGCACTCACATAGGGAATATTAATTTCAGTCTCTATAACCGTTGAGAGTTCAATTTTAGCTTTTTCTGCAGCTTCCCTTACTCTCTGCATAGCAGTTGCATCTTCTCTTAGATCAATTCCCTCAAGTTTTTTATAATCATCAACAATATGCTTTATTATTGCTTCGTCCATATCAGTTCCACCTAATTGTGTATCTCCAGAAGTAGACAATACGTTAAATATCCCATCTCCAAAATCCATTATTGTTACATCAAGTGTTCCGCCTCCAAGATCAAATACTAATATTTTATGCTCTCCTTCTTTATCTAGACCATATGCCATAGATGCTGCAGTAGGTTCATTTACAAGTCTTACAACCTCTAGTCCGGCAATTTTTCCAGCATCTTTTGTAGCCGTTCTTTGATTGTCGTTAAAATAAGCAGGTACGGTGATGACTACTTTTTTTACTTCTTCACCTAAGAATGCTTCAGCGTCTCTTTTTATTTTTTGTAAAATAAATGAAGATATCTGCTGTGGAGTATATTCTTTATCATATATTTCATATTTAAAGTCCGAGCCAATTTTTCTTTTGGCTTTCATTACAGTGCCTTCTGGATTAGAAACTGCCTGCCTTTTTGCAGGTTCACCAACTAAAAGTTGCCCGTCTTTTGTAAATGCAACAACACTGGGAAACATTTTTCCAGCCACAGTTGCCCCTTCAGCAGATGGAATAATGGTCGGTTTCCCTCCTAAAACTACAGCTGCCTGACTGTTTGAAGTTCCTAAATCAATGCCAATTATTTTTTCTTTTGCCATTTTTATAAATTATCCTCATTTTCCATTTTTAAATCTTTATGATCATGTTTTTTATCATTTTTTTCTTTTTTATTTTCTGCTACCTTTACTTTTGAATACCTTATTACTTTTGAATTTAATATATATCCTTTTTGAATTTCCTCAAGTATTATTCCTTCTTCTTTATCGCTTTTTTCCTTTACTATTGCTTCATGAAAATTAGGATCAAATTTTTTTCCCAAAGCTTCAATTTGTTTTAACCCATTATCATGTAATATTTTAGATAATTTTTTGTAAATTAACATTATTCCTTCTTTATCTTTATTTTCAATTATTTTCATTGAATTATCAAAATCGTCTAATACTACAATTAATTCGGAAATTAAGTCTTCATTTGACAGTTTAATAATTTGCTCTTTTTCTTTTTCAAATCTTTTTCTATAATTATCAAAATCTGCCTGTAAATATTTCAAATGATTTAATCTTTCTTCAGCTAAGAAATTTGCATCCTCAAGTTTCTTTTCTATTACATTTATTTCTATAGATTTCTCATTTTCCTTTTCATCATTAACTTGTTGAGTTTTATTCTTCATTATATTATTTTATAAAATCCTTACTATTTAAATCTTTCGTCTCAGTAAGTATGATGTTTATTTAAACTAAGTTATATCTATTAAAATGACAAGGTTTATAAATTAAAAAGTATTCAAAAATTCATGAGGCAAAGAATAATTATTATGGATATTAATAAGCCAAGAATTGAAAAACCAAGAGAAGAAATTAAATGGATTTGTGAAAGTCTTGGTTTTAAATCAGGAAGAGATATAGATGATACCTCTTTTAAAATTTTAAATGAAATGCTTGGCCAATTTAGAAAGCACGACAATATTGCAACAGAAGAGATCGCAAAATCTCTTAGAATTGAATCTCCAACAGTAAATCATCATATTAGAAATTTAATGGAGAGTGGTTTTGTTTTAAGAGAAAAACGTAGAGTTGTCCTAAGGGGAGGAAGTCTTTCAAATGCTATAGAAGAAATGAAAAGAGACTCAGATAAAATGTTTGAAAGAATCATGGAAGTTGCCAAAAAAATAGATGATGAGTTTGGCCTTGATTAAACCAGTTTAAAACATAAAAGAATTTATTTTACTAAAGAATTATTTACTGAACATCTAATTTGTTCCCATTTTTTTAAAGATAGGTATTTAAGTTAGATGTTCTTAAAATTACTATGACCAATAAAACTCAAAAACAAATAGCTGAGGAATGTATGAAAAAAGCACGAGAGCAATTAAATGAATATAAAAAAACAAAAAATAAAAGTCTCTTAAATTTTGTATACTCAAATGTAGGTTTTGCTATTTATAGTAAAATAGAGGCCTCTAATGAAGTTCAAAAGTTAAAATCATATGGGGTAGATGTAAGCAAAATTCATAAATGGAAGTTAAAAGTAAAAGATGGCAAGGTAAAAGCAAATGAAGAATCTTTTGGATTTTCCCAAACCAATAAATAAACTATGGAGCAGTCTTGGACAAGAGATTATAAAATTGCTGTGCAACTACACTATAATCAATTAATCGCTCTGCCGTTTTCATAAATTAACATTCCCCTCTTCTTTAATTCTTTGAAAAAAGGAATAATCGGAACAATATTTTCAGGAGCATAACTGCCCGGCATTTTTATTATTTCTTTTTTAATCATTTGAGCAATAATACTCGCAGGCATACCCGTGTCTATGTTGCATGTGGCGTCTTCCCATCCCTTCATCGTTTGAACTACACATTCCATGATAATCTTTTTTTTCTTGCTCTTTACAGTCAACCAAAGATTTTCTGTTTCTTTATAACCTTCAGGAATTTTCAAATCTTTTAAAATTTCAGTTAAATATTCTATGGGTTTTATTTTGTTTCCCTTATATTCTATTTCATCTTTATTTCCTAGTCCGGATTCAATAAAAGTATTTATAGCATTATAAGAATGATCTGGAAAGCCTGCATAAAATTTAACATTTTTTACGCCTTTATTTTTACAATAATTATACATGGTGAATGTTTCAGGATGATGTCCAACATTAAATTGATTTTCTCTTCCTATAGCTCTATGATAACATTTTATCAAAGAATCAAATGGCTTTATTTTAACAACATTTCCCTCAGAAACTATCGGGGCTGGAGAGACAAACTCCTCAATTATGCTCTGTATGGAAAAAGGAACTACGAACTTTTTTATATTTGAGTCCCAGGCAAATCCAACTTCAACATCATCAATATTCTCAAATTTCTCAGCAGCATAGTTTAGCATAACATTTCCTATTCCAGGTACAGAACCGTATCCAGTAATATGTATCAAATTTTTTTCTTTCATTATTTTATCTCTTGATAATTGTTCTTTAGTCATGTCAATATCTGAGCCTAAATCTATTGAATGAACGCCTGCTTCTATACATGAATCCAGAACGCTCAAGTTCCAGTCGCCTTCTGCACAGTTAATTACAACATTTGATCCATATTTTCTTATAATTTTATGGATTTTTCTTTTATCATTCAAGTCAAGATAAACAAAATCGGTTTTTTTATAAACTGAAAGTATGTGTTCCACTCTCTTTTTATCTCTCCCACATAACAAAACAGAATAATCATGTTCAAGCAAATCCCTTACAACAATTCTTCCTTGCATTCCAGTAGCGCCTATAACTACAAAATCAAACTCCATTTTACCCATCAATAATTAGTAAATATAGTTTAAAAATGCATTCATCATCACTGCTAACAGTTTGGCAATAATAAAAGACATCTTTCATTTACAGCTAATATATTACCTTATGTCAAGGAACTTGATTAAAACCCTATCATTTATGGGGGAGTTGTTCCTTGAGCATCCAAAAAACAAGTGCCATGGCGGATTGTTTTTTTGATTTTCTCAATTCGTGGATGAATTTTAAATTGACGACCCTAGATTAACAACCGTCATCTTTTGCACAGGTGCAAAGTCTTAAGAGAGAAGTTTGAATTATTGGTTTTTCAGGATTTTTTTCAAACTTCTTATTGGAGAAATTTGCAGCATTATTGATTTTTATTGATTTTTGCAAATTTCTCTTTAATTATTCAATCAAATCGCAAAACCCAAAGGTTTTGACATTAATTCGTTAGCAGATGCTTAAAATAAACAAATATATAAAAGATAAAAACCTCTTAGTTTAATGGATTCATCAAGTGTTATTAAAAGCATCAGAGTTTTTCTAATAACTCTTTTATTGTTTATAACAATAGATAGCTTGGTGATAAACGCTTTAACTTCAAGTATATACAAAAGTCAACTTAAAGAGATTATTAGGGCAGATAGCTCTATACTTGGTTCTGCTTGGTGGTCTGTTCTTTTAGTTTATATCTTAATTTCATTTGCTCTCACATATTATGTAATAATTAAAGAAAAAAATAATAATGAACTTAATGTATTTTTAAAAGGCATAATTTTAGGTTTTGTAATTTATGGAATTTTTGAGTTTTCTAATTATTCATTAATTAATAATTGGAGCGGTTTATTGTTACTAGTGGATATCATATGGGGAACAGTATTATGTGGTTTAGTTGCCTTCATTACTTTTTATATAAATAAGTTATTTAAGTAATTTTTATTATCAGTAATACTCCAAGTCTAGCCTTGGGGATTAAACCACGAATGTAAATAAAATAAAAGATGCAATGTGGAATTTTTAAATTAAATGAGCACCAAGGCAATAAGTTGTAGTCAGTTAATATGTAGAGAATTGTTTAATCTTTTTTAGTTTCAATTCTCGAGCATGTTCAAGGATCTCTAAAATTCTCTTGAATTTATTCAAAAAATCCTTGACATTTAGATGTCCCATAGCTTGCTGTAGGGAGCTTTCACTTATCAACCATTATTCATCAGCTTCTTTTAGTAAATTCTTTATATCTAGCTTTTTAGTATACATTCCAATTTTACCATTTTTATCTCTAGGCCAATCTTTCCTTTTTCTATCTGTATACAATTCTACACCATTTCCATCAGGATCTTTTAAGTAAATTGCTTCACTTACTCCATGATCTGCAAATCCTCCTAAAGGGTAATTAGCATCTATTAATTTTTTTAGAACAATAGCTAATTCTTTCCTATTTTGGTATAAAATCGCAAAATGATATAATCCAATTTGCCCTTCTTGAGGTGTTTTTGGGTTTGTTTTGCTCCAAGTGTTTAATCCAATATGATGATGGTATCCTCCAGACGATAGAAATATTGCTCCGCCCATATTTTGAGTAATTTCAAAACCTAAATAGTCTCTATAAAATTTTAATGATTTTTCTATATTTGAAACAGTTAAATGAACATGGCCAATTTGTATTTTAGGTTCTTGTTTATTTTCTCTCATTTTATCATTTTCTTGTTTCTTAAATAAAACATAACTATACCAATCAAAGAAATAATAAATCCTACTAAAAACAAAGACCAATTAAAATGAACTGGAATATAATTTTCCATTATCTCCCCTCCTAAAAATTTAGATCCATAATCAAATAACCAACTAAACAAAACAATCAAAATTCCAAAAATTATCAATATAACTTCATAAAGTTTAGATCTCATTTTATTTTTCATATCTCTATCAGCAAGATTAATAATCATTATAGCAGTTATTATCATTAATATTGCACACATTATGGGCGCTAATACTGGTCCAATCCAAGGCCAAGGTATTAAGAATAATACATCCCAAGTTAAGAATGATGCTGGCCAATTTAATAATATCTTTAGAAATATGTAATAAAAAATATCCCAAATTGCAAAAGCATAAATAAAATAAGATAATTTCTCATAAAATTTCTTTCCAGCAAGTAGTCCAATTGTAACAAGCATAACTATTGTAGCAATCTCTCTTATCCATTCTATTGCAATTATATTAGGATCAGTAAATCCCTTAAGAGGAAAATCAAATCCTCCATTATAGAATATTCTTCTTAAATAAACAACCAAAGTTGTTTCCAGAAAGCCCATTGCAATTGCAAATATGCCTAAAATAATTAGTTTATTTACACTTTCTTTTTTCATTTTATTATAATTTATTTAATCTTTATAAATATTCATTAATTGTACAATTAACGGTTAATTAAATTTACCATATTTCCTTTGTAAAAATATAAATTTTTTCAGAGGGGAATTAATAATAAACAACTTGCCTCTACAATTTAACCGCTTTCTTGTCTTCTTAAATTATCTAAATAAAAAAAGAGAAAGGTTTTTTATATACAGATACATATCCTATTTGATGTGGATAATTAAACTGTCTGTTAATTATGAAAATGGAATTTTTGCACCGCGAGCTAAAAAGTTTAATGTGGGAATTCACGGATATATGTTAAACTACAATTCTATTAAAGGAGATTATTATTTCACTGTTTTGGCTTTTGTTGAGGGTGATGATAAATTAAAAAAAGATTTTGTTGAAGATATGAAAAAAGACAAGAGAGTTGTGAAAGTAGAAAATCAAGGAGATTTTTTTATTTGTAGAGCTAAAGAATCCAAAAGCAAGAAGATAAAGAAAGTTATTAGTTTATTTTACAATCCATTGTTGATTCAAGTAAAGCCATTTGTAATTTTTCCGAGTGGATGGGAAACATTGGAGTTGGCTTCATTTGAAAGAAAACATTTAGAGGAAATAATTAAAATCTCAGAAAAAGACTTTAATA
>CAYHPN010000005.1:0-65722 GCA_964358765.1 Candidatus Woesearchaeota archaeon | reverse complement strand
AATTTACTTCTGAAAAAAATACTTTTTCTGTGTTACACCTTTGAGTTTGCAATGTGGCAAACTCAAGTTGCAAAATAAAGTGATAAATTTTTAACAAGTTTTCTTACATATGTCGTCTACAAAGTGTTATTTTAAGCGATAAAATAAGGTAACTTATTTTGAGCTGGGCACTATAGGTTCTCAAGCAGCAAGATTACCTAATGAAAAAATCTTAATTTCTTCGCCTCAAGGTAAATATATTGTATAATTATTCAACAAACTTAATATTTCCATTCTTCAAATCATCATATTCTTTACCATTTAAATTTTGAGCATGGATAAAGTAGCTTTTATCTTTAGTTATTTTATATAAACTTACAATTAATTCTCCATTCTCAACACTACCATAGTTTGAGGTCTCTTTTTCAATATAGATAATATCTCCTGTAAGAAATATATCTGTACTCTCCCCATTGAGATAAATCTTTTCTTTCAAAACATGATTAACGTACTCAGACACAATATAATAGTGATCTTCACTATAAGAGTTCTCGGCAGGAACAGTTTCATCCTGTATTTTGTAATTAACTCCACCAGTATTGATTAGATATTTTCCATCTAATTCATCTAAAGTAAATTTTCCGTCCAAAATAGAAGTGCCTGAACTTGGACTATAAACAGTAATTTTTAATCCATCACCTATAACTCCTAAATCACTTATTTTCCTTCCTAAATCTGCAACTCTTGTTTCAGTGTTTTGATAAGATATCTCAGAAGAACCATACAGAATAAACAATCCAGTAGGAGTTTCTTTTCCATTTTCTTTATAATAAAAGTTTACACGACTGTTTTCTCTTCTTATCACTAAATTATCTAAAGCAAATTGTTGCGGTATATAATTTTCTTCAACTTTCTCTTCCTCTTTTTTATCAACAATCTTAAACTTGCTTGAAACATCTAGGAGAGTTTCTTTATCATCTTTAATTGAAATATAATAATAATTATCTTTGAAATTAGGGCGGTATTGCGCAACCCATGAAAACTCGGTAGGAATTTTATCATTTACTTTCTGTTCATTTAGTTGAGTATCTGGTTCCATCCAGTCAACATATCCAAGTAATTTATTCATAAACCAAATTTCATAATCTAATTTTTTATTTTTGCATCCTTCTCCATTTATTTTTATACCTATTTCTTGCCCGCTGCTGACTTCCTCATTAATCACTCTCTTTGTATTAAAATCTATTATCTCAGTGCTCTTTATTTCACATTTTTCATTATTGACTATTTCATTTTTATTTAATTCTGGAATACTCCTTCCTTCTATTAAAACAGTATCCTGACTCGTAGGGTCGTCTAGAATAATTTCTCCAAAATCATCTACATAACCAATTTTTCTAGTTTCTTGTTTTATATCATCTTCAAAATAAACAATATTATCTGAACCAACTAAATATTTTGTTTCTTCTCCATTATCAATAATTGGTTTGTTTCCATCTTTATCGATTACTCCTAATGTCAGTTTATCATCAGCATTTTCACTTATTGTAGTATCAGTATTTGTACTGGTTGTGCTTCCTCCAGTCGTACTCCCTGGAGTTGCCACTATCGCATCAGAATTAATTTTATCCTCTCCAAATCTAAGTTGTTGCGCAACCCTATCAAATACTTCGGCTTTAAGTAAAATTAATTTTGCCTTATCTTTATTCAGTAAAGCCTTTGAATAAACTGCATCAATCCTAGTCACCAAATCGCTTGCTACAACTTTTATATTTTGTCCATTTTGACCATTAATCAGATTGAAATCTTTATTCAAATTATCAAACTCGTTTGCAAATGCTTCATCCACTAAAATTTCTCCACTTTTCTTCAATGCCTCAATTGTCCTATTCTCTAAATACGTTAAAGTTTCATTCCTCACTCCAATATTACTTTCAGTTATTGCATTATTAACACTCTGTTTGTCAAGCCAGCATCTTACTTTCTCGCTTCCGCAATATCCCATATCGCTAAACCTGCTAGGATCTGTTGATTTCCCAGGATTTTCCGTAGAACAAATTCGTACAATTCCTCTATTATATGATTGTGGAAATGCGCTCTCTTGCACTCCAGCCTGTATATTTGGATTTATTAGTGTCCTTACATCACTGCTTCCGCTTATGCATTCTTTCTCGCTCTGTATATTGCTATTTTTTATTTGATCTGCAGCATATGAATCAGCAATTTGATTTAGTGCAAAACTGCTTGTTACTTGTTTAAACCCGCACTCTTCTTCATTATTTATTCTTACACACAATTCTTTATATCCTTCAGGTGCTGTAAAGTCTTTTGTATTATCTGCACTTTCTCCTTTCGCAATAAATCCTGATCCAACTGCAACAGTCGGAGCAATAGAATAATATGAACTCTCAGGCGCGCTCTTCAAATATACCGAGAAATGTACTCCTGCATCATTTCCAGCAAAAATATGATAAAATACTTTATATTGAGCAGTAGCAGGAACAGTTACAGTAGTAAATGTTTTTGCATCAAACCATGCATGAAATTGCGGCGGACTATCAGACTCAATTAATGCCTTAAATGTATTTGGCGCTTTAGCGGATATAAAACTCTTGCACATTTGCGCGCCAATTTCACTTACCCCTCCTTCTAAAATATAATTACTCCCAAATTTTTCTCCAGTCCTGCTCTGGAATGATTTTAATGAATTCTGTGCATAACTCTGAGTAAAGTAGTTTACCGATTGTTCCATATTCTGCCATGCTGCGTTTACTGTTAAGTATTCCGCTCCTCCTCGTGTTCCCTGCCCATATGCCATCTCAAGCAATTTAGGAACAAGTGTACTTACAAATGGCGCGACCTGACCCCAAAAGAAGTCGCATAAATATATTGAATACATCTGATCACATATTCCAACAAGCTGTCCCGTCTTTATATTCTCAGTCAAACAATCTCTGTAACTCTTCATTATAGATATAAGTCCATCTATTCCAGCCTTTATTCCAGTCAAGCATACTGGAATAACTATTCCCTCTTTTATATTTGGCAAACATAATAATGCACTTCCTACAATCCCAGTCTGTGCAACATTTGCAACAGGGTAAGTTCCTCCAAAATCACATCTACTGCTCGGGCATACAACTGGATCACATACGTTAAACATCAAATGACAATCTTTCGGACTCATGAAATCCTGGCATTTTGTTCCAGGTAAATTAACTGCAGGTTTTCCTACCTTTAATTTCTGCCCGTTTATTGTAACATATTTTGTCTTACTCGCACTTTCATATTGGTTTGCAGCATCAGTTATTGCGTTTATCGCATCATTTATTAATTTTCTAGCTTTAGATTCTTCTAGTCCTGGGAAATATCCTAAAGGCTGTCCAGTATTCAAATTAACTTGCTGGCAAATATCATCTCCTAGTCCACTCTCAAATTCTACTCTCTTGTTCTCTCCAACATTGCATACCCAAAAACTTGTAACTTTCCCGCTTTTATCAAATGCCCCTATTCCTCCAAATACAGGTAAAGTCTGTCTTGTTCCAGCATACCATCCTGCTTTTATATCAAATGGCACAATCGCCGGCATTCCCTTATATGGTTCAGTTTCATAATATTTTACTTCCCTATATTGGGGAGCTATCTCATTCATATAACTTAATCTATCAGCTGCTTTAATCGCTCCAATATTATAAGCATTTGTGAAATCTTTAACATCTACAGTTTTTTCTAATTTTCCATTAGCCTCTTTTTTAGAGACGCTTGTTACTGCGTATTCTCCGCTAATAGGGTCTATCTGTTCTAATCCTAGTACATATACTCCAGGTTCAAATTGAACTGGTTTTCCCCCGCTTTTTATATTGTTGTTATTATATGCATTAACCCTAACCGTTGTAGTATGTGTGCTCTTTTCTCCCAATTGGTAATCGCCTTTTACTTTATCATTTAATCCAATTACATTTGATACTCTTGTCTTTTGTCCTTCTCCTTCAAGACTTAGCGGGGTTGCTAAATTTTCTTCCGAATATTTAGCCTGATTTTGTATATCTCGGTCAATCTCCCTATTTGAATTAATTCTCAATGCAGTATCTCTAATTTCAGATTGTAGATTTAGTTTCTGCTCTTCACTTAGTCCGCTTCCTTCTTTGGTTAATTTAGCATAAAGCATTGCCTCTCTAAGCTGATCATTTGAATATGTCCCTGCATCTTTATAAATTTCCGAATAAGTGGGATTTCTCTTATATTGGACCTTTCTATTTGTATCTAAATAACTCCACTTATCTCCTCCTAAATCAACTTCAGTTTTTCCATATTCTGTATTAATTTTTTCTGCAAGTTTTTTCTTTGCCCCATCTTCATTTATATAAGTCCCAAATACTGATCCAGCTCCAGCAGGTTTATTTTTCTCTTCATTCTGTATTTTTTTAAATTCAGCATTAACTTCTTCAATCGCTTTAGTTCTTACACTTACATCTTTCTCAATCTTATCTGCCTCTCCTAAAAAGCACTGATCCAGAGTTTTGTATCCCTTTGGATTAACTATCTCTCCAGAAATAATTTTTCCACATGTACTGCTCCATCCATGTTCCCCGCTCATTACTTGCTGTCTTGCAAGAGATTTTCCACTAAGTCCAGCAAAAAAATTCTTAAATGTCAAAGCGGCAGAAGTTGCAAAACACGCAGCTTTAAGACCTGAAACAACATTTCCAAGTTTCTTTGAAATATCCTCCCATTTTTTAATAGTCTCATTTAATCTATCTATTTTTTCCTGCGCCTTGTCTGGATTTAATTTTATCGCCCTCTTCTCAATTCCAATATTAACACTAAAATTAGTCAATGTCTGAGTTCCAGAGGCAAACGGACTCAATCTTATCTTAGCAATTTCAGCAGATTTCACACTATCAAGTTTTACATTTACCCCGCAAATTGGTTTCCCATCCTTATCAATTTCTAAAATTTCCGTTCCACTATTCCTTCCCCTAATACAATAGTAATTTATTCTTACTTGTTCAGCATCCACGCTCTGCAGCGAAATATTTCCTACGGTTGCTCCAGAAGAATATAATGTTTTTATATCATTAACTTTTATAATTTCTTTTCTTCCCTCAATATATAAATCTGCACTTGCATCTTCATTAGGTTTTTCTAAATTTACCAATCTTATAGATTTTGTTCTATCGTTAAATTCAATCAAAATCGTTGATTGTGAATAATCATAATTTCCCAAATTATTTAATTCGTTTAGATAACCTGCAGCATTATTTCCATCAGGGTATATTTCCAAATATTTATTTACAAGCATCCTTCTATCATTTGTATTCCCAAATATCCTAGATAATCCTATAGCCTTAATTAAAGCTTCTTCACCATAATTCTGATCAATACTTGCATTTCCAGGTTCGTTCGGAAAATCATCGGCTACTTCAATATAATATTTTATTGCCTCTTGATAATATTTTTCAGATTCTTTAGCTGTAGCAGTATCTTTACTTGTAATTATAGTTTCTTCTTTATTAGGAATTATTTCATTTCCAGAAATTGTTGCCTCTTCCAATAATTTATTTAATTCTGGAGTAAGTGATCCAGATTGTGTAATTGTAATTTTGCCATTATTATCTATATTGCCTATCTGAATATTATTTTTCAATAATTCGAGCCTTTTAATAGACATTCCAATTAATGGCTGCTGTTTTGCATTATCTTTGTATATGTTAATATTTTTTTCCTCATTTCCAGTATAAACTTCACTCAAAAATAATTTATCTACAACTTTTCCATCAATTTTTATTCCTGAATTTGTTGAATTGATTGTTGCATTTCCTAAACTAAGTTCAAATCTCTCTCCAGAGCAACTTCCGCTTACTTTTCCAGTTCTACCATCAACATTAATATCTATTCTACTTATTGAACAGCTATCTGCAAAATTACTCCCTTCTGTTACATCGAATTGATCAGTTCCTAAATCTGATGTTACTTCAATTCTAGCTCTTTTATCACTTGTTACATATCCATCATAAGATATCTTTAATGCTGCTCTACAGTACATTCCAGGCAAATATAAATCTCTTGATTCCTTTCCTTTTTCTACTCTTGAAGTTACTATTTTCCTATCTCCGTTATATATAGAAACATCTGCAAAATTCGTTTCAACATTTTCAAGTCTTACAAAATATCTCCCGTTCCAAAAACTATTTTTTAATTTCTCCCTATCCCAATTTACATCCGCTACCTCTTCTAAAGAGAATTCTGTTTTTCCTACACCATACGCATTACCTGCATTATATTCTATCTGAGCAGCCAAAGTTAAATTAACATTATCTGGCAATTTGTCCTCAATAGGCTGTCTTTTTAATATTACAACTACATAGCCAATATTATTTATTAATGGAGAACCTAATAAATTATCTTTTGTTCGTAGGGCAGCGCGTGCAGGATGAAAACCAACTCCAGCAACTACGGCCGGATAATTTCCAATAAATCTAACATTTCTTATTTGTTTTATATCAATTAAAGGGTTTATTTTTGCAGCGTCAATTTGACAGAATACAGGAACATTTTGTTCTGCAAGTAAATCGCTCCTTACCACAACCGGTTGACATCCTAGTGGTGCAACTCCAAGCAATAGATCTTGTCTTCCCTCGCACGTTTCTCTATCTCCTAAAATTGGCCAGTATTCATTTACAGTTTGCTGCCCGTAATATGTTTGATAATTTGGCCTGTATTGATTGCTCGTATATCTAGCACTGCTTGTAGAACTGAAACTTCTCCCGCTCCCGCTTCCTCCTCCGCTTAAAGTGGATTGTGCCATTACAATAGAACTTCCTAAAATAGTTTCGACTAAAAGAAAAATTACAAATAAAGCAAATATCTTATTTTTTCCTTTCATTTTTTATTTTTTATAACATTTCATTGAAATGCTATGTCAAACCTCCACTTTTTCATTATCTCTTCTTTTATTTCTTCATTCATATAACTCTTATAATATTTTTATAAAAATATTATGTCAAACCTCCTTGTCTCAAACACTTCAAAATTTTTACTTAGTTCATCTAAAGTTTTTGGTTTTGGCAGGCTTTGTACATTTATTTCCATAGTCTTTTTTTCCAAATCACTTTCTAAAATATATCCGCTTAATTTTCCTCCCCCGACTAAACCATAATTCAGTTTTGTTTCAGGAATATTCACATCAAAGCATTTTTCCTTCGTCCCTCCAAACATTCCAAGTAATCCCTCTTTTGCTACATCCACGCATTCACTCTTGCTTGATGCAGGTATAGTCAATGTCGTGTTACCATAAATATAAACGCTCATTTCATAATTTCCTTCTGACAACTTGATTTCCTTTTGTTCAGGATAAGCAGCACTTTTTATAGCTCCATCACTCTTCTTAAAAGTAATAATACCCGTATCTTCTACTTCCTTCCCATCCATTTTCAATCTAAGATTAATATCATACTCTCTGTCAAGTATTATTTCTGCAAAACTTTCTTTATTTGTAGATATTAATTGTTTCTTATCTGCATACCCGCTAGCCCTAACATCAACATATCCATTCAAACATGCAGGAGCCATTCCCTTGTATACTCCTTCCTTGCTCTCTCCAAGCCTGCACTTTTTATCAAAGCATTCAAAACTTAAGTTGCCGTTCACCTTATTCAGGTTAACATCGTACAAATTAATTTCTATTTGTTCAGTTTTTTTATCGCATAACTCAAAGTCATTAATTATTTCATAAGGTAAATCTGTTTCAGCTCCCGTTCTAGGCAAGTTCTTATCTATAACAACTACAATTGGAAATTGAAACATTTCTTCTTCATCATATATTTGTATTAAAACTGGAAAACTCATATCGTACACAAAATGATAAGGCACATAACAGAATCCCATAACTCCAAGCCCCTCCTGCGTTCCAAAAGGTTGAGCAATCATTACTTCATCATCAACTCCTTCCCCATTTACCTCAATTTTCGTAGGCCATTTAGCTGAATAAACAAAATTAACCATCTCATCTGTATCCTTGTCAACAATGAAATATTCGCTAGATTTATCTTTTAATGTGTAATAAGAACCTCTTAGTTTTATTGCACCTATATTTTGTTCCATGGCATTTCTTAAATCATTAAAAACATTTTGTGTAGACCATATTTTTGGACCGCACTGCAATTCTACTCCATCTAATGGAGCATTCAAATATAATGTATCAACTGCATATTTTTCTAAAAATGCTTTCTTTTTTTCATCAAAGTAAATTTCTTTTGCTAGTTCGTAGAATTTTCCAAATTTGCTATCAATTGACTCCTCAAAACTTTTTTTACTGGCACTTTCTTCATCTTTACTTACTTTAAATTCTCCTTCAACGCTTACATCCACTTTATTTTCTGATATAGTAACAGTTGCAATTGCATCTTCCTTTTCTATCTCAAAACCTTGCTCATAAAAGGTAGAAAAATCACATTCCCTAAGTCCCTCAGAAATAAAAGTCTCCATTTGGTCTTCTATTTTGTCTTTGCTTGGTACCTCTTCTCTTATAATTCCATTTCCCTCTAAATAATACCAATATTTAACTCCGAATCCTAAAAAGTTTAAATGTGTAGAG
The DNA here is from genome assembly GCA_964358765.1 of Candidatus Woesearchaeota archaeon. GTDB lineage: Archaea > Nanobdellota > Nanobdellia > Pacearchaeales > GW2011-AR1 > UBA73. Next base: position 57,147 of record CAYHPN010000005.1, on the reverse strand, counting down.
AACGGAGCATACTCGCTTCCAGAAACATAATCATCAGTTTCAATCAGACCTCCCTGCGCCCCAGCTACATCAATAGCATTCTCAGTTTCTAACTGTATGCAACTTTCGTAATATTGATAAACAGGAAGTAAATTTTGAGGAATACTTTCATTATTATTAAGTTTATCTTTGAAAATAAAGTAAAGAACTATTGCAACCACTATTACTATTGCCAAAATTACAAAAATACTTACTTGCCCTTTTTTATTTCCTCTCTCAATCATTTTTCTCTATCCTCTTTTTTGTTCTTCCTATCAACTTTTTCTTTTATCAATTCAAAAATTTCATCATTAATGTTTTTTTTATTCATATCTTTAAATCTTTCCCATAATTTCTCATCTTCAATTAAAAGCAAGTATTTCTTCATCCTCTTTTACATTTTCCTCTTTTCGTACTTTCAATAATTGTCAAAGTAGATATATAAACTTTACTTACTAAGTTATTTATATACTTAGTTACTTAGTTAGTATTTAATCATGCATTAATAATTAAAGTATTTTATTTTTTTGTAGAAATTTAAGATTAAGAATGGCCCCGCAAGTATTTTTGTTATGTTGTTAATATTAAGAAATTTAGTTAAAATTCATAAAGTTCTCAAACTTTATTAATAATGGCCCTGCGCAGAATTGAACTGCGGTCTCGCCCACGTCAAAGGCATGTTCTAACCATTGAACCACAAGGCCATACTATATAATAAAGTTCAATTCCAAGCCCTATAAAAAGCTTTTCCCAATTCATTAATTATTTAAACACTTATAGATTATAATCCAATAGCTTCAATTGTATTTGAAGTTAAAATAACATTAATAAATAGGTCAAATTTGCAATTATCATGAAAAAAATATTATCAAGAAATATTTCATTAACATTATTAATTTTATTAGTTTCTTCTGTAATTGTTCAGGCATGTTATTTCCCTAGGGGAGATTATTGGGTTCGTCCTGGTCAACAAAGAGCAGTAATTTTCTTTGAGGATAACACTCAAACTATGGTGTTATCTGAAGGTTTTGTTGGTAATGCAAAAGATCTTGTCTGGATTATTCCCTCACCTACTAAACCAGAAGTCATAAAATCTAAAGAATCGGTTCTCACTAATGTAGCAAATTTAGCAAGGCAAAAATATTACAGTAAAATAGGATATATGGAATTAACATCATCTATTTCTGGAAATATGATGGACAAAGGCGTTGTATTAATAGAATCTAAACAAGTAGATTATTATGATGTTGATATTCTTCTTGCAACAAACTCCCAAGATTTAATAGATTGGTTCCATGAAAATGATTATATCTACCCTCAAGAATATTCGCATGTATTAAACTATTATATCTCAAAAGGCTGGTACTTTACAGCAATAAAAGTTTCTCCAGATGCACAAAAAGCAACTGATGTTATGCAAGACTTAAAAGAAGGCAATCCAACACCAATAAAAATGACTTTCCTCACTGATAAAATTGTTTACCCTCTAAAAATCTCTTCAGTAGAGTTTCCTCCAAAGATAAAATTTGCTAAAGATGAGCCAATAAATTCAATTAGAACAGTTAACAATCAATTTTACACAAAATTGGAAACTAATCAATGGAAAGGAGATGATCGTTATTCTAATATTTTAACATACACGGATAATCAAATAGACCTTCTTCCAGGAGGCGCATCTTACATTATCAATCAAAGATCCAATAACAATAATCAAATTAATTTATATGTATTTGCAGACAATAAATATCAAGGAGATAATTTTAATATAAATTATGGAAACTGGGTAAGAAAGAGTGAAATAAAAGACTTAGGTTATGATGATGAAGGCAATTCTTATTTTTCACCTAAAAAAGACAAATACTACCTTACCCATTTATCATCTTATCTTCAAAAAAGTCAAATGGATGAAGATTTAGTTTTAAGAAAATCAATAGATAATAAAAAAGTAAATGCTGGACCAGAAACCTATCAATTATTCCTTTATGGGCTCCTCATAGGAATAGGTGCGATTATTATATGGGTCTTTACTCCTTTAGGCTGGGCGTCGATAGCAGGAATACTTATATTATTTTTCTCAAAAAATAAATCAGTAATATTAGCGGGTTGGATTTTAAGCATATGTTCTCTTGTAATCACATTGCTTGCAGGATTATTTTTATTAGTATTAACATTGTCTAACAATTCTTTATCAGACTATAAATTAATAAGCATAATTATTTCATTACTAATAGTCTCTATTTTAATTTTAATATTTTTAATATTGGGTGCAAAGTACAAAAAATGATATTTTTAGATATATTGCCTAGATATTATGGACCGGATATTTCGTCTCTAATTGTATATTCGCTTATGATATTTATAATTACAATAATGATTTCTATATTTATGCCTTGGAATATTGGTTTTGTAATTTTCTCAGTAGTAAGAAAATTAACAAAAAACTTAAGTCTTAGAAAAATATCTTTTATTTTCCAAATATGTTTGTTATTCTTAACTTTTGTAATACCTTTATGTTTATTATTAATGTTTTTTGATAAAAACTATTATCTTCAAAATAACTTTTTAATTATTTACTTAATCCCTCTTTTGTTTGGCACGCTCTTAGTTTGTCTTGTTCAATTATTTATAATCATATGGCAGTCTCATTCATTAAAATAATGCCCTTGTAGACAGGGTGCAAATGCACGCTTTGTAATTTAGCCAAGAGTAAATCTCGTCTAAATTCTTATTTGGGGCAAATTTACTTTGAACAAAATAACTAAAATTTCCATAGGAGATTATTTTTATTATAATTTACCATATATTGAAAACAAGTTAATACCCTTGCGGGCAGTTAAGGTGCTAACGCACAGAAAGTAATTTATTCGAAAATAAATTTCTCATAAATTCTTATTTTGGCTGAATTTACTTCAATCAAAATAACTATCTAACAATAAAGTTATTAAACTTTATATGCAAATAATTAATTTAAAGTATAAAATTGAAAAACCTTAAAATTAATTACCCGGCAAGATAATAAACAATACTAGGCGCAAGCAAGCACCCCATTAAATTTATCCTCCTTGTTCCTGATAAAATACAATAAACTCCTAGAGTACTCCCGCTAATCAAAACAACAAGTCCAATCCAATTACTCAATACTAAATTAACAACAATTAACAAAACAATAATTCCGATAGATATCTTCTCATAATCGATTTTATTTATATTCCTTGAAAAAATACCAGCAAGTTTAACCCCTACAAAAAATGCAATAATCCCGCTAATTAATATACTAAATAATATTATAATTAAATTCACTCCACTTATTTCTCCAAGTATTTCCTGTGCAACAGCAGCGCTTCCTGTCCTTGTCTTTCCAATAGCGTAAGCTGTAACAAAAGAAAAAGACATTACAATAACACTTATTGCACCAACCATAAATAAAAATAGTCTTCCCTCTTCGTTGTTTTTTCCGATTATTTCACTGCCAATTATTCCAGCATGTCCGCTTCCGATTCCTGGCAAAAACGAACATAATGGGGCAGATATAATGGCCCCTACTCCTGCCCTAAAAAATGATTTATCTATATTTACCTCCCTAAATTTAATTTCTCTTTGTGTAGGTATTTTTACCTTGCTCTTCAAGCTTACAATAAGTCCACTAACTCCAAATAATCCAGAAAGTAGTGGCAGTAAAGGTTCGCGAACAGGTAAATTAAAAGTAAAATATCCTAAAAATCCTGTTAATATAAAAACTATGAATCCATTTAATATTTTATCTTCTTTAAATATTAAATATAAAGAAACAAAAATTAAAATAAAAGGTATTACTCCTTCAATAAATCCAAAAAAATAAGGTAATGTTTTTGCAAATAATAAACTAAATAATAAAACAAAAAGCAATCCGAATAATCCCCCATACAAAGTTAAAACAACTGCTTCCATCCCTTTACCTTGGATCAACATCCTATGTCCAGGAAGTACCGCCAAGAAACTATCCTCGCTCGGAGCACCCAAAAATATCGAAGGAATAAAATCAATAAAAGTATGTGTTATTGACATCGCAACAATAAACACAACCAGCGCAATAGCATCAACCCCTGAAAAGTATCCTATAGAAGCAAGCAGTCCCGCCGCAACAAGATTAATATGTATTCCAGGAAATAAGCCGCTGAATGACCATTAATCCACATGGAGTTTATACGCCTTCTAACGTCGATATTTTGGCTCTATAGCCCTTTTCGACATTTTTTTGCACTACCAAATGCTGTGGTATAAAAGGTTTTTAATCTTTTTTGACCACAATACCTTTAGGATGTCGATGTTTATATATCTATCGACGCTGAGATGTATTCCCAGCCCAAAACATCCCGACTTTTGTGTGTTTAGTAGCATTTTAGTATATTTTCTGAATTTTTATTCATCATCAGAGTATAATTCATCATAAGGTTTGAATTTTCTTTTCTTATTCAGAAAAGCTAATCCCTTCTTTGTAAGGTTATACTTGATTTCAATTAGCCCATACTCATCAGCCTTTCCCAAGTAATGGTCTATATCAACATTAATATTTGCTTTTTCTTCAACTTCAAAATTAGTTAGAGATTTCTTAGAATCTCTAATAACACTTAATACTTGACGTGTATTATCATCTATGAAGAATTTATCACCTGTATATCCTTCAAATTCTTCAACCTTTTCTTTGTTAACTGCAATCATTGTAGGTCTTCCAGTTTGTTTCTCTTGGATTCTCTCTCTTTTTATTAGTCCTTTATCCTCGAGATACTTTAAGTAATAGGCTAATGTGCTTCTTTTTATGCTCTTTTCTTGAGCAATCTCTGTAATCTTTCTCGGTTTGTCCCAACAGAAGTCTATAATCGGATTTTTTCTACTGGTCTTCATAAATTTTTCAGTAATTATATTCTTTTTCATAGAATAATGAATTGATTATAACTATATAAAACTTTTGGTTATAACTACTACCAATCATAGTCAAAAGCGAAACATTTAAATAAACTATGACCAATTATAGTCATAACATGGAAAGATTAAAACTATCTGCGGATTGCGAAGAAGACTTATTTCAGAAAGTGAAAGAGGCTTGTATTATTGATAATAGGACTTTAGCCAACTTCATTCGTTTAGCCTGTCAGGAAAGAGCAAATAAAATTTTGAGGGTCAAACAATGAAAAATAATTCGCTTCAACAAGAAGGGGATTTGGAAGGTAAAGGAACACATCTTTGTCAAATAAAGGTCTCAAAAATTCAGCATGAAAGATTATTACAGTTAGCGGAATCAATGGGCTTTAACACTGTTTCGAGTTATATTCGCTTCTGCTGTTTGAACCCTACACTTCAGGTTACTCTTAATGATATATATCGGAAGGTGAAGGTTTTAGCTTCAAGGGAGGGGGCTAATGAAGAAAAAAGTAATGAATAAAATAGAACCCTCCTCAAATGCAAGGAGAAATTTTCCCATCTTTGTTAGGATGACTAAGGAGGAGAAATCAAAGCTATTCAAGCTTTACAAGGAATCTGGATGTAAGAGTATGAGCCAGTATATTCGATTCTGTTGTTTGAATAAATAATGAGGTAATAATATCATGGATTGGATTGGAAAACGGATACGAATAATAAAACAAGATTTGAATGGAACTAATTCTAAAATAGGAATCGTCTTGTCTGCTAATTCTGATTTTATAGAAATCAAAACTGAACGAGGTATTGAGATAATTCCAGTCATAAAGATATTGAGGATGGAGGTGCTTGATGGCTGAAACAATCCAAATAAAGCCTGTAGAGATTGTTAATCTCCCATCATATTTCACCTCTCGACTAAATGATGATAGTTTAGTAGTCTGTAAGATGATAGAAAACTATTTTGGGACAAACTTATATGGAAATTTAATTTCCCTTAAAGCAGGATATTCTTATGTCTTATCGTTTAAGTTGGTAAGGACATTACAAAAAAATGGGCTGTGCTATTTCGTCGAGAAGATAGAGGGGGCAACTGATGGATAAAAAAGTTTGGCTCGACTATTTGTATTATGAAATGGGGAAGCAGGCAACCGACTTTAGATTAGCTTCTACATACAAAGATAAAAATGGAGACGAAAAAATATCTAAGTGGCATAATTACTTAGATGTGCAAGGAAATGATAAGCTTATTTCCGAAGTTAACCAAAGAGAATTATTAAAAAATGAGATTATACTGGACTTGGACAATGGCAACTATGAAGATTATTTGAGTCTAATATCTCGATTAAGAAAGGACGGATTCAAATTTTATGCTTATTCAACTGATGAACAAAGAGCAAGACATATACATTTCTTCTATGATATGAAGTTAGCTCTATTAGAAAAAAAAGAACGAGAGGAGCTAAGAGAATATTTAATATCCAGATATGGGTGTGACTCTCAACTAAAGATAGATAGTCATCTCATTCCAATAGAAAATACTGCCCATTGGAAGACAGGAAAAATAAAAGAAGTTATAGATAAAGAAGAGGGTATTAATATCACAGAGCCCCTACTTGAAGAGTTTAGATTAAATAAATTAAGAATTGAAAGAGAGAGAAAACTTAAACCATTTATACTTGACGAATCTAATCTGCCTCCGCTTATTGACCATGCGGTTGGTTCTGTTAACATCAACGGAGTCACTTACAGATATTATGGAACAAAGATTCATCAAGAGATTATAACTAAAGATAATTCATTGACAAATAAAAAAGTAGATGCTCTTGTTTTTGAAAATGGCGAAATAATATCTGAACATTCAGAATCCTCTGATTTTAAATTTGTTTTTGATTCAGTCATGACCCTAAAACGAAATCGGTGGTCTCTTTCTTCTATAAATTCTTTTTGCAGAAGATTGTATAATTCTGACGATATAACTTTCAAAAATGTATATTCTGAGTTTAAAAAATTCTATGATAATTCTATGGTCTTTGAGTTTCCTCAATGGTATTCTCTATGTGTTTTGTGGGATATGTGCACATATTATTGGGATATGCTTGATAAGTTTCTGATGATTAAGCATGGAGGGATTACAGGCAGTGCAAAAAGCAAAGGAATGAAGGTAAGTGCTAATTTATCTTTTAATGGAAAAAAGTTTCTTTGTCCGACACCTGCAAATTTCTTTAGATATAGGCACAATAATAAAGCGACACTTTACATTGAAGAAGCTGAGAGATTATTTGATGATACTAAAAAGAAAAATGTGGGGGATTCTGAACTCGTCGAATACCTTAATGGAAGTTATGAGAAAGGGAATACTGTTCCAAGACAAAATGATGTCAATATAAAACAGACCGATGAATTTGACCCTGCTGGATTTACTCGAATAGGCTCAATTAATCCCCTCAAAGGAGCTTTAGAGAAGAGGAGCATCCCTCTTAATATGATAATTGCACCATCAAAAGATATTCGAGGAAATGTTGAAATCCCTACTGAAACTGATGTGGAATACAGCAAGGCAAGAGATTTAGCTTATATTAATGGGCTTCAAAACTATAGGCAATTTAAGGATGCACTTGAAACTGTTGAGAATAATTATAATCTTCAGAATAGGCAGTGGATTCTGGCTAAACCAATTATTGCTATGGCTCATTGTGTTGATTTGGAATTAGAAAAAGAAGTGGGGAATTTCATTGCTAAGTTATTCGACATACGTGACGATAAACTCGATGAAAATTCTTGGGATATGATATTATCAAAAGTCCTAATCGATTTGTATTGTAGAGCTAAAACTGACACATTCATACCCACTGACCGTTTAAAAGAGAGATTCATTGAATTATTGAACTCTACTGGAAATAATCAGTATAAGGTCAGTAATACAAAGATAGGCATATTGATGCGTGAATTAGGGTTTACTGATTACAAAGCCAATCCCACAGGCAACCAAAGAGGGTATAGGCTGGGATTCTTCAAGTTATGTGAGATTTTAATTAGACAAAATAATGCAAATCTTGCTTCTATTAAAAATAAAGTGTCAGAAGTGTCAGAGTGTAAGTATAGTGACGATGAAATTAATAAATGGCATTCTGACACCTTTCAGACACCTGACACATTAGATAAGGAATCTTCTGACACTCTGACTGTCATGACGCCTGTTTCGGATGCTGATTGTAAATCAAAGGAAATCAACGCTCAAAATGTTCTCGCAGATATAATTCGATTGGATGAGGGGATAGGTGCAAATACAAAAATACTTCTTGAATACTATTCAGATTCAGTAAAACTAATGCGTGTGCTTGAATATCTGCGTTCAAGAGGGGAAATTTTCAATCCAAAGCCAGATTACTGGAAGGCACTGAGGTAAAATATGTCAAAAATAATAAGAAATAAGAGGCTTAGAAGAAGACCCTGTCGAAGGTGTGGCGAATACTTTTATAGCTATGCTAAGCGAGGCAAGGTTTGCCCTAAATGCATAAAAAGAAAATTAAGCCCAAAGTCTTTTTTAAACAGATTCGGAGATGATATAGAATGAGCTCTGATTTATCTTCTAAGGATTTGAAAGAATTTAAACGATTACTAAAATTAAAAATTGAATATCGGAGATTAATAGAGCTTCGATTTTGTAGATGGTTACATATGGATTGTCCTCAGCATTATAGCTTGAGAAGATTGGCTCGCAGATTTGGAGTCTCAAAGGATACTGTGAGTAAGTGGATTAAAGATGACGAGTCCTATAATAAGATTATGAAGCTTTCAATCGAACATCCTACTTTTATGGAAGATTTACAAAATCAGATATGGACTTCTCTAATACCTGCATTAATCTCTCTTGGAAAATCTCCTGAAGAGTGTAAACAAAAAGAAGAGGAGAGATATAGAGAAACCCTTAAACAACGAATCTTAGAAGGTTATGAGCCATATGACCCCGAAGGGCTTCGTGACTGGTATAGTCCAAATAGAATATACAATGATGAGGGAGATATTGCATTTGCGACAGGTGTCAGTGTAGAAACTGTTAAGAAAAATGATGCATTAATTATCGAGCTATCCAAAGAAATTCAGGCAGAGGGAAAAGTTCCGATACAAAGAGATTAAATAACTTTTTTTTCAAAGTTTGCTGAGAGTCTGTTGGTTTTAATTATTTCTTCTCTTTTACTAAGTTCTTTTGACTTGAATTTCAAATAGTAATCCAGAACTATCTCATAACCTGAATCCAGTTTCTGTAATTCTGCTAATTTTTTAAGGCAAAGAAAAATGTCTTGACTTGCTCTGGTGAATAAATCTTCTTTATGGTATAACTTAATTGTTTTCAAAGACCAATAGTCAATATTGTCTTGATGCAACTCAAAGTTTAAACAAAAATGAATCAAAGAAGATAACATCTCATTATCTTTTCTTTCAAAAACATTGCTCCTGAAATAATCAATAGACAGACCCAAATTTACGCTTCCTATCATTCGAGAAATACAAGCATAGCATGTTCCGCAGTTTTTATCCCATCTTGAAGTTACGCAAGAGTGTGTTTTTGAAAGTAATGCATCATCTGCGAGTAAAGTCATCATCTCGGTCTTTGTAAAATCTTCGAAAGGAGTAATTATTTCAAATGGTTTCTTTAAGATAATTTCAGATATTTGTTTGGAGAGTTTCAAGACACTTGGATGAGTGGTGTATGTGATTGTATCCAGTGGTGCAAATTTTGGTTGATACATTGTAGCCCCGCATTCGGCTACAATTACTCTTTTTGCATTTACGTATCTTGATAAAATTGCAGAATACAAAACATATAGAAAACCTCTAAGTTGAGAATACCCCTGCCCCATACTGGGAGCTATAAACTTAAAGAGGGGGATTCCTACACTGTCTAATACTTCTCTTTTAATTTTGTCAACTTTACTGGTAATCTTTCCTAAATCTTGATGGGCGATATATAGCCCCATCACTTTATCAAACTTCTTCTTACTTTCAAGTATTCCTAAAGTGCTATCAATTCCTCCTGAGAATAAACAAATAGTATCAATCTGCTCAAAAGTAGGGGTTCTCTTTTTTTTACTTTTAGGTAACTCTCGCTTTTTGAAGACAAAATTAACATCCTCGCATAGAACATCTAATACTATATTTCTTAATAGAGCACTTATTTTCTTTTGGTTTTCTTGGGTGATTTCTCCAAAGTAATCAATACTCACAGTTTTTTGTGATTCTTCATTTTTAATTTTCTTTTCTAACATGAATAGGGTGTTGGCAATACAGTATAATGTTGCAGAGATTTCGTCCTCCCATAGAAAACGCATCAAGGGATTGGGAGAACAATAGAATAATTTCTTAGCCATTTTTTGCGAGTTCCTTTATTGCTTCATCAATACATTTTCTTCTGAGAGTCTCAATCTTTTTAGAGGATAAATCTCCAATAACTTTAAACAGCTCATCTGTGTCGGTAATCTTATATTTTTTAATTAGATAATCCGCTTCCTTTTCTAATGCGACTGTGGCAATTTTCTTTTGATTCTTTTTAATATGTGTGGCATCATTCGGATTAATCTGATTTGTGCCAGAAATTAACTGAGGTGATTTTAATATCTGGTCTATTAAATCCATTACAATATCCACATGCCATTCGATATAAACGGTTCTGACATTAGAGATAGATGGAGAGCTCATTTTTTGCCCTCCACTAATTTAACCGTATTCTCGACTATTATCCTGTCTACTTCTTTTGGAACACTAAGCTTATTTTTTTCTTTAACTTTAGACCAAGAAGATGTTACTTCCCTTCTTAGCTGATTGACATCTTTTTCTTCTTTCCATTTAGGAAGATTCTTTATTACTTCTGGAAAGAATTTTGTTGAATAAGCTGAATATTGTATAGGTTTTCTTGCAGTCGATAGAACATTAAATGCTTGAGAAGATATTTTTTCTACATCTTTGTTTTCGATGTAGTCTTTTAACTGTTTAACTTCTTTCTTGACTCCTGCTGAGTCACCAAGATACTTTTTGTTTGGATAGGACTTTCTTCCACCCATATTACTCCCCTGAGGGAATCCTCAATATGAGATAGTTCAAATTTGACTGTATCTCAATCTCAAATTTCCTTATTTTGTTGAATATTAACGCTCCAACTATGATAATTATGAAGAGTATAGATTGAAAGATTATCATCCATGACTCCAAGCTCATCTCAAAAAAAGGTGTTACATTATTTTCAAAAAGTAGCATGACTGTTCCAGCTATAAAGAGATAGATAAACAATCCACTTAATACGGTCTTTTTGTTTTTATTTTGTTTATCCCATTGAGTAAGAGTTAAACTATTTTCCCTTAGTTTATCGAATGTGCCCTTGTCACCTGCCCCGATATGCGTTCCTTTAAGGATACTTGCGAGTTTCTTTGTATATTCTGCCTGCCCAAGTTTTTGTGTTGCAGAAATAAGCTTTTTCAATTCAAGGTATTTCTCGAATGTCAGTTTTGATTTTCTAATGAAATCTGCTTCCTTTTCTTTTGTTCTCTGAGATAAACCAAAAATACTTTCGCTCCATCCAAAGATTGCTAAAAAAATAGCAAGTGCAGTTCCTAAATATATGTCTCCTAACATATTAACCCCATTATAGCGAACTTTTTAGAATTATCGGAATTGCATTTTGAGGTAGACTCCATTTTATACCTTCTCACACCAACAGCATGATTTTTTTGGGCAGTCTTCATTAAGCATTTTAATTGCATTATTGAAAAGCTTTTCTGCATCTTCAGGCGAGATTTTCATTTTCTTTAAATCTGTATTAAAAACAACTTCTCCAGTCTCTAACACTTCTTTAGGATGATAAAATAACAAATATGCAAAGTTTTCAGTCTTATGTCCTAACTTCTCAAGAAGCCAAACATAGATATTAAGCTGACTTTGATAGTGTTCATGTGTATCTTCTTTTAATGGAAATCCCCTTGTTTTGTAGTCAAGGACAATAAATTTACCATTAGTCTTATTGACCATCAGATTATCAATTCCTCCATGTAAAATATTCCCTTCTTTATCTTCAAACCATAATCCTTTTCTGGAGTTTCTCCATTCTTTCAAGAGCTCCTTATCATCAAATAGTTTAAGGTTTTTACATTCAGAATTATCACATAACTCGGGAGGAAGTTTTCCTTTTTCCATAAACTTATCAAAATGTTTTTTTAAAACACCATCCATCCCAGAAGGAAGCGAGGGGAATATTCCGTTTGGTCTTTTCCATACATCATGTTCAGATAACCAAAAACATCGAGGACACTCATGCATTAAGTTCAATGTTGATGGTGATAACTTATAACCTTTCTGTTCGATTGCCACTTCTTTTTGTTTTATCATTGTTTATTAATTCTTTTGGATACTTTCTTTTTCTTCCAATTTTTTTAATAAATCATTTAAATCTGGATTGATAAAAACCTCATGGGACTTTATATCCCCTGTCGATTTCATATTATTCAAATGTTTATTGAAAAAATCTAATGATTTGGGGTCATTGTCTACAAGTATGCTATGGCGACCCTCTTCTATGCAAATTCTTCCTGTTGTTCCAGAACCTGCAAAAAAATCCAATACTATTGAGCCAGGATAAGAAAGGCTATTAACAAATCTTCTTATAATCTCCAATGGTTTTTGAGTGGGGTGTCCAACTCTTTCAACAGAATTACCATTTAACCTACCAATCTCCCAGACATTGGTAGGATTTTTTCCTTTTTCAATATTTTCAGGAACAAGTCTTTTATCCCGAAGTGCCGATTTTTTAGCTTCTTCCGAATACGGTGCTCTAACTGAATCTAAATCAAAATAATATTGTTTTGTTTTTGTCAACCATACTGCCTCTTCATGACGATTAGCAAAAAATCTATGTGCACTCATACCATTCTTATAATACCAAATAACTAAATTTGTAAATCTTAGTTTAGTTTTATGTCGAGCATAATGTAAAAGTTCTAATAAATCGCCTTTCTTTAAATCTTGGTATTGAAATCCTCCAAAAATAACACAGCTTCCAGAATCTTTTAATACTCGATATATTTCATCCATCCATTGTTTTGCCCAATCTAAATAATCTGAAAAAGTATCCCACGTCTCCAAATCTAAATTATACGGGGGGTCAATTAATACCAACTGCACAGATGAGTCTGGAAGTGTTTTTAAAAACTGTATAGAGTCTTTAATAAAAAATCCATGATAAGTTTTTTCAGGAATTACGAAATCAATATTAGAACTATGTTTTATCCCTTTTTTCTTCAAAAAATTCATGCCTCTATGTCCTGCGTTAAAATGTGATTTATTTGACATTTTTATCACCGCTATTATTTAAAATCTCAAAGTCCGATAAATAAAATTTATCTGATAAGAATAACTTCCCAAAATTCTCCTTGAGTAATGATTCTTCTTCGGAGTCTAATTTATCGGATGATTTTGCTGACAGAATCTTGCCGACTCTGTGAATCCTATCACTAATGTTTCCCTCACTTTCTTTGGAATAAATTTGCATAGTCTGTTTACATACTAAAAATTTCGACAAAATAATTTCACTTCTTGTCTGAGATAAAACTCCTATTGATTCCAGCAAATTCAACAAAAAGGGACATCTATGTTTCGCCCCTTCCTCTGTCGCAATATCTATGCCATTTTGGTCACAATACATTTTAACAAATGGTGCTTTAAAAAATCCCTCATATACAGAAGATTTTTTTATTGTCTTTTGCCTTTCAATTTTATATAAATAGTTTAACATTTGCGAAACTGCATGAATTTCTAATATTTCTCTTTGGATATATTCTTTTTTTGTTTTATCTGATTGAACAAAATTCCAGAGTGCAACATTAAATTCTTGTGGATTTAATTTCATGTCCCATGAAGGTATTCCTCCTTCATTTTTTGAGAAAGATAAATCAACTTTTCCGATTAGAGGTTTCAAAATTCTATAGAGCTCTTTCCCTTCAGGAGTTAATTCTATATTATATTTTTCATCGGAGCTAAGTGTTCTATCATCCGTTATGAGACCCATTTCCATTAAAGCTTGCAATTTATATTTAGTTTGTCTTTGAAATGTGCCTACTCTATCTGAACCGAGATTACCTCTAATTCTAATGTATGAATCATCTAAGTGTGTTTTCTCCCGTTTATTTTCTGACAGAGTTTTTAGTATATAGAAGATATGTCCTAAATGGACTCCTTGAGGATAATGATAACTTGCTTCTGTGAACTCTCCAATTTCACGAAGAAACTTAATCCATGAGCCATAAATAGAGATATATTTTGAGACCTTAAATTCCCCTTGCTCATTGATGTCCTCTTGTGTTGGTTTTCTTCCAAGTTTTTCAGCGAGAGAATAATACGAATCTAATAAGTCTTCTTTTGAGATTTCTCTTTCATCTTTATCTTGCCTATTTAATATTTCTTCTACTTCTGAATCAAAATGAACTTCACATTTTGGAACATACTCGTAAATAATCTTCTCTATTCTTCCTGAAGTGGCTTTTTTTTCTTTACTTCTTTTAGAAAGATATTTTCTAATCTGATTAGCTTTTTTATAATTTGTAATAAAATCTAAAACAATTGCCCTCTCTTTTCCTGGAGACAATCTTAGTCCCCTACCTAATTGTTGCATAAAAACCGTCTTCGATTCTGTAGGTCTTATAAATAATAGAACTCTTAGGTCTGGAAAATCAATTCCCTCGTTAAATATGTCTACAGTGAAAGCAACTGCATATTTATTGTCTCTAAAATCCTTAATCTTGTCTTCCCTATTTTCTGTTTCAGAAGTTATTGCTATAGCAGGAATCCCATGCTCATTAAAATACTGTGCCATTTTATTTGCATGATGAATAGAACAACAGAAACCTAATGCTTTATTTCCTCCCCCTTTCTCAATATATTCCTTCAGAATTTGCTCATTTCTTTTTTCTATAATGAGATACTTGTCCAAGTCTTGCACATTATATTTCAGACCATTATATCTTATTTTGGAATAATCTATATTATCCTTTAGACCATAATAAGTATAGGGAACTAAGAATCCATTTTCAATAGCATCATTTAAAGTATACTCAAAAACCTTATTGTAATCAAATAATTCAAATATATCTTTTCTATCCATCCTATCAGGTGTTGCCGTCATCCCAAGAATGAATTTTCTTGGCTGAAAATGTTTAATAATCGACTGATAAGAGGGAGCTTGTCCATGATGAACCTCATCTATAATTATATAATCAAATTCTGTCGGAGAAAATAAAGAGAGGTATTCTGGATTTCTTAGGCTATCCTTAGAGGCGAATAAAACTTTAGAATCATGAAGATGCTCTTTAACCTCTCCTGTTAGCAATCCCAGTTTAGCTTGTGCCCATACTTTTTCAAAAGCATCCTTAGACTGGCTTAAAATATCTATTCTATGGACAATAAACAATACTCTACCATCAAACTTTTTAGCATCGAATGCAGACAGAAAAGTTTTTCCAGTCCCTGTAGGAAGAACTACAATACCTTTTTTCCATCCTTTTTCTCGATAAAAATCAAGTGCCTCTAAAGCCATAACCTGTAAATAATTAGGTTTAATCGAATCTTCTGAAATTATCTCTGGGGCATATCGTGAGACAACTTTATGCAACATATCCATGACTCTTTTTCTCCAACGGTCATCTTGTAACTGATTGAAAGAAAATCTTTGTAAATTCCATCCAGCATTTAATATCTCATTTTGTCGTTGTAAGTTATCATCGAACATGTCATTTGGAATTATTCCCTCAGCATGATAAGTTTCTCCATTAACTTCCAGAGCAATTTTTATGTTGTCTTTGATTAACGCAAAATCAATTCTTCTTAATCTTCCCTCAGAATCAATAAATGGATATTGGGGTATTACATAAATCATCCCTTTCTTGCCAAGAAGAGGGAATAGAAAATCTTTCAAAAACAATTTTTCGCTATCCTGGACTATCCTACTTCCGTATACTTCCAGATATTCATCCGATGTAACCTCTTCTTTATCTGCCAGTAGATTATTTCGTGTGTGTAGTTCTAATCCCATGTTAAACCCATGTTTATGCTTTTTAAAAAGCTATTCAAAACTGAATTATTATTCAATTTTTACTTAAATGTTTCACTACTTAAACCTGACAATCCTCGCTGTTCATGGAATAGCTTATAAAGGCTTATTTAACAAAAAAGAAGTTCTTATTTATAAAACTACTTATAAAACTGAACAAAAGTTCATTAGGCTGAATTATTATTCAGTTTATTGAAAAGCTCTGGCGATATTATTAGTTCATGGGCTGGGATTAGTTCGGTTTTGTATTTTATGAAACCCAGATAACTTTGGTTTTTAAGCATCCCAAAAATCTTACTTGGAGACATCTTATACTCTTTGGCTATTTCGTTAATCGATTTTCCTTCACTTCTTAATTCAAAGATTCTTTTAACATCTTGAGCTTCTTCTGGATTAATAACAAAACGCTTTAGTTTTTTGCTCATTGAATATCCGTAAGGGGGTCTTGAACATGGAACTTTTGCTTCAAGCTTTATTTTGTGAACTTGCTGTTGTTTTCTCCTGCACTCATCAATGAACCATTCATTGGTAAGCCCCGTTACTTGCCTAATCTTTTTATCTGAGACTCCATCACAAGAAATTACTTCAATCCCCATACTGTTCAATTCTTTTACTATTGACTCTTGGTCTACGATACTTCTGGAGATTCTTGACCAGTCTTTAAAAATTACAACTTGGAATTTTTTGGAGTTTGCATCTTTCATTAATTGCTCAAGTCCCTTTCTAAAAATATTTGAGCCTGTCTTGTTTATGTCTTCATATATTTGAACTATCTTTAATCCTTTAGCTTCTGCATGACTCCTTATGATGTCTTGTTGGTTTTGAGGAGACAATGAAGGGTTAGCACTATCATCCGCAGATAAGCGAATATAGGCTACTGCATTGATTATCTTAGATTCATTTTCAGTCATGATAAAACCAATACCTCCAGAGTCTGTAATCTTGAATCATCCTGCTCCGAAGACATTCTTTAGATTCGTGAATAATAATTCTGCAAATCTTTACAGGTTTGCAATGGAATTTGTTTCCTGCATTACTGAAGCCCATAATTAAAAACTCTCCAGTGTAACCTATTACTTCGAGAAAGAGTTGTTCTATACTTTGCTTTGTTGTTAGATAACTTACATGGGCATCAATTCTCATTCTTGGGATGTAAACAATATTCTTAATGAAAGGTCTAACTTTCCTATTCCATTTAGACCTCCCTTCGGGGCTCATTGTTTCCTTTTGCCACACCCATAATTTCAACACTTCCTTCTGTCCTTGTTTTTTATTCCAGATTATTTCTCTTCTCTTTTTAACACGTTTGCCTCTGTAGAACTCTCTCTTCTTTCCATAGTCGCTTCTTTGTCTTCTTTTCCTTTTATCAATTGCTCCAACAGTCTTCATACTATTCAAAAAGACCCCCTTGTATATATGGCTTGTATTGCGATTTTAGGAATGAAGAAAATTTGTCTACTTCCCAATCCTCCCAATTATTAGACACCCCCTACTTTCCTCTAAGGCGAGTTAGCCAGATAATTTTACATTCGACAAACTTAACCATCAGATGATATTTCCTCCAGTCGTCATCTTTTCCAGACATTGGGAGTAGACAGCTTTCAGAAAGAGGACTCTTGTTGAATGGGTTAATCATACTAAGGAGGTTGTTTATCCTCTATAAATAGCGTCGATAATGTAAGGATAGTATCAAAGATGACGAATTTATTTCTCGGCTCTCTCCTGTCTACCTACACGCAGACACACATGCAGTGCAATAATAAATCAATCAATGCCCATCCTATTCAAAATTAATTTGCCATTTGAAAATCAATCTAAAATACAGACACCCATCATTTCCTGAGGCAGACCAAGTCAATAGGATGGATTAAAAGCATATTCATCAAGAGCTACTTATCTTTTCCTTTCATTTTCACTTGAGTCTTTTATTTCAATGATTTGTTTATAGCCTTCAGACTCCAGAAGCTTTCTTTTTCTAACATATTCTTCTTGACTTATTTCATTATTAACAAGCTGAAGTCCTAACAAATCTAACGGGCTGTTGGCTACAGTTTCCACTACTGGAGATGACTGTGTTAGGGTGCTCTTGATGGGGTTTGGATTTGGCAAATGCTCTCCATTATGAAAGTTATAATGAAGCGAATTAAATACACTTGCGATTGATGTTTTCATCTTTGTGTCTATCACTTTTGCATAAACTGCGGTCGTATCTAATTGATTATGTCCTAAAAATCTATTCACAACATAAATATCTCCAGTTTTATTATAAATTATGCAAGCCATTGTGTGTCTGAAGCAATGAAAATATCTTGTGTATCTGTTCACTGTTTTTATGATTCTCTTTCCTCTTACTCTTTGAGAAACTTTCATTGTATAATCTATTTGAAGAATCCCTGCTTCCTTTAGGTATAATCTTAATCTTTCATGCAAAGATTTATTTCTTAAATGCATATCTGGACTTTTATCTGAAGGTAAAAACCATTCACTGCTGTTTCCGATTATTTCAATCCACTTCTTTAATACTCCTTCTATTGCTGGGTCAAAATCAACATATCTATCTTTTCCATAATTATCTCTTGACCTATTTGGATTTTTACTGTCCCCTATAAAGAGTCTATGATTCTCAAAATCAATATTCCTTATTTTTAGGGTGCAGATTTCATTTATTCTCAAACCACACATTAATGCAAGAAAAAAAGCAATCGCATCTTTAGGTCTATCTGCAACATCAAATATTTGGATTAATTGTTTCTTAGTAAAATACTTTGGGAGCTTTCCTCTTTTCTTGCCCCAGTTTTTTATTCTCATCTTATCAATATATCCCATTTCTAAAGCCCATGCATAAAGATTTTTGAACTCCTTTTCTGAATTAGGCGGAATAACTTTTTCCGAGATTAATTGTTCATAAATCTCTTTATAGTGCATTCTTTGTTTATTCAATACCTTATTGATTTCTTCGATTATTTTGTTTGTATCTTTGTTTGTGTTTATATTGTCCATTTTATTTTCCTCCATCAAGCTCCCCTTTAATTTTAAGAATTTCCTGTTTTGCCTTTTCTATTGAGCAAATCATATCAACCACCAGACGTCTATAATATTTTTTAGTATTCTCATCAAACAATTCGAATCCCATTTTTCTTACTTCATCCGTATGATGTATTAACTTGCGAATTTGTTTATTGGCTCTTTCATTCTTTGACCATAAAAAAGTAATCATGTCTCGAGGAGAGTTTATTTCTGTTTTTTTCATTTTATCCGCTCCAATCCAGCTTCTGGATTATGTTTCTTATTTCTTCCATCATGATTAAACCATTGACGCTGTTTTTAGTGCGTCTCCTGTTTGCTGAGATTTCCATTGCCTTTCTTTGCCCTATCTGCCCCTTTGCCAGCTTCTCTCTTATGTCCTGAGGTAATCGTGTAGCAATAAACCATCTATAGGTTGTGCTGGGATTGAGGTTATTCTTCAACATATAATCAAAGACCAGAGTTTCAACTTGAGTTAGGCTTCTAAATCCTTTTTGCCCCCTTCTACCCAGTGGCACGCCTTTCTTTTTATTGCAGTAATAAGTCCTTATCTTGCTCAGTAGAGGTATGAGCTTATCATCGTTAATTTCGGGTATAGATGCTTTAATATCACTTTTAATCTCATTTACCTTGTCAAAGATACTTCTTTTTCGTCCAACTATCTTACCATCTCTAACGCATCTTTCTCTTATCCGAGTGTTTCCTATTCTATCGTATGACATTTCCATTACCTCCTTAAATACATGCTACTATTTATTTTGGGTCATGATTTGGTAATGTTTTTTGTCAGAAGAAGTATAATCCCGTGTTTTCTGGTTTTACAAGCCTGTGAAACAGCCTATAGTGACCCCGAGCAATAAAGCAACGATTAATTCAATAATCATTGTCTGCTCCCATGTCAGTTTTTCCGACGATAAACTAACTCTATTTTTCTAATATTGTAAAGTGGTGCTTCTATATAAACTTTGCTGATTTTTTGGTTTTCCATTGCTAATTTTGGTTGCCCAATAGGCTATTTTCCTTTTTGTTCCAATAGTTCACATCATCCGTCGGAAAGCTCTTAATCTTATTTGCATTCCCGAACTATTTTACATGTTTTTTATGATGTTTTGATACTTTGGGTTGCTTTTTGTGGATTTTAAGTATGGTTTTTGAATTATTATTCGGTTTTTAACTCTTCTAATTTTTCTATACCTTCTTTACTAATATCAAATCTAAATAGCTCAACATTATTTAGAATCGTGCTTTGAAGAAATGATGTTAACTCTAAATCATCCATCTTATACTTTTTATCATCAAGCACTTTTCTAATCTCCCAAAATTCAGCAGGTCTTTTCTTCTCTCTCTTTATTTTTTCAATGATTTTAAAGACATCCGACAATATTTTTCTCTCTATTGGAGGTATGCCTTCATCAGGTAGAATGCCTTGAGCCCTCCAATAATTATCTTCTTCTATCTTTAATCGTTCAAGAACTGAAAAATTAGTCAAGAGAGATACTTGTTTTCCTCTTTTCCATCCTTCGCCTTCTCTAATTTCGGTCTTTTCAATTACTTTAGCTTTCTCTAATATCTCTAAATGATGGGCAATAGAACCAGTTGAGAGCTTTAGAATTTGTTTTAGTTCTGTGAAACTCTTAGGAGTTTTGCATAACTCTATTATTCTCTTTCTATTTTTATCTCCAGCAATATAGCTATAAACGAGCTTTTCTTTTTTTCTACCTGCCATTCTATTTAATAGAACAAACCCCTTTATAAATTTATTTATTTGTTCTATCATTTTAGAATAAATTAGACTATTTAATCTAATAAAATAGAGTAAATAGGAAGGTTTAAATAGGTTTTATTATTTATTCTAATATATTAGAGAAAATGATAAAGAAATACAACAAACTCTCAGCAGACTGTGAAAAAAGCCTTTTTGACGAGGTAATGGAGGCTTGTAAGATTGAGAAGAGAAGTATTGCTAACTTTGTTAGAATCGCTTGTTGTGAGAGAGCTAAGAGCATTCTGGAGGCTGTTCAAGATGATGGAAAGCAATGAGCTTCAATTCCCTAAGAATGAAAAAGAACTTAGTGAGGTAAGGTGCAGGCTTACTAAGAGTCAAAGAAAGAGACTTGAAACCCTTGCAGAGATGTATGGATATACTACTCTGTCTTCTTTTATGCGTGATTGTTTCTTCAAGAATGATATTCATCATAAACTAAATTTGATTCTGGAAAAATTAGATGGGGTTAATAAAAATGAAAAAGGAAAACATAAGTAATTTTTCAAATTTAATTAAATGTAAGAAAGAAGGGGTTTCCGAACTTCCCTGCATACAGGTTAACAGCTTGACTTGTGGGTTTAGGATTGAAATGATTTCTCTTATTACGCAAGGAGGCATTAACTTGTAATTTTTCTCTTTTTTTGGGTTGAGATAGAAAATTCAATCCTAATTCAGAGAACAACAATAAATGAACATAAAATGAACATAACTTCACCTACTTTGCTACAAAAAAGTCAATTTAATCAAAAGCTCTCTGCTGAGAGATGGAGTGCGTAATACATGTTTAGAGATACTTATAACTACAGAAGAAAGAGAGAAGCTCCTAATCGTTTGAGAAGAATGCCTACCTTGAGTTTTAGGTGCGACCTTGAGAGTGAGACCTTAGGTTATCTTAAATCATTGGGTCGGGGAAAGGCACGCTCAAAATTTATTAATCAAGCAATAGAGATGAAATTATTTTACGAAAAATATCATAGAAGATTTCTTATTCAGATGATTCAATCTAATTTTTATTTTTGTAAACATATTCTTAGACAAATAGGCTCTGCGAATAATGAATTTAGAAATAGAGAATCAAACTCTAAGGGTATCAATACTAAACAACAGGAGATTGTTAAGAATGCTTGAGGTGAAAGAAGAGTTGGAATATGCACTTGGTTGTTTTAGGAAAGTCTATTATTGGTTAGGAGACTATGAACCTATTCTTTCTCATGCCCAGAGAATTATTGAAGAAAAGGAAAAACAAGGCATTAACTGTGAAGAAGAAAGAAAACTGTTTATTCAATTTGAAAACGAGTTCCAAAAAAGAGATAAAGAAAATGATGAGATAAGAGCAAAATTCAAAAGAGAAGAGTTTGAAGGTAAAACTCCATCTATTCCCTTGCCTTCGAATTTTAAGAAGAAAGTTAAGGAGCTTCTTAAAATGGATACTAAAGTTTCTTCTGAACTTAGTATAAGGGACTGTATTAAATTAAAAAGACAAAATCCCAAATTAGGACTAAGAGCTCTTGGAAAGAAATTTTACAGAAATAAGGATACTGTCAATAAATGGCTTTCATCCGAATACGATAAAAAATTAGATGACTGGGAAAAAGAGAATAAACTTCTGTATCAAGATAAGTATGAACTTCAATTTGAAGAAGTTGTAAGAAGGTTAGCTAAATCTCGAGGAGTAAGGGATGAAGATTATATCAAGTGGGTGGCTTGCTGGAGTATTGACCAATCATTTGATGATTCTCCTGAAACGATGTAATTATATCAGATAAAATACAAACTATCTACTCTCTTGTTAGATAAATTAATATAGCTTCTTTAATAAATCTTTATTATGATAAGTGAGGGATTTCAAGAAGTCATAAAAATCATAAATGAAAGACTAAGGCTACATAAAATTAGATGGGCGTTAATTGGTAGCACAAACATGGCAATTCAGGGGATGAATGTTACCCCCCGAGATTTGGATATAGTTGTTCAATTATCTGACTTAGATAAAATGAAGTCTGTCTTTTCTGATTACAATCCTTCTGAAATTAAGGAACTGAAGCCATTTATGGAAGAACCTGCTTGGGATATTAAGATGATTGTAAATAATATTGAAGTTCAAATTCTTGGAGAGAAAAATTCTGGTGAATATGTAAGAAAATTATTAGCTAACCAGTTAATTAAAATAAACTTAGCTGGAATTGAGATTCCTTGTTTTACACTTGAAGCTGAGGCACAAACATATTTAGAAACAAAAAGACAAGCCAAAGCCGACTTGATAAATAATTTTTTGAGAAGGTAATCAATATAAAAAATAGATGGCAATATCCAACAACTTTATAAGAAGGCAGATTATTGATTTTTTATGGCAAGACAAGGAGAATTTGATTTGAGAGATTTACCCAGTTGGAAATATTTTGGATGGGGACTTTTGAACGGTTTGTTTCTTGGAATCTCTCTCAAACATCAAGTAGATATTAGTCAAGAAGGGATTTACTCTATGATTTTAGAAGCGTTCAAGCCAATATTTCAAAGTGCAAACATATCAACGGGATGGATAACTCTTTCTATTATTTTGTTAAGTTTAATCGGATTAGCATCGCTGGTTGCAGAGATTATAGTTATATACAATAAGGGATGGATGCCAAGAATAATCGCTGTGTGTGGATTCTTATCCTTTCTATTAATTATATTAGGCGTAGATACCTTTGGGGCATTCCTTCTTGTTGGAGGAGCATTATTAGTTTATTTTTTTCCAGATGAATAAACTGAATTATTATTCACCCTGCTGAACATCTCTTCAGTTATTATAGGTTCATGGGCTTGAATTAATTCGGACTTGTATTTTATAAAACCAAGATAAGTCTTGTTCCTTAGTATTCCAAAAACTTTACTGGGAGACATCTTAAACTCTCGGGCTATTTCACTGATTGATTTTCCTTCACTTCTTAATTCAAATATCTTTTTTACATCCTGAGCTTCTTCTTGATTCACGATAAATTTCTTTAGCTTCTTACTCATAGAGTATCCATACGGGGCTCTGGAGCAAGGGATTTTTGCTTCCAGTTTTAACTTATGAACTTGTTGCTGTTTCTTTTTGCACTCATCAATAAACCATTCATTTGTTAGTCCTGTCACCTGTCTTGCTTTCTTGTCTTCAATACCATCGCAAGAGATTATTTCTATTTTGAGATTGTTTAGCTCTTTGATTATTGTTTCTTGGTCTATGATGTTTCGAGAGAGCCTTGACCAGTCCTTAATAAATACTGTATTGAATTTTCCTTCTCTTGCATCTTTCATTAATTGTTCAAGCCCCTTTCTGAAGATGTTAGAGCCAGTCTTGTTTATGTCTTCATATATTTGAATTATGTTTAGTCCTTTGGCTTCTGCATGATTCCTTATAATGTCTTGTTGGTTTTGAGGGGATAGTGAAGGGTTAGAACTATCATCAGAAGATAATCTAATATAAGCTACTGCACTTTGTGAATTTGTTTTAGATTCCATTTTAATCTCCTTTGTAAAACCAGTATCTCCATAGTCTGTAATCTTGAATCATTCTGGCTCTAAGTCCTTCTCTCGAATTGAATATAACAACTCTACAAATTTTTACTGGCTTAGTATGAAACCTATTTTTTGCATTGCTGAAACCCATAAGAAGAAACTCGCCATCATATTCAATTATATCTAAAAGGAATTGTTCAATCTTTTCTTTAGTAGTTAGGTAAGAAATATCAGCATCAATTCTCATTCTGAATCTGTAGACTATTGGTTTGATGAAAGGTCTGATTCTTCTATTCCATTTACTTCTTCCATCCCGAGACATTGTTCCCTTTTCCCAGACCCATAGTTTTAATGTTTGTTTATCTCCGATTCTTTTTTGCCAGAGAATATCTCTTTTCTTTTTAACAGGTTTGCCCCTATAACTTCTTCTCTTTCTTCCAGCATCACTTCTTCTCTTTCTATGTCTTCTATCTACTGCTCCATAAGTCTTTACCATTCCATTCTTTTAGTCCCTCTTGTATAAAAGATTTGTATCGCACTTTGAGGATACTCTATCGCTGTCTACTTTCCCTGTCTGAAGATTTTCAGACATTGACCCTGTTTCAATTTTGATTTAGAAAACTGAATTTACATTCGACAAAATATTATTTTTCCTCCAGAGGTCAACTTATTAGACACTGGGGGCAGACAGCTTTCAGAAAGAGGTCTCTTGTTGAATAGGGCAAGGGGTTTAAACTGTTAGTTCTCCTCTATAAATAGCCTCGATAAGGTGAGGAGAGCGTCAAAGATGAGAATTTTTTTCTCGGCTCTCTCCTGTCTGCTAACACGCAGACACACATGCACAGCAGGAATTAATCCAACAATACCCATGATATTGGGAATTATTTTGGTAGTTCGAAAACATTCAAAAAAGCAGACACCCCTAACCCATTAGGACGCTCAGATGAAATAATAGTAATAATAATCTATTCAATAAGAGATACTTGCATGGAGGGTATGCAAATGCTTAAAATTATCCTAATCTTACTTATTTTATGAATAAACTTTCAATTTCAGTGAAAAATATTTACGGTAGTTTGAAGAATTTTGTTAAAATGACTAAAGACTTTTATCAAAAGAGAGGAAGAGTTATAAGGTTTTTAGCAATTTTAATCGTAGCCTTATGGGTCAATTTTTATTTGATTCCAGATTTAAAAATACCTTCAGACAATCTCCAGAAAATAGAATCTGATAATACTACTTACATAGGTCTGGGTGTTTTTGATTTAACTCAAGAAGATTTAAGCTCAGGAAATATTAATACTCTCTTTTGGAAAATTATATATTTAGGGGGAGGTAGAGATAAACTCTGCTTTGAGAAAACAAATTTTACAAACAATCAGACTTTTTCTGCAAGTTTTAATAATGGAGAATCTTTTAATATTACTCGAAAGAAATGTGTTAATATTCCAGATGGGGTAGATAAGATAACCTTCCAACTTTCTTATGGTTTTACCTTTACTCTACCTGAAATGGAAAGTGGGGGGTTAGTTGATAAAAGCGAATGTCTTCCAGATACTGCAAATGAATCTATTGGTGAACCCTGCATAATTAATGGAAAAGAGTATATGTGCCATTCTTGTTTAACAAATTGGAGTCTCCAGAATGCAAAAACAATGATATTTTATCCAAATGGCGAAGTTTATCTTGAACCTAATTTATTTCATAGAATAACTAAGCTCTTTTTTATCTTTTTATCAGCGGGGGTAGTTTTATGGGGGTTTTCAAGAACGATTTATTTAATTTGGTATGGTTGGGATAAGAAAAGTTCATTTTATATAACCCCTAAAACTGAGAATAGTATGGATTCAGCAATAGAAGTAAAAAGCTCAGGCATTGATAGAAAAGGGGTTTTTGCTCTAAAAGATATAAAGAAAGGCGAGACTGTAAATGTTTGGCATCCTAAGAAAATAGTTAGTGAAGAAGAAATGAAAAGCCTTCCCGAAGATGAAAGAAATCATACAACTCCTGATGGAAAAGGTAATTATATGGTAATGCGAGAACCTGAAAGATATGTTAATCATTCTTGTGACCCAAATACTTATGTTCGCAATAAAACCGATATAGCTTTGAGAGATATAAAAAAGGGAGAAGAAATTACTTCTGATTACTCTGTTAATGGAATTGATAGTTGGGAAATGAAATGTTTATGTGGAAGTAAAAAATGCCGAAAAATCGTTTATGGAGATTTCTTTAAACTACCAAAGAATATCCAAAAGAAATATTATCCTTACCTTGATAATTGGTTTAAGGAAAAATTTAAAGATAAGCTAAAACAATAGAAAACATGGCAAATATAAGAATAATCTCAGTCGACTTTCAGAAAGATTTTAGTGATAAAAAAGGAAAGCATTATAGACCCAGAAAGAGTGTTGACTTTGTTAAGAACACTTTAGTCCCTTACTTTAGAGAGCATAACATTAAGGTAGCTGAAATAATATCGGACTATCGTTTACCGAGACCAGCAGATAATGATGATAGTTGTAGAGCTGGAGAATGGGGCTATGAATCAGAGATTCCAGAGGACATTAAACAAAAACCTGTTTGGGTTAAATGTATGAACTCTCCAATCTGGGTAAGAGAGAATATTGGAAATCCTAAAAAGAAGGCAGGACTACCCTATCAAGACCCCAAAGCTTTTACAAAGTGGTTAGACAAAACGATAGGCAAACCAAATAGTTTAGATGAGGTTGTCCTCATAGGGCTAACTTCTGATTGCTGTGTTTTCTGCACTGCTCAAGAATTAAGCTGGAGAGGTTACAATGTCAAAGTTTTAACTGAAGGTGTTGCGACTTATTCAGGAAGTGAAAAAGAAAAAGAAATGATTCTCACTAATCCTCCATTTACTAACTGGGCTGAAAGAATTTCTTGGAATGAGTTAAGGAGAAAACTAAAATGAAAAATGCTTTCTTGTCTATAAAGTTTCATGAGGATTGTAATAATAGAAAATTAATTGAAGATATTTGTAAAGAGCTTGAAAAAGTAGGCATTAGGGTAAGGACAAT
Organism: Candidatus Woesearchaeota archaeon; assembly: GCA_964358765.1. Classification (GTDB taxonomy): domain Archaea; phylum Nanobdellota; class Nanobdellia; order Pacearchaeales; family GW2011-AR1; genus UBA73. The sequence continues at coordinate 29,825 of CAYHPN010000005.1, read as the reverse complement.
TATACGAGATTACGAAAAATGGGGAAAAGTTAAATTTGAACCTGATAAATTAATGAAAATAACCTTTGAAGAAATTGATAAAGCAGATATGCTTTTAGTAGAATTTTCAGAAAAAGGAGTAGGTCTCGGAATTGAAGCAGGTTATGCTTATTCTAAAAATAAACCAATCATTGTTTTAGCTAAAGAAGGTTCAGATATATCTACAACAATCAAAGGAATATCTAATGAAGTAATAATTTACAAGAATATTAATGAAATTTCTAAAAAAATAAATCTATAAAATGGTTATAAAAATAACTTATTTCGTTCATGGCACAACAACAGATAATCAAAAAGATATATCTTCGGGTTGGAAAGATGTTGGGCTTTCTGAATTAGGAATAAAACAATCAAAAGAACTACCAAAGCAAATAGGAAATAAGAAATTTGATATTGTTTTCTGCTCTGATTTAAAGAGGGCTGTCGATTCTGCTGAAATAAGTTTTAAAGATAGATTCCCAATTAAGCAAGATAAAAGATTAAGGGAATGCAATTATGGAGATTTTAATGGAAAGTCTTCAGAAATTGTAGAGCCAATGCAAGAAGAATGTATTCATGAGAAGTTTCCAAATGGTGAAAGCTATGAAGATGTAAAAAAGAGAATAGCAGATTTTATTAAACTTCTTAAAAAAGATTATGATGGAAAAAGGGTTGCCATAGTTTCTCACAAAGCACCCCAGTTGGCATTAGATGTTTTGTTAAAAGGCAAGACTTGGCAACAAGCATTTAACGAAGATTGGAGAAAAAGAAAAGCATGGCAAGCAGGATGGGAATATGAAGTCTGAAAATAGGTTAGATATAATTAGAGCTTATATTTATATGAACTCTAAATTTCTTACAAAAATTAAAGAAACGGAAAATGTTATTTTGACTTATTGTAGAGATAATTCTGATGTCTGGTGGAATTTCGCTTTTCTAAAAAAACTAATTACAGATGATGAATTGCAAAAAATAGAGGATTTTTTTAAGAAAGTAGATAAAAAACCTACAATCTATTTTCTTGATGATGAAAAATATAAAGAAATATCTAAATCTCTCTTGAATAAACGGTATGAGATTTCTTCAAAAGATTATTGGATGTTTTGGAATAAAGATATTCCTTCTGTGGATGAAACAGATATAATCGAAGTTAAATCTAATGAAGAATTTGAAAAATGGATAGAAACATTTATTAAAAGTTATCCTAAAGATGACCCTCAAAATCCTTATGGTGAACAAACTCAATTTGCGAATATTATACGGAAAGCTTGGAATGAGAAAAAAACAAAAGAGGATAAATATTTTTTAGTTTTAGATAATAAGACTCCCGTAGCCGTAGGAATTTTAACTAATTATAATGGTATGGGATATATATCTGGAATAGGAGCAATTCCTTCTTTTAGGGGAAAGGGTTTTGGAAAAAGAATTAGTCTTTATTGTGTTAAAAAGAGTTTTGAGCAAGGAAATAAAATCCATTTTCTTGCTACAGAGAAAGGGCATTACCCCTTTAATTTTTATGAACGAATTGGTTTTAAACCTGAATTTATCGCTACTTATTATACAAAACAATTACAAGAAAATAAATTTGATTTAGTTAAAAGGGAAATAGAAAATATTCTGCCCAATTCTCCATTAGATTTTGAATTAAAACACTCTGAACTCGTTTTAAAGTGGGTGCTTAAATTGAATCCAGATGCTGATGAATCTTTAAAAATTTCAGCCCTATCACACGATATAGATAGAGCAATTACAAAAATTACTGAAAAAGATTTAAAAGATTATTCTAAAATAAATGAGTTTAAAAAAGAGCACGCAATAAGGTCAGCTAACTTTATTAGTGATTTCTTAAAAAGTATGATTATACCGAATCGGTTATTAATAGGGTTAAGCATCTTGTAGAAAATCATGAGTCTGGAGGAGATAAGGATTCGAATACATTAATGGATGCAGATAGTTTAGCATATTTTGATTATAATATTCCATCTTATTTAAAACGGAATGGGAGAGAAAGGGCTAAAGAAAAAATTAAGTTTATGTATAAACGATTATCCCTCAAAGCGAAAAAACTTGTGGGACAAATAGATTTTAGAAATAAAGAAATAGAGAATCTTGTAAAAGAATCAATAGAATAATAATCCCTTCCTTTAATAAATCTGAATAATAATTCAATTTTCTCTATTTTCAATCTCTTTTTCCTTTAGCTCTTCAGTATCCTTATCCTTCAGATAATCTTTTCTGAGCTTTAGAAGCCTCAGCTTATTCTGGAAGTCTATGTCGGAGATTTCGCCTCTGGCAAATCTTTCTTCAAGGATTTCTATCGGAGATTTCTCCCTTTGTCTTGCGATTGTAGGAATTTTATAATTCAAGGCATTAACTGGATTATCCTCAAAGATTTTGGTTCTTATTGGATTATTGAAACTAAAGTCAACACTTTCTTTCATTGTTTTATCTGACATCCTTGCATAAATTTCTGTCGTCGTTATTTGGTTGTGCCCAAGTAACTTTGATACAGCATACAGGTCTCTGGTATGGTCATAAACATATTGAGCATAGAAATGCCTGAAATGATGAAATCTATATTTGTAAACTGGGCTTGATTCCCTATACTTTGTTTTCTTATTATATTTCACAACATATTCAACTTCATCAAGACCCGCTCTTTTCCTTGCTTCTCTAAACCATTCATGCAATGTTTTAGGTCTTAGGTGCATGTCTGGGCTTTTCATTGAAGGCAAAAACCATTTTCCACCTTGAATAACATCCAACCATTTCTTTATCGGAGAGACTGCTATTTCTGGAATTGGAACAATTCTATCTTTGCCGTAATCATGTTGCTTCTTTCTGTTGGGATTTTTACTATCCCTTACTTTGATTTCTCTTGCCTCTAAATTCATGTCTGAGGTTTCAAGTCTGCAAACTTCTCTAACTCGTAATCCACACATTAAAGCAGTAAAACAACCTATGGAACATTTAGGTAAATACATCACCTCAAATAATTTCACCATTTGTTCTTTTCTTAATTTATCTGGCAGTTTGTTTTTATTTCCCATTATAAACTCCTCACGATGTTGTTTATTTCTTCCATCATTAAAAGCCCAGTATTGCTTTCTCTTACTCTCTTTCTATTTGAGGCTATCTGAAGAGCCTTCTTGTAAGATAATCTGCCTTCTATGAGCTTGCTTTTGATGTCTGCTGGCACTCTGCAAGTTAACATCCACCTATAAGTTGTAGAAGGATTCAATTTATTCTTTAGAAGATAGTCATAGATTAATTTTTCAGCTTCGGTTAAATCTTGTTTCTTATCCCAATTTTCTGGATTTGTTCTTCTTCCATAATGTAATTTACCCTCGTAATATCTTCTCATGTGAGAGAACATTGAGATTAACTTATCGTCCTCAATTTCTGGAAGCAATACTTTGATGTCCTTTTTTATCTGATTAACTCTATCAAATATGTTAATCTTTTTCCCATTACTTCTTATTTGATAGTTTATGTAGACGATACTCGGATTATTTTTATCTCTTCCCATATACATTTTCAGTTTTCCTATTTTAAATGATTTGTAGCGTAATGATTACGCTTTTTAGAAAAAGAGAGTTATTCTCGGAAAACTGTGGGTTCGTTAGCCGGTGAAAGTTCCAGCTATAACTCCAATCAATAATGCTAAACTAATTTCAATTAGCATAATTTCTAAAAGAACCCAAAGTATTTGAACTTTTCAAAAATATTTATATAATCAATTTTCCTTATTAAACTGCAAAAAGATGGTCAAACCATTCCCTTCACCAATAAAATTCGCAAAACTTCTTGGTCCAAGTTTCATAATTCTAGCCCTTGGTTTAGGTTCTGGTGAAGTAATTCTCTGGCCATTCCTAGTATCAAAATATGGCCTCGGAATTGCTTGGGGCGCTCTTTTAGGAATTACATTCCAATATTTCATGAATATGGAAATAGAACGTTATTCTCTAATTAAAGGAGAATCTGTTTTTGTTGGAATGAACAAAAAGTTCAAAATCGCCGCTTATTGGTTCATCTTTTCTACTTTCATTGGTTTTGGCATTCCCGGAATTATTGCCGCATCAGCCAAAGTATTTTCTCATTTGTTTGGATTCGCCGATCATAAATTTATCGCCATGAGTTTTTTAGCGGTTATTGGAATCGTTCTCTCATCAGGAAAAACTGTTTATGGAATGATGGAAAAAATTACAAAAACCATACTTTTAATCGGCACCCCGTTTGTATTTATCCTTTCCCTTATGTTAGCATCCGCAACAGATTGGACAGCCTTAGCAAAGGGTTTAATTGGAATAGGGGAATCTATGTCTTCAAATCCTCAAGGTTATTTCTTATTTCCTGTTGGAATCGTGCTGGCAACATTTCTCGCAGCTTTTGCTTATGCCGGAGCAGGAGGAAATCTAAATTTAACTCAATCTATTTATGTAAAAGAAAAAGGTTATGGTATGGGAAAATACTCTCAAAGAATGTCTTCTCTCTTTAGACACCATAAATCTCAAGAAATTAAATTAGAAGGAGAAAAATGCGATTACTCGAAAAAAAGCATTTCTAATTTCAAAAAATGGTGGAAACTCGTGTCATATGAACATCTTATAGTCTTTTGGTTCATAGGATTGTTAACTATGTCTTTCCTTATGCTTTTATCTTATTCAACTGCATTTAATAAAGTAAATGCACAATCTGCAGACATTAGTTTTGTTATTACGGAAAGTCTGCAAATAGGAAAAGCAATTTCACCAATCTTTGGAACAATTTTCCTTATAGCTGTAATCATTATGCTATTCCAAACGCAGCTAGGTGTTTTGGATTCGACTTCTAGAATTATGGCGGAAAATTTTGCACTTAAAAAAATGCAGCACAATAAAAAACACAAAATAAACCTCTCAAAAATTTATTATTCATTTCTATGGGCTCAAATTATATTTGGAATTATCCTCTTCTCATTTAATTTTAAGGAGCCTCTGACATTAATTGTAATAGGTGCAGTAATCAACGCCATTGCAATGTTTGTTCATCTTGGTTTGGTAAATTGGATGAATTTCAAAGTTTTACCTAAATCAGTTCAAGCTCCAATCTGGAGAAAAATAATTTTAATCCTTATTTTTATCTTCTTTGGAATTTTCAGCATAGTAACATTGATAAATCAATTTGGAAAATTGTTTTAAACTTCTGCAGTTACGCGCATACTTTTATAAATATCTTAACATAGCAAACATATCATGAAAGGAGGTATAAGATGGTAAAACACAGAAATATCTTTTTAGTTTACTTATTTAGTATAATCACTCTGGGAATTTATGCAATATATTGGGCGGTTTCAACAAAAAACGAAATTAACAATCTAGGAGCAAAAATTCCAACAGGATGGTTAATAATTATCCCTATTGCAAATCTCTACTGGGCATTTCGCTATTGTGAAGGTTTCGCTACAAAAGTAAAGAAGGATAACAATACTTTGTTATGGTTTATACTCTATATTCTTGTAGGAATAATAATGCCTGCAATAGTTCAATCAGAACTTAATAAATTAGCAAAATAAATTCCCAAATTTTTTTATTGACAAATTAGGTTTAATACCCTGCAGTTCTGTTATATCGTCCAATTTGGCAATTAGAGATTTCCGTTTAAAAACTCCAACGTAATAACCTCTCAGCTTACTATGGGGATAGTTTTGGTTTAGGAAATCTCTTTATTTTTTTAAATATATTTATAAACTTCTAACCGTATATTAATTTACGATAATGAAAGGAGGTCAATATGCAATCTATACAAAAAATAGGTATTTGGTCCTTTTGTAAATTTAATATGATTGTTGGTGCAATTTTTGGATTATTAATTGGAATATTTTTTTCAATTTCATCATTTATTCTTGGTTCATTTGCTTCTCAATTTGGCGGCGAAGTCCAAGGAGGAGGAATATTTGCAGGGCTTGGTTTTCTAGCAATTATCATCTTTCCAATATTATATGCATTAGGAGGTTTAATTGGCGGAGCAATTTGGGGTTTAATATTTAACTTAGTCGCAAAATGGACAGGCGGAATAGAAATAGAGTTATCAAATCCAAAATAAAAATAATTTCTTATTTTTTTTTAATTTCTACATTTTACTTTAATCTTTTTTTATTTAAAATAGTCTCTAATTTTCTTACTTTTTATCTAAATAATCAACGCAAAAGCATACAATCCAAATATCAAGCTAATCACTGCTAAAACACTCCAAACAATCCTGCTTCCAAAAAATATCTGCGTCCCATCTAAATTAGAAATTGGAATCATGTTCATTAAAGTGTAATATGCTGACATTTTAAACAATAATTCATATCCCAGAACATATGATATTATAGATAAAACTAGTAGCCCAACAATTCCCGCAGCACCTACTAATCCATTGTCCCAATCTGTCACCTCAGTAAAACTGTAAGCGCCAAATCTTTTTGCAGCTCTATGCTTTAGAGCCTTTGTTTCGTAAGTCAAGAAAGTCATAAGTTTAAAAGCCCCTAAAGAAAAAGCAGAAAATACTAAAGGTAAAATAATTCCAAAAGGCAATTCCTTCTTGAAATGCTGATGCTCTCTCCATCCAACTCTGTACACATGCCAAAGCTTATGTTCAACACTGGAGTCAAACATATAAGCCATCCACTTTTTAGTGAATACTCCTACAAAAATCACAATAAATGAGAACAGAATAACTTGCACAAGAATATCAATTTGCCCCAGTAGGATATATTCAACACCAGAAACAATAAACAGCATTATAACTCCAATAAGTATCTGCGCCATCTCTTCAGGTTTCATAATATTAAGGGCATTTGCATTTATATAAATATTGCGTAGGTCTTCTTTCCGCTCAATCTATCAATGCCTAAAGTTGTTAAACTTTATATAACTCTTATTCTTTTCAAGAATATGTTAAAAAGAGGGCAGCTTACAATTTTTGTCATAGTGTTTTTAGTTATAATTTCAGCAGCATTATTTCTGTTTCTTCTTCCTAAAAAAAATGATCTTCCTATTGAAGAATCCAAATCAAAGGCAGATAAGTTGAGCTTGAAGTCAGTGGAAATTCAGACTTTCATGAAAAGTTTCATTGAAAATAAAGGCCTTATTTGTATAAAAAAGATTGGAGAAAATGGAGGTTACAACACTGTTCCTGCAGAATTATCTGCTCTTTCTTCTTCTATATGGTATTATCAGGGAATTAACCTCCAGCCATTTTTATCAGATTTCGAGAAAGAAATTAAAAAATGCTTGGATAATGAATTAATAAATAATCCTCCAAATCTAAGAAAAATATTTCCAGAAAATGAGATAAATATTAAAAAAGAATTAGCCTTCTCAGTTATATCAATTAAAGATAACTCCATTAAAATAGAAGTAAAATATCCCGTTGTTATCCTTGATGGAAATTCAGCGGTAAATTTGGAAGATTTTGAAATAATTTTTTCTTCTGATCTTAAAAGATTATTCGAGTTCAGCACATTTATACTAAACAGCGCATCCACTTCAGATTTTAACCTATGCGATTCATCAGTTTGCGGTCTTGAAAATATGTATTTTTCCTTCTCTTCCATTGATAACAATATTATTGTTAAAGGTACCACTTCCCTGCAATCTGGAGATGTAAATTCAGATGTCGAGTTAAAATTTATAATGAAAAGGCCTATTTCCGAATCGTTTGGAGAGAATGGAAAGAAATTAGCAGTTTTATATCAAGATAATGTTGACCTTCCAACATTCGGAAATAAAGCAGAATCAATCCTAAAGGAAAATCTGCAGCTAAATGAAGGAGTAGATTATTATTCCTGCGAGTTAGTCCCGCAGTTTCTATCCCAAATTAATAAATATGACTCAGTTATCATTACCGGCAATTTACAATATCAACTAATTTCGCTTGACGATTTAAGCTTGATAAATGGATGCAATTCATTTAATAATCCAGAAAATAAGTTTAGTTTAAAAAACTGGATAAATAATGGGGGAATTCTCTGGATAAACTTCTTATCGAAATACGAATCTGAAGATTTTGCAGTTAGTTACATTGGTTCTCTTGGTTATGTTGGCGGAGCATTTAAAGAATTAGAAAGCGAAGAATTTTTCCAGCAGCAGGAAGAAATTATTGCAAATGTAGAAGAAAAAAGAGAAATTGTCAAAATAGAAGATATAGTTTCTTTTGATATTATTTCCTGTCCAAATAACCTTACACAATCCCTAGTAGGGGTGTGGTCTCAAAAAGGACTTTCTGTAACAGAGGAAGATAGTATAATAATAGGTACAAAAGAAAATGCAAAATTATGGACAAGAAAAATTGGCAAAGGAATAATTGTTTTCGACCAATTCCCTCTTAAAGATAATTTATTTAATAAATTACCCTATACTGACGATTTATCTTCAAAAGAAATTGCAGAAAAGTATTTTTATAATGTATTAACTTATTTGGCAAAATTTAATTCAACCGTAAAAGAAAATAATATTATTTATTCTGGAGAAGTAAATAAGTGCGCCAAGTTCTGCTCTCTAGATATGTCGATGGGTTCCGTTTTTAAAGAGACGTGTACTAATGTATGTACCTTAGGATGCTGTACAGATCCACAAGGCTTCAAACATAATTCTTTCTCCTTAGATCTATGTGTTATACAAAACGGTATTTTTGATATAAACACTTGTCCTTCTCAAAATATTTGTGAAAAAAAAGATCCAACACTAACTTCAACTCTTAATGAAGATGAATTAAATGAATTATTAAATCAAAATGATTAAAATGGAAAATAAACTAGAAAATAAAATTATTCATTTCTGTAAAAATAAATATAAAAATAACCTTGCAGCAGTTTTAATTTATGGTTCATACTTTACAGGCAATTATAAAGAAAATGAATCTGATTTAGATTTAATAATATTATTAAAAAGTATTCCTCCAAAAGAAAAGGATAAAGGAGAATTAATAAAAAAAATCCCCTCGTTAAAATTATTTATCCATCATCTAAAAACTATAAAAGATTACAAAAAAGAAATATATGAAAAAGGCAGCTGGTCTTCTTGGATTGTTTTAACAAAGGGTTCAAAGATTATCTTTTCTTCCAAAGAATTTATTGATTTCCAAAAATCCCTAATCAATTATCCCATAAATAAAAACAAACTAATGAAATTTATAATTGAAAAAGATAATTTTGACTTAAATATAGACTTGCCTAAAAAATCTGGCTGGCCTGCAACCAAAATGATTTTTGCCCATATTAGAAGAAAACTTCAAATCTTGTATTTTTATAAGAAAAATCAAATAGAACCAGACTTTGGAGTTTGTTTATCTTCATTAAATATCCATTATAATGAAAAATTAAAATTATTGAACAAATATTATCTTAAAAGAGATCTTATATCAAATAAAGAGATCACTAATTATGTTATTATATCAAAAAACCTTACTAAAACCCTTATAAAAAATTAAAAAAGTAACAAAAAACAAATATTTTATATAAGCATAAAGTATAAATACTCAAAGTTTCAAAAATAATGATGTTAAAGATAAAAAAGATTACTGAGATTGTTGGAAAACATGTATACACTTCTGAAGGAGATTATTTTGGCCAAGTTGAAGAAGTAAATCTTACTGATAATAAAATTGAAGGTTGGAAAGTCAAAATCGGCTCCTCTTTCTTATCAATGTTTGGTGGAGCTAGAGGCGTTGTTATTCCTCATCAATTTGTTAAAGCAATTGGTGAAGTTATTATAGTCAATAAAGGTTCTCTCCCAATTAGGGATGAAATGGATGACATGTCTGCACCCTCTCCCTCTCCTCAAAATTTAGAAGAATTTTAATTAATTCTTTTCCTTTTTTAATCTAAATCAATTTTTACCTTAACCAATTACTAAAAAGCTTTAAATAATCCCAGTTATTGTTTAATAAATGGTGAGAAGTTTTTCAGCAGGAGGTCCGACAATACTTTCACATCCAATTTTTGTTGGTACTATCCTTCCATTCGTATTAATATTCACAATAGTATTTGCAGTGTTGCAGAAGTCTAAAATTTTTGGAGATGGAAAAAAACAAATTGATGCTATAGTCGCTTTAATTTTCGGACTCATAGTAATTTCTTTTGGAAATGCAACAGGAATTATTTTGCAGTTAATCCCTTTCCTTGCTGTCTCGTTAGTAATAATTCTAGTTTTGCTAATTCTTTTAGGTTCATTCTCAGCAGAAGGAGAATTTTTCAAGACTTTTCCTAACTGGCTTAAATGGGTTTTAATTGTAGGTTCTGTCTTAGCAGTAATAATTGCAGTAGTTATAGTTACTGACTTTTGGCAAACTCTAAATGACTGGCTTTTCATTTCTGAAGATTCAAATCTTTTAATGAATATCATTTTCATTGCCATTATAGTGGGGGCAATAGTTGCAGTTACAGTTTCAAGCAGTAAAACTAAATCTTCAAAGAAAGATTAATAATTTTTAATTCCTCTTTTTTTAAAATGTAGTAAATTATAAAGAAAATAATTTCCTATGGAAATATAGTTATTTTGTTCAAAGTGAATTTGACCAAAATAGAATTCATGAGAAACTTGCTTTCGAATGAATTACTAACTGTGCTTTAGCACTCTGCCCTGAAAGGACATTATCTTAAAATGTCATAAAACCATGGGGGTTTTGTGACTACCGAGAAAATTCGAACAATAAAAAACTCTAGCTAAAGTTTGAGAATTTTAACGAGTATTAAAAAAAATTATAAAAGCAAATCTTTATAAATAAAATTTCCTTTGGTTTATAATGGCAATGGGCAGTATACTTGATGTATTATTTCAATTAGAGGATTTAGGTTTTTTTGTTTATATCCTTCCTTTCCTTTTAATGTTTGCAATAGTCTGGGGAATTTTAGAATATACAAAAATATTTGGAGAAAATGGAAAAGCTTCTAGAGTCGTTGTAGCTCTTGTCCTTGGTCTGCTTTCTATTCGTTTAGACTTTTATTCAAATTTCCTTACTGAAATATCTCCTCGTCTAGCAGTTGGTTTAACAATTCTTGTTGCAGCAATAGTATTAATTGGAATGTTTATTCCAGACCAATCTATCTCAACAGTTGGATGGATTCTATTTTCTTTAGGAGGTTTAATATTCATAATAATTTCAGTTCAAACATTCAATGCACTAAGTTATTTTGGTATGGCGGGAAGTTTTGATACATCTCAGCTCATAGGATGGGTTGTAATGATTGCCATTCTCATAGGAGTTATTGTCGCAATAGTTTCAGGAGGACATACTTCAGGCGATAAATCTAAAGGTCTAGTCCCTCTTTGGGGCGCAGCTCCAGGAAAGATAAAATAAAAAATGCCGGCAGATATTTCAGCAATAACATATTTCGCACCAATAGCAACATTTCTAATAGTATTCGTAGTGCTTTATGCAGTTTTACTTAAGACAAAAATTTTAGGCGATAACAAATGGGTAATTATTTTCACTTCTTTCTTAATTGCTTCTATTTTCATTTCAGTTGCCGGAGCACGCACTTATGTTCAAACCATAGTACCATGGTTCGCAATTTTAATTCTCTCATTAATATTTTTATTAATGATTACAGGAATAGTTGGAGGAAAAGCCCCAGAATCTTTCAACAGAGGAATATCTCTAGCATTTATTATCTTGTTCGCAATTATTTTCTTAATCGCGGGTTTCCTTATTTTTTCCCATTACATAAGCGGATATTTACCTGGTGCAGATTATGGAAATAATGTAGATCCAAATGCAATTACCTTCTTTGATTGGTTGTATACTCCGAGAGTAGGCGGTGCAGTTGTTTTAATAATAATCTCAGTGGCTGTCACCTGGGTCTTGGTTAAAACCAAGTAAATCATATATCTTCTAACCCTTTCATATTTTCTCTTTTAACTCTTTTATTCTTTAAACTCTCTGCACGTAATCCACCAATAATAGTTCCAACCATTGTTGAAATTACTAGCGGATTTTTAAAACCACACCCATATTTAAAATCTAAAACAGTACATCCAATATTAGCTACTAAACTCGCCCCCCATGCCAGAGCTTCATCAGTAAAAGTATTGCATTTTAATCCAGTATATGCAATAGACAATCTTCCTAAAATAATTGGAGCAACAATTCCCATAGATGCTCCGGCATATATATTTATCCTCTCCCTCAAATTATAACCCATTTCTTCTTCTAGTTGCTTTCCAATTCCCTTATAGTTATCACTAAAAGATTTTCTCATGATAATTACTTCAGACTATTCAGATATTATAAAAGATTACAGTATAATAAGAATCTCTCAAATGACTAAATATACTTTTTATCTCCCTAATTTCCAATAGAGTATTATCCTTATTAAGTTTGATCTGCAAACTAATTAAGGAGTATGCTTCTTACCCTTATGATTCATAGAATGATGTGTCGTATGATGAGCCGATTGTCCAGTATGATGAACCTGATGATGTCCGCCCTTCATAGTCTTATGTGTCTCCTCAATTTCATTTTTTATATCTTTAATATCTGTAACATACTCGCTCACTCTCTGCAATAACGAAATCTGTAATGTATCAATTATCTGCTCAATTCTTTTTAATCTCTTATCCACTGCCATTATTCTGCTCTCTGCAATATTTCCAAAATTAATTGCCTTCTCCATTTTTTCTCTCATTCCAGATAATTTATCTTCGACAACTTGTTCAGAAATCTCCGTTATTATATCCGAACTCATTGCTTCTTGATAAGGTTGATATTGTCCAACACCGTAATCTGCTTGACCATACCCTCCTGAATACTGTTGCTGCGAATAATCTTGAGTTTGTTGTCCTTGGTTTGCATATTCTCCTTGTTGTGATGCCTGCCCATAATCATATGGTTGCTGATTATAATCTATAGACTCGCTCTCTCCCGCCTCTTGAGTCTGTTGCTCGCCAGTATTCTGCATTAAACTCCCTTCACTTTCCATAATAGAAGGCCTCATGCTTTCATTCGTATAACTTTGTTCCCTAACATTTGTTCCACTAAACATGCTTCCACTTCCAGGCGTTGGAACAAAAACTTCTTCTCCTTCAACTTGTTCATTTCCTTCGCTTACTGCTTTTTTTATTGTGTCTTGTTCTGAATTATCACTCATTTTGTATCCTCTGCTTTTTGTTTACTTTATTCCCCTCATTAAATCAAACTGCCTCTGTATGATCATTAGTTCTTCCTTCCTAGCACTCTTATCAAGCATCCCCCCAATTCTGAATAATATATCTTTAAGTCTTTGATTCTCATCATTTATTCTTTCAACAGTCTTTTTCATCTCTTCTAATTCATCAAAGTTTTTATTTCTTTCTTTCACAAAACTGTCGCTTATTAAAACCATCCTATCTTTAAGAAGCCTTTGTTTTTCTTCCAAATCTCTTATTCTTGCATTTAAATCTCCAAATACCTGTCCATAATAATCCCCTTGTTCACCTTGTTCCACCATAAATTATATCAAGCACGGTAGTTTAAAATAGTTTCCTATTTAATTTTTATATACTCTTAATTATTTTTTCCAAAGTGCCTAAATATAATTTATCCAAATTATGATTAGCACCTTTAACAACAATCAATTCAGAACATATTTTATTATTAGCACCCCTCACTCTTTTTTGTAAAATTTCTCCTTCCTCACTCCCCACAACTAAAATTGTTTTAGTCTTTATATTTCTTGCAGTTTCATCTAATGAAATTTTCTTAAAATCGTCAAATCTTTTTTTTCCCATAAACTTGTAAGAAATTTTGGGCAAGTCAGATAAATCCTCCTTAAAATATGGAGATAATGAGCAAAGTATTTGCGATTTTGGTTTAATCTCTCGAGCCGATAATAAGGAAATCATAGCCCCCCAAGAAAATCCAAAAAGAATAACTTCATTTCCCGCAATGTGTTTTTCCTTATAAAAATCATTAAATTGTTTTAAATAATCGGACATAGTATTATATTTCCAATTTATATTTAATCTAAATGATTCGAATCTATTTTTTTTAAAATAATCTGCGATTTTAATTATTGGCCTTGACCTTCCAGCCATACCATAGCCTGGAATTATATATGCTTCTCTTCCCATAATTAAACATTATAAAGTCCCTATTTAAAATTTATTCTCATAATTCTAATCATCAAAAACTATATAATCTTATTTTTATGTAAACAATTATAAAAAAAGATTAATGTGTTAATGTGCATATGATAATTTAGTCAAATATTCTATTTGCTAAATTAATGTTTTGGACGAATTTACTTCAAACAAAACAACTATGATTTTATAAAGTATAAACACTTTATATATAAAGGGTAAAAAATGTTATTCAAACAAGGTTCAGCACCATTCGCAACTGAAATAGGCCGTGAACAAGGAGAAGATGTTCTCTACATTAATGCAATAGGAGCTCCGATAGTGCCTTCTATTTCAGAGAATTCACAAATCATGTCTAGAGTAGTAGATCTCTTAATTGAAAACCCTCAAGTCTCTAGAATAGTTTTTGTTCAGCAAAGAAATTATGCATATCCTACAGAACAAATTCTCTTGCTTGCAGAAATTTCCAGAATTTATAATTTTCTTATGAAGCAAGAGGAAATTCTCTCTCATAAAAAGTTGCAATTATTTGGAAATGTTCCGGGAATTTACGAAGACTTGCAATATATTATAGAATTACTAAAATCAGATCCAATTGCCTGTTTTCTTGAATTAAAGTCCCATACTAAAAACCTAAGGGATCAACTAGACACGAATGTTTCTCAAAATAAATCTGCACTCACTAATTACATCCGTGCTCTTGATAGAATTTCTTCTCTGCTGGAATCCACTTCAATAATTAAAAATAATCTTTCAATCATTCCAGAATACTATTCAAAAAAAAGACAGATTTATGATTTTATTTTCCGTCCAGAAATCCTTCCTAATTTTACGTTTACTCGATTATCAGCCCAGCTTCCTAAAGATGCAGAATTCATAGATGAATACGAAATAGAATCTGATTTCGAGAAAATACTAGTAACTATCTTAAAAAGAAAAAACGACTCAAAATATTTTTACCATATTATGCCTCCAGAATATGTTTTAAGCGAGGAGCACCATTATCTTTTAAACCTTGCAAGAAATGTTCTTTCAGAGCATCGACCTAAAGCCGGAGAATTAACTGACCCCTCTAGAACTAGACAGGTATTTTTCAATATTGCAAGAGACATGGTTAGTGAATTAGCTAACAACAAAAAAATTAATCTCTCCCATAGAGAGTTAAATCGTCTTGCAAAAATTCTTGTCCGGCACACAATAGGTTTCGGACTCATAGAAATTCTCCTTTCTGATGATCGTTTGCAGGATATTGTGCTTAATGCCCCAATTTCATTAAATCCCATTTTTGTAAGACATGAAAAATTTGAGGAATGCATTACAAATATAATCCCAAGTTTTGAAGATGCAAACTCCTGGGCAGCTAAATTGCGTCTGCAATCCGCTCGTCCTCTAGATGAAGCAAACCCCATCCTGGATACTGATCTAACTTTTGAAAACTCAAGAGCTAGAGTTGCCGCAATTATTGAACCTCTCTCTCCCAGTGGTTTAGCATATGCATTTCGCAGGCATAGAGATAAACCCTGGACTTTACCTTTATTCGTACATAAAAAAATGATTAATTCATTCGCAGCAGGCCTCTTAAGCTTTCTAATAGATAATTCAAGAACACTCCTAGTCGCAGGCACCCGTTCAGCAGGTAAAACTTCCCTATTAGGTTCCCTGCTTTTAGAAATAATGCCAAAATACAGAGTTATTGTTGTTGAAGACACTCTAGAATTAAATGTAGATGCAATGAGGAAAATTGGATATGACATTTTAAGAATGAAAGTTCGTTCAGCTCTTGTCCAAGGAACAAATGAAGTCTCGGCTGCAGAAGGAATTAGAACTTCTCTTCGTCTAGGAGATTCAGCTTTAATTGTTGGAGAAGTTCGTTCTGAAGAAGCAAAAGCACTCTATGAAGCAATGCGTATTGGAGCATTGGCAAATGTAGTCGCAGGTACAATCCATGGAGACTCCCCTTATGGAGTTTTTGATAGAGTAGTAAATGACCTTAATGTCCCGCCCACATCTTTTAAAGCAACTGACATAATAGTCGTAACTAATCCCATTAAAACTCCAGATGGTCTTCACACAAAAAAAAGAGTAGTCCAAATTACTGAAATAAGAAAACACTGGGTTAGTGATCCCATCCGAGAAAAAGGTTTTGTTGACTTAATGCGTTATAATGTAGAAACAGATTGTTTGGAGCCAACCCAAGAATTAATTAATGGAGATTCAGAAATTATAAAAAGCATTGCTTCAAATGTAAAAGGCTGGGCAGGCAACTGGGATGCCGTCTTTGATAACATAATTCTTAGAGGAAAGATAAAAGAAGAAATAGTAAACAAATCCCTAGAGTTAAACAAACCCGCGATTATGGAAGCAGAATTTAATGCCTTAGCAAACAATGCTTTCCACAAAATCAGTGAAGATATTCGTTCAGAGTTCGGCCTCCCTCTTTCAGATCGTGTCCTTCCTAAATTTATTGAATGGTTAAATAAAGAAGCAGAAAACTTTTAATTAAATTTAATCCTTCGGTTCTAACAGATACACTGTTTCATCGGTAGAATTTTCTAATGGTTCTATTCGATCTTCAGAATTTCTTCCATTACATCCAAGTTGAAAGCATATTAAACCTATAGCCATAACACCAAGTGCTCCAATTCCATATGCACGTCTTAATTGACTATCTTTCTCAGTTAACATTTTGTTATATCTCGCGTCAGATGCAATGACCTCCTCCCCATATAATTTTTCATAAAAATCAGATGATTGCCTAGCTTCACTAAGTTGTTCTTCACATGTTGGTTTATGATCGTCAACTTCAACACCAATACCAATGGGATTAGCATAAACATTATTCGTTAAATAATAAGCACCAGCAAATAATAAAGTTCCAATCATTAATCTTCTAGTTAAACTCATAAAAAATCCAATAATTTTTATTATTTAAAACCTTGTCATCTTAAAGAGTAATAAATTCTACATCATCAAGAACAAGTAAATTCTTAAAAAATACATAAAATTATATACGAGCTGACCCTAATCAAATAGTGGCTGATGAAGTAATATTAAAAGCATTTGAATCTATAGGAATTCCTAAAATGCAGACTCTTGTTTACCTGGACCTTCTAAAAAATAAAGAATCTTCTGCGACACAAGTTTCAAAAAGAACCAAAATGCACAGAGCAAATGTGTATGATACTCTGACAAAACTCAAAGAAAGAAACCTGGTTTATCTATCAAACAAAGATGGAAAACAAGTATTTGTCGCTCTTTCTACAGATTTGATTATTAATGAAGAAAAGGAAAAATTAGAAAATCTTAAAACAGCAATGGATTTTATAAAAACTACTTATGTTTCAGGCCAAATTCCTAAAGTGTATACATTAGAAGGATTAAATGCAATTAAAAGCATTATATTTAGCCTACTAGAAAAAAAGTCTGAGATTTGGATCTATGGTCTTGCAGAAAATGAGAATATTATAAATCTTCTTAATGATAGGATAATGCATTCTTTTCATATTGAAAGAATAAAAAGACATATCGACATTAAATTGCTTTTTTATAAATTTCCTCATGAAGAAATTAAAACCCTTGGAAATTTAAAATACACTCAAGCAAGGCTTCTGCCAAAAAATCAGCAGTCAGACACAGCCCAGTTAACTCAAATTGTCTGTGGCGATTTTGTTTATATTATTATTTGGATAGCGCCAATCCACACAATAGTTATAGAGAATAACATCGTTGCAAAAGAATATCTAGATCTTTATACCATTATTTGGGATCATTCCCAAAAAATCGTTTAATTTTTCAATTTTATGTATGATTGACTACTGCACTAAGATATATACTTTGAGAAATATATCAAATTGTAAAGGAGGAAAAAATAAAATGACAAACATGAAAAGAATAAAAAATGATTTAGAGACAATAGAAAGAAGAGAAATGGAGGATAAAACAACAGTTAACAGCCGAAATAAAAATGATGCATTAACTCAAGATAGAAGATTTGAGGCAGATAAACATAAGACAGAAAACAGAGCAAGAAACGATGAAATAACGGCAGATAGAAGAGAATTAAAGGATGAAATTCAGAATATTACCGCAGTATAAAAGAAAATTAGAAAAACATATCTTTTATAAAGAAATAGACTTCTGGAAAATAGATTGGTTTTGATAATCCCGCAAATATTCCAGAGGTTCTATTTTGATAAGAAGTATTGCTTTATACAGCATTGTTCTATATACTTTATTTGCCATCAAAATATATAAAAATAAAATGACAAAATTAAAAACTAATGTAGAAAAATTGAATACTTTAATCAAAGATGGAAAGATTATGGAGGCCTTTGAAAGATATTATGGAGAAGAAGTAGTTATACAAGTTAATGGCAATTCTCCAATTAATGGAAAGGAGAATAATAGGAAAAGAGAAATGATCTTTCTCCAGGAAATAGAAAAATTAAACAGCGCAGAAATAAAATCAGTTACATATGGAGAGAAAAACAATAATGTTTCAATGACAGAATGGGCAATAAATATAGAAAATAAAGAGGGAGAAAAGAAAACAATTTATCGCGTAAATGTTCAGCACTGGAAAGATGACAAAATAATTAATGAAAAATTATATTTTTGCGGAGATCAAAAATTCTAAATTAATGATCAACAGCCAAGAAAATACACCCTCAAAAAGAATGCGAAAAACAAAGAGATATAGAGGTAACCAAATATTAGAAAATCCAGATTTATCAAATAAAACTAAAATATTAAAAAATAACTCTAAATATTTTCAATCTTCAATTAAAGAATTTTTAAATAATGAGCTTTCTTCCCCTATTCAAATTGTAACAGATACTAGAATATTAAAAAACTACGAATCGATATATATAAACACACCATCTAGAGAAATAAAGAGATGGTTCAAATCTCGTTAAATTATACTTCCAAAGATTAAGCGTATGGTTTCATACAGCACTTATCTATATACTTGATATGTCTTAACAAAATAAGGAAGAAAAAATGAATAATAAAGGTCAATCAAACTGGTTATTTTGGGCAGTCATATTTTTAATAATCGCGATAGTAGCAGGATTATTAGGTTTTGGAGTTATTTCAGGAGTATCGCTCTCAATCGCTAAATGGTTAGCTATAATATTTGTAATATTATTTATCATAGCAGTAATTGCTCACACGATAAAAAGAGCATAGTGAATTTAAAGGTAAAATGACAAACAATGAAAATAAAAATATAATAATTGCAATAATAATCGTATTAGTTCTTGCGCTATTTGGGAGTTTCGGCTTTGGTTCTAGAGGCTATGGAATGATGGGCAATTTTGGAAATGGATTTATGCTTTTAGGTTGGATACTTAATATTCTAATTATAATCCTTATAATAATTGGAATAATCTGGTTAATCAATAATATTGATTACTTCAAGAGGAGAATAAGATGAAAACAAGTTTAATAATTTTCGGCGTAATCTTTCTAGTTATCGGAGGCCTCTTATATTTTGTACCAATGCAGGAAATTTCAGCAGATACTACAACTGTTGGAAAAGACGAAACAGATACGCGTACTTCATCGGCTAGCATATCCGTTCCTATTGAGTGGGCTATTGCCTCGCTCATTATAGGTTTAATTTTACTTATGCTTGGCATATTGATATCAAATACTACCAAAGCAAATAATTCAAAAAACCATTACAATAAAGTTATTGAATCTAAAGAAAACATCAGTGTTGATGAAGGAAATAAGCATAAAATTGCCAGAGAAAGAAGAGAAAGGAGTAAAAAAGATGGAGGCAATTAAAATAAAATTAACTAAACAAAAAGGAGGAAATAAAAATGGCAAAGAAAAGTAGAGGCGGTCGAATGAAAGCAGCAAAAACTAGAGCAAAAACATCAGCTGGCGGTAAAGGTCATGTTAAAAACAGGCCTGCTGGAAAAAATATAATGAAGACTTAAAAATAAATTTATTTAATTTTTTTTAAAAATTAATTAACAATACAATGAAAACAAATCACTATCAAAAGATTGTCCCTTTTATTTTATTTATTTTGGCACTAATTTTATTTTTTAAAATAATTCGGCCTTTGATAAATATTCTCTTAGGAAGCGCTCTTTTAGCATATATTTCTTATCCTCTTTATAAAAAAATTGATAAAAAAACATCAAAAAAATCTCTTTCTATAATTTTATCTCTGTTAATCATTTTTATTATAGTTTTGATTCCATTTATTTTTTTAACTATAGAAATAACACAGCAGGGATACTACTTTTATAACTCCTTATCCAGCAATATCCATAAAGGAGCATTATTTGGCTATAGCTGCACTAGCGCTGATTCGCAAATCTGCACTTTGCTCAATCATGCAGAAAAATTTAGTTTAGAAAGATTATCAACATTTGGTTTTGACAAACAACTCCAAAAGCTTCTCCCAATCATAGAAGAAAAGATAACGAAATTTATCCTAATAATACCACTAATAATAGCGAAAGTATTTCTTACGCTAGTTATTTCGTATTTCATATTAAAAGATTGGAGAATTATTATTAAAAAAATATTTGAACTTATACCTATAAGAATAAAAACAAAAAATAAGCTTAAAAAAGATTTCGGAAGTATAGCTCATACCGTAATTTTTGCACAATTACTTGTTGCATTAATACAAGGAATTATTGGAGCGATTGGTTTTTACATTTTCGGGGTACCATTTCCAATATTTTTAGGAGTAGTATTAGCATTTTGCGCTTTAATACCTACAATTGGAACAGCACTAATATGGATTCCCGCTTCCGCATATCTAATATTGTTAGGATACTTTTCTGGCAACAGTTGGATGTTAGGCAAGGGAATAGGCTTATTCCTTTATGGTCTTTTAATAATCAGCACAATAGACAATTTCCTTCTTGCTAAAATAGTAAATGTAAAATCTAAAATAAATCAAATAATAGTAATTATCGGAGTTATAGGTGGTGCAAGTCTCTTCGGTATAGTCGGAATATTCGTAGGGCCTATATTGCTGCCCCTGCTCATAACCTATTTTGAAGCGTTTAAAGAAAGGTTTAACTGAATTGAAGTCTAGACTCATACGACATAGTATTATCAAATACCGCTTTATATTATAAATCTAAATTTGTATAAAAAAGAGAGGTGAAATAAATGTCAAATCTATGTTCAAAATGCAGCCATTCTGTTACGGAACCTTTATGTGGTTCATGTATTATTAATGAAGTAAGAATCTGGCTTCATGATCAACCAATAAATAAAAATAAATTAATAAAAATAAAAAATAAACTTAATAATTTATTAAAAGAAATAAATTCCTTGGATATTGTATTATATCCTTCAAAAAAACAATATAGTTCTTCAGTAATGAAATGTATAAAATGTAAAAAAGAAATGCATTTATTATGTTTCTATTGTGTTACTTCAATAGCATCAAAAATCATAAAGCATAATCTAAATAACGAAGTTTATTTTGAGAATTTCCATCAGCCTTTTAATACGGATTTTTATGATTATGAATTAAGTAAAGAAAATAACCTTTTCCACTTGACAAACTCTTTAAGAATATAATGAAAACAATTTATATTAACCACTTTCTTTAAGTAAAAAAAATTCCAAACATTATATAAATATCTTTTTTTATTTTTAGTTATGCCACATAGAATAGAAGTTGCACAAACCGTACCAGATACAAGAGCAGAGATAAGAAAAAAAGAGATCCACTCAATGGGTTTTTCAGAAAAAATCAACAAATTAGAATTAATCGATGTTTACACAATAGATAATAATTTATCTGATGATGATTTAAAAAAAGTTAAAGAAATGTTAATTAATCCAGTATTTCAAAAAAGTGATAATATAACTTCTCTAAATCGACAATTTGATTATGCTATTGAAATAGGATTTCTTCCAGGCGTTACAGATAATATAGGAAATACTGTCCGTGAAGGATTAGTCGATTTATTAAAAAGAGATTTTGTTGGTCAAACAGCTTTTAGTTCACAATTGATTCTTCTCTCTGGAGATTTAACTAAAGAAGATACTCAAAAAATAGGATTGTCTTTAGCAAATCCTCTTATCCAGAGAATCCAAGTTAAAGAATATAAAGAATTTTCTTCGAGTAGTAGAATGGAGATTATTATTCCAACTGTTAAAATTTCCCAAAAACCTCAAGTAACTCTTGTTGATATCCTTAATTCTGATGAAAATGAATTAATTAATATAGGAAAACAAGGAATTGCAAATACAGACATGACTAGAAGAGGACCTCTCGCCCTAGATCTTACTTATATGAAAACGATTAAAAAATATTTTGAAAACGAAGGAAGAAATCCTACAGATGTTGAATTAGAATCTATTGCTCAAACATGGAGCGAGCATTGCAAACACACAATATTTGCAGATCCTATAGATGAATTTACTCAAGGTTTATACAATCAATTCATTAAAGGAGCCACTAATGTTATAAGAACTGTAAAAGGAAAAAAAGATTTCTGTGTTTCCGTATTTACAGATAATGCAGGAGCAATAGAATTTGACGAAAATCATTTAATCACTGATAAAGTTGAGACTCATAATTCTCCAAGTGCGTTAGATCCTTTTGGAGGGGCAATAACTGGAATAGTCGGAGTTAATAGAGATGCTTTAGGATTTGGTTTAGGTGCCAAGCCCATAATTAATAGATATGGATTTTGTTTTGCCCCTCCAGAAGATCTTAGTCCATTATATAAAGGAGCAAATAAAACACAGAAAATGTTATCTCCAAGAAGAATAATGGATGGTGTTATTGCTGGTGTGAATTCCGGCGGAAATCAATCAGGAATTCCAAGCCCTCAAGGATTTATTTACTTTGATGAAAGATATAAAGGAAAACCCCTTGTGTTTGTTGGAACCATTGGCCTAATCCCTAAAGTTAGTGCAAATAGATTATCTCATGAAAAGCAAGCAATGCCTGGAGATTATGTCGTCATGGTTGGAGGCAGAGTTGGAAAAGATGGAATTCATGGAGCTACATTTTCTTCTGTTGCAATAGATTCCTCTAGTCCTGCTACAGCAGTCCAAATTGGAGATCCAATTACACAGAAAAAATTAAGCGATTGTATTGTGGAAGAAGCAAGAGACTTAGATTTATATAATAGCATCACAGATAACGGCGCAGGAGGTCTTTCATGTTCTGTCGCGGAAATGGCTAAAGAATCGTTTGGTTGTTATGTTGATTTAAATAAAGTTCCACTCAAATATCCCGGGCTTCAGCCTTGGGAAACTTGGATTTCTGAATCTCAGGAAAGAATGACTCTTTCAGTTCCAAAAGACAAATGGGAAAAATTTTCAAAATTGATGCAAAGAAGAGGAGTCGAAGCAACAGTAATTGGAGAATTTACCAGTTCTGGAAAATGCATTGTAGAATATGAGGGGAAAAACATAATGGATATTAGTATGGATTTCCTTCATGATGGTTTACCAAAAAAACAGCTTAAAACAACATTTACTAGAATTAAGCATGAAGAACCTGATTTCTCTCCTCTTGAAAATTTAACTTTTTCTCTTCACTCAATGCTTAAAAGAAAAAACATTGCAAGTTTCCAGTTTATTTCAGAGCAATATGATCATGAAGTCCAAGGTTCTTCTGTCTTAAAACCATTACAAGGAAAAGAAAAAGTCAATGGAGATGCTACTATTAATAAGCCAGTTCTAAATTCAGATAAAGGAATTATAATCTCTCAAGCACTGTATCCAAGCTATAGCGATATTGATACTTATAATATGGCTGCTTGCGCAATAGATACTGCAGTTAGAAATGTTATCGCAGTAGGTGCAGATCCAAAAAAAATTGCACTGTTAGACAATTTCTGTTGGTGTAGTTCCAATGATCCAGAAAGACTAGGACAATTAAAAAGAGCAGTCCAAGCATGTTATGATGTAGCAGTTGCTTATCAAACACCATTCATTTCAGGAAAAGACAGTATGTTCAATGATTTTAATGGTTATAATGAAAATGGAGAGCCAATTAAAATTTCAGCTCCTCCAACTTTACTTATTTCTTCCATTGCAGTCATGGACGATATAAAAAAGACAGTTTCTCTAGATGCTAAAGTATCTGGAGACTATGTTTATATTCTTGGAGAAAATAAAAGTGAACTTGGCGGCAGCGAATACTTTGCGATGGTAGGAGAGCAGACTACTTCAAAAAGATTTATTGGAAATAATGTACCCTCCGTTTCATTAACTGAAAATAAAAGATTATATCAAAAGTTTTCGCAAGCATTAAATCTTGGTCTTATCGCTTCTTCTCAAAGCATTCATAGAGGAGGTCTTGGAGTTGCCCTAGCCAAAACAGCAATGGGGGGAAGACTCGGAATGGAAATCTCTCTTCAAAATTTAAACGATTCCGTTTTCCGAGATGACTTTTCTCTATATTCTGAAAGTCAAGGAAGATTAGTTGTTACAATCAATTCAAACTATGCTCCTAAATTCGAAAAAATCTTTAAAGGAGAAAAATTTGCGAAATTAGGAACAATTAGAAATGATAACAATTTTACCATCTATGGAAGAAATGGAAACGCAATAATTGAAACTACAGTTGAGGAGTTGCTAAATTCATATAAATCTACGTTTGAAAAATATTAATATGGCAAAACCTAATGTTATAATTTTAACCGGATATGGGATCAATTGCTACAATGAAACTAAATATGCCTTCGATAGAGCAGGTGCTAACTCAGAACTTGTACACATCAATGATCTAATAGATAATCACAAAAAATTATCAAATTATCAAATTTTTACCTTTCCAGGAGGTTTTTCCTATGGAGATGATACGGGAGCAGGAAATGCTTTAGCAAATAGAATCAGAAATCATTTATTTAATGATATTAAAGAATTTGTAGAAAAAGATAAACTCCTACTAGGGATCTGCAACGGTTTTCAGGTTATGGTTAATCTTGGATTGCTTCCTGCTCTAGACAAAAATTATGGAAACAGGCAAGTAGCTTTATTGCATAATGATTCAGCAAGATACATAGATAGATGGGTAGATTTAGAGTTTAGCAATGATAATTTCTGGACTAAAGACATAAACAGAGCAAGTTTTCCAATTGCTCACGGAGAAGGAAAACTTTTCGCACCTCCAGCAGTTCTAAAAGAGATCAAAGAAAAAGGATTAATTTCAGCAAAATACGTCTACGGTGAAATCTGCAAATCTCAAAGTCTTCAAGCAAATCCAAATGGTTCTTTAGAAGATATCGCTGCAATTTCAGATGAATCAGGCAGACTACTAGGCATGATGCCTCATCCGGAAAGAGCAATATCTTTTACACAGCATCCCTATTGGACCTTACTAAAAGAGCAATACAAAAGATCTGGAAGAGAAATCCCTTCAGAGTTAGATGGTTTAAAAATCTTCAAGAACGCCGTAGAATATTTCAGCTAAATAATATACAGTATTATGTAGAAATGTTTAAATACTGAAATTTTAGATTCGTTTTGTATATAAAATGACAAAAAAACAAACTAAAAAAACAAATGTAACTGTTCTGGAAGCAAGAAAAGCATTTAGAAAATATAGTGGTAGAGAAAACGATAAAGTATATGCAAATACATTAAAAATTGTGGGAAATGATTTAGAATATGGTTCTTCAAGATATATAGCCGCGGGTTTATTGAACCTATATAACGATAGTATATACACATTATGGGAGCCAATTAAAGATATTCTTAACTCTCCCCTAATTAAACAAGTAATTGAAAGTAAAGTTGGAGAAAATAAGTCTCTTACAGATTACCTAAAAACTGTAACTGCCCAAAAAAGTACCCTTGAAGAAAAAGCTAAATCCATTCCTCACCTAAATAATTTAATGGGATTATTAAAAATGTTTGACAATTATTCTATAAACTTAGCAGACTATTGTAACTCTACTGGTAAATCGCCAGACACAGTTTTAAGATCAACTTCGCATAGATTAGCAGTTACTGAAAAGACACATGGTTCATTTGAAAATTATGAAAATTTTGTAAATGATTCCCTTAAGGCATACGATCAAATCATAGAATCCTTAAAATCCGTAGAAAATTTTCCCATTAATGCAATGATTTCTGAGTCAATGACTGAAAACGATTTAGATTCTGATCAGCTTGCTCAAATAGGCGTAAATCCCGTATCATTAGGAAAAATTGGGCAAAGTTTTATGAATGACTTAACTAAATTTGCAAAAGTTTATTTAAGAGAACATTATGAGCATACAAAAGCAGAACTTAAAATATTTAAGAGAATAAAATCAAAAAGATCTAAATAAAATGAATTTAAAAGATTACATACGTAATGTCCCAGATTTTCCTAAAGCAGGTATTCAATTCAAAGACATCACTCCTCTGCTCAATAACGCGGAAGCATTCATATTTACCATCAAAGCCCTTGCTGGATTATATGACCACAAATCAATTGATAAAGTAGCAGGGCTAGAATCAAGAGGATTAATTTTAGGTGCTGTGGTAGCTTATGAAATGAATTTGCCTTTCGTTCCAGTACGTAAATCAGGTAAACTCCCCCACAATACAATTCAAGAAAATTACGGTTTAGAATATGGAAAAGATTGTATAGAAATTCACATAGATTCCATTAAACCCAGAGAGAACGTTTTAATCATTGATGATTTATTAGCTGCTGGGGGATCAATGAGAGCAGCTGCAGATTTAGTGAAAAGATTAGAAGGAAATATTATTGGCTGTTCTGTTCTCATAGAACTTGATGAATTAAGAGGGCGCGATAGATTAAAAGAGCATGATGTAAAGAGCCTTCTTCGCTACTAATTAACTTCAGAAAAATAAACATCTTTATCCTTATTTAAAACACTCAATTTAAGATACTTCTTTTCATCTTGCTTAGGATAATCTTCCCGAAAGTGGCACGCGCGCGTTTCATTTCTAGCTAAACTGCTTTTCACAATAGCTAAGGCAACTTCAATAATATTTCTAACTTCAAGAAAATCTTTATTTACACGATAATTCCAATAAAATCTATTTATTTCATTTTTAAGTGCTTCTAAAACTTCTTTTGCTGCTTCTAGTCTCTCCTTATTTCTTACTATCCCGCATAATGATGTCATTGTTCTTCTTATCGTTTCCCAATAATAGGCTATAGTAACTTTATCTTTAATTTGTTTTGCTTCCCCGCTTCTCCAAACTGGAATTTTAACATTTTTATTTTTTTTATTAATTTGTTCTGTAAAATGTTTTACAGCAAGTCTTGCAAATAAGATGCATTCTGGACCAGAATTACTTGCTAGTCTTGTTGCCCCATGCAGTCCAGTGTAAGACGTCTCTCCTAAAACATATAATCCTTTTATCAAAGTTTCTGAATTTTTTCCGACTAATACTCCTCCATTTGAATAATGCTCTGCATAAACGACCGCAACCGGCTCTTTTGTTATATCTATTCCTTTTTGCAAGCAAAATTCATAGGAATTCTTAAAACTGCTTTTTATTTTCTCTGCGGGAATACTCGTACAATCAAGCCAAACATTAGTTAACCCATGTTTTCTCATTTCTTCATCTTCGGCTCTAGAAACAACATCTCTTGTTGCTTTTGATCCTTCTTTATTATACTTAAGAACAAAATCTTCTTTTGATGTTTTTGTTGTTTTTAGTATTGCCCCTTCTCCTCGTAAAGCTTCTGTTAAAAGAAATCTTCTCTCTTGCTCTGTTTTTGCATTTGGATCATAAAATACGGTAGGATGAAATTGAACAAATTCCATATTTGCTAAATCTAAACCCGCTCGGTAGGCCATTGCAAAACCATCTCCAGAGGAAATATCTGTGTTTGAAGTATAAAGAAAAGTTTTTCCAATTCCTCCAGTCGCGATAAAAACTCCACTGCACTCAATTGTTTTTACCACATCATTTTTTATATCGTAAACATAAAACCCGTAACATTTATCTTTTTCATTAACTTTTTTTCCAAAAAATTTATTTTTTGTTATTAAATCAATTGCAACATGATGCTCAAAAATCTTAATATTTTCATTTTCTCTTGCAATATCTGCCAATATTTTTATAATAGATTTTCCAGTTGTATCTCTAATATGAAATACTCTATCCTCGCTATGTCCCCCTTCTCTATGTAAATCAAATTCCTTCCCAACAGAAAAATCAAAATGCACTCCTCTTTCAATTAACCATTCTATAACATCACTAAAAAAATGCCTAGCACAGTATTCCACAATCTCCTTATTATTGAGATTCTTTCCAGCTTTGAGAGTATCTTCAACATGTTTTTCAAATGAATCATTATTTGATGGAATTTTTACAGCCGTTAGTCCTCCTGCCAATAAATAACTGTTGCAATCCTTCTCAATATCTCCTTTCGCAAATAAATAAACTTTCTTTCCTTTTTCTGCTAGTTCAATTGCAGCAGTCAAACCAGCCAGTCCACTTCCTATTACTCCGCATTCTATACTTATTATCTTTTCTTCCATTTTTTATTTCTCTTGTCCATCTAAAGTTTTTTTACACAAGTTCTCAATTTCATCTAGCTTACTTGCATGAGCATTATTATATGCCTCAAGTTCTTTTCTTATTTCCATTGGTAAATTTTTATATTCAATAGCTGCTTTAATAGTTTTCTGTGCCATTTTGATCTTTGATGTTTTATCTTTCATAGGTAATTACTTACGTTTATGAAGTTAGTTTTAATTTACCCTCTATAAATTCTGAATTTACTTCAGAATTTATAGCTATTATTCCCTGCTTAACTTCGCAAAGGTAAGCAGATACTTTCATAGGATAAGATGAAATAAAAAGGAAATTATTCGCCTCCATTTCTATTTCATTATAAATTTTCACAAATTTTATAATTTCTTCAATTTCATATCTCATTTCTAATAAATTCCATTCTCGAGCTTATAAAATTATGGCTAGTAGTTGCCGTTTTCCTAAAGGCTTATAAACGCATTTTTTCTGGCTTCAACCATGAAAAACCCCCTAGAATACATGCCCAGAATAACCAAATTTAGAGTTGGCGTATTAAGCACTCTTTGTGGAATATCTCTATGTATTTACGGAGGTAATAATTTAGGTAAAGCTTCATGGGCCTGGTCAGATTATCTAGTTAACAGAATAGATCAAATTTCTGACTTAAGATCTTACTCCCCCCCTCTAGAACCCCAAGAAGATATGAATTACTTAGAAAGAGGAGCAGTCCAAGTCAGCATAGGTCTAGGGCTTTTAGCTTTTGGAGTCGTTATGGGTAGTGGAAGACAAGAAGCAGAGTACAAACGCAATCGCAAAAAAGCAGGCAAAAGTTATTATCAAGGCAAGCCCCGCGGTCAAAAAGATGATTTTGATCATTCAAGAAAAGATTTTGATAGTTTATTCAAATAAACTTTTTATCTTAAGGATAAACTTACCCGCGAGATGTTAAACCTTAGGTTAAGGTTCTCACGATATTTCTAAGAGGTTTATCGACGATAAAACTTTTTC
The DNA here is from genome assembly GCA_964358765.1 of Candidatus Woesearchaeota archaeon. Lineage (GTDB taxonomy): Archaea > Nanobdellota > Nanobdellia > Pacearchaeales > GW2011-AR1 > UBA73. The sequence goes on along the minus strand of CAYHPN010000005.1, from coordinate 258 downwards.
ATCTAAAAAGCTAAGTTTCTAAAATTGTCAAAGTTAATCTTTGCAAAAATGGGCAGTTAAGTGCTCCCAGATTTTAGAATTTAAACTGATGAATTACAAGTTCTGATGGAGAGAAAGATACCCCTGCAATTTGTGACATGTGTGATAAATATATTTGGGATGTTTTAGAGTCTTATGCTTGTCATTGTATTAATGATAATAATTTGAGTTCGCCATTTGCGAACTCAAATGTGTTTCACACACAGAGTATTTTTAAAT
>CAYHPN010000004.1:12642-75688 GCA_964358765.1 Candidatus Woesearchaeota archaeon | reverse complement strand
TAAAAAAGATTAAACAATTCTTGACATATTAATTGATTACAACTTATTGCCTTGATGCCTATTTAATTTAAACATTCCACATTCCATTTTTTTATTTATTTACCTTTTATAGCTTTGTCCCCAAGGCAAGCCTTGTGGTATTACGAAGTAAAACCAATTTAACTATTTATTACTAAAAATTCTCTTGCCGCCTAAAGCAAGTACAATTAAAGCCAACACAAAAACAAGCATTGATATATTGAATAATATTGGTACAGTACCCATTATAACTCCAGGAGATAAAGAAATTCCTGAATTAGAAGCCATTCCTAGTGAAAGAGCATAAACCATATAATAAATCATGCTCAAAACAAAAACTAGAAAAGTCGCTACCTGAGCATTAGGTATTTGCTTAGTTTCCATTCTTGCTATAATCTTTTCTTTATTATCTATTGCTTGCTGAGTTGATCCTACCCCATGAGTTAACTTATTAACTTCTTTTAGTAATGAAGTCTCTCTTATAATAACTGAAACAATAAGCAGTGTAACAACAAACGCAGAAAATACCATTAATACTACAAGTATACTTCCAAAAGTTTTCCTTTTCTTAGAATTTAATTCTTCCGCATTCTGCGTTCCAGAAGTAACGCTAGGTTCATTCCCACACTCTTCGACACTTGCAGGTTTATTTACTACAGTTCCGCATTCATTAATATCTACACACTGAACTGGAACTTCACCATTCTCACATTCTCCAGCATTTACACATTTCCAATCTTCTACACACTCTCCACTCCCTGCTACATTAAATTCAATCGCATCATTTGCATTTATACATCCAGGATCCGAAGGGAAATCTATCCTACTATCGTTATCATTATCTTTCTTATCTCTGCATTGAGGTGTAGGATCTCCGCCTCCACCGCCACCTCCGCCTTTATTATGAACTAGTATTCCTTCAGCAAAATAGTTATTATCATTCTCAACAAATAAATTGTATACTTTTGTTTTCTTACTAACATATCTTATACTATCTACCCTAATCTTATCAACTCCGTTAAACATATAATTTCCAACCTTCAAATTCTTTACTTCGATCCAAGAGCCATCAATATAGAAAGGATGCTCTCCAGTAACTTTTATTTTATCATTAATTATATAATATCCCTCTCTCTCAAATCCATATATTTTATCAACTTTATTCGTAACCTTATTTTTATTTTTCAAGTTATAAGATAAAACATTATCTCCATTCTTCAAATTCTCAATATTGATGCTTTTTCCATCACTTGTCTTAATCTTTGTTCCAGCTAAGAAACAACTGCCCCCCTCATCTCCACCTCCACTGCTCTCAGTTGCACATGCTGAAGAACATCCATCTCCACTTGCAACATTTCCGTCGTCGCATTGCTCAGCTAATTCTATAATTCCATTCCCGCAGGAAGGCTGCTCAAAACAATATAGACTTGCTCCTCCTCCAAGAGTAGAACCATCGCATGCAACTTGCAAGTTCCTTGTCCATGAATAATCAAAACCATTTCCAGAACCATAAAAGTATCCAGGAGTATCTGCAATATTTGTCCATCCATCACAATCATTTCCTATGAAATTACCAAATTCGTCAGTAGCTGTTATTGTCCTTCTAACAACAACCTGACCTGTTTCGTTTCTATTTATTGAAAAAATTAAATTTCCATCAGTTAAATCATTCCAATCGAAAGCTACTGTCGACTGATCTATTAACTTATAAGGAAATATAGAATGCATTAACCGTGATGAAGCATTAGTTGTTGAATCACTAAGCCATGCTTTCCAAGATCCACCCAAGCTAGCCGAACTTGCAACTCCCTGGCATATCACATCCGCTCCATTTAATCCTCCCAAGTTGCCAAGATAACTTTGATTATCTGTAACAAAAACCCTGTAATAAACATCACTTACACACAAGCTACTGCATCCATCATTATTTAATAAATTTCCATCGTCGCATTCTTCCCCGTTTTGTACAACACCATTCCCGCAAACCTCATTTCTACACATTGAATCACATCCATCACCATTAGCAGTATTTCCGTCATCGCATTGCTCTCCAGCTACCGCCTCAGTAACACCATTACCACAAGGCTGTTCGAAGCAGTACAATCTATTCGATTGACCACATGTAAATGCACTTTCTTCTGTCCAGCCACTATCCGCAAAACGTGTATTTCCCCTTCCTCCAAAGTTTGATGATGAAGAAGTCCAATTAAAACAATTATCATTATATGGGCTCCCATCAAACCAGGTTCCAGTCCAGACATAATTATTTGATAAAAGCCCAATAAGAGATTCCGTAACATTTATTCTATTTATTAAACTCCCATCTGTTAAATCGCTCCAGTTATTAGCAATTATTTTTCCATCCATCCTCTGATAATTATAAGTAGAGTGATACAATCTAGAAGATGCACTTATACTCGAATCGCTAAGCCATGCTTTCCAGTTAGTTCCAAGACCTGCATTACTTGCACTATTTGAGCATATCTGATCAGCTCCACTTAAACCTCCAAGATTACCTAAATAGGAATTGTCAGTAACAAATACCCTATAATATGGTTCAGTCACACATAATGAAGCACATCCATCCCCATCAACTAAATTCCCATCGTCGCACATTTCAGTATTTTCTGTAATTCCATTACCGCAAGAAGGTTGCTCAAAACAATATAAATTATGCTGTTGATTACATGTCGATGGACCAAACAATGGATTAGTTTCTGTCCAGTATTGATCAATTTCTACAGTTATTCCCTGCACTCCGCTAAAACTTGCAAAACCAGCAGTCCAATTACCACAGTCAGTAAAATTACTTGAGCCATCAAAATTAGTGCCTGTCCATACAGATAATCCCCCAACAGACTGGTTATTCTCTGTTACAGATATTGAATTTTGCAAACTTCCATCCGTTAGATCATTCCAATTATCTGCAACTATTTGTCCGTCAATTCTTTTATATACTAATGTAGACTGTAACAATCTTGAACTCGCGCTTGTTGTAGAATTGCTTAGCCATGCCTTCCAGTTTCCCCCTAAGCCTGCAGTATTTGCAACATTCTGACATAGTGTATCCGCTCCAACAATACCTCCAATATCTCCATTAGATGTTGAAGAACTAACAAAGACCCTATAATGATCATACGTTGGACTCAAGTAAGTTCCCTCAGCTTCATCCTCATCCACTCCCCCGCTTCCAAAACTCTCACCCTTTTGATTAAGCCCGATATTGACAATACTAAAAATACCAACTAAAAATAAAACAAAAACAAATGCAACGCATAAAAGCAACGCTATCGAAAAACTCCTCTTTTTCATAAAAAACATAAGAAATCAGTGTTTATAAGAATTGCGTTTTTTTATTTTTTTACTTGACATCGCCACTAGGCGAGTCAGAATAAATAGTAATTTTCAACAAAGTCAATTTGATTGAAAATTTAATTATTTTTACTCAACACATTTTAACAGTTGGCAAATTTTCTAGCAAAAATGAACTAAAATAAATAAAGGTAATTTTTTATGAGTTTATTTTTTGAAGAATTTATTTCTGAAAAAAATACTTTTTCTGTGTTACACCTTTGAGTTTGCAATGTGGCAAACTCAAGTTTTTATTATAGGCAATTTTCTTCATTGTATCACGCCTTTTGAGAAATTTGCTTTTAGAAAATTCTGATTATTTTCAAGGTAATCATCAGAATTATGGATAACTGCATTGTTTAGGTGACTAGTTTTTGGCAGTTATCCATTAGAGAACTGCGTACAAAATGTCATGTAACCTACGCAGTTGTCTATATCTTTAATTACCCTCAAATTTATTATCTTTATTCCCATTTATGTTTATTAAATTTAATTTTTTCTTTTTTTCTCTAATAAGTAATTGAACAATTATTCCGCTAACAATTATCAAAGAAACTAAAATAGATATTACTATACTAAATACCCTATTATTCTCTTCATCTTCATCAGCAATGCAAGTTCTTATTTGATCGGGTTTTTTAATTTCAGTACCACATCTATTTAAATCGATGCATTCTTTAGTTTTTATTCCATCAATACAACTTCCATATTTACCGCATTTCCAATTTTCCTTGCAGCTAAATTTATTTTCAGAAGAATCAGATCCATCTGTTGTATTCAGGTCATCTCCCTCAGAAGAACTTCCTCCACCACCGCCTCCTCCAGAATCTCCGCCTCCTCCGCTTGTGCCTCCAGTATCTCCAGAACCTTCAGACTCACACAATAAAGAGCATCCATCCCCGCTTGCAGTATTTCCATCATCACAATCTTCTCCTTCATCCACATTATCATTTCCGCAATAAAGTTTATTGTATAAAGAAGGTATTGCGAGTGCAACATCCCTGCGACTAAAAATAAATGCTGAATTATCTCTATTCCAACTCTTTAAATCATAATCTAAAGAAACCATATTATTCAAAGCATTCTTTTCACTTCCTACATTTAATCCACTATCCTCTGCTGTTTCTATTAGAGTACTTAAAACAGTCAAATAATCATAATCTTCCACTGAATCCCTATACATTTCTGATCTAATAGAAGGAATTATTTCAGAGTTATAACTTAAACATTTCCCATTTTTACAAGGAGGATAAAATAATGTGCTTCCTCCAGCCCCCCATCTATGGCTTATGCTCTTCCAAGGATTGTCGTTTGTTAAAACCCCTTCCGCATTCATATATGTAAACATTAAAACATCCCAATGATATAGACTTGTGATGTTATATTTCCAATATTTAACCCCCCAGATCCTATTATCAATTACTGGTCTATCAAGATGTATATGTGCGTTAGAAGTCCAATAAGTTCCCATTTCGTCGTCTTCTCCTTTAACAGAATTCATCTTACTATATAGTATTTCTAGAGGGTTATTATTATCTGTATAATCAATCGTATTATACGAATCTATATGTAACATATCTGTTAAATTATCCTGAAAGTTCACAGCATATTGATCAAGCCATACTATCCCTTTAGGTTTTTCTGGATTTATTGCCCTAACTAAACTTGTAAAATTATTATCATATTTTATATAAGTTCCATTCCTTTGGGGGATAAAGGGCTCGTCAATGGCAATATAAGCATAATCCAGCCACCCCTTCTGCTCTAAATGAGAAATGACAGAAGTCCAATAGAGGTTGTAAAATTTAGAATATTCCTCAGCATCATTGTCTTGCGTTAAAAAATTGTCTCCATAAAATGAAGGAATATAAAGCCTATAAAATCCCCAAGAAGTAGTAGAAATAATATAGGCATTCATATGCCCATTAGTAATATATTTCTGCATTGAATTATCAAAAGAAGTAAAATCAACAGTTATCGAGTTGCCTATTAAATCTAGTGCAGTTATAGGCAACATGGGGGCAACAGAATTATAATAAATATACGCACAGTCTAAGCAGGCAGCATCGTAATAAGGTGTCCCCGTATTTATTTTATTCCTTTCCATATAAGAAAAATAATTACTTACAACTTCATTTTTCTCTTCTGTGCTTAAAGCATGATGATAATCTAAAGGCTTATATCCTTCAGGTTTCGCATGATTATAGTCCAGATCAAAAATAGCTTTAAAATTAGGTTTCTTAGGCAGAGCATAATTTAAGACACTTACATTAACTTCAATTTCCTCTTCTTCATTATCTCTTGTAACATTAAACTTTATTTTATAATCTCCTGTCTTTGAAGTATCTTTGGATCTGATTGTTATCCACCAAATTAAATTTTCATTGCTATTGACATTTTCATTTTTGTCATAAGAAATTAAAGGATCAGTATAATAGCCAATTGGAGAGCGATCTCCAGCAGTTTTATATAAATAATAAGTTACATTAGCAAATTCTTCTTTATACATTTCTATTTCTAAGTCATTAGTTTCGATATTATTAAAATAAATTTTATAATCCAAAGAAAAATCATGCACTCCAGAATTTTTAACTGCAATTTGAAAAGACTCTCCTTCATTTTTTAATAATGTAATTTCAGGATCCGAGAAATAATTTTCAATATTATTTATATTAGCCATATTGTCTGCAAAAGTCGTTGATGCTGGATTATGAGGTTTATATACTCTTACCAATGGAGGCAAAAATCCGATGCAATTATTGCATCCGCTAAATCCAGAAAGATAAACCTCGCCATTTTCTTCTTTTTCAGTATTTATTTTGTAATAATTAAAAATTACCAAGGAAAACACCAATAGCATCAGCATTGCAATTAATAAATTATTTCCCCATTCTGGGAATTTTACATTTCCTCCATTTATTTTATTTTTTTTCCTCATTTTTCACCCGCTCTTTTTTAACATTTAATGGTTTTATACTTTCCTAGTCCAAATAATATAAATTCTCAGATTTATATTTATGAACAAACCGGATTAGTTAAATATTCCAAGACTACTTCTGAAACCTTATTTATACTAACCCCATTGATATAATAATTATCTATAAAACTATCCAGTTCATCACAAGTTAAAATTCTATCGCAAACTCCATCGAGTATTCCATCAGCTTCTGTATTGCAATCACTTAAACATGTATCGGAGCATCCATCATCATTAACAAAATTACCATCGTCGCATTGTTCTCCAGAATCAATTACCCCATTTCCGCATGGACATGCTGCTAAACTTCGTCCATTCCAAGAACCATAAAGTCCAGCTACTACAATATCTGACTCCACATTTATATCGGCGGGGACAAATGCTCCACTTCTATCAAGATCGGTAGAATAAATAGGAAAAAATTGAATACCATTATTTGCATCAACTATTTGGCTTAAATCAAAAGGGATAGTTGTACTATCTCCATTAACATCTCCCGGTAAATATCCCAAACATATTTTTGCCCCGCTTGGATTAAATTCAATAATCGTCCTGTTTCCAGGAGACATTTGCCTATCTAAATTTAGCACAATTTGATTTTGACTTGCACTTTGGGAAATAGAAGTTATGGCTGGGGCAATAGCACCGCCAACCGTCGTTATGATAAAATCATTTTGAACAATATTTTGTGTATATCCTGAAAAAGTTAAGTTAATTGAATCCCAACCATATGTTATTGCAGGATTACCAGACACATGCGGGATTCTTGCATCAATTGCCCCATTAGGAGGATAACTTGAAACTAAATAAACTGGAGTAATCACACAACTGCTACTGCATCCGTCTCCGTTGATTAAATTTCCGTCGTCACATTGCTCCCCAATATTTAATAAATTGTTTCCGCATCCAAACAGATTATTCTCAAGATGATCCATCTCAGCATATAACTCCCTATGTAAATCTTCAAAATAAGTTATATTTCTCGTAGAAGTTGCTAAAGTTCCGGTCAATTCAGGAGTATTTGTCCATGTTGCATAATCCTGAGCTAATTTTCTATATTTATTAATAATATCTTTGGCTTTTTTCGCCTCTATTCCATTTAGTTCAGCTTTCTTAATCAATTTTTCCATCTCTTCTAATGCATTATAATCTTCTAATGCTTCCCTAAATAACTCTGACCTTATAGAAGGAGTTATGTTAGCAGTAAATGTATCGCATCTCCCTGTTTTGCATGGTGGATAAAACAATGTCGAACCTCCAGCCCCCCATCTATGACTAATACTTCTCCAAGTATTGTTATTCACTATATCTCCAGTTGAATTTGTATATGCAAACTGCAAAACATTCCAATGATGTAATAAAGTTACATTTTCATTCCAGTATTTCATTCCAAAAATACGATTATCTATTGCTGGTCTATCCACATGCAAATGTTGATTGCTAGTCCAATATGTCCCAATTTCATCATCCTCGTCCATTAAATCATTTATTAAAGGTGTTAAATTAGCACGAGGATTAATCTTGTCTAAAGAATTTAACTGACTTTGCCATATGTAATTTGGAATATACTCTACTGGCGAATAAAAATCAGCATTTATCTCATTTATCCATGGTCGATTAGTATCATTCACCATCGCATTGCCAAGATAAACTCCAAGTTTAGTTTCAGCGTTATTTTCCCTAAATATTCTTGTAAAATTGTTCCAATTATGAATTATTGTTTCGCCCCTATCCCCTGTAAATGGTTCATCTAAACTGATTATAGAATAATTAATCCATTTTCGTGTTCTTAAATGTTCGCTAACGTTTGTCCAATATAATCTCATAATTCTATCATACTCTTCAAAACTAACATCCTGAACTACCGTTCGACCATCTAACCAAACCAATGGCAAATGTATTCTATAAAAACCTTCAATCGTAGTACCAAGAGAAAAAGTATTCATTCTTCCCTCATCAAAATATCTTTCCATTTGCTTGTCAAAATTAGTATAATTTATTTCAATACTATCTTCAGTTAGATTAGTAACGAGTAAATTAAATGAACCGGGATAATTATATGAACAACTTTGGCACATAGGATCTAAATAAGGTATAGCAGCACTTATTTTATTCTTGCTTAAATAACTCATATAATTATCAATTACTTCTTGTTTTTCAGCATTTGTCTGTGCATGATGATAATCTAAGGGCATATATCCAGGATACCCTTCAGTTTCCTCAAAGAATTTTAATCCTAAATTAAACTGCAAAACAGATCTTCTAGGCATTGTATAATTATAAACAATAAAATCAAAACCCTTATTCTTTATCTGCCCGCTCACATTTACATTAGCCTCAAATCTATATCCCCCGGCACTGGTACCTTCTTTGGATCTTAAAGTTACCCACCAAAATACACTCTCAGCAGAATTTACTATTTCATTCCTTTGATAAGAAAGTAGAGGATCTAAATATAATCCAGGTGGAGAATTATCACCAAGAGAGGTGTAATAATATCCAGTAACATTAGCATATTCCATATTGTATAATTCAACCTCAAAATCATCGCTAATAACTCCATCTTTCTTTATGCTATAATCCAATGAAAATTCATTTTGTTCATTATTATAAAATGCGACAATAAAAGTCTGAGTATCATCTTTCATCATACGCAAATCTGGATTAATAAAATAGTCTTTTATCTTATCAAATCTTATTATATTTGAAGGTTTAACTGACCAAATAGGATTCCATGGTCTATACACTTTGTTTAAAGATGATAAAAACCCTAAACAATCACTGCAATCTTCTGCCGGAGATAAATTTACTTCTTCATTTAATAAGTATGAAATTGTAAAATTCATCATAAAGATTATTAATAAAATGCCCATAAATCCTAATATAACTTTCATCATTTTTCTCATCAATTTATAATATTGTTTGTTTGCATTTAAACTTTACTCATAAATGTCAAGAACCCTCGGAATAAATTCCAATCTCGTGTTCGAGGTTCTTGAACATGCTCAAGAATTGTTTTTTCTTCATCAAGAATCAATGATTCTTGAGTGCTCTCAAGATTTGAAAAATCTTGAAGTCTCACGAACTAAAGTAGGGAGTTTACGAAAAAAACAATTCTTGACATATTAAATCTATGGGCAAACCGGATTAGTTAAATACTCTAAGACTGCTTCTGAAACTTTATTTATACTAACTCCATTGATATAATAATTATCTATAAAACTATCCAGTTCATCACATGTTAAAATACCATCGCAGTTACCGTAAGGTTCTTCATCCGCATCAGTGTTACACCCCAGCCCAATTATGCAGCTGCTTGAGCAACTATCTCCATTTTGAGTATTCCCGTCATCACATTGTTCACTTAATTCTCTAATTCCGTTTCCACACCAAGGCTGTTCTATACAATAAAGTCTTGCATTGTTTCCACATGTTATTTGATGATCTTCAGTCCATGTACTGCTCATTGATAACACATTTCCTATAAATCCGGAACTTAATGTGTTTCTACTCCAATCTTGACAATTGACCGTCTTTTTATATCCATAAATATTAGTTCCTGTCCATACATTATTTATCCCCATGATCAAATTTCCAAATTGATCAATCTTCATTGGATTATCCAGACTTCCATCGGTTAAATCAGTCCAATTATTTGCAATTATTTCTCCATCCATTCTAGTATATTTAATATTTGAATGAAATAATCTTTCAGTGGCGTCAAAATCAGAATCGCTTATCCAAGCTTTCCATTTTCCCTCTAAACCAGCATCATGTACACTATCATCGCAGATTTTATCGGCTCCTTCAATACCGCTTAAACCTCCATTTGCACCCTGAATTTCAAAATTTCCATCATGGGTTTCTTCTGTAACAAATACTTTATAGGATTCAATTTTACATTGATTATTACATCCATCACCATTTTCAAAATTTCCATCGTCGCATTGCTCCCCAGAATCAATTATTCCATTCCCGCATGGACATGCTGCTAAACTGCGTCCATTCCAGGCACCATACACAAACCCTCCCAATATATCAGCATGAGTAGAAGAATCTAAACCCGCTAATGATCCCTGTCTATCAATATCTACAGAATATAATGGGTGATTTAAAACACCAGAAGATTGATATGCATTCAATATATCATTTATTTCTATATTATCCAGTGTGTTAGTTACTCCATTTCCATTTACATCCCCTGGCAAATAACCTAAACAGACTTGTGTATTACTTGCCAAGTGTTTTATCACAGTCCTATTCCCGGGAGATAATTTTCTGTCAAAATTAATAACTATTTCATTCTGACTATTTCCTTGTGAAATAGATGAAATCGCTGGACTTGTTGCTCCACCAAGAGTTATTATAGAAAAACTATTCGAATCTATACTCTCAGCATTATCTGAAAAAATAAGATTTACAGAAGTCCACCCATATGTTGTTGCAGGATTGCCTTGTAAGTAAGGAATTCTTGCATCAATTGCACCAGTTGGAGGATTGCTCGAAATTATTCTTCCAAACCCTTGTATTTCATTTTCAAGATTGATCATATTAATTATAAGTTCCCTATGTAAATCTTCAAAATAAGTTATATTTCTAGTAGAATTGGCCAATGCCACATCCAGAGAAGGTAAATTTGTCCAGTTTGCATAATCGTCTGCAAGTTTTCTAAATTTATCAAGTGTATTCCTAGCTTCATTAGTATTTACTCCATTTAGTTCAGCTTTCTTAATCAATTTTTCCATCTCTTCCAGAGCATTATAATCCTCTAATGCTTCCCTAAATAATTCTGATCTTACTGATGGTGTTATGTTAGCATTAAATGTGTCGCATCTCCCTGTTTTACAAGGGGGATAAAATAATGTGCTTCCTCCAGCCCCCCATCTATGACTAATACTTCTCCAAGTATTGTTATTCACTATATCTCCAGTTGAATTTGTATATACAAACTGCAAAACATTCCAGTGATGCAAGGCGGTTACATTTTCACTCCAGTATTTCATTCCAAAAATACGATTATCTATTCCGGGCCTGTCAACTCGCATATGTTGATTATTTGTCCAGTATGTCCCAATTTCATCATCCTCGTCCATTAAATTATTTATTAATGGTGTTAAATTACTTCTAGGATTTACTATATTTGGATTCCCATTGGCCCAAGAATATCTCGGAATATATTCTAAAGGGGAATAAACATCAATATTTTCCATTTGAATTATGTATGGCCAAAATGTGCTGTTTATATTATTTGAAAGATAAACAATCAATTTAGTCTCAGTATTGACATCTCTAAAAATATTCGTGAAATAATTCCATTGATATATTCCAGTTTCATCTCTTTCCGGATATCTAGCGAAAGGTTCATCAAAATCAATTATGGAATAATTTATCCACCCTCGTTCTCTTAAATGTTCACTGACATTTGTCCAATATAACCTCATAATTCTATCATACTCTTCAGGACTCTGTTGAGTTAAAGATTGTCCATTACCCCATATTGCGGGTAAACGAATTCTATAAAATCCTTCAACTGTAGTGCCAAGAGAAAAAGTATTCATTCTTCCCTCATCAAAATATTTTTCCATTTGCTTGTCAAAATTAGTATAATTAATAGTTATACTTGTGTCAGTTAAATTAGTAACCTCAAGATTAAAAGAGCTAGAATAATCATAAAAGCAGCTTTCATCTTCACATTGCGGTTCATGCGGCACCATATAAATACAATCTATGCATACAGGGTCAACATATGGATGCGTTGCACTTATTTTATTCTTGCTTAAATAACTCATATAATTATCAATTACTTCTTGTTTTTCAGCATTTGTCTGTGCATGATGATAATCTAAGGGCATATATCCAGGATATCCTTCAGTTTCCTCAAAGAATTTTAATCCTAAATAAAACTGCAATATAGATCTCCCAGGCATTGTATAATTATAAACTATAAAATCAAAACCCTTATTCTTTGTCTGTCCGTCCACATCTACATTAGCTTCAAATCTATATCCCCCAGCACTGGTGCCTTCTTTAGACCTTAGAGTAACCCACCAAAATACACTCTCAGCAGAATTTACTATTTCATTTCTTTGATAAGAAAGTAAAGGATCTAAATAATATCCAGCAGTAGATAAATCGCTAAAATTATTGAAATCGGTTCTCGTTACATTTGCGTATTCCATTTTATACAATTCAATTTCAAATTCATCACTTTCCACTCCATTTTTCTTTAAGGTATAATCTAAAGAAAAATCACCAGGTTCATTATTATAAAAAGCAACAATAAAAGTCTGGGTATCATCTTTCATCATACGCAAATCTGGATTAATAAAATAGTCTTTTATCTTATTTTCTCTGGCAATATGCAATGGGGGAATTGATGCAAGACCGTTCGTTTTTTGAACTTTAGTCATACTGGATAAAAATCCCAAGCAGTCATTGCAATCCTGTGCAGGAGACAAATTAACTCCCTCGTTTAGAAAATAAGATGTTCCAATAAATATCATTAAAATTGTAACTATAATCCCAATTATTCCAAAAAACAGTTTTCCTTGTTTTCTCATATAATATAAGCCATTTATACATTTTTAAAAGTAACTATTCTCCATATTTTTTATTAAAATTCTATATAGTTTTTCTAGATTGTTTAACAATATTTAAGTGGCTATTTTCCATCAACTTTTTTTCTCAGCCAATTAAAGAAGAAATATTCTCTGCGATATAATCTTTTTCTCTTTAGCATGTCAAAAACATCTAGCAATGAATGAAAAACCATTCCTATAAAAATATAAAAAAATGCAGTAAAATAAATGCCGATTAGGCCTACTAGAAGATGAAATTCAATAGTATGAAATAAATGAAAATCACCTCTTCTTTTGATTCCTCGACCGTACTCTTTATTTTCTATTTTTTCCATATTTTTGTGATAATCAAATGCTTTCTTCAAACCCCAGTGATTATTTTTTATAAAAGCTACAACATAATGATCAAAATCAATTAAAAATGAAGATAAAAATAATATTGCTAAATATAATAATGGAGCATTGGGCGCTATAATCCAAAATAATAATGTAAATATTGCCCCATATAAAACATGATATCTCGGTAACATTTTTCCCTCTCTATATATCTTCCTATCCAGAAATAACTTTATATAATTATCCTTCTTCATATTTAGATGTTTATTGAAAAAGAGGAATGTATTCATATTATAGGATTATTGGAAAGAGCAAAAAAAGCTCTCCTTAATAAAGATTCAAATATCTTAAGAGATCTTTCCGATCAAACAGTACATTCAGCATGCAATTATCAGGATTCTGGCTCAATAACAATTTCCGTTTTAATATACACATTAAGTAAATTAGTAGAAAGAGAAGATTTCAAAAAAATAAAAAATTGGGAAGAGTTTATTAAGAAATTTAATTCTATCTTGGATTTAGCTATCAAAGCAATAAATTCTTCCAATCAGAGTAAATATGAAAAGTATGTTGAAATGGCTAGAACATTATTGCAATCACAAATAAGTTTAAAACAATATATCCAAGATGTTTTTAAAAAAGCCTCTATAAATAAAGGTTCAAAAATTTATGAACATGGGCTTTCTTTAGAGCATACTGCTAAACTCTTGGGAACGTCACAATGGGAATTATCCGAATATATTGGACAGAAGCATTTCGAATCCAGTCATATTCAAACAATGGATGTAAAAAAAAGAGCTAAAATGGCGATGGAGTTCTTCTCATGAAAGTCCTTATACTAGATTCAGGCATTTTAATCAATTTATCAATGAATGGATTATTATACATCTTAGAAGAATTAAAGAATATAACAGGGTTAAAAATAATTATTACTAAAGATGTAAAAACTGAAACAATAGACAGACCAATAGGAATTCCAAAATTTGAATTAGGTGCTTTAAGAGTTCAGAATTTATTAAATCTAAAAATTATAGATCTTCCAGATTCTATTCAAGTTTCTGATAATCAAATTAACTCTTTAACCAAGGAATTTATGGAATTAGCAAATCATTCAATTCAATCTCATAACCAATTCATTCAAATAGTCAGCAATGCGGAAATGTCCTGCCTCGCTTTAAGCAAAATTTTATCGGACAAAAACATTGAGAATATTATAGGTATAGATGAAAGAACTACAAGAGTTATCTCAGAAAAACCAGAAAACTTAGAAAAATTAATGTCTGATAAATTGCATCAAAAGATTTCAATAAATAAGAAGAAATTAATAACTTTCTCTGAGTTTAAGTTTATCCGCTCTTCAGAATTAATTTTTGCTGCGTTTAAGAAAGGAGCAATTAAACTTAAAGGTCCAAAAGTTCTTGAAGCTGCATTATATGCAGTTAAATATCACGGCTCTTCGGTTTCCTTCGAAGAAATTGATGTACTAAAGAAACTATAAATTTAATTAGCCCTATGAAATGAATATTCAAATACCATTTTTCAAATCATACAAATCTCTTTGTAGCTTTCCTAGCCATAAAAGCAAGAATAAAAAATATTCCAAATACGCCTAAGAGCATATAAATTTCATTTAGTAGATTCCCCAGATCTAAATTAAATAAAATCAATTTCTTTAGCATTGAATCAGTTATAACTAAAGGATTAAATGAGGCATATTTCTGAAATTCTCCTGAAACAGTCTCTAACGGCAGTATAGCATTTGAAAAGAATAATAATAAAGTCAGTATTGAAATTGAAACAAGCAATGCAACTTCCTCAGTTTTAAATAAATATCCGATAAACATACCCATAAAAATAAAAGTAGAAGCGGAAATAAATAATATTAAAATTATTGGCAGTAAATAATTAAACAAAGGCAAATCAACAATAAAATAAAGTCCAGTAAACAAAACTGCCATTTGGAAGAATAATATTATTAAACACGAGAAATAAAGTGCAATAAAAAATGTAAAATCATTAGTAGGAGTTATAAAATTTCTAAAATAAGCTCTCGTTTTCTTTTCCTTTAAAACCATAACTGACGCAAGAATAGTACTTCCAAATAATACAGTCAATGATAGTAATGTAGGAAACAAAAAGTCTGAATTCTTTAAACCCGCATTTATAGGTTTAATTTCTGTTTTTAGTGGAGTTACAATCTCCCCAGAGTCTGTAGTTCTTAAACTACCCAATTGTTTTGTTATAATATCTATCTGTGATGAAATCTTACTTATCTTTGATTTCGCATCGCTGCTCTTTGATTTAATATTTCCAACTTTCTCGCTAGTTTCTCCAAAATCTTCTTCTACAGAATTAATTTCACTAATAATTTCATCAAGTTTAGTTTTAAGATCTTTAACATTATTATCAGTAGAATTCAATTTGCCAGCTATAGTTTTTACATCATCAATTTTATTTAAAACTCCATTTAATTGGGGTAAAGACGAAGATACATCTTCAGCAGCTGAATCGATATCAGAAAAACTACTTTTTGCACTTTCTAAATTAATCTTTTCTTTTTCTAAACTAGCCTTGGCATTGCTTAACAAAACAATAATTTCATTAATTAAATCTTCTCCAACCTCAGATGACTTAACATCAACTTTTGTTTTTATATTATCAATCAAAGTATATGCAATATTTACTCTTGAGTTATCAGCATTAAACACTATTGGACCTGAATTTCCTATATCTTTTAAATCACCAGGAAAAACAATGCAAATATCACTAATTGCATATTTTACATTCTTTACACAATCTTCTTCACTATTCTCCTTAATTACTTTATATGATTGATCCTCAAAACTTTTTACCAAATTATTTGATAAATCACTATAAGCTGAAGAATAAACTCCAACACTTATTCCCTCAAGTGTTGTAGAACTAAACGCAAATCCAATAAATAATACAATTATTAATGGAACTACAATCGTAACAAAAGCTGACAACTTGCTTCTTCCAAACAATTTCAAATCTTTTGATATACAACTCAGAAAGTTTTTCATGCTTATTCACCCCTCTTCACTTTTCCAAAATCTTCTATTTTAGGATTTTCAGATTTATATAATATCTTTTCTATTTGATCCTCAATCCCATTATTTATTTTAGCTTTATTATTCTCAAATTTATCTTTTTTTTCAATTTCCTTAAATTCTTTTTCTACTTCATTGGCAAAACTGTCGCTATTCCCCTTTTCTTTTTGTTTTAACTTATTTTTTTCCTCATTTTTCTTTTTTTCTTTTATCTTATCCTTTAATTTTATTCCAGAAAATATGATATCAAACACATCGCTTAAATTTCCGCATTTATATTTTGATTTTATATAATCTGGAGTTCCTTCTTCCACGATCTTTTTATCATGCAATATGGCAACTTTGTCGCATACAATATCCATTTCCTCCAGCAGTTGCGTAGTCAAAATTATGGTTTTTCCCTCTCTCTTTATCTTTATAATTAAATCTAAAATCTCATCTCGGAGCAAGGGATCTAAGTCTGCAGTAGGTTCATCCAAAATTAATATTTGTGGATCATGTATAATTGCACATGCAATATCCAGCCTCTTTTTCATCCCAACGGATAAATATCTAGCTCTTGTTCTTTCAGCTTTATTCAATTCAACTAAATTAATCACTTCTTTTAATCTGCTCTTTAATTCAGAATTCTTTATCTTATACAATCGGCCAAAATGTAGAATATTTTCTCTAACATTCAAGTCTTCATAAAATGATCCGTCTTCTGTTGCAAATCCAAAAATATTCTTTACATTTTTAAAATCCTTTAAAATATCTCTTCTCAAAAAAAATATCCTGCCTTTATTTGGTTTATAAAAACCAATTAATAATTTTAAGATAGTACTTTTCCCTTCTCCAGAAGCTCCAACAATTCCAGTTATCTGACCTTCAGGGATAGAGAAGCTAATATTATCAAGTACAAGATTTTTCTTAAATTTCTTTGTTACATCTTTAACCTGTATTAATTCGCTATCCATTTTACCTCTTTTATATATATTCCATTATGTACTATTGTAATGTATTTTTTGTATTTAAAGCTATCCGATGCCAATTGCTTCTTGGATTTTTAAAACTGCTTCTGGTTCAAAGAACCAATCATATTTTGCTTCTTGTGAATAATCTTTTCTTTTCCTTTTCTCCCTAAAACTCTCCCAAGTACTTCTTGGAATTAAAGAAGCATAGACTAAATCTTCAACCAAAGTCCTTTGTGAAGATAAACTAAAACCATCACTATCGCTATCTAAGAACCCTTCATCAACTAGCCTTATTAATTTTTTTCTAAACCCTGCAGATATTTGATTTTTTATTACTCTCCCCTTTTTTAGTTGGGACATAATAGTCCAACTCTCAATATCCTCTGGAGTATATTCTATTGATCTTTCAACAGGAGCTTTTCCATCTCTAACCAGTTGCAAATATTTTCGAGTATCAAATGGAGACCACCATAAATTTCCTTGTGACTTTCCTCTATCTATAATATAAGAATAAGTTCCAGAACCTAAAGAAATAACAGCATTCCTATTTCCCCATTTCTTTTCTTGATAATTTGGATTTCCTTGATCCTTTGAAAAATAATCTCCTCCCAAATAATAATATCCCTCTGATTCGGCAATCTGATGAAATAACGCTCTAGCAGAAAGAATCGCTATAGTGTTTGGATACCTGTAACTCTCTTTTTGATATTTCTCAAAGTCAGGTGTTCCTTCTTGAATGCATACTTGATATCCGGTCACCCATGTAGGTTGAAGTCTTGAAAAAACATGCATAAAGGTTTCTTTATCAGATTCTAATGTCTCATCTAGAAATCCACCATACATAACATCTACATTTGTTGCTAATCCTAATTTTCTTGCCTCTTTTAAACATTCGTCTAAAGCCCCCACAGTGTGGTGCCTTACAGTTCTTCTTAATGAAGCAGAGTTTACAGTTTGGAGTCCGAAGCTTACTCTATTTACCCCTAATTCAACTAATTCTTTAAGATATCCTTCTTCCTGTGCCGCCTCTGGATGTAATTCCATACTTACTTCTTTTAAAGAACCTTCTTGATATTCGAGAAATGCCTCCAGAATTCTATCAAGCTGATCTACTGACAATAAGTTAGGGGAACCTCCTCCAAAATAAATATTATATTCCCCAGGCTGATTAGAAAGTCTATCTGAAATATCTCTTAATTGAGAAACTAACCCAGTCACATAATTATTATCAACACTCTTGGCGACATCTAAATAAAAAGGACAAAAAGTACATCTAGCAGTACAAAACGGGATATGAACATAAAACATGGTTTCAGAATCTGAAAGAGCGAATGACTGCGCAGGATTTGAAGAGGCCATCGGAGTCAAAGATCTAGGATACATGGTTAAGGGAGTATAGTAATAAGTAACTGGAGTATACTCTATTCCATCAACGTTTAATCTATCCACTAAATCTGAAACTATATTCCTCCTTGGCATTGCTAAAATTTCTTCTCTGCCCATATTTTAAAGGATATTATTCAGGTTTTAAAGATTACTAAAATGGACCTGGAGGGAATCGAACCCCCATCAACTGCTCTGGAGGCAGCTAGATTGAACCATTATCCTACAGATCCTTCCAGTTGCAAGATAAAAAGCCTTTAAAAACATTTATAAATTGCCAGAGTCTTAAGATATTTATGGTTAAAAAAGAGAGTAAGGGCATTCATCATACTGGTAGTTCTTCTCATGTGCACCACGCCCAACACACTCATCACCAACCTCATCACGAACATCACACACTCCACTCACAACATTTAAACGGTTCGCCCATTGAGCATGAAGTACTAAAAAATCTTGTCGAAATCCAAAAAGTTCATGTTGATTTAGCAGAAAAATTCGACAATTTGGCAAAACAAATTTCATCTCTATTATCTTTGTTTGAAGTAACTGCAAAAAGATTTGCAACGCAAGCTCCATTAGGAGAATACGAAAAAGATAAAGAATTCTTAGATAAAATAGATAAATTACTCGATCAAAACAAAACTCTGGCTAAAGGTCTAACATTAATGGAAGAAAGAATGAGAGAAAGAGTATATGGCCCTTCAACCCCCCAAGCACCTCAGCAATTTATGCCATTGAGACAAGCACCTCAGATTTCACAGATCCAACCTCAAATACAAACCCAGCCTAAAGCACAGGAAATTGAAGAAATTTTCCAGCCTTCAATAAGCAATGTAGAGGAATCATCATTTCCAGCTTCCCCACAAAAACGCCCCTTACCTCATTTTTGAAAATACCTAGAATGACTGAAAACAAATTGCAAAAACAAGAATACATCGTTAGAGATTTATTTTTAAGTAGCTTTGTAGAATACTTAATAAGAAACTCTTATAAAAAACCTATTCAAGATGAAATCCAAAAAACTTTATTCTCTAATTCCCAAAAGATTAAAGATAGAGAAAGAGGTATGCCTCTTCAACCCTCTCCTTTTAACTTGAATATACCAAATAAAATTCAACAAAAGCATATTATTCCCAATATACCACTTCCAAAAAAACAATTTAATCTAGCTCCAAAATTAGAAATAAAATCCCCAATTCCCCTTCCACAAAGATTACCTGAAAAATCATTTGACCTTTCAGATCAAAAAATTAACTTGGGTAAAATTAATTCCGTTTTAGGCGACCCTTCGGTATTTAGTGTCGAATCTCCTGGACCTGGGAAAAATTTAATAATAAACCGAGGAGGGCAGATTATGCCTTCTTCCATTGCGTTAACAAAACAAGAAATAGATTTGATTATGAATGAACTTTCCGATAAAACTAGAATTCCTCTTATCTCAGGAGGAGTTTTTAGAGCAGCATTTCAAGATGTTATAATGACTGCCGTAGTATCAGATTATATAGGAACAAGATTTTTAATTCAAAAAAGAACTCCTTTCCAAAAATATTAAAACAATTTTATTCTTAAAAACCTTTTTATATACTAGAATACTATATATTTGATGGACTATTACAAGATAATATACATTTATCTTATCGGAGCAGTTGTTTTAATAGGAAATCAATTAATTGATTTATTAAACATGATAATAAAAGTTCCTAGTTGGCACTACATTTTAATAACTCTTCCACAGCAGGATATTTTAACAATACTATCTAATTTAAATTTTCTGAGCATAATTGTACTATTTTTAGTTTATCCTATAATAATGGGTTTAATCGCATACCTCATAACAAAAATTTTTGTAACATAATATGAAAACTTTAGTTTTAAAAAATTCTGACGAAGTTGCAAAAAAGGCCGCGAGTATACTCCTCCAGCAGATAAAGAACAAGCCTCAAAGCAATCTAGGTTTAGCAACAGGTCAGACCATGATTCCAATTTATAAAGAATTATGTTTATTGATTAATAATAAAAAACTAAATTTATCAAAAATTAAAACATTTAATGTAGACGAGTATCACACTCTACCTATAACGGATAAAAATTCATATCATTATTATATGAATAATTTACTTTTCAAGCATATTAATATTAATCCAAGTAATATATTCTTCCCGCAATCTCTAAAACCTTCTAATTATGATAAATTAATAAAAAAAGCAGGGGGCATCGATATGATGATTCTAGGCATTGGATCCAACGGCCATATAGCCTTTAATGAACCGGGTTGTTCAATAAAAAGCAATACAAGAATTGTTAAGTTAGCGGAATCTACAAAAAAATCCAATTCCGTCTTCTTCCCAAACGGTAAAATACCTCTTAAAGCTGTTAGTGTCGGTATCAAAACAATTCTCAAATCCAAAAAAATTATTTTAATTGCAACCACTAAAAACAAAGCAGAAATAATTTCCAAAACTCTTAAAGCTAAACCATCTCCGGCAATTCCGGCATCTTATTTAAAAAGACATAAAAAAGTTCTTTTTCTCCTAGATAGCGATGCCGCAAGTTTAATCTAGAAAATATATTCTAAATTATCTATTTAGACTCTTAAAGTTATTTTTCATCTACTCCCTTTATATCTTTATCTATTTTTCCCAACAAAGTTTTAGTAAAACTGAATTGATGCCTCTAATAACAAAATTTAAATACAAAATTCCTCAAACAAATCTATGACTAGAAAAAAAGAGGCATTGTGTATAGTAGCACACCCTGACGATGAAACAATATGGATGGGAGGAGCAATATTAAAAAATAAATTTAACTGGACTATTATATCATTATGCAGAAAAAATGATTTAGATCGCGAACCTAAATTTAGAAGAGTATGTAAATTCTATAGTGCAAATTCAATTATATCAGATTTAGAAGATGATATTGTGAAGCCCATTCCTATTTATACTATAATAAATAAAATAAATTCCTTATTACCAAAAAAAAGATATGATTTAATATTTACGCATGGAGAAAATGGAGAATACGGACATTTAAGACATATAGAAATTCATAAAGCAGTAAAGAAAATGCTAAAATATAAAAATATTATAACTAATGAATTATTTTTTTTTTCATATAAAAAGATGAATTTGCAGATTCCTCAGCCCTTAATAAACTCAGATTATATTATAAAACTAAATCAAAAAGAATATAAAGACAAAATTAATTTAATAACTAAGTTTTATGGATTTTCAAAAGATAGTTTTGAAGCAAAAAGTTGTAATAAAATAGAAGCGTATACAAAAATATGAGTGAAAAATTAAAAATTTTGGTGTTGTATCCTCATCCTCCAGAACCAGACGGAGTAAGTATGCAAGGACATTATTTAATCAAGGGATTAAAAGAGCTAGGAGTAGATGTTAGGCCATGCGATAGAGAGAATAATATTGAAAAGGAATGGTATCTTAATACTTTTAAACCAGATATAACTATAGGAATTGGTTTTTGGGCAGATGCTCCTGGATTAATATTTTACCCTCAAGAGCATGGAATTCTTCCTGTACCTTGGTTTAATGCAGACGGGTGGGTAGCAAATTATCACGATGCCTTAAACAAATTGCCTCTAGTTGTTGCAACATCAAATTGGGTGAAATCAACATATAAAAGAGATGGAGTCAAAGACAACGTGCATGTCTGCCATATTGGTTTCGATCCAGAAACATTTCATCCAATTCCTAAATCAGACCATAGAATTAAAAAATTAAGAGAAATGCTGGATATAAAAGAAGATGAAAAAATGATCTTAACCGTTGGAGGAGATGTAACAAGTAAAGGAGCACAGGAAATGTTTAAAGCTTTAAAACTATTAAATGGGAAATTTAAAAAATGGAAATATGTCTTAAAAGTTTGGGACTCCTACTCAGCAGACGATCATGGAAAAGAAGAACAAAAACTAATAAAAGAACTCGGACTTAATCATGACAGAATAACATACTTAAAAGGTAAACTTTCTCCCGAATTTATGGGTATCTTAATTAATGCATGCGACATCTATGCTGCTCCTTCTAGATTAGAAGGTTTTGGAATGATTCAATTAGAAGCTCAAGCATGTGGAAAACCAGTTATCTCGATTAATGCTGGAGGTCCGGCAGATACAATAGTTCACAATAAAACAGGCTTTCTAGTAGATGTCTCAGAAGAAATCAAACTTGATAGAGAATGGGTTTATCCATGGATGGGTTTTGATACTCAGCATCAAGTTTTATTTGCCGAACCAAAAACATTTGCATATCGTGGAGATATAGATCAATTAGCTGAATACACTTTAAAATTATTAGCCGATGATAAACTCAGAGAAACAATGGGCCGTGCAGGCGCAGAGCATGCGTTAAAGAACTTCCATTACAAAGTCACAGCCAAACATTTTCTGGATTTAATTGAGAAGTTTGTTATAAAGAAATAATTTTCAACTTTTCTAACAATCTCCATTCAAATGCACTACAATCGCATTTGATAACTCAATAATTCCTTTATTCCCTACATAATAATCATTTATATAATTTGTAAGTACATTCTCATTAACACATTCGCTCTCGATATTCCCCGTATTTCTCTTCTCTCCTCTGTGAACCCCCCATTGTATATTGCTAGAAACAGGAACATCTAGTGACCAGGCCTTAATTCTTCCATTATTCTGTTTTACAATCACCTTTCCACCGTTGTATTCATATTTCACTCTATTGGTAGATCCGGCAACCAAATCAAGATAACCATCATTATTAAGATCAGTAAGATGCATACTTCCATAATCAGGAGCATTACTAACATATCCAGTTAATTCAATTACCGTACTTGGTAAATCTAACTGTTTAGGGAAATTTTCTACAATTATTCCATCATCGTGAAAAGCATATATCTGAGTAATTTTAATCCTTGAATAAAGACAAGGAGTCCCATTGCATTCACTAGTGCCTGTTGGAACAAAAGGATCTATAGGATGTAGCTCGACTGGCATCTTTACAATAATTTCAGACCTACCATCATTAGTGATATCAGCTATTAAAGGATTAGACATCTTAATTCCCGCACTCCCTCCCCTTGATAAATACCTTTCATCAAGATTATATGCCCACATAGAATTAAATTGATTAGTCTCCTTATTAAATTCTAAAGTTTCTACTCTGGTAATATTTCCTTGAAATACTATTTCATTCCCACCATCATTATTAATATCTCCAAGAGAAAGACCATTAATATTTATTCCAGGATTATATTCCGCTAAGATTCCTGCACGATTGTATAATTTAATAGTATCTTCTCCAGAATTTTGAATTGTTAAAATTATTTCTTTTTCCTCCCCCCCGTTAAAATCAGCAATTAAAGGAGATAATTTAATAATACTGCTTGATAATAAGTTTAGAGCTACTTCTTCAAATAAACCTGAATTATAATAATACAATTTGTAATTTCCATCTGTACTCTTACCAACAAAAACAATCTCTTTCAAACCATCATTATTGGTGTCTCCAACTGCTATATCTCCATTTAAAGATATTCCAGAAGGCATTATAGGAAAACCATTAATTGTGTTCCCAAACCTATCATAAGCATTAATCTTATCATAAAGTTTTGTGATAATATCCAAATACCCATCACCATCTATATCATCAAGTATGGGAATAATGTTGGCTTTATCAGGATTAGGCATGTTATTTTCTTCGTTTTGGAGGTCTCTAAAAAAAACTAGCGAACCATCATTTCTTAAAACAATTAATTGATGCTTAGTCATATAATCATAGTTAGAACTATCCAAATCACGAGTAAAGGTATATGAAGTAAAAACAATTTCATTCTCTCCGTCATTATCTATATCGCCTATAGAAGGCATTGATGGATAAATGCTCAAAGCAGGATAAACCGGGGGCCAACCTTCAATTAACTGTCCAGATTGATTGTAAGCGAGCATTTGAATTTTATTTACGCTTGTTAAACTTTGAGATTTATAAAAAGTACGGTCAAAAGAAGATATTGGAACAAAAATAATATTCCCCGTATTATAATCACTAGAAGTAATCGGGCCATTTGCACCAATTACAGGAAAAGTAAATTCAGAATAATTAGGTATTTCAACAGGAAATCCTTCAATAATATGCCCATTTACATAAAATGTCCGATTATATTGTTTAGATATTCCTCCGCCATAATTTGTGGTAAGTTTCACATTGACATACGTATCCGTTCCCTCAAGAAGATTTAATGTTCCGAGCAAGCCAGAATCAACAGAAATTTGTGAATTTACAAAATTTATCCATTCTGCTGAATCTATCCCTAATGAATAATCTAACTGATATGATAAAAATCCTTCACCTCCGGCAGTTCCAATGATATTTACATTCTCAGAATTTTCTTCTTCATAAATTCCTGGACTAAATATTGTTGTTGTAACATAATTTAATGTCTTAGTTATAAAAAATTCATCCCCGTTTTGTAATTTAACTCTCAGCCGTATATTCATTATTCCATCATTCCAGGCTGGATTGATATCCAAATTAGCCAACACTCCGTTATCTACTGCCGTATTTGATGCAGTGGCTAAAGTCCAGGCACTATCTCCCCTAAAAGCATATTCAACTCTATACTCTGCAAAATCTTCTGCCTCTGCTGTCCCAGTAATAATTAAGTCTCTAGAAAAATAATCTCCATCTTTAATACTAGAAAATTCTATTTCAGGTAATATAGGATTATTTCTTGCTAATAACAATGCATTCCCAATATTTATTAATCCCTCGCCAAAATATAGATCCTTACCTAGAGCACCATTATCTTTTGCAGAGCTTTTAATAATTAATTCGAGATCCTTAGGTTTTAACATTGGATTGACAGATAAAAGAAGAGAGGCAAGTCCACTAACATGGGGGGCCGAAGCAGATGTTCCTCCAAAGTTAGCATAAATATCATTAACTACAAAACTATTTGTTCTTAAAGTGGTATAAGCAGGCGTTGTAGCAGATATATCAATCCATTCACCATATGTACTCAAAGAATACAACCCCTCTCCATTAGTATCTGTCCCTCCAACAGCCATAACTTTATCAAATATTGCTGGAACAAATGGAGTAAATACTTTTGTATTTCCCATTGAAGCAACTATAAATATATCTTGAGCATACATTTCATCTATAATATTTCTAAATACTTCTGTATAATCTCCAAAATATCCCCAGCTACATGAAATTATTTTAGCACCATTATTCGAAGCATACTGATATGATTCTATTACATCTGATATTCTCCCAGAGTAATCGTTATAAACAAATTTTAAAGGCATAATTTTTGCTCTCCAATTTACTCCAGCAATGCCTAAATTGTTATTTCCAACAGCACCAATAATACCTGCAACAGGAGTGCCATGTCCAAATCCAAAACCATCCGGGCTCCTATCATTTGGATCATTGTTATTCAAGGCAAAATCCCAGCCACGAATATCATCAATATACCCATTACCGTCGTCGTCTTCTCCATTAAAATCGCTCTCATCTACAATCTCGTTGTGATTTAAATCCTCCCCATCATTAATCCATATATTATTCATTAAATCAGGATGAGTATAATTTACTCCAGAATCTACTACCGCAACAATTACTTCACCTCCAGTATTTATATCCCATCCGCTGGTAATATTTATTTCCCTAAGATTATTTTGTCGATTAAAGTATGGATCATTGGGAACAGCATGTAACTGCACAACATAATTAGGCATAACTGAATCAACTTTAGAATCTTTCCATAAATCTGATAGCGCTTTTTCTTGATATTTACCCTCACCTAAATCAACAAGCAAAATCCGATCGTAAATTTCTGCCCCTCTGCCGCCCCCGACCCTTCTTGATTTAACATTCTTTTGAGCGTAATCTTTTTTCACAGCAACATATTCTACTTTTGACAATAAATTCAATTGCTCGCTTTTTCGTACACCTTTTTTAAAAAGAACGATATACTCTCCTTCTACAACTCCAGATTTAGGATCTGTTCCAAATCCATCACTATATTCTGATCCTTGAACATATTCTTTACTTGTTTCTAAATTATCTGCATAAATATCAGAAATCGTGTATCCCGCGTTTTTTGATAATTCTTTACCTCCTTTTATTGCTGCAAAAAAAATAAATAGACAAATTACAATGAACACAAATACTCTAAGTTTAAAATAATCTCTTTTTCCTCTTTTCATATTCATATCTACATTTATCAGTTTATAATTATTCCGTCAAAAGCCATTTCCATACTGGAATAACTTTTATTATTTTATCTTTTACCTTTATCTCTTCCTTCATATTTTTTATAAGAAAAAGAACCATATAAAATTTACGCTTTTCCGTAGGTTAAATATCAATTTTCTTACGCTTTTCCGTAAGGATATTAGAGATAGTTAAGTTTCCTATTTAAAATTCTTTCTTTGACAAGACTCATTTCCTCAAAGTCTTCTCAATATCTTTCAAGTCAAAACAAAAAACTCTTTTTCCTTCAAACTCCGTTGCCCTTCTAGAAAAAGATTTTGCAAATATAACATAAATCTCTTTTCTATCATTACTATTCCAATCAACATTTTTTGTTTTTTCTTTAAGTTCATTTAAGATACTTAAAGCATTCACTTTTTCTTTCCATTTGCACTCTCCAAACAAAATTTCTTTTGTTTTTTCATTCACTCCGCAGATATCAATTTCGTAACTATTATCATCATCATCTTTAATCTTGAGTTCTTTTTTTATTGCCAAATTGGGTTTGATATCCCCTAGCCCAATTGAGTCGTCCGATTTGGCAATTAGAGATTTTTTAGGAAATCTCTTTATCTGTCCAAATTGCACCCCTATTTTTGTAAATCTTCCTTTTGAAAATTCTTTTATTAAATTATCTTTTATTAATAAAATAATAAATTTCTCAAATGACTTTCCAACATAAGAATTAAAATTATTTTCAAATTTCGCTTCAATTTCATTAAACCTATCTTGTTCTATGTAATTTCTATTCCGTTCGATAAAGTTAAACCAGAACTTCAGAAAGTTATCATTTATTTCATATATTCCTTCTTTTGATTTATTTGGGTCATCTATTATAGGAGTTACCCGCTTAATGAGTCCAAATTCATTTCTCATTATACTTAAATATTTTATAACAAGATTTGATTTATTTTCAAATAATGTTGCCAATTCATTTAATTTAGTTTTTCCTTCTGATATTCCACTCAATATTGTATCATATGTCTTTGATTGTCCGCTAAATTCCATTGACAAAATAGCCTTGCCTTCATCTAAAAGTCTAGCATTTTTTGAAATTAAAAGAGATTTTATATCCTCTCTGCTATTTTTCTTTCTGTCTATTAATTCATAATAATAGGGAACTCCTTCAAAAACAGACCAGAGTTGGATAAAATCTTCAATACTTTTATTTACCCACTTAAACAAATCTTTTATCGACAGTCCAGATAATTTAATTTCATGTGTTCTCCTTCCGTAAAGTGGAGAAGCGGCATCATTAAACACTTTATTCATTAATGAAAAACTTGATCCTGCAACAGCAATTTTTAAATAATCGCCTTTAAATTTTCTTTCATCAATTATATTCTGAATTTCACCATAAATTGAATTGTCTATACTTAAAATATTTTGAAATTCATCAATTATTAATATTTTCTTTTGATCTAGTAGAAAATTGATAAGATCCTTGAAATTTCTAAATTGGGGAACATTTAATTCTTTAGATATTTCTATAAGTATCCAATCTATAGATTTGTTTGGCCAAAAGAAAATATAATTTGAATCAGGAAATGCATTTTTTAATAAAATAGTTTTTCCTATTCTTCTCCTACCGCTGACAACAAGAAAGAAATTCTTGTTTTTTAATTCATTCAATTCTTTAGTTTCTCTTTGTCTGCCAATAAATATGTTTTTCATACATTATGTATTAAATACATATATTTAAATCTTCCTATATTCAGCATCCATTCAAGTATTGCGTAATATCCTCCGATATCTGCGTTATCGTTCTGCTTCCAGAATAATATTGATTAATGTAACCATTTAATGTATTTTGATCCACACAAATTGTACAACTATCTGTTTGTTCGTTACACGTCTGCATAGCAATGCAAGGATTTGTTCCAGCTATGCAGTTCATCGTTGCACCGCAACTCTCAATTCCATTACAAAACAAATTATCATTGCAATCAGCATCCTGCGTGCATTGTTGTTGAGTGACACTCGCCTTATAGACATAAACTTCTCCTGGTCTCGCAGGTGGCGGATTAAATTCCGCTGGTGAGCTAATAGCTAAATAGTTTTGATTTGTTGCAATACTCGTTCCAAATTTAACACCTGTTATAGGATCATCTCCTGAGAACACATTATCTTCAACCCACCTCACATTGTTAAATCTATAAGAATAAACTCTTCCCTGTATACAATTATCAAAACTACAATGCCCTGGAACATTTTCTTGATTTGCAGATACAAAAATTATTTTCTCACCAAGAACATTTCCAAAAATTACATCATTTCCAAAAAATCCACTCATTGCACAATTACTTGAAATTAATTTATCGCTTTCTATCCAATCTGTTCCATCATTTACAAAAACATAAGCTGCTCCAGAATTTAGACATAAACCATCTTCTCCCGTTGCACCAACAACAATCATATCATTAGATATATCAACGCTAATTCCAAAATAATCTTCATTATCTTGTGAACTAGAATAAAACTCTTTTTCTAGTTGCCAAATTTCAGGACTTGATAGGTTGTACTCATACAAATAAGCTCTTCCAACACTTGCCTCAGAATCAGAAGCACGTAGAGCTCCGACTAAAATCCTTGTTCCATTTATAGAAACCGCCCATCCAAAACCATCTCCCATTTCTCCTTTAGATATTACTTTTTCAAGCTCCCAAGTATTACCATCATACTTATAAATAAATGTCTTTCCAGGAGAAGTAGAATTTCCACTCGCCCCAACAGCCATTATATTGTTTTCTATATCGACAGAAACACCATAATTTTCAGAATTATCTAAGGATGAAGGAATAAAATTATTTACATTTGTCCATTGTCCTAATAAATATCTATAAATTCTTGCAGAATTATTTCTAGGAGCACCGATTACTGCCCAATTTTCATAAAGAGCTACTGATTGTCCCAAAGTTGTACCAACAAAATTCTCTTTAATTTCTTGTTCAATAAGAACATTATCATTAGATATGTTATAAAAATAATTCCTTTCAGGAAAATAAACCATAGTTAATTGACCAAGCATGGGTGCTCCAACTAATATATTATTTTCATCAATAGCGATAGATCGCCCAAATGTATCTCCAATAACACCATCGCTAGCATTAAATCTTGATATTTTTGTCCATTCAATATTATTTAAACAAATTGCAGGACAACTTCCCCCGCAATCCACTCCATTTTCATCTTCATCTTGTAATCCATTCCCACATTTAATTTGTTGCAATGTTAATTTATTATAAACATGCACTTTTTTAAATAGGTTGCCTCCGCTTGAAAAAATTGTAGTATTAAATATTCCTAAAGATAAACCAAAATTACCATCTATAATAGGTGTTGACATTACTAATTGTTTTTTCTCTTCCCATTTATCACTTGTTTGGTTATATTCAAAAATATAAATAACTCCTGCCTTGCTAAATGTACTTCCAGAAGAATTAATATAATTTTTTTCAGGGGAGGAAATTACAATATTTCCTTCACTTTTACCCACGCTAGTACCAAACTTATCCCCAGCAATACCATTACTCGCATTTAATTTTTGCTTCTCAATCCATTTTCCTAAAACAACATCATACTTGAATATATAAGCAACACCCTTAGATGAACTCTTTCCAGGGGCCCCAATAAGTAAAGTGTCATTTTCCACAAAAAGAGAACTTCCAAACTTATCTGACTGTGCACCATCTGAAGAATTAATTCTTTGAGTTAAAGTCCAAGTACCTCCATTATTTTTGTAGATATATACAAACCCTCCATTAAAATGATAACCAGAAGCAGAAACAAAGGCAATATTTCCATCAACAAAAACCTTACTCCCAAATGCGGTGTTTTTATTGTTTTTTGTTGTAAATACTGCAGTTGCAGATTTTGCATTATTAACCGTAACCGTACAAATATTACCATCCACGTTATCACATCCAATCCAAGACGTAAATACTACATTTGGATTCGGAGTTGCAATTAATGTAACTAAAGTTCCTGGAACAATACTTGCACTGCAATTAATTCCACAATTAATCCCTTCTGGACTACTCGTAATTGTTCCTGATCCTGTGCCTATATTATGAACAAATAAATTAGCGAAAGTAAAATTAGCAATTACTGTGTGTGCGAAACTCATATTTATAATACACTTACTGCCTACCATATTGTCACATCCATTCCATCCATTAAATATAGTATCTGAAGTTGAACCAGCAGTCAAATTGACTTGTGCTTCAACGTTAAATGGTATAGAACAAGTAACTCCACAATTAAGTTGATTAGGCTGGACAGGGTTACTTACAGAAGCTACAGTTCCAGAGCCCGTACCAGGTTTGAGGACTGATAATGTATAAACTGGAACTGTTGTCACATTTAAAGAAAATGATCCTGTGCCAATAGGTGCTCCAGGAGAAGTCCCAGTAAAATCTATAGAAGGATTTCCCAGAGTTGCAGAAAAAGTAGAGTCATAATTAAATGTTACTGAACAACTCCCTCTTGCCGATGGTGTGCATACCAAATTATTACCAGATGTTAATATAACTCCAGTCGGTAAAGAACCTATCTGAACTGTAACTGGTTGCGAAGTTCCATTCGTTTTAGTTATGGTTACTGTCTGACTTGCAATACTTCCTTGAGTAATTTTCACATCAGGCGCATTTAATGAGAATCTAAAAGGAAGAGAAGGGTTTTGATATATAATAATGGGCAAAGAAGTTGTCTTATCAGGCAATCCAGTTGAATTCGTATTTATCTGTTTAGAAAATTCGCCTGCTGTAGCTCCGGCACTTGTAGAATAAGTAAAAGTCACTGAACAATGGGTGGTCGGAATACAGCTCTGACTATTAGAAGATGTTAATGTAACTCCTGTAGGCAAAATGCCCATTACTGTAATGTTTACAGGCTGAGAATAACCTCTCGTCCTAATTATAGTTACAGTTTGTGATGAGGTGGATCCTGGTTCGATTAACAATCTCG
The DNA here is from genome assembly GCA_964358765.1 of Candidatus Woesearchaeota archaeon. Classification (GTDB taxonomy): domain Archaea; phylum Nanobdellota; class Nanobdellia; order Pacearchaeales; family GW2011-AR1; genus UBA73. The sequence continues at coordinate 43,801 of CAYHPN010000004.1, read as the reverse complement.
TAGAAGTAACTGTATAATCAAAGGAAATAGGCTCTGTAAAGTTTGCTATTTCTGTCCACCCAAAAGAAGTATTTTTAAAGAAATATATAGCCCCATTGTAAATTGCAGTGTCATTAAAGTTTCTTCCAGCCGCTCCAATAATAATAGAATCTCCAGACTTCGATAAAGAACCTCCAAAACCATCTCCTTCTCTGCTATCTGAACCTGTTAATCTAGTCTCCTGTCTCCATTTTACTGGTGCATCTTTGAAGATATACACAGCACCTTTAACTATTCCAGATATATTCTTTTGAGGTGCACCAACTATAGCAACATCCCTATCTATGGCTGAAGAGTATCCAAAATTAGAGAGTTCTCCCATATAAGTGTCGTTAGCAGATAATATATCTTCTTCATTCCATGAATTATCTACTTTTGAATATCTAAATATAAAAGCCAGCCCTCTTACCCCTCCATAATCTCCAAGAGGATTGCCAATTATTGAAAATTCATCTTTAACAAATAGACTATTTCCAAAAGTTCCGCAATAGCTTCCACAGGAGCCAGAAATTGTTTGAGATAAAATCCAATCAAAATCTGTTGGAGAATAATAAACATTTTCTTCAGACTCTAAATTTGTAATGATTTGTTCCTTATTGTAAAAAAGATTTTTTATGACTTCTAAAATTGATTTTTCACCAAATCCATTTAAAACCAAATTATTTTCTTTCAAATCATAAGCTTCATAATCAATAATACTTGACCCATGTAATCTCAAAATAATAACGGCTAATAAAAAAATGACTAAAAATAATGAAATCCAACCTCTTCTCATAAAAATAATAACCAATCTCCCTTTAAATTTCTTTCCACTTCTAAACTTTCTCCAAACTCGACATCACGTCTTTAAATGCAATCTTCTTAACCGTCACAACCCGATCTGCTCCACCAGAATAAAACAACAAATCTTTTCCATTTTCATCTTTTACTAAGCCAGTTGTAAAAACAACATTGTCAACAAATCCTTCACGTTCATACTTTTTCATAGGAAAAATAATTGGATGCGGAGACTTTGCAATTAATTTTCCAGGATCATTCAAATCAAATAAAGCAACGCCAATTGAATAAGTGGTATGGAATTCTTCTCCACTTTTTCCAATTAAATTTTTCATAAATTCTTCTACGCCTTTTGGTTTTTTATGATGTTCAGTTACTCCATGATAAATTAATAACCATCCTTTTTCTGTTTTTATTGGTGGTGCACCAGCACCAACTCTAGCATAATCCCAATGTCCTTTTGTTGATAATACAACCGGGCGGGAATTCCCCCACAATTTTAAATCTTCCGAATAAGAAATCCAGATTTTAGGAGGAGAAAACTGAAAATTGCCTTCTGGCCTGTTAAAGGCAACATAATGATTATTAATCTTTTCAGGAAAAATTACCACATCTTTATTCTGCATCCTAAATATTATTCCCCTTCTTTCCCAATTCAAACAATCATTAGATACTGCTAAATTTGTCGAAACATTTCCTTCATTTGATAATGCAACATATGTCATCAAATATCCATCCCCAAATTTTGTTATTCTTGGATCTTCAATTCCATACTCTCCATCATTTGTCAATCCCTGAAAACTAGGCGTCTTCTCAATAGATTTTACTTTAAATCCTGTTCTATCCAAAACCACTCTTCTAAAATGCGATATGTATGTTAATCTTTTTGTTCCATCTTTAAAAACAAAGTCCATTTCAGATTTTGATTCCATTTCTTTTTTTCCAAACTTGTCTATAACAACATCACATTTATCTTTTCCCGAACATCTCGGAGAAAAATAATGTTTTTCATCCTCTTCTTTTTTTATTTTCTCCACAACTCGGACATATAAAATTATCTCCCCGCTGGGCAATCTCATCGCTCCAGGATTAAATGTACCTAAAACATTAAAATAAGCAGAAGTCGGTTTAACATCTTTAGGTTCAACTAAAACACTCTCTTTTTCTATATTAATCATATTCTTTTTTAGATAAAGTTAATATTTAAAACTATTTATGAAACGTACCTGGTAACAGATCAGAGCCAAAATCCGAGGGGTTTTGAAATTTGACTGAAAACTAATGTTAATAACTTAATAATGTGAAAATTTATTATATGCATTAATGCCTGTGCAAAAGATGTAGTTGTTAACAATTTTTCAAATCAGAAAAAATTCTTCAACGAATTGAGACAACAAGACAATTTTTTAATTGTAAATGAAAGATATCTTTTATTATTAAACCTGTTAGAGGATACTAAATCAAACTTTTCTTCCTTTTCACACTTTCATAAGCTGCAATATACATTCCAGCATTCCAACCCTGTCCCCCCTCTTTCTTTCCTATTTTCCCCCCAAAGGGCAATCCAGTTTTTCCATCGAGCCACTCACTATATTTAGGTAAAAGTAAATTAGCTTCAGCCAATTTCAAAAGTTGTTTTTCTGCTTCCTTTACGTTTCCCATTTTTACTAAAGCGATTACATAAAAACCACCAATATAAGTCCAAATTCCAGCATTCAGATAATGATATTCTGTTCGAGCATCACAATCATCAAAATAATCTTTCCAATATTTCCCGCCTTTTTTAACAGAGGGAAATATTGCTTTCATTGGATAAGGTTTATCTATCTTTTCCTTTTTAATATAATTAATAATTTTCTGGCCCCTCTCCTTACCAGTCAATCCATATACAATAGACATAACATTCCCCAAACTATCAAACCACTCTCCTCTTTCATGATATTTTCCATGATTTTTCCATCTCCATGCATAATAATATTTTCCATTCCACAAACTATCATCTTTATCATCATTAATAATCTTCTTCAATTTATTTGCATGTTTCTTCTCCCCATATAAATTTAAAACTTTATAATACAAAGACATTTCATTTATTGCATGCCCATATTTCTCAGGAAATGCATCTTCCCAATCAGTTGTAGGTAATTCGTCAAGTAATCCCCTTTCACATATATCCTGATAACTCAGCCAGGTTAATGCTTTTTCTATATTTTTCTTATATTTTTTTAGTAAAATCTGGTCTTTAAACCTCCTAGCATAATTCTTCTGCCCAATTAAAAACCACAGTGTTGAATCAATAGACTTAAAATCTACATGTTTTTTCCTTTCACTAAAAAGATCAACCGCGTTTGGTATCTGTCCCTTCTCACTCTGATTTTCAGCTAAAGTCATCAAACTTTTCTTTATAACTTCCTTAAATTTCGTTCCCAAAAGCGAAGCTCCTAAAGACATTATCATTGAGTCTCTTGCAAACACCATATCATATCCAGGAAAAGCAGCATAAAATCCTTTTTTTGTAGAGCATTTTCTTAGAACTTCGATAGCTTCGTTATATGCAGCTTTTGTCACATCTTTCATCACCAAACAAACAAAATAGAATATAAAAATGTTTATGATAAATTTTCTTTTATAAGATATTTAATTGGTTACCTTAATATCTAAAGATCATGACATATTTGTATAGTAATAAAACACTACTTATAAAGTAAAATAAATGTTTAAATAGTAATTTATCGACCCATCATTATGAGTGAAAGTCAATCCCGTTACAGTATTGTAGAACGTTTAACCCAGAAGAAGCTAGAAATTATGAATGGTAAATCCAAGCTAAAAGAAGATGTTAAACATAAAGAACAATATATTGATAAATTAAAGAAGGATTTTGAAAACTGGAAGAAAGATATTCAAGAAGATATCAAAAGGGAGCAAAGAAAGATGGAATTAGAAATTGAAAAAGCATCACAAGAATTTAATAATTCAAAAGAACAGATGAAAGACAAAGAAAAAGTTTTTGAAGAGCAAATAATAGCAATAGAAGAAGCACTTAAATCAATTGAAGAAATAAGTAAATCTTCTCCAACAATACAATCATAGTCCCTTAGAAATTAAAAAAAGCCATGTGCTTAGGGCTCAAATGGTAGAAATAAACCAATGCCATGTTGCTGGTTCCCTTTTAGCAGGTTCGATTCCTGCAGTCGGCAAGGTAAACTTGCCGAGAGGGTATCTTTATTCAATGAATAAGAAACATTATTAAAAACATAATTCCTTTTAATATCATGAAAAAGAGAAAGGGTTTATCATTAATCTACCTAAATAACTTTCTGAGAGGCTTAGGCTTCTCATTAGTTGGAATTTTTATACCTATTTACTTTCTTACATTAGGTTATACGTTGAATCAAGTCTTCTTATATTTTTTAATTTTTCATTTGGTCACATTTATTCTAACTCCTTTAACTTTACTCTTGTCAAGAAAATTCGGATACAAACCGATTATTATTGCAAGCACTCCGTTTGTTATCTTGTTTTTATTGTCGTTAATTTATATTAAAGAACTCTCAATTCCCTTATATGTCATAGCCCTATTTTTAGCAATTCAAGAAATTTTCTTTTACCTCCCATTACATTCTTATTTCACAAGACTAACACAAGATAATAAAAGAGGAACACAATTCAGTAAATACGATTCCATTGGAATGATTGCAGGACTAATTAGCCCATTAATAGGAGCATTTATTGCAATAGTTTTTGGCTTTTCAAATTTATTCTATTTTGCAATAGTTTTCTTTGTTCTATCTATAATCCCATTACTTTATATCCAAAATATAATGCCCATTACTAAAATTCACCATAAAAATATTCACAGATTAGCGAAAGATTATAAACACTTTTTCTTTGCGACCTTCTTTTTCAATATTAAGGACAATACAGAAGGAATTATTTGGCCAATATTCGTATTTTTAACAATTAAAAGCATTATTTCCATAGGATACATTAGCGTCTTAGCTGCGATTGGAGCAATATTGTTTAACTTATTTATAGGCAAATCTCATGATAGAAATAATAAATATTTCTATCTTAAATTAAGTGCTGTTTTATACTTCTTTGTATGGATGTTAAGAGTATTCATAGAACTTCCTATTTTTATATATGTTATAACACTCGCAACCGGATTTATTGCAATAATGATGAACATACCATACAACGCCATCTTCTACGACAAAGCTTCTGCACACAAAGACAAAGATGAATTCATTCTCTTCACAGAAATTCCAAATTTCATCGGCAGAGCTTTCCTCTGGATTATAATGATTTTAGTTTCAAGTAAATTCACAACAGCATTTGTTCTCTCAGCAATCGCCTGTTTATACTTTGTTTTCTTCAAAATGGAAAAGAGTGAAAACAGATAAAATTAAATATTATCATTTTCTGAAAATTTTATGATAGAAATAAACAGATGGAGAAATGCAACAAAAGAAGACATTGATTATGCTTGTACAGCAATTAGCAATGCTTTAAATTTAGATGATAGAAAATTAAGTTATGCTTCGCTTTATTTAAGTTATGGTTTCCCTCAATCAGATGAAGATTTTTATGTTTTAAGAAGATCAAACTCGGAGGTTCTTGAAATTACAAATGGACGAGGATATCAGGAAGCTACTAGAGGCTATATCATTGGACATAACTCCTATGGAGGCTTAGAAGCAGTTCAATTAAGAAATCAAGAAATTGGCTTTGAAAATAGGGCAACTATCTTACAAGGTGTCGCGGAGCCTGGAAAATCAGTAATTTCTGGATGGGTCGCTTTATATTGGGAAAATCCTTGTGCCCATAACACGGCAATAATTTTTTCCAAAAGAAGAGGCCACAGAGTATTTGTGCCAAGCAGAGTTGCTGATAAATTTATAAGAAAAGAAGCAAAATCAATAATCAATTAATTTCTTAAGTTCTTTTAAATTAATTTTATAAGCCCTAATAAATGAATCGTCTGTATGGGCATATAATAAAATTTCATTTTTATTTATAGGAAGATAATCTGAAGTAAAAGTTATCGACTTCTCTTCAGGATCTGCAACAAAAGGTTCTGGAGAAATCCAAGGAATTTCTCCTGTTTTTGGATTAAATAAAGCTAGTCCTGTCTCAAAATCCCCATAATACGTTTTATTATTAATTCTTTTTGATTGTGAACGACCATTGATAAAAACAACCAAATAATCTTTATAAGAAATCAACTTTTTAGGAAGAATAAATGTTGGAGATAATTGTCCGTTACACCAATGCCATTTAAATTTCGGCGGATCTCCAACCGTTTTAATTAATTTCCAGGTTTTTGATAAATCTTTTGCTTTTACACTTACTATTGTGCTAACACCTACTTTTCTTTTAAAATCATGATAACCACTTTCACATAAATTAATTCTATAACCATTATATTCAAGGGGATTTATAGCAACTTCTTTAAAACCTGAGTATTTATTATGCTCGCTTAATTTTGGAATCATCACAGGTTTTGTTGCTGTTAAATTAAATAAACTGCTTCCTTGTGCGTGCCCCAAAGCGACAAAATATCCTCTTTTGTTTTTTCTTTTATACGCAATCGAGAAATATACGTGGATTTTCCCATTCTCAACCCAAATATCTGGATCTTCTAGTCCAATAAAATCTAAAGATTCTCTTGAAAGTTTTTTTATTATCTCATTTATTCCTTCAATTTTTAATTCTTTAACTCTTTTCCATTTAAGACCATCACTACTCTTTACAATAAACAATTTACTTCTATCAACAAAACCAGAAATTGATACGTCTCCTTTCCTTCCTATTATCTCTCTGATTATTCCTTCATAGTAGCCATTTTGGTTTTTATGTTTAACTGTTGCCAAAGCCATTACAGGATGAGTCTTTTTATAAACTGGATTCAGATATTCCTCAACAACAGAGTTTAATTTTTTCCAGATCATATTCATATAAAGAAATACCTTCAAACATATATAAATTTACTCCTATCTTAGATAACATTAATTTAAAAAGTCAAAAATATCTGGTTTTATATGATTGTTAAATCTAAAAGATCAGAAAATGGACAAATAAGAAGATTATCTGCCGGGGGAGAAATTAAAGAATGTTTCATAAAAGAAAATATTCTAGAACCTAAGAAAGCAAATGTTCAAGTATGCTTCAAAGGCAATGTTAGCTCAGGTATTTTAGAATTATCAATGGATGAAGTAGAAAAGATTTATCAAACTTTAAAAAAAACAAAATTCACTAAAGTAAAAATCTTAAAAGATTATAAATAATCTAAATCTCATCCAAACTCAATCTCGCAAGCATATAAGAGACAGTTGACTCAGCACCTTGATTCAAATTAAGATTTGTCTTATCAAGCCCGTCATAGCATCCTCCGCTTTTCTCATTATAAACGACCTGATTCAATGTATTTTTTCCCAAGAACCAATGAAACGCCTTAACAGAATTCTTCCCATATTCCACATTCTTAGTTAGTTTATAGGCTAAAGATAAAGTTTGAACCATTGAACCAACATCAATTGGTTGTTGGTCAAAATATGATCTCTCTCCTCCTTTTTTATACCATCCATTCTGCCCTATTGGGACAAATACTCCATTTTCAAAAGTCTTGCTCATTAAAAAGTTTAATGATTCTTCAGCAATATTTAGGTATCTTAAATTCTGTGTTGCAATATATGCAAAAAATAGTGCCTCGCATATTTTGCTATTTGAATAAGTCAAAGCAGGTTCAAACCATCTCCAGTCATGACTGGAATTCTCTTCATACATATTCACAATATGGTCTGCAAATTTTCTAATCGTTTTCACAATATCTCGTGAATAATTTTCTTTATTGTAATAATAAAGTCCGGCAATTATTGAAGATAAAGCTCTCGGAGAATTAACTTCAGATGCAACAGGCAACGCCTTAAGCAATAATTCCTCTGCCTCTCTTCTTTCTGCTCTTGGAATTGCTTGTAAAGAATAAACAAATCCCAATGATTTAATAGCTCTCCCAAATGCTTCCTCGCTCCAAGAATTTTTCTCTATAGATTTTTCCTTAGTAACTAAATTGCAGAACTTTCCATCCTCAAGCTGCACATATTTTATATAATTTAAATAAGTTTTTGCTAAATTCAAAAACGCTGGATTTCTATATTTTGAATATAGTTTAGATACAACTATCAACGCTCTGGCATTATCATCCAATGTATAACCGGATCCTTGGTGCGGAGTGGAATACTTAGCAAATTGTAAAATGCCAAAATCATCAGTCATTCTTCTTATATGTTCCGTATTTATTCTAGGCAATCTCTCAAAATAAATTTCAGGTATAGCAATATAATCTCTAATTAAATTCCCATAAGCCAGTGCAACATTCGGCCAAGTCATATGTCTAGTATATTCATAACTATTTTGTTCAACATCTTTTCTAAAATTCTTATTTCCAAGCACTCTTAAAATGCCTTCAGTAAATTCATCTGATTTTCCAAAACTTCCTAGCAATACTCCTCTCTCGCTATTTATCATATCCTGGGCATATAAAAAGGGAGTTGAAACAGTAGCTCTTCCGCATCCCATCGCATATGCCAACGTTCCTGAAGTTATCTGTTCAGGAGTTAATGTCGCAGAAATATAAACATCTGCTGCTTTGAGATATTGAATAATCTCTTTTAATTCAACATATTTATTGTAAAATTTAACATTTTCCGTCAAACCCAATTCTTTTATTCTTCTATCTAGGAAATTTCTATAACTTTCTCCCTCATTTTTCCTTATCACTGGATGAGTTGCACCTACAATTAAATACATCAAATTTGGATATTTTTCTACAACTTTAGGCAAACTTTCTATTACGTGTTCATATCCCTTGCCTCGGCTAATCATCCCGAACGACACAAGTAGTAATTTATCTTTATACCCTAATTGTTTTTTCATTGCTGCTTGAGATTCAAAAGAAACTGTTGGAATCCCATGAGGTATAACTCTTATTGGAGTTAATAACCCATAGTCTTTTCTTAATATTTCTTCTCCTTTTTGTGTCATAACAACTATCTCCCAGACTTTTTCTGAAATAGCTCTTACTATCTTTCTTCTAGTTTTATCAGGATTTGGCAATATACTATGAAATGTAACAATAACAGGTTTTCTTACAACATCCAAAAAATCAAGCAGATATCTTCCATATTCTCCACCAAATATACCAAATTCATGTTGTATGCAAACAATTTTAATAGAATCATTCTTATTTACTTTTTCAGCTATTTTCTTATATTGCTCTCTTTCAGTATCGCTAATCTGATAAATAACTCGTGAAGGATAATTATAAATGTTAACGCCATTATTATTCATAGCAATAATTTTAGATCTTAAATAAGGGAAAAATTTTCTTTCAATTGAATCCGACAAATCCTTTGTAAATGTTGCAATTCCACATTCTCTGGGGGGAAAAGTTCCCATGAAACAAATTGCATCATCACTCACCTCATTTTCCATAATCTATAAGAGATGTCTAGCTTTAAAAAGATTTTCTCGCTCGTTTACATCTCCGTAGATAAATATATTATTTAGTCAGCAGTTTTTCATCTCTTTCAATATCTGCCTCATCAATAAGTCAGCAGGTAAAAACTCATCATCCAAAGGAACATAATAGTCTCCTTCGATTCTTGTTTTATCCGCACTAATTTTTAATCCAGCTTCTTTAACCATTTCTTTATCATTATAATTATCACCTATCGCTAGAACATTCTTTTTTTTAAGTTTAAACATCTTAATGACTCTTCTTAATCCAAGCGCTTTAGTCTGTAAATCTTTTACACCAATATCATAAGCCTCACCATTCCAAACCGTATACAATTCTTTATATCTAGAAATAATTTGCTCAATTTCCTTAACTTGTTGATTGCAATGTATAGTTATTATAAACTCCTTTGGTTCAAATCCCTTTATTTTCTCACTCTTTACTTTAATTAATTCAAAAATAATGTCTTTAAGATATTTATAACTGTTAAAATGTTGTTCAACTTTCCCTTTGTACCAAGTAGCACTCCCATTTTCATATGTCAAACTTACAAAAGGCAGAACTTCTCTAAACATCTCCTGCAGCATATATAATCCTCTCCCAGAATTGATATTAACTAAAAAACCTTTTTTATTTAGTTCCTTAATCTGCTCAATTTGTTTACTATCTATCTTTTTAGTTTCTAGTGTCGTAACACTCCCTTCTTGTTTTATCTTTGTTCCTCTTCTCACTAAGACTCCATCGACATCAAACATAATTAATTTAATATCTTTTAATTCGTTCCATTTCAATTCACTTATCTCTTTCATTTTACTCTCCAATAATCATCTTCGATTCTTGTAATATCATTTTTATCAAACTTCCCGAATGAAACTTCTAAAACTTTTAAATTATCAGTCAATGCTTTTATTCGATGTAAAACTCCTTTCTTAACAAGAACCTCATTTCCAGGTTTCAAGATTTTATTTGTTTTTCCTAAAGTTACAAGAGCCTTTCCCTCGATTACGCGTAATAATTCTTTTCTATGTTTATGTTTTTGTAATGAAAATCTCTTTCCTTTATCTATATTAATAATTTTTACAGATACTTTCTGATTAATTGCATAAATATCTTCATTGCCCCAAGGCTTTTTGTCAACTCTCTTTTTCATCTCTCTTCTAAAACAAATATCTATTTAAAATATTACCTTATTGGATATTAAACCGATATTTTCCATAGACAATCAAAATAATCAAGATAAGACTTAGCGATATCTTTGTTATGTATCACAAATGCAAACAATCCTTCCTTCCAATACATATTTGCAACTTTATCTCCATAGATAACAATGATATTAGGTCCCTGAATGTTTTGCGGTAGCGTTTTATACTCATAATAGTTTTTCTTCAATTTTGATTTATTCATATTCTTAAAAACAGTCATCAAAGTACCAGACTTTATGAGGTCATGCCACATCACTTTATTTTTTATCCTTCTTTTATTATAATGCTTCCAGTAAAAAGTCATAGTTTTATCTGCTTCCCCGCTTCCCCCAATAATCCAATTATCCTTATTTTCTAGCATCTCTTCAGCAATTGCCTTAAACCCTTCCATTCCCCTATAAATCTCTCCTCCAATCACAGGTTTATTTTTGTGAAATCTTTCCATTAAAACAGGCATTTCTTCTTGTATATTTTCTTCAATTTTTTTGAAATCAATTATTTTTTCATTGATATATGTAAGTAATTTTTTTGGATACGTTACCTGAAAGTTTCTCTTTCCATTTTCAGCAATATAACTAATTAAACCCTTTTCCATAAGTTTATTTAAGATATCATAAATGTATCTCCTTTCCACCCCTGATTTTTCATGTATTTTGTTAATTGGAGCTATGCCTAAATCCAAAACAGTTTCATATATTTTTATTTCTACATCTGTTAAACCAGCTTTTCTTAATATATCAAGGGACATCTAGAGCAGAAATGTTCTATCTTTTTATATCTTGTGGTGTTATATAGACTCCACAAATATTTAAATTACTCCATTAAACTTTTCCTGGAATGAAACAAGAAAACATACAAGAAAAATCAGCAGATAGTCTAGAAATAGCAAAACTTATAACCTTTCTATCAGATGACCCAGAAGAGCATAAACTTAACGAGTTATTTCACAAAGACCCTCAAAGATTTGTTTTTTCGGATTTAATTCTAGATTCAGCTCCCTATTATGCTCTTAGTATAAAAGATTTAGCATCGTTAGAAAGATATTATCTTGTATTACCTAAAAGTTGCCTAGATCTACCCCATATAACTCCAAGCATTATTGAAGCAAATAAAGAAGCTGAAAATAGATCTCCTGGACTTCGGCGTACATCTCCTTATCATAGTTATAATCCTCCTTTGAATTATAAACAAAAAGAAGAATTAAGAAAAGAAAATTTAGAAGAAAAAGTGGAAGTTCCTGCTAATTTCTTAGAACTAACTAAAGATATCATTAAAAAAACAGCATGTATATTTCCTGGTACACCTTTCTTAATTCCTTCAGCTTCAAGGATAACTAGAGATTTACATCAAAAATATGGATTGTATGGCGATTTTGAAAAAATAAATGGCGATAAGAGACCTTTCTTGAATAGCTTCTTTTTCTTAAGTAGTTTTTTTCAGGCAATGTTTACATTTACTTTAATACCCACTTCATTATCAATTGGATATGAAAATAATCTAACTAAAGAAACATTAACAACTTTAATTACAACAAACCTTCTTTCTGGAGTATATGAACTTTATAGATCCAAGAAAAGCAAAGAAAATAACATAGAAGATATTTTTTACCAACAAAATAAGTAAATTCAAAACTTATTTAAAATCTATCTCTTATCACATTACATGAAAGAATTACTAAAATCTTACAATGAAAAAAGAGACAGTATAAAAAATCGTCTTGCCGAGTTCAAAAACCTATCAGAAGAACAAAAATTCCAAGAATTTCTCTTCTGCCTCCTTACCCCTCAAAGCAATGCACAAAGATGCTGGTCTGCAGTTGAAGAAATTTCTAAATTAAAAGAATTCACTGAAAAAGAAATTCACAATATTCTAAAAACAAGAACCAGATTCCACAATACAAAAACTCAAAGAATTCTAAAAGCAAGAATTCAATGGCCAAATATAAAGCAAAATTTAAGCAATACTAACATTAAAGAATTAAGAAACTTCCTGGCAGAAAATGTAAATGGTTATGGATTAAAAGAAGCAGGCCACTTTTTAAGAAATATTGGACTGTCAAATAACAAAATTGCAATTCTTGACCGTCATATCCTAAGAAATCTAAAATCATTAAATATTATTAACGAAGACAAAATAAAAAATAGAAAACATTATCTAGAGCTAGAAAATTCTTTCTTAGAATTTTCTAATAGGATTAATATTCCTGTTGACGAATTAGATTTGCTCTGGTGGAGCAAAGAAAACGGCGAAATTTTCAAATAATGAATTCCAATTGAATTCAGCTAAATCTATACCAAGAAGAAACTGGTAAACTATCTCTAGTTACTGCCCTTGTTGCAGGAAGAACTATTCCATTAAAGACATATTCAAATAAATTATCAGATAAATGATCTTTTCTTCCAAGAGGTAAATGATTAATCTCTGCTTTTATTAAAACTCCTCTTTGTTCTTCATCTTTACCATATCCCTTATACACTCTACTTTCGAAATTAAATTCACAGTTGCCATAAATAGGATATACACTTTTCTTATCTGAAGGCACATTTTTATTGCTTAAAGTAACAAATTCTTGAATTTTTTGAATATTTTGAGACCCAGTTGACAAAACATAATCATAAAAATATCTCTTCAATTGTATTGATCCAGGTTTCTCTGTACCGCTTCTTAATTCTTCAAACCATAAAATATGAGGAATATCAAGCAATTCGGTAAACACCTTATCTCCAGATTGATATATTTCTGGTTTTGTTGTATTTCTAAAAGGTCCCTTGGTTTTCCAAGACTCAATCAATTTCTGAGCTAAATTATCTGTTGTAAAATTACGTTCCCTAGTTTTCTTCATACACTACTTTCATTATCTTGCTTAAAAACCATTATTATACTCTATAGGTCACTTATTTTACCTGATTTTAAGTAAGAAATATTTAAAACCTCTCTAGTCTTAAATAAACAATGAAAAAAGTAATAGTGATCTCGTTAGGAGGATCTTTGATAGTCCCTGAGAAAATAAATTTTAATTTTTTAGATAATTCCAAAAAAGTTTTAGAGAAAAATTTCAGAAATTATAAATTTGTTATTGTCTGCGGAGGGGGGACAATTGCAAGGAAATATATTTCAGCCTTAGAAAAAGAAGGAAAATCAAAAAAAGAACTTTCCATCGCAGGTATCAGAGCAACTAGAATGAATGCATTATTTATGATGCAATTCTTTGGTAAAGTTGCAAATGAGTCTCTACCCACAAACATGAATAGTGTTAAAAGCCACTTATCTAAAAATCAAGTAATTTTATGCGGAGCTCTTCGATACACTCCAAAATCAACTTCAGACACAACAGCAGCACATTTGGCCTGTTTTCTAAATACGGAGTTTATAAATATGACAAATGTTCAAGGCCTATACTCCGATAATCCTGCTAAAAACCCTAATGCAAAGTTTATTCCAAAAATTACTTGGAAGGATTTTGAAGAAAAAGCACTTAAAATTAAATATAAAGCTGGTCAAAATTTTGTTTTAGATCAAACCGCTGCAGTATTAATAAGAAAAAATAAAATTAAAACGTATATTCTTGGAGAAGATCTAAGAAATCTGGACAATCTTCTTAAAAATAAAAAGTTTACAGGTACAACAATTTGTGATTAAGTAAATCCAAAAGAATCTTAAATAATCAATTTCTAGTAAAACAATGAACATCATAAATACTTTAAATATAGAATCTGTAAAAAACCAAATTAAAACATATAAAGAAAAACAAATTATTGTAAATGCTCAAAATGATGATTTTAATAGAAAAATACTTGAATACGGGAAATTTAATGTCTTGCTTCTTTCTTCAAGTTTTCTGCTTAAAAAAAAAGATAAATTAAAACATCTAGATTCAGGATTTAACCATGTTTTAGGTAAAATTGCAACTAAAAATAAAATTTCAATAGGTTTTGATCTAAATGAACTAAGAAGTAAAAATAAAAAAGAGAAAGCAATAATTTTATCAAAAATTATTCAAAATATAAAAATTTGCAGAAAAACAAAAACTAAAATTGTACTGTTTAACCATAAAGACGAAAAAGATTCTTTTAGCCTTATGATTTCTCTAGGCTCTTCGACTCAACAGGCAAAGAATTGAGTTGACTATTTAATTTAATTTTCCTAAATCTAAATATATAAACTATTATAATCGCACAAACAATTAATAACATCAAAATTATAATTATCAAAGATAATTTATTACTGCTCCCATCTTCAATATCTTTTTCCTCCGGTTTTAATTTGCTAGAGTTTTCAGTTTCACTTAAATTATTTGCTTTAACTATATTTTCTCCAATATAAGATATTTTAATATGCGCATAATTGCCCACTATTCTTTCTAATTCAATAGCTAAATCATTTCCCAAATAATTGTTGAGATCAAAAGATTTGCTTTCTCCAATATTTAATACTGCAACTTGAGGCTCGGAAAGAACTTCAATAGTTGTATTATATTCGGTCATATCTAAAATTCCAACATAATGTATTTCGTTGTTTATCTTAATTTTAACTCTGCTCTTTAAGTTAAGTTTCTCATAAATATTCTTTATTTCCTCCATATTTTTTCTATCCCAAGAAATTGTTTTTGTCCATTTTGCATCAGTTTCGATAGAGCCGCCCCCACCTCCATCATTACTTGGAGAAGATTCTACACACCCTTCATCTGTTTGGAAATTGCAATTATTATCTTCTCCATCGCATAATTCACTAGCAATTGGATTTATTTCACTATTAGTATCTATACAGTCAATTGGTCCTCCAGCAACATTGCTAGTACAGCTTCTAAATCCATCTCCATCTGCATCAGGGCACTCTTGCCCTAAAATTTCAAAAATAAATAATCTCTTTGGTTTTCCAGTTTCAACATCTATAGGTATAACTTGATTAATAATTTCTCCGCCATAACTTATATTAATTAAAGACTCTTCGTTCCAATTATCTATTACAATTAATATCTTCCCATCTTTATCTATAAAGTTAGTTAGTTCCATCTTTCCATAATTATCGTAAATTCCTCTTTTTCCATTAAATAATGGTTCTCGAGACCACCAACCTGTTCTGTTTCTCTCCTCTATTGCTAATTTTAATATAGGATTCATTTTTGAAGAATCAATCATAATATCTTCTTGTCCAAAAGGGGCACTATCATTAATATTTCCAGCATCAAATTTAACTCCTAAAAGAAAACCTCTTCTTTCAGCATAATAATTTCTATCATATCCATACCCCCAATATCTATCATCTCCATTTGAATCCCCCATGAAGAAAATTCTATCATTTAACACATATCTGCTTAATTCTGGAAAGCTCATAGAATTAAATATTTCTTTATGAAATAAATAATTTTCATCTATGATTTTTTCTGTTATATTATTTATTCCAACATTATCGTTCGCCTGCTGCTTAAACTCAACATTTGGAGAAATCAAGCTATCATTAATATAAAACCTTAATTCTAAATCATGAATTCCTTGTTCAATAAAAGTAAAGTTAGTTGTATAAATAGATCCGCTTAGATTATATTCTCCAGTTGTATCTAATTTTTTCCCATCAATCATAATTTCATAGATTAACTGCATTCCGGGATAATATCCTAAAGTTAAATTATAACTAGCATTAAATGGAACTCTAAATTTCCCAATTGCTTTTACACCAAAATGATCATTATAATTTAACTGTGGTTTTGCAGAAAAATCTATCCTTCCTTGATAAACAATTAAATCTGGAGAATACAAGCTAAAGTTTGGAATAACAAATTCATTCAATAGTCCAGTTTTATAATATTCAATTTTTATATTTTTTACTAATATTTCACTTCCAAGACTTTCAGGAGTTCTTATTGAATGATCCAAGTTTTTAGAATTTACAGCTGGCTCTGGTTCCCCAGTGAAATTAAATAAATTGCTTCCTGCAACACTGCCTCCAAAAATATTTCCACTTATTAAATAAGAAGATGGATAAATATCAACACCTTGTTCTATTATAGAATCTTTAGGAGCTGAGTTATTTAGAAAACTAGCCACAAAGAAAGGTTTCCCCAAATATGCTGAACCAAAAGCACCTATATAAAACAAATTCCCCCCATAAATATCCTTTGTCCTTCTTATCCATTCACTCAAATATGAAGAAGAATTTTCTTCATTAGCATCCCAATATGAATAGGTTGTAGAATTATCAAGAAGAAAATAGCTTGAATTTTCTTCTAATTTTAATGGTCTTTGATAATAACCAACTTTAAAACCTTCACTAACTTTTAAATTGGAATAAGTTTCTAATGCAGCATATCTGTTATGTAGGGTCCTATTGTAAACACAGCAACTCTCATTATATCCACTCATCTGTCCAAAATATATAATCCAAGGAAAATAGTCTCTCCAATTGCTCCACTGATTTTCTAAATTAATTATACTAAAATTTTCAATATTTTGTAACCGAACATTGAAAAACCCATCTGAATTTTCCATTTCTCCAGTATATGAATAATTAAGGCCAGATTCTTCTATTTTTGTATTTAACCAATATTTATACTCGTCTACAGCATTCTGCCAGCCATAATTTCCTTCTTGAGAATTTCCATTTACAATTTTAACTAATGAAATGTAATTTTTTATTTCAGTTGGCAAAATACTCTCTTTGTAAATTAAAATCATTTTATTTGAATTATACCTAGGCAATACTTTTTTAGGAGGCCAATTGGTTGCAGCAACTATTTTTGCTTTAGAGGTATCTGCTAAAATAACAAATGGAGAAGAACAGCATTCTCCTGGATAATATACTTCATTATCGGGAAACCACCCTAAATTTTCAATCGAAGTTGCCTTAAACGCCACCCCAGATTTATAGGGATAATATAAAACATCATCACTTGTGTCAGAATTTAGTAAACTTCCAGTTTTATCATATGGAAACAAAACCTTTTCTATTTTTTGACTACCTTTATTTTCTAGAGTTAAATTCCAAAATCCGTTTCCCATATAACTTAAAGTAGCGTTTATATTTTCATCACTGTAATATTCTTTAGTGTTAAAGTTCCATAGTGGGTTTAAGTATTCTATTAATGTACCATTTTCTAAGATTATCGCAAAATCAATATATGAATAAAAAACATCTGGACTAGAATATACATCATCATTATAAAACTGTTTTTGATAATTAAAATAATAGAACAAAAATATAAATAAAAACACTAATAAAACTAAAAAAATATAAGTATCCTCTCCAAATAGAACTGCCCCTCTCTTTTTCATTTTAAAATGAATGTCTTTTCATTTAAAGAACTTTCTAAATATTAAATTACTTAATAAAGAGTAATTACTTTCCTTTGTAAAGTTCTTAAATAAATACTTTTTTATAACCTTATTTCTTTAACTTTCCATGAAAAAAATAGAAGAAATTATAGAAATGCTTTCTCCCTTAGAAAGAAAAATAATTCCATTTTTAAATCTAAACTTTGAAGAAATAAAAGAAAAAACTGCCCTAGATGATCCTTCATTAGTTAGATCCCTAAAATTTCTGGAAAATAAAGGAATTATTAAAATAAAACAACAAAAAAATAAAATTATAGAACTTGGTACAAACGGTTTGTTTTATAAGAAAAATCACCTTCCTGAAAGGAACCTTTTAATATTTTTAGAAAAAAATTCTCCTCTAGAATTAAACCAAACCCTAAAACTCTCAAAACTTACAGACAATGAATTTAAGGTTTCCTTAGGTATTTTGAAAAAAAAGAATATCATTGAGATAAAAAATGGTAAAATATTCCTCACAGCGTCAAAAGAGACTTTAACTAAAAAAACACTTGAAGAAATATTCTTAGATTCTCTTCCTTTAGCTGAAACCTCTTTAAACGACGACCAAAAATATGCTTTCCAAATTTTAAAAACAAGAAAAGATATTATAGAAATTAACGAAAAAAGCATACTAGAGATTGAACTTACTGAATTAGGAAAAAAACTATCTGGGAAAGAGCTTAATTTTAGTTTAATAGAAGAAATTACGCCTCAAGTAATAAAAGATTGGAAAAGAGGAGATAAATTTAGAAAATATGACATTTACGCTCCAGTTCCCAAATTAAATGGGGCAAAAAGACATTTCGTTTCAGAATCTATATTAAAAGGAAGAAGAATTTGGCTTGATCTGGGATTTAAAGAAATGTCTGGAAATAAAGTTCAAACATCATTCTGGAATTTTGATGCATTATTCACAGCACAAGACCATCCGGTAAGAGAATTGCATGATACTTTCTATATTAAAAATAAAAAAGGTAAACTGCCTGATAAAAAAATTGTCGATTCTGTAAAAGAAGCCCATGAAAAAGGGATTTCTGGCAGTAAAGGCTGGAACTATAAATGGAATGAAGAAGAAGCAAAAAAAGTAGTTCTAAGAACCCATACAACTTGCATTTCAGCAATCACTCTTTCCAAGTTAGATGTATCTAAAATTCCAGCAAAATATTTTATCATAGGAAGAGATTTTAGAAATGAAACTGTTGATTGGTCGCATGGTTTTGAATTCAACCAATCAGATGGGATAGTCATAGACAAAAATGCTAACCTAAGAAATTTAATTGCTTATTTAAAAGATTTCGCAGAGAAAATGGGGTTTAAGAAAATCAGAATACAACCAGCATATTTCCCATATACCGAACCTAGTCTAGAAGGAGCAGTTTGGGTGGAAGAAAAGCAAAAATGGGTTGAAGTCTTAGCTGCAGGCATATTTCGTCCAGAGGTAACTGTTCCTCTATTAGGAGAACCAATACCAATTCTTGCCTGGGGCCCGGGATTTGATAGATTAATGATGCTAGCACAAAATATGACTGATCTAAGAGAAATTTATAAGAATGACCTTAAAATTTTAAGAGAAAGGAGTATTAAATTATAATGACAAACGTAAAATTTCTTAAAAGTGACTTCGAGAAGCACATAAAACTTACACCTGAAATTATTGAAAAGATCTCTCTTTTTGGAACCCCGCTTGAATCAATAAACGATAAAGAGATAGAAATCGAAGTTTTTCCAAATAGGCCGGATCTAATTTCATTGCAAGGATTCGTTAGAAGTTTTAAAGCATTCATAGGAAAAGAAAAAGGGTTAAAAGAATATTCTATTGCTAAGCCATTAGAGAATTATAAAGTTGATATTTCTCCCAATCTAAAAAATATTCGTCCTTTTACTGCATGTGCTATAGTTAAAAACCTTGATTTTGACGACAAAAAGATAAAAGAAATAATTGAATTACAGGAAAAACTACATATTACTATTGGAAGAAACAGAAAAAAAGTAGCAATTGGAATTTACCCGCTTGATAAAATAAAGCTTCCGATTAAATATCTAGCCTTAGAACCAAGTAAAATTAAATTTACTCCCCTGGAATCAGATGGAGAATTGACAGCAAATCAAATCCTTTCAAAACACCCCACAGGTAAAGAATTCGCCCATTTGCTCGAAGGTTTTGATAAATTTCCAATTTTTACAGATTCTTTAGGTAATATCCTCTCAATGCCTCCTATAATAAATAGTCACACGACTGGAAAAATTTCACAAAACACTAAAGAAGTATTTATCGAATGTTCTGGCAGTAACTTGGAAACCTTGCAAAAAACATTAAACATTATAGTAACTACACTTGCAGAAATGGGGGGTAAGATATTTCAAATGCATCTAGACTATGGTGGAAAAAAAATAATCACTCCAGATTTAACCCCTCAAAAAATTAAAATATCTTTAGAAAATGTAAATAAGCTTCTGGGTTTAGATTTAAAAGAAAAAGATCTTGACCGTCTCCTTCCTTTAATGGGTTATGAGTATAATAACAATACTGTAATTATACCTTCCTGGAGAACAGATATCATGCACGAAGTTGACATTATTGAGGATATTGCAATCGCATATGGTTATAATAATCTTTCTCCAGAAATACCAAATATTTCTACAATCGGAGAAGAATCTAAAATTGAAAAAATTAAATTAAAGATTTCAGATTTGCTAATAGGACTAGAAATTAACGAGATTTCAACATATCATCTGATTAAAAAGGCTGAAGCAGAACTCTCAGATTTAAAAGAGAAGATAGAAGTAGAAAATTCAAAGACTGATTTTAAGATTCTTCGCTCAGATTTATTAACTCCTGCTTTAAGGACATTTTCTGAAAATAAAGATCATGATTACCCTCAAAAAATATTCGAAATCGGAACTATATTTCTAAATGATAAAAATAATATCTCAGAAACAGGCATAATTGAAAAAGATAATTTATTAATCGCATTGTCTCCTTCTAATTTTACAGAAATTAAACAAATACTAAACTATTTGGAATTATCTCTAAATATAAGTATAGAAATAAAAGAAATAGATCATAAAGATCTAATAAACGGCAGATCAGCCTCCCTATTATTTAACAAGAAGCAAATAGGATATTTTGGTGAAGTTCATCCAAAAACTTTACAGGATTGGAATATTAAAATGCCGCTTTCAGTTTTAGAGATTTCACTCAATGAAATCATGGATAATATAAATATTTAAAAAGTTAATGCCCTAGCGGGCAATTAAACACTTACACGATTTAGGAATTTATTTGAAAGTAAATTTCTCATAAATTCTATTTTGGATTGATTTACTCAATACAAAATAGCTATCTTTTCACAAAGTGTTTATACTTTATATACAAAAAATTAAATACTTCCTTCCCTTAACTCCTTTATAATTTCCAAATAATCTAATCCTTCCCTTAAAGAACTTATATGACCAACCATTACACTAGACGAGTCTCTCATATTTAATCTTGCATCTTCACTACCATAAGACAAATTTGGAATTGATCCAAACATTTCATAATCTCTTAATAACCTCTCTGCTGATTCTTTTCGTTCCGTATACCATTTACTAAAAGTTTTGTCATCAAAATTAAGAATTTTTTCAACATCAGAGCGGATTGCAAGCTTGCCAGGTTTAGAAACATGTTCTTTGCCATCGCCATATATTGGTCTGTACATAACAACAGGCATTGGAATCCCATCAATAGCCCTATATCGTTTACTTAATTCTAAGCGAGATTTTTTTTCTACAACCATTGTAAAATTATCTATAATTAGATTATAAAGATTAATATTGTTGAATATATAATATAAATCATCTAACTAACCGAAATAACTTCTTTCTCTTTTAGCTTCTCCATTTCCAGGAGTCTTTATTTTAGAAAATATTTTCTGAAAATTAGGTTTCTGCACAGTCCATTTTTTGAATATTTTCTTAATTAATTCTGCCTCGGTTTTTTCGCTATAATTGATCTCACATTCCAAAGAATTCATGCTTAATTCAGAAAAATCATTATATATCTTCTCAATCATTTCTTTATCTTCATGGTTCATAACTTTTACAAATGACATATACATTCGAGGTATCTGCATAGGATTGAGAAGCATTTCCAAAAAACCTAAAGAATTTACAATTTTCTCCATCATAGTCTTCCTTATAACTCTTAACATAGTATCGCTCTCTCTTTCTATTTTATCAACTTCGAAACTCTCATTTAATTCTTTAAATGAAGGAAGCTTATGCTTAGATTCTAATTTTGAATAAATTTCTTTTAAATTTGTTAATTCCATTTATAATTTCATCAACCAGGCTTTTTATAGTTAATGTCTTCAAAACAATTTAAGAAAAGAAATTATTTTACTTTTTCGATTCAAGTATCAAATCAATTATCCTAGTCATCTCACTTAAAAACTTCTCAGCTATTTCCTGCCATTCATCAATCTCCTGTCCCTTGATGCTGCTTACGTTTCCATGAGATATGGCCTTATGTAGACTATAAACTTCTTTAACAGATTTGACAAAGTTCATTTTTAGCATTCCAGAATCTACAAAAACTTCTCTTAGCATTTCAGGAACATGTTCTGGAGAAGGAGGCAATTTACCTGCAGTAATTAAAGCAGCATGCGCAGCATCTATCATAGACCAGTAAACTCCTTCTATTGCTCCTAAAGAGGCATTTCTACTTCGAGTTAAATGCCAAGGAGACCTCTGCAAAGCTGCATAAACGGCCTCAGGTGTTGAACGTATCTTTCCAGCCAATAATAAAGCTTTTATTGGATTAAAGAATCCTCCTGAATCTATTAATGCTTCTCCATATCTCAAAATATTTATTACCACAGGATCTCCATGAATTAGATCTTCCCACCAGGTAACTAATCTAACAGTATTAATATGTAATTCAACACCATAGTCTTGTGTAGAAACTAGTTTTCCCAGTTCTTCCCTATACCATGAGACAAGTTCTAAATCCCAATCAACTGCTGCATCATCTATTATAAATATTATATCTATATCTGAACCAGCCATTGCATTATCCTTAGCACTAGTTTGTGATCCAAACAAAACTGAGGCCTTGATTAATCTATCAAATTTCTTATGAACTTTTATTGCAAAATCCATTGCAATTTCTTTTTCACCCATAATATTTTTTCTAGAATACTCAGGTTCAGCCGACTTGATAATTTTCTTATTACTTAATACTGGCTCAGTACTTTTTGATTTATTATTAATTTTTTTTGCCTGTTGCATCTTAGGTTCTTTATTTTTCGAATTTATTTTTGGTATTGGAGGCAAAATCATTTCAGGTTTAGCAGTTATCTCATCTTGGGGTTTTTCTTCATAACTAGACTGATTTTCAAATTCATTAGAATCTATTTCATTATTTTCTCTAATTTCTTGGTTTTCTCCTTCGACTATATTTTCTGAACCTAAATTATTTTGAACATTTTCACTCACAGTATTTTGTGCTGCTTCATTCTCATCTCCATAAATTACTTCCCCCCTATCTAGAACATTATTAGTATTTCCAAATTCTCCGCTTCCATAATTATTTTTATCATCTTTATTGCTGTCATAACTCTCATTAACATTCTGTTGAACAGGTTGACTTTTAATAGAATTACCTCCTATACCTCTACTCTTAACAACCACTCTTCTCTTATGCTTCTTAACAGTTCTCTTAACAACTTTTTTCTTCTTTTTGCTAGCCACTTTTACTTCTCTTTTTAGTACCAATTTAAAGTAAAGATTATTTTTAAATGTTTGTTAATAAATTAGTAAAAATAAATCCTTAACATTAATTTTTATCTTCACAAAACACTTATAAATCTATTTTACCCTTCAATGAATATAAAATAAGAGGAAAAAATGGAAAATATTTTTATTGAACTCAGTGTAATAATGGTAATTGCAGTTATTATTTCTATAATAATGCGCCTTCTAAAACAACCTTTAATGATAGGTTATATAATCACCGGAGTAATAGCAAGCCCTTATTTTTTAAACATAACAATATCTAAAAGTGAAATTGGGACTTTTGCTCAATTAGGTATCGCATTCCTTCTATTTGTCGTAGGTCTAAGCCTTGATCCCAGGACAATTAAAAATATTGGCAAAGCTTCAATTTTAACGGGTCTTGGACAAGTATTATTTACTTCAATAGTTGGTTTCTTTATTCTTAAATTTCTTGGTTTTTCAAACACCTCTTCAATTTATATTTCAATTGCCTTAACATTTAGCAGCACAATAGTAATTTCCACTCTTTTAACTAATAAAAAAGAATTAGAAACACTTCATGGAAAACTTTCAATAGGATTTTTAATTGTGCAAGACATAATTGCAATGTTTGCCCTTATTACAATCTCTTCAATGCAAAATAATTCAAATTTATCTTCAGCAATAATTCATTCACTAATAAAAGGAATAATCTTGCTTTTTATATTATTCATAGTTGGAAATTATATCCTTCCTAAATTCTCTAAATTCATTGCAAAATCTCAGGAATTTCTTTTCCTCTTCAGTATAGCTTGGGCTTTAGCAATTGGTTCTTTATTTTATTTCCTTAATTTCTCTGTTGAAATTGGCGCACTTTTAGCAGGAGTAACTTTAGCGCTTACTCCATATAAACAAGAAATTTCATCTAAAATGAAACCTCTAAGAGATTTTTTCATAGTTTTGTTCTTTATTTTATTAGGTTCACAAATAGTATTTGATAACATCTTAATTTACCTTCCTGCTATTATTATTCTCTCAATATTTATATTAATAGGAAATCCATTAATTTTAATGATTCTAACTGGGATTCTAGGATACACAAAAAGAACTAGTTTTCTCCTTGGATTAATTACTGCTCAAATAAGCGAATTTTCAATTATATTAATATCCTTAGGCGTTTCTTTAGGGCATTTGTCCAAGGAAATTCTATCTCTAGTTACTGTCATAGGTTTAATTACAATTGCAATATCTTCATATTTAATAACACATTCAAATTCGTTGTACAATTTCCTCTCCCCATATCTGAATATCTTCGAAAGAAAAGGAAAAAAGGTTGACGATCATATTTTTTACTCGGATAAAGAATACGACGCAATCCTTTTTGGATACAATAGAATTGGTTATGATATTTTAGAGTCATTTAAGAAATTGCATAAGAATATTCTTGTTCTGGATTATAATCCAGAAGTTATAGAACAGTTAATTAAAGAAAAAGTTAATTGTGTATATGGGGATGTTTCAGATCTGGAGCTTTTAAATGAATTAAATTTATCAAATATTAAACTTGCAGTTTCTACAATTCCAGATATGGATATTAACACTCTTTTAATTAAAAAGATCAGAGTTCAAAATGACAAAGCAATTGTCATTGTAGTATCGCATCAGATAGAAGAAGCCTTATCCCTGTATAAAGAAGGCGCGTCCTACGTTTTATTGCCTCATTTCCTTGGAGGCAAACATGTTTCAAAAATGATTGAAGAAATCCAATTTGATATCTCTAAATTTAACGAGCTAAAAGAAAACAATATTAAAGAATTAAATAAGAGAAAGAAGCTTAAGCATGAGCATCCCAAGCATGAGAGAGATTAAAGATCGAAACTCCCTATTATCTAAATAACTTTAAAAATCCTTTATAAATCTTTCCTTTTGTTACTACCCATTAGTCTCAACAACCGAAACATTTAAATACTAGTTATTACTACGTAATATATGACAGAAGAAACAAATAGATACAGTCAAATAAGAGAATCAATAGATAAAAGAAAGAAATTAGAAGATCTTATTTCTAAGAGTTCTCATTCTGCAAGTCAAGTAAAAGACGCAGCAATGGAAGCTTTGCAGAAGGAAATATATAGTTTATACACTAGTGTAGGTCAAATGCCTGCAGATATTACTTCTCCAGCTGATATTAATGGTGAAAAACTTAGTAATGGCGCTGAAATGTACAAGAAATTTTATAATGAAGATAAAGCAAGTATATTAAAAGCAGATCCAAACAAGGTATTTTCCAATATGCCTGGTGCAGATTTAGAATCACTTGCATCTCAAAAACTCATAGTACAAGTTGCAGAAGGCAAGGATAAAGAGATTCTTGCTATGTATAATATATTAAAATCTTCAGAAGACTTAAAAGAAAGAATAAGTAAAAATAAAGGCACTACTGAAGAAGAAAGTGAAAGATTAAAAAAATATATTGAAAGTGGTTCAGAAGAATATGCCTCAGAAATTAGAAATAAAGCAATAGAAAAAGAAAAAGAAAGACAAACTTCAAGAGGTTATCAAAGTAAAAGTCTACTTTCTTTAGCTGCTGGTTTAACAGAAGCAGGTATAGAAATTGCATTATCTAAGAAAGCGAATCAGCAAAAGCTTCAAAAAGATTTCATAATGAAAGGAATAGATAAAGAAATTAATGAGATTAGAAAAGCTTATGAAACTTTAGCTAAAGATAATCACGATTACTTAACTGCAATAAGAAACACCCTTATTAAATTAGGAAGCAGTGATGATCCTAGTAAATTTGGAATTGCAGAGTATGCTATTGAAGATCCAAAAGGATTAGATAAAAGATATACTCAGCAAAACTAAATTTTTAATTTTTTTATTTTTTCATTATTATTATTTAATTTGTATTCTTTTATTAGGTTATTTTACCCAAAATTTTCTAGTCCATAGGGGCACCGCTCACCCTGGATCTTCCTCCGACCTGTCCTCCAAGTTCCTGAGGTAAATTACTAAACCCAGAACCATAAGTATTGAAATACCTATCAGGAAATGCCCTGCCCATTCCAGAATAATACCCTCCAGACGCATTAGTATTTCCACCTCCCCAATTTGGCCCTCCAGGAATTTGCATTGAATAAATAGGAGAACCTAAAGCCCTAAATGTTTCTTTTAATGGAGTTGGTAAACTTAGTCCTCCTCTACTTATCCAATCACCAGCTTCTATTATTTTTTTTGCCTGAGCATTATATTTTGATATAGCTTCAAGCATTGGCTTTGTCGGAACATTTCCCATCCCCATAGGAAGTTCTGTATGCTCCATTCCAAAATTATCAGATAAATGAACATGTTTAACGAAGGGAGCAATAATTTTTGTTTCTGCTACAACATCATCCTCACTATATCCATGTTTTCTTACCATATTAATATGTCCAACGTCCCATGTAGCTCCAATAAGTTTTTCAGCCTCCTGTTTTGCTTTCCTTTCAGAAAAATTATTTTTCTCCATTAATTTTTCTGCAAGCTTTTCTCTTGAAGCTTCAATAAGTGACTTTAAATCTTCTGCTCTGCTTAAACCCATACCTACCGGAGGATTCTCAATTGCTATAATTGGAGAATGTTCTTTAAATCTATTATAAGAATTAAAAGCAACATTTGAAAAAGTAGTCGATGCCTGATCTACTGCAAATTTTTTAAGTTCAACATGTATCTGTGGAGGTTCTATATCTTTCATTATTTTTAATCCTTCAGAAACAGCTTCAGCAAGTTCAATTACTTTTGAAGGATTTTCTTTATATTCTTTCACAATAGGAGCCATATTTTTAGCAAGTAAATCTAATTTTTCCCTATCCTTTTGATTGCCATTTGTTTCGATAGTCCCATAGGCTTTATTATAAGTATCTTTAAATAAACGGTACGAGTCTTTTATAAAAACATCAACATAATCAATGCTGTCAATTATTTTCTTTGTTACTTTCTGTGCACTGGGATCTAAATTATTATAAAAACTATCAAATTCTTCTTTATTATCTAATTTCATTTTATATAATTCATCAAAATTGAAATTTCCTAGTTCTTTATTTTTACTCTCCATTGCTTCTTTGTAGCTCTCAATATTTTCAATTACATCCCTGCTTCTATTTAGTCCAATATTAATATTACTTAGTGAATTTGTCCAGTCCTGCTCATTATATCTTTTAAGTTCATCATAAGGACTATATTCCTTTTTTCCATCAAAATAATCTTTTGGAGATTTATTTAATTGTCCAAATTGCCCAGTCTCTTTGTTTATTACTGAAATTGAAGTTACAACTTCCTTCCCATTTTCTAGTTTTATTTTCGTCTCTGGTTCAGGCAATCCGTTACTCGAATGAAATACAATAATTAAATTTCCCTTATCATCTAATTGTTGTGCCCTTTCCACAGAACTCCACATTTGTTTTTCTGCTTCCACTCTCATAGATGAGTCCCAGGCACCCCTAGTTATCCCAGTAGGTTCTACTAAAGGACCATGAAATGTCAAATCAACATTAGTAAGTTTTTTCAACCTGTTTATTTCCTTCCATTGTTGTATGGGCATTTTATCAATATTTGAACCTGGTGGACCCCCAGTAATATTTACAGCACTTGCCTCAATTGTTTTCGCTCCGGTATTTATCGCTTTTGAAACTGCGAGAATTTGATTATTTACAGACAAATCAATAGAAACCCCAATTTGTGATGTCTTTGGAGTATAATTATTTCCTAAACTCAAAGAAAACTCCTGCCCATATTTTGCATCAAAACCATAATCAGCTCCAGCATAAAATCCGCTGCTCCCCTTTCCCTTATAATTATCTTGCGACATATGTTTAGTGAGTATCTCATTTATTTAAATATTATGTAAATTAATAAAATTAATTTCCATTGAGAATATAGATATTTAGTTAAAATGAACTAAACAAAAATGATAATTTCAGATATAGTTTTGCTCTTTTTAGAGCATTACTTAAATTTGTTGTTTATCTTAAATCTCTTCTTTTTTTATCTAACTCATTTTCATCCCTGATAGTATTTCCATCATAATTATTATCTCCAATTCTTCTTACTCCATCATTACTTCTAATTCCATCCTCATTGTTTATAGTTCCTTCATTATGCCCAATATATTTATTATTTGGATTTTCATCCACACGAGCATTTCCTAAGTAATCTCGAGTATTTCCACCGCCATTATTTATCCCATAAGCCCGGCTAGAATCTCCATCGCTAGTTGTTCCGTAAAGATTTCTCGCGTTATCCTTTTCATCAAATGCTTCTCTATTTCTTTCTATATCCTCTCTTCCCTTATTTTCATCTTTAACTTTTTCTACTTCAATTACTTCTTCTAACTTTTCTCCTTCTTTTTTCTTCACAACAACTTTTTTCTTTTGTCTCGATAAATCAAAACCATTTACAAACTCTAAATTTACGAAGTTATTTTCTTCATCATTTTTTTCTCTTTCTATCTCTTTTACAATCTTAACTTTCGAAGCTATTTCTCTCAGCTCTTTAATTTCTCTTCTTTTAGTCATTTAAATCGGAAGCATTAGAAATATTTAAACTTGTTTAATGAAAATTTTTAAGAAATTTGAATTTTCCCTAATAAGCCGTAGGTGCAAAAGCATTCATACCTATACTCTTCTTAAATCCATCATAGAATTTTCTGCATGCAAAACGAGCATTAAGTATTGCCTGAGATCTTAAGATTTTTTCATATTCGTCATCTGGTTTTGGCAATCCTCCTTTCTTTAAATCAACTTTCTCATCTTTCTTGTCATTCTTAAACAAACTGGTAAAAGCAGAAAATGGATTGATATCCTCAGTTTTCTTTTCTTCTTTATTATCTTCTTCCTTACCGAGCAACTTATCTATATCTGTCTGAATCTGACCTAAGCTATCATCAGTAGAACCAGTGATTGCTTTATACACTCCTGCAAAATCATCCTTATCCAGCTCTCTTTTTAAAACAATCAATTCTTCATCATTTAGTGCAAAACTAGTAAAAGTTATTTCATATCTTCCCCTATACCCAAATCCTCCCCTCTGATCAGTCCTATCGGGGGCCGCTCTATAAACAAATTCAATCAACGTCAAAGGAGTATAAGTCCTAATTAATTTATTTTCTTTTAATTTTAAATATAATTTTGGTAAATTCCCGCTTTGTACATCTCCTTCAGGATCATATTTCCCTTTTGCTAATAATGATAACTCAAAAATAGAAGTATTAAAATAATTAACCAAGTCTGCAGTTTCTGTAGCGTTTTGTTCAAGTTGTTTAGCTGCCTTAAGATAAGGTTTAAGCCAATGAGAATATAACTTTATAGAGTTTACCTGGCTTCTTAAATAAATTTTTTCGATTTCAAATCTTTTCCTTAATTCATTTTCAGATTGTTTTGCCCATTCAAAAAACTCAGGAATTCTTTGCTGCAATATTCTCTTAACTCTATCATTTAAATCTAATTCTTCAACAGCTTTTTCAGTCTCAGCTACTAAAAATGCGTCTCTTATTGTTACAAAATCAAGCTGTTGCGCAAGTCCATTTATACTTCCATTTCCTCTATTGATATCCACCCTATCTATCCAGATCTGTTTTAATGCTAAAGTCGCAGCCCTCCTTACCCTTTCATCTTTTGAATGATACCTATCGTATTCATCTAGTCTTATACTAAATTCTTTCAAATCATATATTATATTTAGTATAGATCTTAAAACAATATTTACCGCACCAAATATCTTCATTCCTTCTTCTTGCAGTACTGTCAATCTTCTGTTCATCTCAGAAAACTGTCCGCTCCCTGGAGAAGTTATAAAATTGTCTATCAATTTATCCGCCCCTCCATATTCGCGTGTAGCATAATCAAGTATCCAAAAATAAACCGGTTCTAAATTTTGAGACAAATCATCATAAGATAATTTATGCTGCTCAATTGGAGATTTTAATCCTACAGCTTTTCCTGCACTTACAGTGTTCTGAACAAATATAACATCAATATACTCCTGATCTTTTAATTTTGCCTTCTCTGCAGCTTTAAGTATGCCTTCCTCCTTAGCAATTTTTTTAACTTCACTTCTTACACTTCCATCACAGTATACATCGGGGTTTACAGCCGCAACTAACTTTTTTACATCTATTGTCATTTTTCCTCTTTATATATCATTTTAATAAGAGGTTAAGGGTTTAATAAGTTTTTCAACAACCTTTTATCACATTATTCACTAAGAATTCTATTTTCTATTGAATCGCGAATGCTGATGTAACATGTCCTTCAATATTAAAATAATTCCTTGGATAAGTATTTTTAAGCCAAACTATTCCTTTTTCGACACTAATATTTTGTAATTGACTATTTAATTTGCTTTTATATTTTCTCCAATTACCGCTAACTATTTTAGCAAATTCCCAGGAAGACTGTTTGTTTAATTCAGGAAGAGAGTAACCAATTCCATAATATTTATCTCCAAAGCAACCATAAACAGTTGCAACAATTTGCCCATTGAGTTTATGTTTTTTAAATTCAATACCTTTCTTATTAAATACAGGTGCTTTTTATCTT
>CAYHPN010000004.1:0-12632 GCA_964358765.1 Candidatus Woesearchaeota archaeon | reverse complement strand
GTAATATCTGCACTTTTTAACTTGGTCAAATCTCTGTCATAAGTTGAAATGTTAGAGCATCCATCTCCTCGTGAAAATATTAAGAAAAGTTGATGTTCAGGGATGTATGTTAATTGTGGAACAAAATCTTCTTTAGCTGCAAATTCCGTTCTTGTTAATCTGCTTAAGGGTGTGTTATTCTCCATTGATCGTTTAAATATACAGTATTTATCATCTCCCAATCTTGAAATACCATATATGTAACGATCAGCTACTGCAATTTTACCTGTCTGAAAAGAGGTAAGGGCTTCTAATGCGCTAGAAAATCTTTGCTTAGGATCTCCATGTAAAATTTTATTAAAAAATGAAGAAAGATGCTCAGGCAAATCACTCCTTGCTTCTCGAGGGTCGCTGTGTCCTGCTTGGGGTGCTCTCCCTGTTGCATATGCATATAATATTGCTCCGATACTTCGCAAATCAGATTCTACAGTTGCAGGAATTTCTTCTGTTCCCAAAAGCAGCGCATCACGTACTTCACTAGACGCATATAGTTCATTTGTAAGTTTTCCTTCCTTATCAATACTTCTTATAGAATGTACCGAAGTATTATTCTTTATTTTCATTTTCCCATCGCCTGCTTCTTCAATTCTGATTCCAAAATCATTGTATTTTAATAAAAATCCTCCATTTCTTCCATCAAGCTCTACCATAATATTTCCAGGTTTGATAGTGTTGTGTGTTAAGCATTCTAATTGTAAAGTCTCTGTCGCCGCTCTATTAGTTTCTCTTAAATTATGGAAATAATGTATGCCATTAAATAATTGTTTAGCAACTTTTGTAATATCTTCAATTGAAGGCAAAGCATTGTTCTGGCGATTTTCTTCTATTAGTCGCGACATTGACTGTTCGTGAAAATCTTCAATAATATAAGGAAAATCATTGTAACTCCCTTGATCAATAAGGTTTACAGAATAGGGAGAATTCGCAAGTGCTGATAAAATAATTTGTCTTGTTTTAAGATCTCCCATTGTATCGGCGTTTACAGGTAACTTAAGAGCTCTCTTAATTCTTCCAAATCTATCGTTATGAGCTTCAAACACATGAGCAATTGCTCCACATCCTAAATATCGCGTTAGAGTATATCCTTCAATATTGACTTTTTCCTCGGCATTTACAGATTCTATCAATTTAACGATATCATCATTTTTTTCGTTTCTCATTAAATCTGCAAAAGAAAACTCTTTTTAAACCTTTTCTTTTAGTTATTACTTTAAAGTAATATATTGAATCTCTAACAAGTTAATGCCTTGCTAGACAATTACATGCTGGCGCATTGTTAGTAATTTATTCGAAAGCAAGTTTCTCATATCGACAATTTTTTAATTTTTAATACAAAATTGTCGGATTAGAAAATTTGTAAAATTTTCTATAAATTTTATTTTGATTGAATTTACTTCAAGCAAAATAACTCTCTTTCCATAAAATTGTCTAAAGTTTATATATTAAAAATTATACTTTTTTACCATAATAATACAAAGTATTCTCTTCCGGATCAATAATACTATTCCAATATTCGATAGGTATTGGATTAAATATTTCAGCAAGACCGCTAATCTCCCTTAAAGCAATAAATATTTCTTCTTTCTCACCTAAATCTTTTGTCCGATAATATCTTTTTGCAAATTCATATCCAAGTTTATATCTTCTATCATCCTTTCCAAACCCATTAATAGCAATTAATATTTCTTCCATTTTAATAATTAAAATCATGACTAATTTTATATCTCTTGTCTTCTTTTCCAAACCCATTAATAGCAATTAATATTTCTTCCATCCTTAATTTATATCCCAATATAACTATCCATTTTATTATATGACTATTATTTTTCTATCATTACTTTGATATTTCATCAAATTAACATGCCCTTTCCTTATTTTTCCTTCATCAATCCAATTTTTTATCTCTTCAAGCTGTCTAACTGAGGTTTTTCTAACCCTGTACATTTCTTCCTTAAGTTGTCTTCCAACACTATAAAATAACTCTAAATAACAGTCCTGTGTCAATCTCCCCATATCATCTTTTGCCCCTTCACAATATTTCCCGGCAATTGTCCCCAAAGGCACACTAGAAATAAAAGATTTAAGTTCTTTAAAGTCCTCTAAAGTTTTATTTCTCTTTCCACTTCCTCCAAAGCTATTATGTTCAAACAGAAACTCCATTTTACATTAAAGCGTCACATTTAAATAAATCTTTTGTTTCACTTAACAATGGGAATATTCAATAAAGGAGGAGATGTTTTAGACTTAACCTTATTGCAAAAAAGAGGAATTCTCAAAAAGCAGGAAAATAAAGGATTAAGTTGTAATGTTCCAGATGTAATAGACCTTACAAAAATACCATTAGAAAACACAATTCAACCACCCTCAGTTCAACAATCTTCTTCACCTTTCGACTTCCTTAGCAATTTAGCTCACTCTTCTCCATCTATTCAAGAAAATACCAATCAGTTTGAAATACCAAAAACCCACTCAAATCAGGATTTAGACGATTTCAAAGTAAAAATGGATAATTTGGAATATAAGCTTGACAGATTTCTAGAAAGGCTTGATAAAATCGAAGAAAAACTTTCCAAATCCTAAAAAGAAAGGTTTAAGAAAATCCATTTTCTTCTAAATTCATGAAAAATCTTGAAAATGAAATTAAAGCATACTCAATCAAGAATGCATTAGAACATGGTCGTGCAGATCCTTCAAAAGTCCTGCCTAAACTTTTCAATCATGGACTTGAAAAATCAGAAATAAAATTAATCATGCCTATTGTTCAGAAAACAATTAAAGAAATTAACTCTCTTTCAAAAAAGAAACTCGAAGATTTATATAAATCACTTTCTCAATACGTTTTAGAACACGAAGAAAAACCTCACACTCTTCCAGAACTTGCAAATATATCTGATAAAATGGTTTTTCGCCTTGCCCCTTTTCCTTCAGGTGCTTTGCATATTGGTAATGCTAAAACATATATGTTAAACGCCCTCTATGCAGAAAAATATAACGCAAAAATCATACTTGTAATGGATGACACAATAGGAAGTGAAGCAAAACAACTTATGCCAGAATCTTACTCTATGATAGAAGATGCATTCAAATGGTTGGGAGTAAGATACGAAAATGTTTACTACAAATCAGATAGACTTGAAATATATTACAAATATGCACTAGAATTAATTAAAAAAGATAAAGCGTATGTCTGCCATTGCCCTCAGCCAACCTTGAAAGAAAACAGAGAAAAAGGAATCGAATGCGGTTGCAGGCAATTCCCTTCAAAAATTCAAGAAGAGAGATGGATAAGTATGTTCTCCGCAAAAGAAGGTTCAGCAGTATTAAGAATTAAAACATCAATGTTAGATCCTAATCCTGCATTTCGCGACAGAGTATTATTCAAAATTTCAGATAGACCTCATCCAAGAGTTGGAAATAAATACCGCGTCTGGCCAACACTTGAAATGTCCTGGGCAGTAGACGACCATTTATTGGGAATAACCCATATTCTTAGAGGAATGGATTTACAAATAGAAACAGATATGGAAAAGTATATATGGGATATTTTCAATTGGCCTCATCCCCAAACCATTCATGGAGGCATGGTAAATATAGAAGGAACACAAGCAAAGATATCTAAATCTAAAGCCCAAGCAGAAGTAAAATCGGGTCAATTCTCAGGTTGGGATGATCCTAGAACCTGGAGCATGCAATCCTTAAAAAGAAGAGGCATCTTGCCTGAAGCAATAAGAACATTTATAGAGAGTATTGGATTAAACAAACAAAATATAACAATTCCAGTAGATTCTCTTTATTCTATAAACAGGAAATTAATTGACAAAGATGTTAACCGTTACTCTTTTGTACAAAACCCAATTGAACTGGAAATTAAAAACAAACCGGAAGCAAAAATAGTCGAAATTCCAATTCATCCAGATAAAAAAGAAACAAAAGCAATTAAAGCAGATAGAATATTTATTTCCTCTAATGATTTCGACAAATTTAAAGATAAAGAAATACGTCTCCTGCATCTTTACAACGTTAAACTAAGTTCAAAAATAGTCAATAATAAAGCAGATGCAAAATTCACTTCTTTAGATAATAAAGACATCCAAAAGTTAAATTGGGTTTCTGATTTCCTCCCCTGTACCATATTAATGCCAAATGGTGAAAAAATAGAAGGTTATGCTGAACAATCTATAAAAAACTTAAAAATCTCAGAATTAATCCAATTTGAAAGATTTGGCTTTTGCAGATTTGACAATATGAATAATAATACTTATGAATTCTGGTTTACACATAAATGATCAAATTGTATTTGTTTAGACTACTTATGCGTGCAAATGTTTATAGCCATCTTTACTAGTAATGCTTTGCTATGTTAAATTTGTCAAATTTAAAAATTGTTTTCAAAAATAAAAAAATAAGTAAGTTTTAAAAAGCCACCCCTCTTAATTATTTTAACAAAATTATACTAGATATAATTAAAAAAAGGAAAACTGAAAGGAGGTCATAAAATTAAGAATGATTATTAAAAACAAAAGAGGCCTTAGTGATGTAATTGCCACAGTCTTAATTATATTGCTTGCTATTGCAGCAATCGTGATCGTCTGGGGCTTTGTATCAAATTATTTAGGTAAAGCTGGAGAAGGAATTGAATCACAATCTGCCTGTATTTCAGTAAATGCAAAACCGTTAAATTGCGTTATAGACACTAGCGATAATAATGCAACGGTTAATATCCAATTAGTTAGCGGTACAATTGTAAATGTAATTGCAATCGCAGAAAAAGATGATGGTTCAAAAAAAGCAAGTGCTCTTAAACCTATAACTGCATCTGATACTATTGGGTCAAGTGTTGAAGCAACTATTGAATCAATTGGAACAGGTGTAAAGTCTGTTAAAGCATCTGCTGTTGTTACAGATAGCAATGGTAAACAAGTTACTTGCCCTGAATCTGTTGAATCAGTCCCTTGTACAATTGTTGCTTAAACAAGTTTTATTTTTTTATTTTTCTTCTTTACTTTTTTGATATTCGATAAAATCAAAATAGGCTCCAAAAACCAAATATCAGTCTATCATCAAACATAAGAAACCTTTAAAAAGCAATTTTTTCTACACATATGCATGGGTAAAGTAAGAATCAAACTCAATAGTATTGAAATTGGAACAATAAATTCAGTCATACAAATGATAAAAGAAATTACTGATAGAGCAGGAGTTATAATGCGAGGACCAATTCCATTGCCAACTAAAAGACTTAAAGTTACAACAAGAAAATCCCCTTGTGGAAATGGAACTGCAACTTTCGACCGCTTTGAAATGAGAGTTCATAGAAGAATTATTGATATTCCAGCAGAAGACAGAATCTTGCATCCAATAATGAAATTGCAAATTCCTCGTTCTGTTCAGATCAAAATCGAAATGAAAGATTAAATCTTTCCATCATATATATTCTCCTCCTATAATCTTTTTAATATCCTTATCCATTTTTTTATTATGCCCAATATTTATCCGGTAACTCAAATTGTTATTCCTTACACAGTCCCTGCCGAAGAGCAGAAATATGTAATGGTCCAGGAAGCCGATTCAAAACAATGGTGCCAACCTGGAGGAGGATTAAATCCCTCAGATTATAGTTATTTAACTGCTGGTTGCAGAGAAATAAATGAGGAAACAGGATTAAATGCAGTAATCGACGGCTTCATCAGAAGTTACAATTTCATTAGCTCTAATGGAAATAGAATATTGAGTATTGTATTATCCGCAAGAATAATTTCAGGATCTTTAAAACCCCGAGATAAAGATATTCTACGAGCGAGCGCTTTTACCTTAGGCGAAATAAGAGAAATGCAGGAAAGAAGAGAATTGCGTTCAGGAATGGCAAACGTCGAACCCATAGAGGACTATTTAAGAGACGGCGTTCTTCCCTTAAGCAGAATTTTCAAGAACATATAGATATTTTTACACAATTATCTTTATATAACTAAAATTCTAAAACTTAAAATGGGAAAAGAAGCGTTAGTTGTTAAAAGAGAAATTCTTTTTGAGGATAAAGATTTTCAGGGATTTTTACCTAGCGAAGAAAACGATTTTATTCAAGTTATTCTAGATAACTATTTTTATCATCCTAGGGGCGACCAGTTAGAAAATAATAAAGACTTGCAGCAAATTATACCTTATGTTTGGATAATAAATTCTCAAACAAAAAAAGTCCTAGCATACAAACGTTCTTCGGGAAAAAATTACTCAGAAAAAAGACTAATGGATAAATGGTCGTGTGGTGTAGGTGGCCACATTGAAAGAGAAGACTCTCAAAATCCAATTATTGATGCAATGATGCGCGAATTAAAAGAAGAAGTCCAAATGAATGATTATCCAACTCCAAAAATAGTCGGATATTTAAACGACGATTCAGATAGTGTAGGTAGCGTACATTTTGGCATTGTAGCCTTAGCAGAAACAGCCCAAGAAGTAAAAAAAGGAGATG
Source organism: Candidatus Woesearchaeota archaeon (assembly GCA_964358765.1). Classification (GTDB taxonomy): domain Archaea; phylum Nanobdellota; class Nanobdellia; order Pacearchaeales; family GW2011-AR1; genus UBA73. The sequence goes on along the minus strand of CAYHPN010000004.1, from coordinate 6,124 downwards.
ATGAAATGGCTATACTACATTTCCTTTCAATTGAAGAAATGGATAATTTATTTTCTAGTCCTGATGTAGAAATTGAATCCTGGACAAAATTATCCTGGCCTTTTGTCAAGAACTATATGCTAACTTTAGAGCGCGTTAATTCTAGTTCTTGATCACAACAAAAATTATTGATTTTTGTGCCTTCAAAATATAAAATATTTTGAGGTGATCAAGAATTGTTTTTTTCTTCATCAAGAATCGAAGATTTTTGAGTGCTCTCAAGATTAGTTAAATCTTGAAGTCTCACAAACAAAAGTTAGGAACCTACAAAAAAACTAATTCTTGACATGTTAAAAATTATTTAGAAACTCTCTAAGTGAAAAATCATTTTAAACTTATATCTTGATTTCCCCTGCGAACATCAAACCTTCCAGGTTCCGAGTCAACATGAAGAAGTATGCCTAATTTCGAAGTAATCTCTTCTCCAATTCTGTGTGCAACCTTTTGTAAAGTTGGGTGCACAAATCTAGAATCTCTTAATTCGACCATGTAAACTGTCGCAGGCAAATCTCCAGTAAATCTATTTGAAACATCATACCCCATTGGTATAAAATATTGCTCTTCCTTCCTAGAAATTCCCAATGCTTTAACTTTTTTCCTAATATTGCTAAGATAATCTGGAAGTTTGTTCCTAACTTCCTCTGGAAGATTCTCAATATACCAATTATTGAATCCCAAATCCTGAGTTAGTAAAGGCATTCTTTGTATTATCGATCTATGTCGTTGGATGTCTCTAAAAGAACCAAAATCTAGTTTAAATCGAACATCAATAATACCAAGTTGGCTTAAAAACTTTGGCAGTTCAGTTTTTGCCGGTCGTCTATTAAATAAATCGACATAATTTCTAATACTATTCTTATCGATGTTATTAAAATCCACAATCGCTTCATCTGGGGAATTCGTATCATGATAATAATACTCTTCAGCAATTAACTCTTGATATTTTTCTGTCTCTTCATATTTTTTATGACCAAAAGAATTGGGATGATGCCTATTTAGTGCATCGTCTAAGCCTCTAGCGACTTCCCTTACTTCTGGCAAAGGATGATGTCTTAAAAACAATAATCTATCTGCTGCTTGTCTCAAATTAGTGTGCCAAGCAAGATTCGTAGAGGCTCCAGCAGGTAGCAAACTTCTAGTAATATCAAAAGCTCGTGCATTAATAGCCTTTTCATAAACGGAATCCTTCTCTTCTCCAGTTTTAGGATTATTCTTCCTTAATTCTTTCCTTGTAGGATCTTGTGCTTCAAGATAAAAAGATCTTTGTAACTCCATTAAAATTTTTCCTTCTTCTGATTTAGTTGGATCAATAAAAGGTTGATTAGAAAAATCTATGTATCTAGTCGAAGCTTCCTGTCCAGAATAAAGAAGACTATCCTGAATTGCTTTTGCTGTCAACATTGAAACCCCTTCAATAAAAGCAGTAGTTGTTCCACAATCCCCTATAGACTTGTGATTATATCCCACATAAAAGTTTTTTATGAAATTTCCAGCACCTTTTTCTTCAAGTATAGCCAAATGACTCATTAATCCTCCAACAGAACGGGAATGTAGTGCCTGCAGCATTGCCTCATCTTCAGAATTAATTATAGCACCATTATCTAATACAATCGCTTTCCCACCTCCTTCAAGATTAACAACAACATGTTTTAAATCTGCTAGTCCTCTTTCGTTCATAACTCACTCTAATCAAACTCTTTTAAAAACATTATAACTCTCCAAACTATATCTTTCAAGATAACAATCATTTATAATTCTAATTTATAATTTTATTCATGCATGAATATAAAGGAATTTTAGCTGTTTTTGATGGGCCAGATGGAGCAGGTAAACTAACACAGGCAAGAATATTACAGGAATGGATCCAAGGAAAAACAAAATATGCAGATCTAATAATGACTCATGAACCATGGAAAAGCAATGAAATAAAAGAAAAGTTAGCTAAAGATAGAGATTCATATTCTGATGGATTAAGAATGGCAGAATTATTTGTTGATGACCGAGTCAAACATACAACTCAGTTAATTAGGCCAATATTAGACGCTGGAGGAATAATTTTATGTGACAGATATACAATGTCAACATGCGCATACCAATGGGCGCAAGGAGTAAATCTTCCAAGTTTAATTAATATGCATAAAAATAGGGGAATTTTAACTCCAGATATAACCTTTCTTTTAGAATTAAAACCAGAAGAGGCAAGTAAAAGAACACTAAAAAGAGGAGAGGATTTAGAAAAATTTGAAAAAGACAAAAGTTTTGTACAAAAATTAATTAATGCCTACTCCTGTCTGGGAAACATGGCCCAAGTAGATGAAAGTATTTTTGGTAAAGTTGTAATGATTGATGCAAATAGAACCCCAGAAGAAATCGCTTTAGATATAAAAGATAAATTCCATTCCTTTTATAATATCTGGGAAAAACAAAATTTATCAGTTGGTTATAATCAAGTAAAAGTCCAAAGCATAGAAACAGTTTCTAAAGAAGGTTAGTATGCTCTTTACTAAATCTATCCTTAAACCAATTCTTCCTCAAGACGGAATAAGAATTTCAGTTATGTCAAGACACACTTTAGAAGATGGAATAACGCCAGATTCAAGAATCACAGAAAAAAGTTATAATGAACATTTAATATTTCTTGCCCCTCCCCCAAAATTAGTTGGAGACTACTATAAAAGAAATCTCCCATGGGATAAATTTGAGGAAAGGTTTTTAGATTATTTAAATAAGCCAAAAGTTGCTATTCTTGTTAATTCTTTATCTGCAAGAGCTCTTGCCCAGAACATAACCCTCTTATGTATTGAAGATTCTCCGCAGTTTTGTCATAGAAGACTTCTAGCAGAAGAATGCAAAAAATACCAGCCTAGTTTAGAAGTAATTCACCGATAAATAATATCAGAAAAATTTCCTGAAAAATCGCCTACTCCATCTTGAAACCTCAAGAACTACTGTTCTTGATGGCCATCAAAAATCAAAAACAAAAATGATTTTTGAGAGAGGGAGTTTGATCGGCGATTTTTCTACTACGGAAATTTTTTGGATGCTCAAGAAACTACTCCACCATAAATGGCGGAGTTTTACTCAAGTTCCTTGACATAATTTTAACATTTAAATTTTTTATCGATATATTCCAAACGCACATTGAATATTCCTGTAATCAGTAGTTTGCTTAACGGGATGGCTTTTTGTATCAATTAAGAAAACTACTTTGAAAATGATATAGTAATCTTTAAAACCCATCATTCTTTTCCAATTCAATTATGCCCGAATCGCATAATGGTAGTGCACTAGACTGGAAATCTAGGCCCTTCGGGGCTTCCAGGTTCGATTCCTGGTTCGGGCGGTTAATTTCGTTAAGGGAAGTTTAAATTATTGCATTTTTGATTCGTTTTCAAACTTCCTATTAGAGAAATTTGCAACATTATTGATTTTTATCGATTTTTGCAAATTTCTCTTAAGTTAGTGATTAGCTATTCAATTTTTCTTTAAATATTTCAATATAATGTAAATTAAAACAAGTTTAATTTCCATTGGAAACATTAGTTATTTTGTTTTAAGTAAATTAAATCAAAATAGAATTTAGGCAACTACTAGCTTTTGACTATCGGCATTTCTGTTTTAAATTTGTCAGAATTGACGTATTAGAGAATTTAACTGAATTCTCTATAAATTACTAAATGCACCTCTGCACCCTGCCCGAAGGGCATTATTTCAGTATTTAATTTATCATTCATTATTTATCAAAATCTTCAAGTTTAATCTTGCCGTCTTTATCGACTATCTTTTGAATGCTCATTTCAGCTTCCTTTAATTCTTTCTGGCAGAATTTCAACTGTTCAACACCTTCATTGAACTTGCTAACACTGCTCTTTAAAGGAATGTTTCCTTCTTCCAAATCAGAAATAATTTTCTGGACTCTATCCAGTGCATCCTCAAATGTTTTTTCTCTCATCTTTGCTTTGAACTTTTGACTTGATGTCTCCATCCCTCATAATAGTAGTAATAACTTCTTCCTTATTAATATTTGTTATACTGGATAAAATATTATTATTTTTCATTGTAATGCTGTATCCTCTATTCAAAACAGAGAAAGGACTCAAAGCATTTATTTTTCCATTGAAATTTTTAGCCTCATTTTTTAGCAAATCTATCCTATTAGTAAGTGTTTTTCTTAACTCCATTGACTTTTCATCCAAATTTTGCTTATGTAATTCTATTAAAATTTGAGGTCTTTTAAAAATTGGTCTGCTAATTATCTGTTTTATCTCATTTTTTCTTTTTTCCAGAATATTCTTTATTCCATTATAAAGATGTTTTCCAAGATTGCTGAATTGATTGATAATCTCCTCCTCATTAGGAACCACCATTTCTGCAGCTACGGAAGGCGTTGATGCTCGCCTATCAGCTACAAAATCAGAAATAGTAAAATCAGATTCATGCCCTACTGCAGATATTACAGGAGCAACGGAATGATATATTGCCCTAACAACAATTTCTTCATTAAATGGCCAAAGCTCTTCAAAAGAACCCCCTCCTCTTGCTATAATTATTACATCTACAAGCAATGCGTTAAGAACCTCAAGCCCTCTTGTTAATGTAGTTTTAGCCTCATCACCCTGAACATAAGAAGGATAAATAATAATCTTGACATGTGGGTATCTTTTAGCTATTATCTTTGATATATCATGTATGACTGCTCCAGATATAGAAGTTACAACTCCTATGGTTTGAGGGTATTTAGGAAGGAATTTTTTATGCATTGAATCAAACAAACCTTCCTTCTCAAGTTTGGATTTTAATTCAAGGAACTTAAAATATAATTCGCCTTTTCCTTGTAAATGAATCTCGCTTACTATTAATTCATATTTGCCTCTCAATTTGTAAACGTCTAAATGACCTCTAACTATAACTTTAATTCCATTTTCTGGTTTAAAATTAAGTTTTAGATTAGTTTCCTGGAACATAGCACATTCTATTAATGAGCTTTCATCTTTCAGGCTAAAATACATGTGGATATTATTATGATGTTTAAAATTAGATATCTCTCCCTTCACCCAGACATTTTGAAGGTTTTTATCATTCAACATCAAGCTCTTAATATAACTATTAATTTCGTTTACAGAATATATTTTGTTCTCTTCTCTTTGGTTTGCAGTATTTTCTTTGCTTACTGCTTCAGACAAATCAATTTCCTTTTTCATTATTACCCAAAGCTCTTTTAGCCATATTTACCAAAAATAACATATATTTATAATTATGTCGGGAACGTTGAAAACCGCACCTTTCAAGGTGCCCTCGTTCCCGAGCACAAGAGAATTCGGATAATTATAACTCAGATAATTCAGAATTCTCTAAAGGACAATTCGGAAAAACAAGTGATGCAATCAACCAAATTGTCCATAGTTATAGTTTCTTAACTCGCTTATTTTTTTTACTTGTTCTAAATCTATATCAAATTTTTTTTCAACGAAAACCCCTTTAAATGAATCAACAAAATTCTTGTCATTTACAGCTTTATGCAACTTTGATAAATTTTCTTTTAAAACATTTAAATTACCTATAAACAAGAATTTCTTTATTAATTCCAAATTTGTGTCTTTTGCCAGAGCAGCAATATCTCTAAAATCGGTTAGTCTTCCAGAATGTAATTTCATAGCAATTAATAGTTCCTTAATAGGAATTCTAGCAAATATCTCTTTTTCTATTCCAATTATTTTCTTTTTTATAGAATTTTTAAAGATTAAGTCATAACTAAATGATGAATTAGTTGTTCTTGAAGCTAAAGCATCAATCAATATATCTACACTTGCTTGTTCTTTTTCATATCTAATAAACTTGGAAGAATAAGTATTATCTAATTGTTTTAATATTGTTTTCTTAAAATCATTTTTTTTTAAGACCCCTTCAAATTTAGGTAAGTCTTCTAATCTCATTACAATATCTGCATCAACAGAAAATCTATGCTTAAATGCAGAAACAGCATATCCCCCAACTACAATGAAATCCATATTAGAATCTATAAATTTTTGCAATATTTCAAAGATATCATTCTCTTTTTTAATAAGTTCTTCCATTATAAATAATT
>CAYHPN010000003.1:0-127103 GCA_964358765.1 Candidatus Woesearchaeota archaeon | reverse complement strand
ATTCAAACTTCTCTACAAAAATGTTTATTTTAGTTCATTTTTGCTAGAAAATTTGCCAACTGTCAAAATGTGTTTAGCAAAAATAATTAAATTTTCAATAAATTGACTTTATTGAAAATTACTATTTATCCTGACTCGCCTAGTGGCGAAGTCAAGTTTGCAATAAGCCCTTTGTTCTCACGAATATAGCTACAGACAAAATTGGGGAATTACTAAAGTCTGCAGCTATAAGTTTGACACTAAGAAAATCCTCTTTGTGTACGTCTTGGGCTTCAGCCCATTGATAGCAAAGGCATTTTCGAGGTGATTAAGAACTCAATACATGTTCAGGATTTTAACTCTGAGTTCTCGACATTTCAAATTTAGACATCAATTTTCAAGAAGCCATTTCCATACAGGAATGGCCTTTATCACTTTATCTTTAATTACAAAGTTATCTTCTTGATTATAAGTCAATATCCTGCCCTCTTTAAGCTTAAATTTATCCATAGCTCCAATTAGCCCATTTAATTCTCTTTCCTGATTGTCTTTACTTATTTGGTAACATACCTGAATGGCTTGGATAATATTTGATCCATTTTTAATAATAAAATCGCACTCATTTTTATCCTGAAAATAAAATATTTCTTTATGTATCTTTCTAAGATTAATAAAAACCAGGTTTTCGAGCAGTCTTGAACGATCATCGAAAAAAGACACGGAGTTTTTTATAGAAAACCCATTGTCAATAGAATACACTTTTTTAGGGTTTATATTCATTTTCTTTAAGGAATAATCGAATCTAGAAATTGTAAATATCATATATGTGTCTTCAAAATGCGAAATAAATGAGGTTATAGTATGTATTGAGCCTAGTTTAAAGTTCTTTTTTAACGAGTTAAATGTTATCTGCTTTCCAATGTTAGTTAAAAGATAAGTTGCTAGCTCCTTTAATGCTTTTTGATTTCTTATTTTATATCTTGCAGTGATATCTCTAGAGATTATATCTTTTAGCAATTCTTGCAATATATCTGGTCTTTCTGATCTTAAATATTCTGGAAAACCTCCAGTCATAAGATATCTTTCGAATGAATCAATATTCTCTTTTTTTCCCTTTATCTTAAGAAATTCTCTAAATGAAAAGGGAAAAACTTCATGATTAAGATGCCTGCCGGTGAGTCTTGTTCCTAATTCCCTACTAAGAAGAGAGGCATTTGATCCAGTTATTATAATATGCTTTTTAATATCTACAAGTCTTCTTATAAAAAGCTCCCATTTGCTGATATTTTGTATTTCATCAAAGAAATAATAATCTTGATTCCCATAATCATCATGGAATATTTCATCAAGTTTTTCAAAATCTTCTACTTCAAAACTTGTTGCTCTTGAGTCTTCACAATTGAAATAATAAAATCCTTTTACTTTTTTCATTAGTTGTCTTAAAAGTGTGCTTTTTCCAACTCTCCTAGCCCCAGTCAATATAACTGCAAAGGGTATATTCATATCAATTTTTTTTATATCTTCTCTTTGAGTTCCATTTTCAAATATATTTAATTCGTTTCTTTGAAGACTTACTACTTTTCTTAGGGTTTCTTTATCTATCATGTTATTTTATAGATATGCTCATTTATAAAGGTTAGCATTAGTAATGCTAACTAGTGTGCTTTACCAATGCGAACCTTCTTTATGCAATTAAAAAATGGCATCATCCATATTCTAACCAGTTCGAATCTAAAAAAATATGCGGGAACTAGGATTCGAACCTAGGTAGGCACTAAGCACACTTGGTCCTAAGCCAAGCCCGTTTGACCGCTCCGGCATCCCCGCATGGTTGAGAGAAAAAAAGGATGTTTAAAAAGTGTTTGGTTTGGAGATTTTGGGTTAAAATAGTAAGAAACATTATAAGGATAAAAATAATAGATAATATATGAAGAAATTAAAAATAAGTGAAATAATGGTAAAAAATAATGATAAAGGCAATATCTTTAGATTTTATGGTGCATTAAAAAATTCAAAAAATGAAATTGAGATAATTATAAGAAAAATTAAGGAAAGGAGAAATGAGATTAATAATGAAGTAAGTAAAAAACTTTGGAAAATAAATAAATTTTAGATTATTTTATATTAATATTTATTTATCTTCATTCTTCTTTTTCTTGGCTTTTTCACTTGAAAGAACTTTAGCAGAGAGTTTATCTTCTAGGCCTAGGCGCTCTGAGAGTTCTTTATATCTGTTTCTAATTGTTACTTCTGTAATTCCTGCTACATCTGCAACTTCTCTTTGTGTTTTCTTTTCATCGTTAAGAAGAGCTGCGACGTAAAGAGCAGCTGCTGCAATTCCTGCCGGGCCTCTCCCTGAAGTTAGTTCAGAGATGTCTGCTTTCTTTAGAATTTTAAGGGCTTCATTTTGAATTTTTGGAGATAAATGCAGGATTGAAGAGAATCTTGAGATATAGTCTTTTGGAGAGGAAGGGCGGACTTTAATTTTTAATTTTCTAACTATAAATCTATAAGTTCTTCCTATTTCTTTTCTTTCAACATCACTAGCTTCGGCTATCTCGTCTAGAGTTCTAGGAATATTATAGGAACGACAGGCAGCGTAAATACATGCTGCAATAACAGATTCCATTGAACGACCACGGACAAGGCCTCTTTGCAAGACATAAGAATATACTCTTGAAGCCTCATCTCTTACTACAGAAGGCAAGTTAAGGAAGGAAGCAACTCTTCGAAGTTCTGCCATTGCAAGACGAAGATTTCTTTCTATTGAAGTAGAAACTCTTTCCTGCCATTTTTTAAGACGAAGAAACTTTCTTGTCTGGCCCGCTTCTAATTTATAAATATCTGAAATTTCGCCGACGTTTGTTGTAAGTCCTTTGTCATATTTTTGCATAGAAATTGGAGCTCCACCTCTGCCTCTTTTTTCGCCTTTATCAAATTGTCCTGTAGATTCCTGGCCGGTATCGACCATTTTCTCTTCAACAATTAAGCCACAATCATTACAAACAATTTCGCCTTTTTGACTGTCGTATGTAAGATCGACACTACCGCATTCTGGACAACGTTTAACTAGACTCATATTTTTATTTTTTGGAGGGGATTTTTGTTTATTTATCGAAAGGTTTAAAAGATTTGTGGTTGAAATGAATATTTAAAGCTTTGGGTATAAATGTAGAAACTTATCGAGGGTAACAACAGAAAGGTTTTTAAAGGAAAATTTAGAAAAACTAAATTTATTCAATTAGAATAGCGTTGATATGTCCTTCTTGTGAAGGCCTGTTTGTAATTCTAGCTTTGCCCAAAGATGTTTCAATAACTGCAGATTTCATTAATCTGTTTTGTCTTGCAAGGAAGACATTTTGAGGAGTTTGTACTACATTTTTAATCTTTACTTTTTGGGTTTTCTTTGTTTTTGGATTTAAGACGTTAGCTTCATCAGACGCTAGAAGAATAGGTTTTTTATTTCCGCCTTTTATTCTTAAGATTTTTCTTTTTGTAGGTCTAAGGGCGACTTGCCTTTCCTGGACCAATCTTTCAAAGAACTTGTTCTTTCTAAGTCTATGATATTTTCCGCCCGAAATTTTTCTTCCTTGATTCATGATTTGTATCAATAATGATTGTTTAAAAATGTTATTGTTTTGCGATTTTTTGGATTTTAAATTAAAATTTGACAAAAAATTTATTAAGATGATTGATTATTTTAGGATTATGGGGAAATCTCTCATAAAATGGGATATATATGAAATAAAAGCTAAATCCTCTCATTTAACAGGAGTAATGCTAAGAGGAAGAATAAGAAAATTATGTCTGGAGAATAATAAGAATGTGCTGCTAGAGAATGCAGAAGAAAGTGAAAATATCGTACGTTTTGCAGTTCTTAGTGGAGAGGATGCAATTTTAATTAAAGATTATTTGAGAAAAATTTTACCTGATGTGCATGTTGAGAAAATAAAGGAAGAAGTTATAAATCCGATATTGTCAAAGATTAAAGTGAATTTGGAAGAAAGATATGCTTTGTGAGAATAAAACTTGTTTTTAGATAATTTTATAAGTTTAGAATGATTTAATGAGAAATGCAAAAGATAATTCTAATTGGAGGTTCGCCTACTGCGGGAAAGAGTTACATTGCTAGGAAAATTGCCCAAGAGTTAAAATTTCCTTGGATTTCAACTGACACTATAAGAGATCAAATGAGGCAAATAGTTAGGAAAGAAGATTATCCTGCATTATTTATTCATGATAAGACTAGTAGTAAAATGGGAGTAGAATTTCTTACTAAAAATTCTACAAAAGAGATTGTAAAATTTGTAAATGAAGAAGGAAGAGAAGTATGGAGGGGGGTAAAAGCACTAATTGAGGAAGATTATGTTTGGGGCTCTTTTATTGTTGAAGGGATAGCAATATTGCCTTATTTAATTAATCCATTAGTAAAGAAGAATAAGAATATCAAAGCGTTCTTTCTAATAGATGAAGATATTGAGAGAGTAAGAAAAACAATCTTTCAGAGGGGGCTGTGGGATGAGGCAAAAAATTATCCTGATGAGGTAAAAGAAAAAGAGGTCGAATGGGTGAAAGAATTTAACGAATATATAAAAAAAGAAGCTAAGAAATTTGGTTTTAAAGTTGTGAGTGTGGGAAATAGAAAAAATTATATTAATGAAATTAGAAAGATAATAAAATAATCCTATTTAACAATCTATAAAAACATTTAAAAACTATTAATTAAAGGATAATTTAGAGGTGATTGAGCACCTCAGAAGCTAATTCTGAGAGAAAGGAAAAAATGGAATATCAAATACATGGTAGAAAACTTATTTATGAAGGTGGAGAGTGCGGGATATATAAGAACGATACTGCTATCAGCCAAGATTATGCAACTATGGATGAAAGAGATTTAGTCAATGCAATTAATCGTTTACCAAAGGAGAGAGCAATAGAAGCAGTTGTTCAACTAAGAGAACTGGCTAGTGAACAATCTAAAATGAGCTGCACTCCGCAAAATGCTGCATTTCCAATCTTGAGAAAAATTCCTGGAACCACGCCAATAGATGACGTAAGAAAAAACATTGAAAACACCGTTACATTTACAGATGAAATTTTAAAAATATTAAGGGAATAAGGTCAAAATATTTATAATATTAGATTAATTAATATTAATATGAACTTGATTAAATCAAGTAAGAAGTCTCTATTAATTTTTATATTGATTGCAATTGTTTATTTATTAATAATATTTATGAGAATGAATATTTGCACTAAAGTGGGACTAGTTTGTTCTGAAGAAACACATTATGATGTGCCTTCGATTTATCCGGGATCTAGTTCATGTCAGATTTGTGCGAACGAAAATGAATTGACAAAGGGATATGCAATAATTGAAAAGGATTATATTTTATATTACAATTAATAATTTTATATTTTGCTGTGAATTTAATTGTAAATAGAAAATAATTTTTTATTAGAGCTATAGAAATTGTTCACGATCGATATCAAATATATTTTATTTAAGCGGAAGATTTAAATACGGCTGGAAATGAAAACAAATATGGTTAACGGAATCGAAAGACCACTGGACCTTTTGAATCAGTCAAAAGGTAAAGAGGTTTTGATACAGTTGAAAGGAGAGAAACAGTTTGTTGGAACCTTACTTGCATTTGATATGCACATAAACGTAGCACTTGATAATGCAAAAGAAATACAAAACGGCGAAGTAAAGAAAAACATTGGATTTACTTTTCTGAGAGGGGACACAATAATCTACATTTCTCCTGCACATACTAGTCATAAATAATTTGAGCATTGTTTAATTAAATTTGCAGAATTAATCTAATTCTTGGTTAGGAGGAACTGTGCGAGATTAAATTATTAGATCGAGATAGATTTATTTAGGTTTAATTTTAAATCTCCAGAACATCTAAATCATTTACTAAAATTGTGTTCTTGAATATTTTCTTTGCTTCATTAAGGATTATTTTAGGGTTATGTTCGTAACGTTGAGAGATATGGGTGAGTATAAGCTTTTTTGATTTTGATTTTTTAGCTATATCTGCTGCTTGAGTAGAAGTGAGATGTTTATATTCATGGGCAATTTTTTCTTCAGAAATTGAGTAAGTAGATTCACAGATTAAAATGTCTGAATTTTCTGCTATTTTAAATGTATTTGGATTTTGAGCTGTATCAAGAATAAAAGTAACTTTTTTTCCTTTTTGCATGTAAGTAACATCTTTAGATTTAATTTTCTTTTTTTCAAAAATAATATCTTTTCCAGCTTGTAAATCTCCTAACAGGGGAGAATTGGGAATTTTTAGTTTTTTTATTTTCATTTTATCAAGACGGAGTTTATCTTTTAAGACAAAAGAATAGGCTAAAGTTGGAGTATCATGGGTCATGGGAAGAGCAGAGAGGTAAAATTCTTTAGAGTCAAAGAAAATTCCTGATTCTATATTTTGAATTTTTAGGGGAATTTTTATGTTGACGAATTTTTTGATTGCATCTATAAAATATGAGGTGTTATTTGGACCATAAAGTTGAAGGGCCTTTTGATAATCGGACATCGCTAGGGTTTGAAATAAACCTGGAAGACCAAGGATATGATCTCCATGCCAGTGAGTGATAAGAATTTTTGTTAATTTTGAAGGAGAAAGCTCTGCGTATCTAAATTGTCTTTGAGTTCCTTCTCCACAATCTATTAAGATATTCTCATCTTTATAGGTTAGGAGAATTGAAGTGTGATTTCTTTTTTGAGTTGGCACTGCATTTGCAGTTCCTAAAAATGTTATTTTTATTTTCTCCATGGAAAAAATAGGGAAGGGAGATTTAAATAGATTGGGATTTTAGCAAGTATTCAAAATAATCTCCACCCCATGCTAAGATTTTTCCATTACTTTTTATGAGCTTTTCTGCTTTTTCTTTAAACTTTGCATAATCTCCTAAAAATTTCTTGTCTATATCCTGCCAAATGTCTCCAATTATACAATCAAATTTATCTTTTTCTTCTAAATCATAGAAGTCTTTTATTATAACTTCGCCTTCTATTTTCTCATTTTCATTTATTTTATCTAAAACTTCTTTGTATTTCTCAACTACTGTAATTGATTTTACTTTAGAATTATTTAATAAGAATTTAACAATTATTCCAAATCCATAACCTGCTACTAAAACATCTCCGAATGCTAATTTTGCAAGATCTTGCTGAAGTTCCCTTTCTCTTGGAGTATCCCACATCCATAAATCGTTATTAATAAACATGAATTTATTTTCATTATGATTTAATATCTCTATTTTCATCATTTAGAGATTATATGGGGTAGCTTTTTAATTATTTCTTTATAGCTAAATATATAAGTAGAAAATTTGTTTTTTATATATGATAATTGAATTAAGTATATTATTTGCATTCTGTGCAATGATATGCTGGGGGTTTGGAGATTTTTTGATTCAAAGGACAGTGAGAAAGATCGGGGATGTTGAAGCATTATTTTTAAAAAGTGTATTGTGGTACTTAATAGATGAAAGTAGGGATCAAACAAACTCACAAAATTGGTAGAGGATTATTTGCTTTGCAGGATATCAAAAAAGATGAATTTATTTTTTATTTTAAGGGAAAAGTCATAAAAGATAGAGATTCTGCTAGAAAATTGAAATGTAATTTACAAGTAGGGCCAAATTTATGGATTGATCCAGCAAAAGGTTCATTCGGAAGATACATTAATCATTCATGCAATCCAAATGCTGGAGTAAAGGGGAAAATAAAAATTATTGCTGTCCGAGACATTAAATTAGGAGACGAAGTTACATTAGATTATTCTATTACTGATGATGATCCTAGGTGGAAACTCAATTGCAAGTGTGGAAGTGAGAATTGCAGACACATAATAAAAAGTATACAGTTTTTGCCTAAGTCTCTTTTTAATGAGTATAAAGAATTTACCCCTCAATTTTTACAGAAGTCATATATTAAGGCCAATTAATCTATCGGCCTGGGTATTTTATGCTTTCGCAGTTGTCCAGAACGATATCGCAATCACCACCGCAATAACTGAGAGTTATCCTGCGATTGCATTACTGTTAGGAATTTGGCTAAATAAGGAAAAAATTAAAGCGCATCAGTGTATTGGAGCGGGTCTTGCTTTGATTGCAAGTATATTGCTTGCGTTTGTAATTTGAAGGGGCGAAAATTTTTACCATTTGGGCAGTAAGGGAAAATACTATAAATAAGAATATATTAAATAATATATGGAAAATGAAACTGAAAAAGAGACACATATTGCAATATTTAATGGAAAGAAAGTCAGAAAGAGAAGTGTAAATGGAAAATGGTATTTCTCTATTGTAGATATTATTGAAGTTTTAACTGATAGTTTTAGGCCTAGAAAATATTGGTCAGATCTAAAAAAAAGACTTATTGATGAAGGTTCTGAGTTGTCCGCAAAAATCGGACAACTGAAATTAGTGTCAGAAGATGGAAAAACGTATGAAACTGATGTTGCGGATACTGAAACTGTTTTAAGAATTATACAATCAGTTCCCTCAAAAAAGGCAGAGCCTTTCAAATTATGGCTTGCTAAAGTTGGATATGAAAGAATAGAAGAGATAGAGAATCCAGAATTAGCACAGGAGAGAATGAAGAAACTTTATGAATTGAAGGGATATTCAAAAGAATGGATTGAAAAGAGGTTAAGAGGAATAGCTATAAGGCAGGAATTGACTGATGAATGGAAAAATAGGGAAATAAAAGAAGAATTGGATTTTGCCATATTGACCAATGAGATAAGCAAAGCAACATTTGGGAAGACTGTTGAGGCGTATAAAAAATTTAAGAGATCATATGGATGATTTAGAATTGATATTTTCAATGCTAGGAGAGGCTGCAACAACTAGAATTACAAAGACAAAGAATCCAATCGGTTTAGAAGAAAATAAGATTACTGCGAAAGAAGGGGGCGAGGTTGCTGGAAATGCAAGAAAAGAACTAGAGAAAAAAATAAGGGAAGAGATTGTTAATAAAGGTAATTATTTAGGTATTCCTGAAAAATTGAAGAGGAAGAAAAAAGGAATTTTGGATAAAGCTTTATAAAACGAGATTTATTTTAAGAGATATGAAAAAGGTGTGGAATTTTGGATTATTACTTGTGAAAGAATCTTTTCTATTAATATTGGGTGTGCTTGTGGCAGGGTTTGGACTGAAGAGTTTTTTGATACCTGCAGGATTTATTGATGGAGGAATGACTGGAATATCGCTACTGATTTCTTTTATAACCCCGATATCTATATCTTTGTTGATATTTCTTTTGAATATTCCGTTTATGATTCTAGCAAGTAAACAAGTAAATAGAATGTTTGCAATAAAGACTTTTTTTGCTATATTAGCATTAGCATTTGTATTACTTTTTGTGGATTATCCTATTGTAACTTCTGATAAACTACTTGTTTCCATATTTGGAGGGTTTTTACTTGGAGCGGGAATTGGATTATCTGTACGTGGAGGGGGAGTGCTAGATGGAACTGAAGTTTTATCTATTTATTTAAGCAGAAAGATTGGCTTGTCTATTGGGGAGATAATTTTTGGAATTAATTTAGTTATCTTTTCATTTGCGGCATATTTACTAAGTATCGAAGTTGCCCTGTATTCGATATTAACGTATTTAGTTGCTTCAAAAGCAGTGGATTTCTTTATCCAAGGTATTGAAGAATATATTGGAATTACTATTATATCTACGAGGAGTGAATTGATAAGGAGAAAATTAATAGGAGAGCTTGGAAAGTCAGTTACTGTTTACAAAGGGAAGAATGGATACTCTTCAATTACAGAGAAAGATGTGGATATTTTGTATTTGTTTGTAACCAGACTAGAAGTACTGAAGATAAAACAAGAGATTCTTCTTCTTGATAGTAATGCCGTAATAATAGAGCAGGGAATAAAAGAAGTCCGAGGCGGGATAGTTAAGAAAAGGCCGCTGCATTAAAATTATTAATTAATAATGCCTTATTCATATCTAAGAGCATCAACAGGTTTTAACTTAGAAGCGCGGTACGCGGGAATGAGACCTGCAATCATGCCGATGATGATTGAGAGAAGGAAAGACCCTATAATTAAAACTGGACTGAAATAAGTTGAATTAAAATTTAATCTTCCTATTGAACCAGAAGCAAGGCCCCCGATTAGGCTTGCTCCAAATACGCCTAGAATAATTCCTCCAATGCCTCCTACTAGACCTAAAAGGCCTGAATTAAATAAGAAAATTAGAAGGATATCTTTATTTTGTGCACCAATTGCTTTCATAATTCCAATTTCTTTTGTTTTTTCTAAAACTGAAGTAAACATAGTGTTTGCGATGCCGACCGCTCCAACTATCAAAGAAATTGCTGCAATTGCTGCAAGAAATAATGCAATTGAATTTAATGACGAAGTAATAGTTTCTTGAAATGCTCTTGGAGAAGAAACAGAGAAATCTATTTTTTTTGTTTCTAGTATTCCACGGGAAAGCATTAGTTTTTTGTTTATATCTGAAATTGTTAGGTCTGTTTGATCTGGATCAACTATTTTTACGGAGATTGAACTAAATTCATCATTTCCTACATCTTCTAAAACATCTCTAGCTAACGAAATGGGCATAAATATTGTTGAGTCATCTGAACCACTTTCCTTTAAAATTCCAACAATTTTAAAAGAATTTCCTTCTATAGAAATCTGCCTGTTTACCTGCAACTTATCTTCAAAAATATTATTTGCTACTCTACTTCCTACAACTATGGAATTAGTATCCGCATTTGTGAGTAACCTTCCTGAATCTAACTCTGTTGTGATGAAATTTTTCCATACTTGAGTATCCAATCCTCTAATGTTAATTGTGGAAGATTTTCCAAGATAATTCACATCTGCTCTTCCAGATAGAGTACCCATTACATATTTTACATTTGGAATATTTTTAATTACAGTTGTATCTTTTATTGTTAAATTTTTTTGATTTATGATGGTTGAAGATCCTTGATTATTTCCTGGGCCAAAATTTCCTCCTCCTGCACGGAAATTGCCACCTGTGCCTTGGGCTCTAGGTGCCCCTGGAGTTATTGTTAAAACATCTGCACCAAGGGAGTTTAAACGCTCTTCTAACTGTTTTTGAGCTCCTTGACTTACCGCTATAATTGAAACGACAGCAGCAATTCCTATTATGATTCCAATTATGGTGAGATAACTTCTTAATTTGCTATGGATAAGCATATTAAGCGAAAGTTGGAGCGCTTTTTTAATTTTCATTATTGCCTCCTAATCTTTTTTTATTCTGTTCTTTGAAACCCAATCTGGTGTACTCTTTAATTTTTTTGAATCAGATTTATGTTTATTTTTGAAAGTTAATTTATCAATTTTATCTGGATTTTTTTTAAAATAAAAAATAAGAATAATTATTATTAGAATAATTAACCAAAGCCAGATTTTACTGGGGGCTGATGATGCTGGTTGTTGGCTAGCAAAATTTCCCCTTGTAAAGTTTGAGTTCCTAATTCTCGTTGAATTTGATGAATATGGGCTTGAAATAAATTGGGCATCTTTAATAACGCTTCTTCTTTCTCCAATCATGTCTGTATAATCGAATTGAACTTTAAGATTATCTGTATTTTTTCCAATTGGAATTAAACTGAAGCTTACTATTGTGTAATCCCCTGAATCTAAATTTCCAACCATTTGGCCATTAGTACCAGTAACTCTAAAGTTATCCTGCTGGGGGATTCTAACGATTAAAGAATTTGCAGTATTTTTTCCAACATTCGCAATTGCTATTGATATATCTGTTGAAGTTGATTCTTGAATTACTAAATCAAAATCTGTTTGGGCATCAACTACTTGTATATCAAAAGACTCAACGTTCCAGAAATCGTCTTTACCATTTTCGTTAAACCTCAGTTTTAAATCATTTACGCCTTCGACAGCATCCTTATCTACTCTTACTTTATATTTCATAATAACGGGCTCGTTATTTAATTTGCCAAAACTTCTTTTTACATTTTCATTTGTATCTAAAGAAAAGGGATATTGAGGCAAAAGTTCAAAAGTTGCATCGGGCGGGTTTCCTTCCCCAGACCATTGTGCTTTTATCCAAAGATCGAAATACTCGCCTGGATTTACGGGATAGGGTTCATACTTTAATTGAGTAATTATTATATTTGAAGCTGATGACTGGGAATTTGTGGAAAAATTTATTTCATATGATGACACCACATTTATTAAAAAGATAGATAGAATTAATATTAAATTGATTTTTTTCATTATTTATTTCCTCTTTTTTTTTCATTTATTTCAATTTTCTCAATTACTCCATCCTTTATATGTATTATCTTTTTTGCATATTGAACTAAGTTTAAATCATGAGTAACTAAGATTATTGTTTTACCTTCTTTATGCATCTTTTCAAGAAAATCCATAATAAATTTTCCTGTTTTACTATCTAAATTACCTGTTGGTTCATCTGCTAAGATTATTTCCGGATCATTGGCTAGTGAGCGGGCTATTGCAACCCTTTGCTGTTGGCCACCGGATAGTTCAGTAGGCTTATGATTTAATCTGTCTTCAAGTCCAAGCATCGTCAGCAACTGGGCAGCTCTTTGCATTGCTTTATCTTCAGGAGTATCAATCAATTCTAATGGGAGCATTACATTTTGCAATGCACTAAGAGTTGGAATTAAATTAAACTGCTGAAAAATAAAACCTATTTTCCTGCTTCTTAATGTTGCTAATTTAGATTCGCTTATTTTTCCTATATCTTGATTATCAAGATAAATTGATCCAAAAGAAGGAATATCCAAAGCACCTACTAAGTTCATCATTGTTGATTTTCCACTACCTGAAGGACCTGTAATTGCCACAAATTCTCCTTTATTAATTGCAAGGTTAATTTCTTTTAATACAATTAGAGAAAGATCTTTTTTCATTTCATATCTTTTCCAGACATCTTCCATTTGGATAACTATTTGTTTCATTGATTTACTCCATAATTTTGTCTTCCACTTTGAGCTATTAATTGAGTGCAAAAAGTTGATGTGGGAGAATTTTCTCTACAATAATAAATACAATTCATTCTTTTTTCTATGCAATACTGGTTTATCTGTTCTTCTGAAGGATCATTATTGAAGAAAAAGTTAGTTTCATTTTTTTCTTTGTCAGAAAGTGAAAAATTCCTAAACTCATTAAAGCTCTGCTGCTTTATATCTTGATCTGGATTATCTTTATTATTAAAGTAAATATAAATTAAAAGAACAACAATTATAATTGATTGAACAAGAATTATTATTTTTAGATTATTATTTCTTTTTTCATCCATTAAGTGTAAATATAAATTCTATTTATAAATGGTATGGACTAGAAGTCCACTTAGAAAATAAAAAAATATTTAGTTAGTTTAGATAATTTTGAGAATTTCCAAATCCAAACATGCCTGAATGCATCATGTTTTTATTTCCACTGAATCCGTAACTTTCTTTTAGCTCCTGAACTAAAGAATAATCTCCAGTTTCTCTTGCATTTTGCATCTGAATTCTAAATTCATTCATTTGACTGTGTCTTTCTACAATTTTGTTGAAATTTTCTTCTGTTAACTGTGATTGCATAAATGCAATTCTTTGTTCATGAAGGGATTTCCAACTTGCGAAGTCTTTATTTTCAATTGCATCCTGAATTGCTTGATGCTGAATTTGCAGAATTTCTTTATCTTCAACAGTTAACGAATTAAGAAAGCCAAATTTTCCTTGTGCTGCAACAATACCAATTCCTAGTAGGGCAATAAAAGCAAAAGCTAAAATTCCAAAAAGTGTTTTATTTTTCATCTTATACCTCCTTACAGTTTCATTTATTTTCATAAAAAAATAATGGTGAAGTAATATATAAGCAGGATGGACTAAAAGTCCATATTCATTATATCTAAAAATAATCAACTAGGATATTATGGAGTTAATAGATCTTAAGGTAAAATATTATATCAATGGAATTAAAAAATTAAGGTAATAAAATAATTAAATCTAAATATGAAATAGATCTTAAGTCCATATACTTTAAATATCTCTTGATAGAAAGGTTATTATGGTTAGGGGAAGCGGAATGGCTATTTTAGAAGGGATTGGGAGAGGCAGACTAGGAAATTTATTTGGAATGGGGCTGGGGGCAGAGTTATTATATTCTTTTGTGATTATAATGATCTGTTTAATGATTTATTATGGAACTAAGGAATTGTATGACTTGAGTTCATATAAAGGAATAAAATACTTTAGAAGAGCATTTTTATTTTTTGGGGTAGCTTATTTTTTCAGGAGTTTTATAAAATTTGCAGTTTTGTATTTTGATTTAAATAATTTAGTTGACTTCCCTGAAACTACATTTAAGTTTATTGGGGCGATTATTCAATTTTTGTTTATTTATTTCAGCTCAATGGCTATATTTTATCTTCTTTACAGTGTGATAAGCAAGAAATTGGAAGGTAAATCAAATAAAATTTTAATTTTTCATCTCATCGCTCTAATTTTGGCTTTAATAAGTATCTTAACAAGAAATTATTTAGTTTATTTGGGGTTAAATTTACTTTTACTTGCAATAATAGGGGTAGTTGTTTATATTTCATACCAAAACAAAATTAAGAAGGCTAGAAGAAATAATTTGTATGTTATCTATATATTGTGGTCTATCTTTTGGGTTTTGAATATAATAGATGCATTAATACCTCGGTTTTTTATGGGATTTCAACTTGTTATCTATTTGGCTTCCACTAGCGTATTTTTGTTAATTTTGTATAAGGTTCTAAAAAATGTAGGGTCAAGCTGATATGACAAAAAGAAGTAAATTAGAGATAATCAGAGATATATTAACTATTGCGAATAAAAATCATAATTCTATAAATATAACTCCTTTAATAAGGAGGTCAAATATGTCTTCTGAGAGATTCAGGGAATATTATCAGGAACTGCTAAATAAAGATTTCTTGAGAGAAGTAAATAGTGAAAGGAATAAAATTGTTAATTTAACTGAAAAAGGCCTGAGATTTTTAGAGAAATACAAGGCAATTATAAGTTTTATTGAAGATTTTGATTTGTAAGTTATTTTATTGGAAGATATTTGTAAATCATATTATCATAGAATTTTAATAGAAAATGACCTTTTATAATATTGCTGAACTGATTTTTTAGTTCATTGTAAAAAG
Source organism: Candidatus Woesearchaeota archaeon (assembly GCA_964358765.1). Classification (GTDB taxonomy): domain Archaea; phylum Nanobdellota; class Nanobdellia; order Pacearchaeales; family GW2011-AR1; genus UBA73. The sequence goes on along the minus strand of CAYHPN010000003.1, from coordinate 111,942 downwards.
AAAGATATTCACTTTCATTCTTTAGATGAAGCTCTATTTCAAAATCTTCTCCGTTAATATAATGATCAATGTAAATAACATTAGCATTTGAACTTAACCAAGATTTTAGTTTTTGGATATCTGATTTATTATAATTTTTTAATGAGAGATGAAGCTTATAATATTCATAACCAAGCTCTTCTGTATCGATGAATAATCTGTAATTAAGAATTACTCCAGAATTTTTTAGAGACTTTAATTTTTTCTTTACTGTGTTAATACTTAATTTTAATTTGGCTGATATATCTACAATATTAATAAAAGCGTTTTCTGTAAGGATGACTAAAAGTTGCTCGTCTTTTGAATCAATTTCAACTTTTTTATCTGTTTTCAGGATAGTTGGGTTAGAATTTTTTCTTTCTTTGCTTATTAGGTAGTCTCTTGGGAAATGAAAAATTGAAGTAAGGATGGAAATTTGCTTTTCCTCGATTATATCATTGAATTCCAAAAGTAATTCTTCCTCAAAAAAGTTAAATTCTTGAATTGATTTGTACATTATTACTAAATCTATATCCCATTTGCCAATTACTTTTGAAAGCCAAAGAAGTTCATTCTTTTTTGTTAAAAATTGCAGAAGTTCTTTTTCTCTAGATGAAGAGAAATTTCCTATTTTTAGAAATATTCTAAAGCTAAAATAACCTAATGCAGTATTATTGATTTCTGCGAATGCTCCTTTTATTATTCCGCTCTCTTTTAATTTATTTAATCTATAGAGCGCTACATTTCTTCCGATTTTTAATCTCTTTGCAACTGAAGAAAGACTTTCTCTTGCATTAAGATCAAGAAAATATAACAACTTACGATCTATCAAATCTAATTCCATTAAATTTATAATTATATTATATTATTTAAATATATTGATAGTTTGTACAAAATATAAGTAATAGATTTTATTTAACTGTTTTTCTAATAATAATTATGAAAAAATTAGAAGAATATCTGACTAGAGAAGGATGGAAAAATGACTTAAAAGAAACTAGACAAGATGCTATTAAGAGTCTCGATTTAATAGTAAATGCGATAAAATGGCCAACTAGAATTTATAAAAATAATAGGTTAGTAAATATTAATGCTAATGTACTTGCAGCGGCTTATCCGAGTATAGAAGCAGCTGCACAAACTTCTAGATGCATGAAGGAATACGGATGTGGAGATGGAGCCATAACTACTGGGGCGGCAGCAGCTGATTGGCTTGCATATATTCCAGTTCATATAGGGCTACATTATTTATCAAATAGGAAAAAATTTAGTGATGAACAAGGGAAATTAAAGAAAAAAGAATTTTGGAAAGATGTTGAAAAAGTATACTGGACACAAATTCCTTCTATTGTTTTGTTTTATATTATGGCAAGTCCAGCGCAATATGCCTTAATGAAGACTGGAATGGATGCAGATAGTGCAAATAGAGCTTCTTTTTGGGGTACGCTGGTTGTTACAAGAGCCTTACACACTTATAATTATTGGAAGGCAAGTAAAAAAAATAATTAATTCTATAATACTTCTAAATACTTACAAATACATATAGGTAAATAAAAGTAATTAAAAATATGTAGATGGAAATATTTAAAAAAAGGAGAATGTAATAATAAGGAAGATGGTGAAGAAGAGGGTTAAGGCTACGCTTAGTTTTGATGGTGAGATATATAAGAATTTTCAGAAATATTGCGAGGAGAATGTGATAATGGTTTCTGGGGCCATTGAGAAGTTTATGGATGATTTTTATAAGAAGAAAAAAAGTAAGTTTAGTTTGGTATTATTTTTCTTAGGTTTGTTTATAATGGTGGGGGCTACTGTTGATGCAAGTGTATTTGCGGACTTAAATCAAGGAAATTTTGATAATGGAGCATATTACAGCACTTTTTATAACTCTACTTTAGGAGCAGTGCAATTAACTGCTGGTTATTTGAATGGAAATTTTACCTCCAGGATTTTTAATGCAGGAAGCAGCGCTGGATGGAACAATATCTCTTGGATTCAGGGAGGGAAATATGGGCATGAATATCCTAATAATACTGGGAATGAAAATATATTTGGAGGGATTAATATGGCTGGAAATGTTATTCTTTATCATTTGAATGAATTATCCGGAACTTTTTTTGATAGTTCTGGAAATCAAAACAACGGCACACTTGCAGGTTCCATGACTCGAGACGGCGAAGGGAAATTTTCATCTATTGCTATTGATGCAAAAGGATCTAATGGAAGAATTTCTGCTTCAAGCACAAGCCCTAGTTTGTCTTTTAACGAAACGATTACTCTAGAGGCCTGGATAAAATGGACTGGGGAGTCGGGGGAGAATTTCAATTTACAAAATGTAATTACCGCGGGAAATTTCAGGAGAGCGTTAAGAGTAACCGAACCAGATCACTTTATTGGGGGAAGTCAAGTCTTATCTTACTTTAATATAGGAGGGGTAGATGTTGATATGTATTCAAATACCAAGGTTGCAGTTGGAAGCTGGACACATATTGCTACGACATACAATGGGAGTGAACTTAGAATTTATATTAATGGAAAACTAGATACATATAATAGCACTCTTTCTGGAAATATTACTGGAAATAATGATAATATTTACGTTGGAGCAGAATCTGGATCTATAAGCAATTTTGATGGACTAATAGATGAAGTTGCTATCTACAACCGTTCCCTTGATGCGGACGAGATACTTAGGAGGTATGAAAGGGGGGCAGTGATGTTAAATTTAAGTGTGAAGAGTTGCGACGATTCTGCCTGTTCTGGAGAGAGTTATATCGCTATTAATAATAATGCATCCCAACAATTAAACTTATCAAATAATAGCTATTTTCAGTATCTTTTTACTTTTAATTCTGAAAATGTTTCGGCCAGTCCGACACTATTTAATGTTAGCATAGATTATTCTGTATCTAATACTGCTCCAAATATTTCTATAATTTACCCTCTGAACGGGTCAATATTCAATTATAATGTTTCTATTCCTTTGAATTTTAGTGCTATTGATAATGATGGAAACTTACAGACTTGCTGGTACAGTCTGAATAGCGGACAGATAAATTTCACTTTGAATAATTGCACAAATTCTACTTTTAATACAAGCAACGGAATTAAGACATTATACCTTTATGCAAACGATAGTGCTGGAATGACCGGGAGCAGTTTAGTTAGCTTCAGTGTCGATATAATTGTGCCAGTGATTAATATTACTTACCCATTTAATACAAATTATTCAAATATAGAGAATAGATTGAATTATACGGTTTCTGATGCAAATTTACAATCATGTTGGTATAGTTTAGATGGAGGGGTTATTAACACTAGTGTTAATTGCGGGACAAACATAACTGGGTTGAATTCCAATCAGGGCGTTAATACATGGAGAGTTTATGCAAATGATTCTGCAGGAAATTTAAATTACAGCGCTGAGACTTTTTTTGTGGATTCTATAAGGCCTGAAGTATTATTCGGAACGGGAACGGAAAATAATGGGAGCAGCTTTCCAAGGAACTGGATATTTACAAATGTCAGCGTGATTGAAACAAACGAGGCAAATATAACTTTTACTTTAAGAAATTTCACTTCACTAGTTAATTCAACTACTTTTACAAATGGAAATAGAATAATAAACTGGACAAATCTACCTGACGGAATTTATTATTACAATGTTAGCATTAGAGACACATTAAATAATTATAACTCTACAGAAATAAGGACGCTGACTCTGGATAATAATAAACCAGGCATACAATTTGTTTCCCCTACAGAAAATAATCATATTAATATTTCCAGAAACTATATTGTCGTTAATGTTAGCGCAAGTGATGGGACATTACTTAATGGTGTTGTTATAAGACTATATAATTCTTCAAATGGTGAAATCAACTCAACGAGTTCTCTAGCAGGGAATTTATATTATAATTTTTCTGGATTAACGGATGGAATTTATTATTTTAATGCTAGTGCGAATGATAGCGCAGGAAACATAAACAACACTGAAACCAGGGAAATAACTATAGATTTAACTGTTCCTCAAATTAATTTTGGATCAAACACAGATACGAGCGGAGTCATTGTATCAAGGAACTGGATATTTACAAATGTCAGCGTGATTGAAACAAACGAGGCAAATATAACTTTTACTTTAAGAAATTTCACTTCACTAGTTAATTCAACTACTTTTACAAATGGAAATAGAATAATAAACTGGACAAATCTACCTGACGGAATTTATTATTACAATGTTAGTATTAGAGATTATTCTGGCAATATGAATTATACAGAAACAAGAAATATAACGCTTGATAGGGTTGCCCCATCATTAATTGTCTTAAATCCTCAAAATATGAATTATAGCAATAGTACGATTCTAGTAAATATATCTGGTAATGGAGAGAATATATGGTTCTTCAATGGAACTGGGAATTCTACATATACTTCTGCAACTTATGTTGTTTTTACACAAGGAGGAAATCAGTTAATAGCGTATGCAAATGATTCTGCAGGCAATATAAATTTAAGCAGTGTTTCATTTAATGTGGATAGTGTTGGGCCTTCTATAACTATTGTCAAACCAAACTCAGGTTCTACATTTGGTACAAACGTTAGTTTAGCATTAAATTTCTCAGTTAATGACTCAAATCTACAGAGTTGCTGGTATAATATTGATAATGGAGCAAACCGGACTTTAACCGGGTGTCTAAATTCCACTTTCAATACCAGTGAAGGCAGTCATGTTGTTTTTCTTTTTGCAAATGATAGCTATGGAAATTTTGGGATGACAAATAGCTCTTTCAGCATTCAGGTTGGCGCCCCTACGGTATCTTTAGTTTCTCCTGTAGGGGAATATTTGGGGGAAAATGAGGAATTAGAATTCGTTTATGAAGCCAGCGATTTAGACTTGGGGAGTTGTGGATTATGGGGCAATTTCAATGGAATATTCTCTTTGAATCAAACGGATAATTCGGTTACATCAGGTAGTGAGAATAGTTTCTTTTTGAATTTGAGTGACGGAGATTATATCTGGAGTGTCAGCTGTAATGACTCATTTGGACATGTTTCTATCACATCGAATGAAAGTTTTCATATAGATACAATTTCTCCTAATGCTACATTGAATTCTCCTTTAGGGAGCTATTCGACAAGGAATAATTTGCCTATTTCATTCAGCGTGAATGATACTAGTCCGACTATGTGCTATTACAGAGTTTACAGGGGAAGCAATATTGAGATACCCAATACTTTAGTTAATTGCGCTACTGGGAGTTCAAACTTTAGTGTGACTTTAGATGCTGATTTTGTTTTTAGTTTTTTTGTTGAAGATCCTGTCGGACATATTTATTCAACAAATTCAAGTTTTACGGTTTCAACGACAGGGGGAGGAACGCCAGGAGGCACTCCTGGAGGTGGCGGAGGTGGCGGTGGTGGAAGTACGGGTGTGTTAAAACCTGCAAATGCTAGTCAACTCGTGAAACTTAATTTGGAATTTTTAGATGAGATTATTCTAAAAAAGGGCACAAGCGGAAAAGCAAATTTACAAATTATAAACACTGGAAATGTGTTTTTGAATGGGTGCAAATTGAAATTTAATGGAGGGGTAAGTTCCTGGCTAAGCAATGGACAGACGAAAGGATTAGGAGAAGGGGAAAAATTTGTTTATAGTATTGAAGTCAAAGTGCCTGATGAAGGAGAACCTGGGGAATATCTTTCCGAAGTTATTATAGAATGCGACGAGGGCAACTATAGTATTCCAATGATAGTGAATGCTTATAGAAATAGTTTTGAGGGAGAAATTGGAGAGTATGAAAGAAACGGAGGAAATTTGAAAGTTAACTATAATTTGAAAGAATATTCTGGAGAAGATCATGATATATTGATAAATTATGAGATGAGAGATTTAGATAATATTACAAGATATAAAGGACAATCAAATACAAAATTGTTGAAAAAAGAAGATAGAAATGAAAATATTGAGTTTAAATTGCCTAAAGATTCATTTGGAGAGTTTGTTTTAATATTTGAATTTGGGGATGGATTTTCTTTGATAAGTAAGGAAAAGAAGATATTCTTGCCTTCTTCAACTGGGGGAACTGGTTTAGCTATATCTGGAGGTGGAGGTAAAAAATCAGGTGTTGTCTTGATTTTTATTCTTTCATTGGCATTACTTTTCTTTGTAATCAGATTTTTACATGTGCATCACAAGAAAGTGGGAAAGGTGGGAAAACTAGGAAAGAAAGATGAAAAGAAATTTATTAAACTGGATGTATAAATCTATATTTTTACTACTTGCTTATCCTCCTTTTTTGCCACAATCTTCTTAAATGCCGTAATTTTTGATTTTGAATGGATGAAAATACAGTTAAGAATCTTATCCGAAGCGAATTAAGAAAAAAAGATATTGAACAGGCATGTGCGGAGTGCTTAGGTAAATTCTTTGGAGCTGAATTCCTTATTAAAGAGGCAGGCTTTGTCCAAGGGAAAAGCAAAGGTGTTCAAACTGATCTAGAAACCTATGTGGCAAATGAATTAGTAGAAATTCTTGAATTTGATCTGACTAAAGCTCCTTCTATTCAAAGTCTTAAGGAAGCTGTTACCTTTGAAGTTGGTCTTAGCGCTCAATATACTTCGAAAGTTCTTTGCGGCGAAGGAGAAGACTTAAGGATGTATGACATCAGCAGATTGTTCGATTTGTCAAGAAAATGCAATTTACCAATTGCTCATAATGAAAAACAAGACCTTGATCTTTTTTATATTCTCAAAAATGAAGGATATAATGAAGTTGATTCTTCTAGGTTTTATTTGAATGGGGGTAAAGGCAATAAACAGCTTATAAAAGCAAAAACAAAATTAGTTCCCGTAGATGGACTTAGGGCTATTGGAGGAGGAAACTGGCAGGCCAAAGGAGAATTAAATATTACATGGGAGGTTTTTGATTTAGGAGAAAATGCAACTTTTATAGATTATTATAAAGGTCTTCGTAATTTTAACATAAACAAAGAGTTTAAACTTAAGGGGAGTCTTCCTCAGGATAGTGAGTGGCAGGACAAGATTACTTTAGATATGGGAAAAGGAGAAACACGCATTGGCTATTATTCTGAACTTATTCAACAAAAGTATGAAGATTGGCTAAGGTCCCAATTGAAAGGGATGAAATTATCTTTAAATGATGTGCCTGAATCATGCAGAAAATCCTTAGAGGATATTGAGATGATATCTAGAGGAAAAAATGTTTATGAGGAATTAAAGGAAATGGCTCTTCGTAAATAATGAATTAACAACATAATATAAAGAAAGGTTTATAAAGCATTTCCTTTATAAATAGAATGATAGAGAAATGGCAGAAAAATCTAACCTTAAAATACAGAATATCGTTGCTACTACATCTTTAGGGAAGCCGGTTTCATTGACTAAATTAGCAAGGACACAGAGCAATACCGAATATAATCCTGAGCAATTTCCTGGACTAGTTTTAAGAATAAAAGAACCTAAAAGTGCAGTACTAGTATTTTCAAGCGGGAATTTAGTGTGTACTGGAACAAAGAGCGTATTGCAAGTAAAAGAAGTAATTCAGCAGGTAATAAAACAGATAGGAAAAATAGGAGTAAAAATAACTGATGTTCCGAAGATAACTGTACAGAATATTGTTGCTTCTGGAAGCATTGATTTAAGCTTGAATTTGAATATTTTAGCCTTGCAACTTGAAAACACTGAATATGAACCTGAACAATTTCCTGGACTTGTTTATAAACTAGTTGATCCGACTGCAACTTTCTTATTGTTCTCAAATGGAAAATTAGTTTGTACTGGAACTAAGAATAAAGAACAACTTGAAGAAAGCATGAGGCAACTCAATAAGAATATTCGCGAAGCTGTAAAGAAAGATGCTTGAGTAAATTATATTTTGTATAATATGATTGTTTTTAAACTATGTTAGTTTATTTTTATAATGAGTAATTATGATTGTCCGAAATGCCATACCATGAGATCAGTTATTGATGATTCAAGGGCAAAGTCCTTTTATTGTGAAAAGATAGAATGTGGATTTTCCGTTAAATTTGATAGAGTAAGGGAGATAGCATGTTCTGCCTACAGAAGACAGTATCATTCTGGAGAAATGTTAACACCAACAACAGATTTTAAGATGAGCAGAAATTCTGTCAATAGTATATTGACTTTGATTCAAGAAGCAGATATCATTCTTAAGGAAGAATATTCAGAAAAATCTAGATAATTTAGTCTGAGTCTTTTGATTTTTTAATAACAAAGATCTTGAGATGTAATTTGTTATTGGCTGCTTGAGACGAGATTGGATGTCTTGGAAAGCTTCTTGTAAGGTGGAGAATTTATTTGGTTGATTTAGAAAAGCTTCCCTAGATATTTGTCTTAGAATTCCCACGCCTAAGGGGGCATAATATTCCTGACGGATTTCTCTGATAACAAGACAGGAAGCTTGACGATTAATTTTTTCTAAATATTCACATAGGGCGAGACGATTTGCGTAATATGCGCCTGTTACACTATCTGCGTATTTTTTTCTTGGGAAAAAAGTTTCTGAATCATGCCAGACAGACATATTTTTGAGGGATATTTCAATCACTTCGAAAGCAAATTCTGAGGGCAGGAGAAGGAAATTATAATTGTTTCCAATATAAGTTGCATGGAACACAAGAATATCTGAAATTTCCTGAAATGCCTTAACTTTGCTAAGGATATTTTTTGATAAAGTATCATCTACTGCTGTAATAGACCATCTTGTGGGTACTAATTTACGGTTCTTTTTTAGACCTAAAAGACCAGCGGAAAGAAGTTTTACTAAAGAGGAAGTTGGAATATTTGCTTTATGGAGTTCTTGCAAGGACTGAGTTGATTTAACATCTGTATCATTAACTAGATAATCTACTTTTGGTAAAACGGAAGGATTTTCTTCTAAACGAATAGATTCTACTTGCGCTGCATTTGAAATTAAAGGTACGCTCGACTCTCTTTCTTCATTTTTAGAAATAGGTTTTTTTAATTTATATTCTGCAGAAATTGATTTTTCAGTCATTGCTACTTCTTGCATTGTTTCAAGAAATTTTGATTTATTTTGATCTGTCTGGGATCTAGGTTTAAAAATATTGGATTGGGTACGGCCATAAATTAATTGATTACGCATACTCAATATATTTGAGATTGGCAGTTTCTTTTCATGCCATAATTCTGAAGAGGAAAGAATTTCTGTATTTCCATGAGATTCTGGAGATAATATGCCCGTATAAACATTTGGATAATTCCATTTTCCAACGAAAATTTCTGGAGGAGAGGAGCCAGAGAACTCGGTTATACTTCTCGCTTTTGAAAATAAGATTGAGTGCTTTTTACAATCTTCTTCTCCACAAATTTTACATGTCATTAGGTTTAAAAGCCAATCTTGCTTATAATGATTATTGGATTGAAGAAGTGATCTTTCTAGATTTATTCGATAAAAGTGTTATTATAAAGTAATAACAAATGGAAAGGTTTAAAAGGGAAGAATATGTTTTTTACACATGAATAAACAAAATGATAGCTTTTATGGATGGGTATTTACTGGAGTAGATGCTAGTCTAGCTACTGCTCAAAAATATCCAAGAGATTTAATGATAGAATTTACTAGGCCAAATTTAATGGGAGATACATTAGTTGTCCAACAATTATCTGTTCCTAGATATGATTTTGTTGATGAAGTTGTAGGATTACCTAATGATGATGTTCGAAAACCATATTTTAAAGGGTTAAAGAGACAAGTAGATTTTGGCACACAGGATGTTTGCCCCGTATTTTATGAATCTATAGCATAGAAGCTTACTAAATCATGCAGGAATCCAAGCCTTTTTTTACAAGGTAATTTTGATGGTAATCTTCCGCAATATAGAAAGGTTTTGCAGGTTCTATGAGAGTCATTATTTTTTTGGAGAGAGTTTGCTGAAAATGATTTAAAAATTCCTGTGCTTCTTTTTTTTGCTTTGGCGAGTTATAGAAAATAATTGAACGATATTGTGAGCCGACATCTGGTCCTTGTCTGTTTAATTGTGTTGGATCATGGTTTTTGAAGAATACTTCTAAGAATTGGAAGTAGGAAACTAGTTTAGGATCAAAAGTAATTTGAACTACTTCTGCATGACCTGTTTTATCAGTACATACTTCTTCATATGTTGGATTTTGAAATCGGTCTTTACCTCCCATATAACCTGCCTCTGTTTTTATTACTCCTGGAATTTTAGAGAACTCTAATTGGACGTGCCAGAAACAACCTCCACCAAAAGTTGCTAATTCTATTTTAGGAAGTTTAGGAAAATTTGCCTTTACTTTTCTAGGAGCTTTTTTAATCTTCTTTTTTGCAACTTTTTTCATATTCACTAATGTTAAAGAGATTATTTATATCTTTTCGCATTTGCTATAGGGAACTGCGTAGGTTATATAATATTTTGTACACAGTCCTCTAATGGACAACTGCCGAGAATTTGTCACATAAACAATGCAGTTATCCATAAAAGAAATACGATTGTTTAGTTAAAAATTGATCTAGAACGAAAAGAGAATGGATTTTGAAATTTGACTGAAAAACTATTCGTCTTACGACAGAATAATTTTTCTAACTTGACTAAGGTTAATAACTTAATTTTTATTATAATTGACTATAGATATTAAGACTTTGAGCCTTTGCAAAAGATGTAGTTTATTAATAATATGGGTGAGCCAATAAAATCCTTTAGCACATTGAGACAATTAAGCAATATTCCAGTTGTAAATGAGAATACCATTTATTACAAATAATTGTTAACAGATATTATATAATATATAGTAAATTATAATGAAAATAATTTCCCATGGAAATATAGCTATTTTAAACGAATTTAATTCGTCTAAAATAAGAATTTATTCAAAATTTACTTTTGAACTAAATTACTAAATGTGCGTAAGCACTTTGCTCTGAAAGGGCATTTTCTTGATTGCTTAGATGACATGAAAATTTCTTACATAATTTTAATGGTTTGGAAAAAAAGAGAAGTCTAAAATTTGCTATTGCCGGAAGATATTTAAAGGAGGTTGGATATTCTTTTTTTATGAGGTTGAAGAAGTATTTCTATTTTGTAATAATCTTTCTTTTTTTAGTAATGCCTTTTGCTACTGGGGAGATTGATGATTCTACTTTAAGTATTGAAGAAATAGATTCAGAGTTTGAAGATATTGAGGCTGGAACAACACCGGAAAGTATGTTTTATAGTTTAGATAAGACTTGGGATAATTTGAAATATACTTTTTCCAAGGATAAGGAAACTACGGGTTTAAGGATTGCTGAGGAAAGATTTGAAGAAATAAAATTAATGAGTAAGAAAGGAAAACAAGAAAAAATAAGAGAAGCTAAAGAATCACATGAAAAAATTCTTGAGAAAGTAAGAGTTAGAATTGAAGAGCGATTAAATGAAGCAAAAGATGAAGACATATTAAGAGATGTTATAACTGTTGAGAAAACTCTTTCTTTACAAGAAGAGGAACTGACACAATTACAAGATTTACTTTCAGAATTAACTCTTGAACAAAGAAGATTAGTATTGCAAGAATTGTTAGGTGTTGAGGGGGTGTTAGAAAACATAAAAGGGAAAATTGATGATGCAGAGTCTACATCTTTAATTAAATTTGAAGAAAAACTAGGTAGATCAAGGTTAGAGATAAGAAATGAACTGGACGAATTAAGAGAAGATAAGCGAATAAAAGCAGAAATTATAGGTAATGTTTCTGTAGTAACTGTAGAATATAGTTTTAAAGAAAAAACAGAATCATCAACATTATTGACAGTTGAGGACTTACTGCAAAAAACCCTAGCACAAGTAACGACTACTCAAGATGAAGCAAAAACGATAACTAAGATTGAGGAAGGAGCAGATGATTCTGAGTCTGCAGGGATGGTTGATGAGTTAGAGAATGAAAATGAAGATGATGATTCTGACGAACAGGATGAAAATGAAACAAATGATGAAGATTCTGATGAATTAGATGAAGATGGATCTGAAGAAAATTCAGATAATTCTTTAATTACTGGTCAAGCGACTGGATCATCAAACAATGACGATGAAGATAGTGCTGATGACGATTCAGACAATAATGATACAGAAAACGAAGATGGGGATTCTGATGAATTAGATGAAGATGCAGAAGATGAGGATTCTGACGAACGGGAGGAGGATGAAACAGAGGATGATTCTGATGAATTAGATGAAGATGCAGAAGATGATGATTCTGATGAAAATGAAACAGATGATGGAAGCGAGGAAGAGTTTATAAGCAAGGAAAGATTGAGGGTAAAAATTGATCTAGAACGAAAAGAGAATGGAGAAACAAGAGCTGAAATTAAATTTAAATTAAGATTTATAAGTGGAATTACTTCTGAAGAAATTTATGCTGATATTGTTGAACAAACAAATGCTTTAACAATAGATCAATTACGAATAGTAGCCAGAATCGAGGAAGAAAATGACCTTGAAGAGAATAAGGAAAGGAAGGTTGAGATAAAAGTTAAAGAAAAAGATGGTAAAACTATTGCAGATGTAAAATACGAATGGGAAGGGGTGAAGGATTCATCGAGGATAGAATCAGGAGATAAGGCGGTTATTTTATCAGAAGTTGCAGCAAGATTAGGAGTGACCGTTTTAGAAGTAGAATCAGCACTAAAAAAATTTGAACAAAAAGAAACAAAAACTGATGACGATGAAAAAACAGATGATGATTTGGATAATGATAATGAAACAGATGCCGATGAGGACACTAAAGATGAAGATGAGAATAAAGAATCTGGGTAATTACTAGAGTTTTGCGAGACTTTGCAGATACATCTTTTCAGAAGACTTTTAAACAAGAAAATCTTAAATTATTTATGAAAAAGAGAGTGAAGGCTATAATTAAAAGAGGGAAAGAAATTCATGGTATGAGGAGAATACTTTTTAATAGACCGTTAACCAAATTTGTTTTATTAATTTTAGTTTATGTAGTACTCTCAAATATATTAAAATATTATCCTAAAATTTACAAAGTAAGATTGCCAATAGTATTTATAGAAATATTAATTGCTATTTATTTTATTATTGTTATGGGCTATATGGTCAAAGGGTTTATTGATCATTTATTAAAACCCAAAAATCTCTTGTCTTTAATTGGAGCGTATGCATTATTCTTATTTGGGATTTTATTTATTTTTGCTACGGTCTTTAATATCGTAGAATTAACTGGAAGAGGATATATAAGGTATGGTGGATGTACAAGCGATTTTAATAATCAAATGATAGGAACAGATAACTTAATTTCAAGAGATTTCTTCTATTTTAGTGCAGTTACTTTTTTTACTGTAGGATATGGAGATATCTGTCCAATGGGCGCGGCTAGGCTAGTTTCAATTATTGCTGCATTTACTGGACATATTGTTTCTGTTTTGATTGTAGGGTTGATAATTAATAATTATATAACCTTGAGAAGAAGTGGCGGTTGAATTTAAATAATCTTTTAGGTTTAGTGCAGCTATTTTTCTCATACTTATTTTATTCTTTTCAGAGGAAGTCATTTCTCCAAAAGTTTTATTTGAGTTTAATGGAAGGAATATTTTATCCCAGCCAAATCCGTTATTTCCTTTAGGTAAAACAATCTTTCCAGCTATAGAACCTTGGAAATATTTTATTTCTTTTCCATCAGTATATCCTATTACTGTTTTAGCAATTACTGAATGATCTTTATATTTCAATCTAATGTAAATTATAACGAAAATAATTTCCATTGGAAATATAGTTATTTTGTTCAAAGTAAATTTGCCCAAAATAAGAATTTAGGCAACACTTGCCTTTTGACTAAATTACTAAATGTGCATCTGCACCCTGCCTGAAGGGCATTATTTTAAGACTAATTCTGCTAATCCTTTATCGGTGAGAGATTTGAGAATCCACTTGATTAGAGGACCTGGAAAACCATTTAAACAGTTGATATAAAGAGAAGTATCTTCACAGAAAAGTTCACCCTTTTGTTTTTTCATAGCGAACTTTAATTTTCCCTCTATTATGGCTTTTGGGTCTATTTCCTGAATCTCTGGAAGCTGGAGAGAAATCATTTTTATTTGAGGAATTATTTCTTTAATTTCCAGATATTTTTCTTTATTTTCTGAAATAAAATTTAATGCCATGTTAATATTAGAAAAATAGATTATATATTGCTTTTCATTGCCCAAGATTTGATAGTGCAAAACCTGCTAGTATGCTTAAAGCAAGAGTTGAAATGAATGCCGTAATTAGGTAAAGGAACATACCTCTTCTTAAGTTTTTGGCTAATTCATATTTTTCCCTAAGAGGATCTTTCCCGGCATCAACAGTTATTAAAGCTCCAGTTAAAATGAAGATAATTTCTATAATATAGACCCCTATAGCAATTTGTATAAAATAAGGAGGAATCATATTTGTTGAATCCAGAAAACTTGAAAGAGTATTTATATCAAATCCGCCTAGCTGAGAACTTCCTTCACCTAAATTTAGTTCTCCTAATTTGTTAAGTATAAATGTTATCATTCCGGATAAACCTACAACAATGCCTGCAAGTAAAGGTGCTAAGAAAGTCATATTTGATTTCATATCGGAAACTATTTCTGCTAAGAGATCACGCAGACGCTGATTAATTTTTTCTATGTTTTTTACATATTCTGAAATCGACATTAATGATCGTGCTGCAACAGTTAAACCTTTTTTTACGCTTTCTACTAGAATTCTCATAGAGGTGGCAATTAAAGCGGATGGGAAATAAGTAATTGCTCCTCTTTTTTGATCAAATACGGCGTTTTCTACATCCATGCCTCCTTGCTGTATATTTTTACTTACTACTAAGAAAAATTCAGAACTTTTCTGCCCGGTTGTAGAATCGGCAACTCTACCAAAAGCTATTTCAGCTGGAATACCATCTCCTAATCTGTTCCCTAATTGAAAGAGAGAATTAGTAAATTCCGTTTCTAAAACTTTGGTGTCTTTTCTAGTGCTTATTAATTTTTTAGTTTTTTGAGAATATGTAAATGAGAAAAATACAGCAATAGATAATGGGATGAACATGCTCAGAACTAAGGCTAATGGGCCTAGGGGTCCAATTCTTTTACCATTACCATCTGGAATTGGCTTAAAATCAAAAGCATTTACATCTCCGAAAAATCCAAGACCTATTTTTTCCATCTTAAAATCATGAGGAATATTTAGGCCTATAACTGAATAATTTATTTGCAGCAACAAGGGAAGCAAACCAATTAATAAAATAGGGAAAGCAATTAAAGCTGCTTTGAAGTAAGGTTTATTTGATTTATAACTTTGATAATTTGGGTTTAACTGGAGTGCAGAAGTTTCACCATAACCTCCTGGACGCTTTAAGAGAACTTCTGAAACCATATAAAAAACAAAGAAAGGGATTATGACATTAAATAAAATAATGACATGGGGCCATTTGAAAGCTCCGGCTAAAAGTGTAGAAGCTAAGGGCAAAAGAGCTAAACCAAGAGTTGGTAAAATAATTCCCAACATATAAAGGTTGGTTAGTGGAGAACGTATTTCTCTTGAGTATTTCAGCATCTTTTCATAGACGCCATCAAGAATAACTTGCAATGATTTTTCTAATATTTCTACTCTTCTAATCTCACTTGGTTCAAATAAGGAAGATTCAATCAAATGGAAACTTTCTATAAATTCAGGGGAATAATCTCTCCACTCTTCTAAATAATTCTCTAAAGATTGCTTGATTGTTGAGAATTTTCCAATTTCAACGTCATAAAATATTTTTCTAAAGTCTAAGGCTAAAGGTCCTTCTAGATGCTGAGAAGCAAACTGAATTGCTCTTTCTAGGTTAGAAGTATGTTTCATATAAACTACAACATACAAAATTGCAGGAACCATTTGAGCGGAAGCAGAAAGTCTCCAAGAATTTGAAAGCCTTTGAGGCATGCCATATGTATAATAAAAGATAAAAAGACTTGCAATGATTCCAAGAAAACCTAAGAGAAGTTGAAGACTATCATTTATTAAATAAATTCCGACAACTAACATAATTGTTACGAAAAATACTGCAAAAGTTGCCATTACTGCCAGGGTTAGAGATTGAGAAGCAGTAACATCGAGATGAGCGATATCTAAATACCTTTGCATTTTAATGCGGTCTTTTTCTGCAATCTTTAGATTGAGGACATTGCCAAGAGACTTTGCCCATTTTTCATATCTAGAAAGATCTGGAGCCATTTCAATTTTAAACTGAGAATATTCTTTAGAATAGCCTGCATTATTTTGAGAGTTATAATTCAACTGAGAATTTAACTTTTGAGAATATTTTTTTATGATCGAAGAAGCATTGTTATTTCCTTGATTGTTAAAGCCAAAGCTAGGGCCATTATAATCCGGATTATAGTTTTCGTTTGCCATTCTCTTTTTTGTCAATTAATATAGGAAAAAAGATGTTATAAATTGTACGTTTTAGATTAAGAGAGTAAAATTACAAAGTATTTTTATACTCCTTATTCTTTTTTAATTTATGAAAAAAAGGGTAGGGAGAAAGGGGCAGCTAGTTTGGGATAATTTAAAATTCATAAATGAAATTTATATAAAACAATGATGAACATAAAAAAAAGAAATAAAGGACAACTAGTTTGGGATAATCTTATTCCATGGATCATTGGAATAGCAGTACTGGTTTTGGGAATGATAGTATATTTAGTTATTAGCGGGAAGATGAACTCTGCGGCAGCATTTTTAAAAAATCTGAAGATATTTGGAAAATGAATAGAAAAGCCTCTCAAACCGCAGATGAAGGAGTAAATATAGGAAAGGCAGTAACTGTATTAATTATAGTTGCATTAGGCGTTATACTTATATTTGGCAACACTATAATAGATAAAATAAAAATATTGCTTCCTGGATATAATATGACTAAACCTCTTGCAGAAGGTATTGAAATTATACGATATGATTTAACTGCTAAAAAAGTTCAGTGGTACGATGGGAACAATTTTTATGATTTTAATGCAAAAGGTGAGGCTAAAGTTGGGAAGAAAAATTTAGATCAGAAACTTTTGAAGAAGGAATTTGAAGACGATTGGTTTTACAATAATAAATTAAAAAGTGAATCCTTTGAAACATTACACCCAAAGACAATAGAAATGTTATATGATCCTTGTTCTAAAAGTGCAGCGTGTCCACAGATTCCCGATGTTAAAGCATGTGTACCTCTTATTTCTACTACAGAACCTAATAAAAATAATGATGTTATAATTAAACTTGTAAAAGAAGATTCTAAAGATTGTGTTTCTAAAGCTATAGGAGGGATTGTAAAAGTTTTAGTTAATGGCCAAGTAGAAATATTAAAGACTAAAATTATAGACGGAGACAAAATTGTTCCTGAAGATAAATATGAGAAGGTAAGTAATAGAGACTTAATAAATACTTTTAATGCCATTGCACAGAAATGGAGATCGTCAATGGCAGATGAACCAATTTCTTTAACATATCAAGAGGATGGAAAAGAGAGAGAAACTAAAAGGTATTGCGTGATTTTTTACAAACCTGATAAATTAAAAGTCGATTTAGCAAAACCTACTGAATCTAATGATCTAAATTATAAATGTCCTGTTGAGGTGCATTAATGAATAAAAAAGCATTTGAAATGGAGTTTATGATTAAGATATTATTATGGATAATTTTTCTTGGTGTAGCAATATACGGTTTAACTTTATTAGTTAAGAAATTTACAATGTAAATTATATATGCTTCATATTTTGAAACTTTGCAAAGACAAAACGAAAAGCAATTAAATTTTAGTATATAAAGTATAAAAACTTTATGAGAAGGAAGTTATTTTGTCTAAAGTAAATTTAGCCAAAATAGAATTCATGAGGAATTTACTTCCGAATGAATTACAATAATAGAACTGCCCGCAGGGCATTAAATTTTATTAGTTAAGAAGTTTACTATGTAAAATTAGAAATGAATTTCTTTAATTTTAACTTATGATAATTGAGAAAACCTTTGAATATATTAGGATTATATTTTTCAGAAACAAATGTTTTTTCATAAATATCTGGAAATATAGTCATATGATATTTTTTTCTTAGATTATCGTACCATTTTTTAGAGTAGATTTTCCAGAAATCAGAGGGCGTGTAATATTGTTGTGAGTAGAGCATTTTTCTTGCTTTATTTTGAGAGGCTAATTTTTCAATATTTTTATTGATCAAAAGGTAATCTGTAAGAAAAACTTTAGATTGACCCCAAATTCCTATATTTAATAATAATGTATCTTTGATATAATGGGGAGAAAGTTTCTGTGGATTTTTTACAGCCTTTATTGGGCATAACCAAATTGGATAGATATTTAATTTATTCTTATTCCATTTAAGATAATTGATTGCATTGTCAAAAGGAAAATAAATGTCTTGGATAAAAAATTCTTGAAAATAATTTGAAAGATGTAATGCAGAGTATAATTCTTTGGTTGTGAAGTAATGATTGAATACTCCTCTGCATATTCTAGAATTAAACAAGGGCATTTTTAGGATTTTAAATGCATAATCTCCCATCCAAAATGCCCCGCGGTCGTATCTAAATAGGTATTCTTTGATTGGAATATAGGCGATTTCATTTTTAGTTAGATTTGATTTTTTATCAATATACTTGTAGAACCATTCATCAAATCTTTTTGAGAATGCAAGCGACGAAAGAGCATTTTGTGAAAATGTGCCAGTCAAAACTACAATTTTATTTTTATATATTATGCCATCGATAAAGTCGGAATTAGAGAATGTTTTTTCTTTTATTAACATTAACGATGATTGCAAATCTGTGCATGTACAAATTTCTAATTTTACATAAGGTTTTGTTTCTATTAATTTTAATTTTATTAATGTAAGCAAACCTAAACTTCCATAGGACCCTTGTATGCCATAAAATAAATCTGAGTTTTTCGACTTTGATGTTTTAATCAAATTTCCATCTCCATCGATTATGTCTAACTCAATACAACTATCACCGAATTGACCGAACTTAAATGAAGAACTTTCTAATGCCCCTCCTAAAATTGCTCCGCCTGCTGTGATTTCTTTAAATTCTGGAACTACTGGAGGAATAAGGCCGAATTTTAAACATTCTTCAACTAATTCAAACATTTTTACTCCTGGCTCAAGGGTAATTTCTTTATTATTGGGATTGATCTCAATTATCTTGTTTAAATTTGAAATGTTAATAGTATGGTATTTTTCTGTAACTTTTTTCCTTGTAGCGTTGGTGCTTCCATGATCGAACCGCAATTTTCTATTATCCTTTCTATTTGCTTTAATGTTATTCTTTATCTTTTCGATATCATATCTATGTTCTTTAAGAGACTTCATTGATAAGGAGAAAAAATTTCATTTATAATAATTTGTGCAAAATGTTATAAATCTAAAATTCTATAGTTTTATATGGAAAAAGGCAAAAGAGGAGAATTGACTTCTAGTTTTGTTATAACTACAGTTTTAGTTATTGCAGGATTTGTAGTAGTATTATATTTTATTTTAAATGGCTTGAATTTAGGAGGGGAAACAAATGAAGATGTATGTGCTTTTTCTGTTTTAACAAGAGCAACTTCACCGCAGGCTACTTCAGCCTATGTACCATTGAAATGCACTACTAAGAAAATTTGTATTTCAGATGGAAAGGATTGTGAAGATTTTAGAGGAGAGGAAAACGTAAAGAAAACCATTCAATTATCTGGAGATATTGGAAGTGATAAGAGAACTATTGAAAAGACATTGGCTGATGAAATGTATAATTGCTGGAATATGATGGGAGAAGGGAAAATGGATTTATTCAATGGAGGACTAGCAAAGACATATGGGCAGGAAAAACAAGATGTTACTTGCATGATTTGTTCCAGAGTAAAAATAAAATCAAAAAATAATGAAACTCTTTTGAAATATATTGAAGGGGAAAAAAATGAAAATAAAGTTAATGTAGAGGAATATCTGGGAACGAAACAAATAGAAGGGAAAAGCGAGACATATTTACAATATTTTGCAAAAGATAGATCTGTAAATGGATATGCAAAAACACCTGATGATATAGGAGGGAAATTAGGAATTTATAATAAAAAAACGGAATTTAATGACGACGACTTAACAGAATACGCGGTAGTATTTACTCAGATTAAAAATAAAGGTTATATGGATGTACTAAATAATTTAGCTGGACTAGGAATTTCCTCTGTAGTAACAGCTTCACAGGTGCCATTTGTAGGTAAAGTTGCAACTTCCTCAACTGGACTAGCATTTATCGGAGTAATAGGTGCTGGTGCAACTGTAAATGCAATGTCAAATGTTTATCAAGGAAAAGTAGCTGCTGTTAATCATTGCAGTGATTTTCAAAATGAAGAGACTAGTGAAGTTGAGGGGTGTTCAACAGTACAAATTTTGCCTTACGAAGTGGAATCAATAAATAAGGTTTGCAGTTACATTGAAGGAGATCCTTAAGGTCGGATATTTTAAAATGAAAATAGAAAAAAAAGATAAAGGTGGCAATTTGATGGAAAACTCTACAGAATTAGTTATTGCCGTGCTAATTTTAGTTATTTTATTTGCTGCATGTGTAAAAATATACACTAATTTTTTACAAGACAGAGAAATTAATAGTGCAAAAAGATTTGGAGATGTAATTGAACAAAGAATTAACGATGTTGAAGATAATAACCCAGTAAAGAAAACAATAAATTCGGTAAATGGAGAGGGATGGTTTCTAACCAGTTTTAATTTTTCTAATTTTAATAGGCCTGATGCATGTTTTGAGCAGCTATGCCTTGCTATTTGCAAAGGAAATGGAGAAAATAAAGAAGCTAGTTGCAAAGAAAAAGGAGTATTCAAAAAATTAGATTTTGATGAAATAATTATCAATGTAACTCATGCTACAAAAGATATGGCTTTTGCTAGACCTACTAGTGATTTTGAGTCTTGGACTGGTTATTACAATAAACAAAATTTAGATTATTTGGCTTTTGAAAAAAATAAATTATTGGAATTAGAAATAACTAAGAAAATGGAAGGCAGTAAAAAAATATTAGTTATTACACATTATACTAACGAATATTTAGACCATATGGATGAAATAAGAAAATGAATAAGAAAGGGACGAATATAATTTTAGATAATGCGATTTACATAGTTTTAGCAGTTATATTTTTTTCTATGACAATGTATTTCTTAGGAAATTTCAAATTTGCGACTTCTTTTTATGAGGATTATTATTCTAAAGAAATAACTAAAGTAATAAATATGGCAAAACCTGGAGATGAAGTTGTTTTAGATGTACATAAAGCCACAGAAATTGCGCAAAAACAAACACTAGGGAGTTATTCAGAAATTTTTCAATTTGATAATGTAAATAACGAAGTGTGCGTTAAATTGTCAAAAGGAAGAAAAAAATGCTATTCTTATTTTAATGATGTGTCAATTGTAAATGATGAATTAAGGCTTGCAGATCCGATAAATGTATTGTCGTTTAAGGTTATTGATAAGGAAATGGAGGTCGGGAGTGAAAATGAATAAAAATATTAAATCGAGAAGAGCACAACTAGGGAATATGACCATGGTAATTGCATTTTTTTTTCTTATTATTGTTATAACCGCGGGCATTATTTTAGGATCTTATTTATTTTTTTCTGAAAATTATGAATTTAGAGAAGTAGATGCTGCAATTTTAAATAAGAATGCAAGAAATTGCATTAAAACGCAAGAGGTTAATTGGGACAATAATAAAGAAGTTTTAGAAGAAGAATTTTATTCTAAGTGCAATATAAATTTTAATTCAACTGGGAATTCATGGTTTATACAGATAAAGGATGAAAAAAATGAAATTCTAAATTTAGGAAAGGGAGATGAAGCGCAATGTGCTTTGTCAGAGAAAAATCCAAAATATATGAGGTGTGTTGATTCTACTTTAAAAATGAAAATAAAAGAAAGAGAATACAACTTTATAATATCTACTGGAAGCAATCAATTAAGCAGGGAGAAACTCACATGATAAATATGGAAAATTCTAAAAAACTAATATTGAACAACAGAATTATCCATAAAAAAGCACAACTGGGGAAAGGAATTGTATTTTTACCAGTATTGCTATTTATCATTTTTATTTTAGGAGCGTATTTGTTTGTTGCTGCAAGCGGATTAATAAAAAAACCATCCATGGTTAGTCCAGAATCAATTTCTACTGCAAGCAATGATCTTTTATTAAATAAAATCCAAATTAATATAGATGGAAAGGAAAAAGAGATGTTTGTGTTAGATTCTTATGTCTTGTATGAAAACGAAATAATTGATAGAGAAACACTAACAAAATCTTTAATGAAAATAGTTCAGAAAGGTCATTGCTTGATTTTAGCAAAAGGTTATACTGAGAAACCGGCAGGAAGAACTGGAGGATCAGCAAGAGATGATATATCTATGAATTTTAATTATGATGAAGTAATTGATGAGAGTTTAGGGGGTAGACCGTTATCTGCTGGGAAATACCATAATGGCGGTTATCTAAACCAAATTATTGTTAAAAATAATAAATTGCAAGATGTATTTATACAATATTATTATGGAGCGTGTTTATAATAATGAATAAAAAAGGAGACGTAGCAACAGGAATATTGTTAGTTACAACAATAACCTTAATTATTGTATCATTATGGGGGATGGTAACATTTAATTCAGCGTTATATACAGATTCAAAAAACTTATCTGAGATGATGAATGAAGTAATTTTTAATGAAGAATATCTACAAGAGCAGACAAGATTGATATTTGATGAGGCTTACAATGAATGCGGCAGTTGTAATAATGAAGAATTAAAACAAAGGATAATTAGAATATCCAATGAAAAGGAAAAAACATATAGGTACGAGGGTGCTGGAAACATATATGCTAAACTAAGAAATGGAGAGTTTGAAATTATCGAAAATGAAGGAATTAAAGAAATTATTATTAAAGATTTATTTGTTGAAGCAGAAAGAGGAAATAATAAAATAAAGAGGAATTTTGAAATAATTATAAAATTAGGTAAAGGTTTATAAATATAAAAAATTTAGAATGGTGATGGAGAAGAGGGTTAATAAGAGAGGACAGGATCTTTCTATAGGTACTTTAATATTAATTGTTTTAGGAATTATAGTTTTGGTGTTATTGATTTTAGGATTTTCAATGGGCTGGAGCAATTTATGGGAGAAGATTAATATATTTCAAGGTGGTAATTCGCTTTCTACTGTTGCAGCTGCATGTAATACGGCAGTTGCCTCAAGCGACAAAATATCTTATTGTACTGATTTTAAGAAGATTAAGGTTAATGGAAAAACTGAGTACGTCAATTGTGAGGATGATAGAGTTTTAGTTGGAGTTGAGACCAAATTAGATTGCGGAGAAAGTAAAGAAGTAAGAGAAAGTGAAAGATGTCAAAAATTTGATGATAAGGACAAAGAGAAAACAATTGTGAACAGTCGCAGCTGTACGGATATTCTTGAGTTTAAAGAACCTTAAAATGAAAAATTCTAAAGGGATGGAAATGGCGATTTCAACATTGATATTAATAGTGATTGGAATACTCGTATTGGTTGGAATTGCATATGCCTTATTGGGAGGTTTTAAGAGTTTTAAGGAAGGAACGAAACCATTTGTGGATACCTCGACATCCTCTGCAATAAAGAATGCTTGCGGGATTGCTTGTGATAATAACGATAAACTCACTTTTTGTTGTAAGGAGTATGATATTGACAATGGGAAGATAAAATGCAATGATTCAAGATTAGAAATCAATTGTCAATTAAGTTGTGAAGATTATAATTGCAACGGTTAATAAAATGAACTTTAAAAGAGAAGACCTAAGGACTTGGAAGACATTACCTAATACATTTAAAGGACTCATTATTGGAGGATATCTTGGATCAGTTTCCATGATTGTTTTGATAATTGTTGCAATAAACAAACCATATATAAATGATAATTATTCTTTGATACCTTTGTTATTATTTTTCTTTTTATCTTCCCTTGGGGCGTATATTGGGAAACATATAAAAAAGGACAAGACTATTATAAATGATAAATTAATTAAAAAGAGTAAAAGGAGAAAATAAAATGGATTACGAAATGCCAGATAGGAGAAGAACGAAGAATGATAAGAAAGCCAAAGGAAGATATAATAAATATAAGAAAGGCGGAAGACATAGATCGGATAATGTCAAGAACTTTGTATTAAAGTGAATTGCATTTTCATTTTAGTTCTTGAACATGCTCAAGAAACCCAAATAAGAAATCATAATTTAATGAATGGTTTCTTGACATATTAAGATAATTAATAATCAAGGGACTAATTAATAAATGATTAATATAAGAAATGTGACCTAGGCATACTAATTTTAAGATAATTAATAACCAATGAACTAATTTGTAAAAAGACAAAATTCTATAAATAAGAGTTTTTATGAGTTTAAATGGAAAAAAAGAGAAATTTTTATAATATATTTGATAAAACTGCATTAAATGAGGGCGAATACACAAAAAAGAAAGAAGAGAAAAGAGAATTAAAAGATATTGAAATTGATATTAAACCTAGAGAATACCAGCAAAATATATTTGAAATTGCAAAAGATAAAAATACTTTAGTTGTTTTGCCAACAGGGACAGGAAAAACTCTTATTGCGTTAATGCTTGCAATTGAAAGAAAGAAGAAATATCCCCTGTCAAAGATATTAATTTTGGCACCTACTAGACCTCTAGTGGAACAGCATTATGAAACTTTTAAGAAATTATTGCCTGAATTATTTATGGAAATGGAGATGTTTACTGGATCAGTACACGCAGGAAAAAGAAGTGAGATTTTTCAGACTGCTGAAATGATATTTTCTACTCCGCAATGCATTGCAAATGATTTAGAAAAAGGAATTTATGATCTCAAAGAAGTTTCTTTACTTGTAATAGATGAAGCGCATAGATGCCTTAAGAATTATGATTATACTAAAGTTGTAGATTATTATAAGAGACAGTCTGAAATGCAGAGAATTTTGGGATTGACTGCCTCTCCTGGACATGAAACTGATAAAGTTAAAGAGATTTGCAAGCATTTGGATATAGAGGAAATTGAACTAAGAACTAGGGAGTCTGAAGATGTTAAAGGGTATATGCAAGAGCTTGATTTTAATAAAGTGATGGTACCTTTTCCAAAAGAATTTGAAGAAATAAAATATTTACTTAAGAAGGTTTTTGATAAAAATGTGGACGATCTAAAGGAAAAAAAATTATTATTTGGGCCTGTTAACAAGATTACCTTATTAAAATTGCAAGGAAATTTAGCAATGAGATATCAGAACTCGAGAGATTTTAATGCACTGCGAGGGATGTCTTTAACTGCAAGTGCTATTAAAATATCCCATGCTATGGAATTGTTGGAAACACAAACGATATCTGGACTGAATGAATATTTAATTAATTTAATGAAACAAGCGGAAATGAAGAAATCAAAAGCAGTTGTAGCCTTGGTAAACTCGAAAGAATTTAGAGCAATACTAATTTCTGTTGCTGATTTGATTAAGAATGAAGTCGAACATCCTAAAATTGAAGAAATTGCAGTTATACTCGAACAGCAGATAAAGGAAAAAGAAGATTCTAAGGTTATAATATTTACACAGTTTAGGGAGACTGCAATGAAAATATCGCGAAGGATGAATAAAATTGATAAAATTAAGTCTGCAATTTTTATCGGACAAGCAAAGAAATTAAACTCTGAAGGAAAAGTTGCAGGACTAAATCAAAAAGAACAAAAAGCAATTGTTGATGATTTTAGAGAGGGAAAGATAAATGTTTTAGTTTGCACTTCGATTGGGGAAGAGGGACTTGATATCCCTGAAGTATCTGCAGTAATATTTTATGAGCCGATTCCTTCTGCAATAAGAAGTATTCAGAGAGCTGGGAGGACTGCGAGACTTGCTCCAGGAAAATTAATCATTCTGATTACAAAGGATACTCGGGATGTAGCTCATCATTATGCATCCAAGGCAAGGGAAAATAAAATGCATAAGACTATTGAGGACGTGAAGAAAGACTTAAAAGAAATAAGGAAGACTAGAACGATAGATGATTTTAGGTAATTTAATTTTTGGCTAAAAATTTATAAAGGTAAAAGCTTAAATTTAGATATGGCAAAAAAGAGGCATGAACCAATTAAGGGGATGTCTGAACGCAAAGCAACAAGAGAGTATATGCAAACTTTAGGAGAAGTCTATGAAAAAGAGGGTGTTTTGGCTGCAATAGGATATGAAATAAAATCTACATTTTATTCTTTGGGAAGAAGGATTGAAAATTTGCTTGATGGGGCAAGTGCTGCAGAACATACACGAGATCTCCACATGCAAGGTTATGCAGCTAGCGGTTTTAAACGTTCACATCAACCTCCAGATTATATTATAGAACATGCAGCAAAAGAATCAAGATATAGAAATGAAAGAAAAAAGTTTAGGAAAGAAGATAGGCATGGTTATATTCTTAGAGGAAAAAATAAATCAACTCCTTTGGAAAACGCTGCTGCTGTAACTTCTATTGTCCTTCTTCTTTTAGGAAGTACTTTTTTTACTTTTCCTGGAATTACAGGGAATGTGATTGGTAGCTTACCAGCTAAAACTACAAATTTATTGGGGGCAACATTATTTATTATTGGATTAATTGGTGCATTTTTTATTTTAAGAAAGAAATAATATTTGAATTTACTTTTTAAGATAAAATAATAATAATTTAAATATTAAAATAACTTTAAGATATTATGGAAATATTGAATATATTTTCTAAGAAGAAAAGAGAAGAAGTTGAAATAAAGGAAAAAGTAAAGGTTGAAATTGATTTTAGAGAGAAGAATTCACTTGTTGCATCGGAGCTTGTTAAATTAGGAATGGATGTTGAATTTAAGCAACTTTTAGTTGGAGATTATATGGTCAAGGGAGCTGTAATTGAAAGAAAAACTATAAATGATTTGAAGAGTTCAATCATTGATAAGAGAATATTTACCCAACTGCTTGAACTTAAACAATTTGATAGGGGTATTTTGATGATAGAAGGGGATAAAGAAGAAAGATATAAAGGAGGGATGCATGAGAATGCACTGCGGGGATTTTTCCTGAGTGTTGCACTGGATTATAATGTGCCTGTAATTTATACACTAAATGAAAAAGACACTGCTATGCATATTTTCATTTTGGCTAGAAAAGAAAAAGTAGATAATTCTTTAAGGGCGGGCAAGATATTTTTAAGCGAAGAGGAGAGATTGCAGTTTATTTTAGAAGGATTTCCAAATGTTGGGCCTGCAAAGGCTAAAAAGTTACTTGAGAAATTTGGGAGTTTGAGAGGAATTATTAATGCGACAGAGGAAGAATTGAAGGAGATATTGGGAAGCAGAGCGGGAGAGTTTGTTAGATTATCTTCATTACAAAAAGCTTTTAACTGAGAATCCACTAAGTATAAACATGGATGAAGATCAGGATAAACTAATTGTTTTTCAAAATAAAAATATTAGAAGAACATGGTTTAAAGAAGATTGGTATTATTCTTTAATTGATATTATCGAAGTATTAACTGAAAGTTCAAATCCAACAGATTATCTTAAAAAATTACGTAAAAGAGATTTGGAACTTGGGAACTACATAGGGACAAAATGTCCCCAGGTAGAGATGTTAACCGATAAAAATATTAAAAGAAAATTCATTGCAGGAAATATAAAAGATATTTTTAGAATTATCCAGTCAATACCCTCTTCAAAGGCAGAACCTTTCAAATTATGGCTTGCAAAAGTTGGAAAAGATAGAATTGATGAGATTGAAAATCCTGAAATTGCTCAGGAAAGAATGAAAGAACTTTATGAGAAAAAAGGGTATTCTAAAGATTGGATCGATAAGAGATTAAGAGGTATAGCAATAAGGCAGAATTTAACTGATGAATGGAAGGAAAGGGGTGTAAGAAAACAAAAAGATTTTGCAATTCTCACTTCTGAAATATCCAAAGCAACTTTTGGACTTACTCCAAGTGAATATAAAAATTATAAGAATTTACCTAAAAAATCAAAGATAAATTTAAGGGATCACATGGATGATTTAGAATTAATTTTTACAATGCTTGGAGAAAGAGTTACTACTGAAATATCTCAAAAAGAGAAACCTGAAATTTTTGTCAAAATAAAAGATGTTGCAAAGAGGGGCGGAGGGGTAGCTGGGGTTGCAAGAAAAAAAGCAGAAGAGGAATTAGGCAGAAACGTTGTTACTAAGAATAATTATTTAGAAAAAAGCAAGGAGTTAGGGAAAAAAATAAATAAGTAATTATCATATTTCATCTTAAAAGTTTATCCAAACGTGGAAGGGAAGAAAGGTCATAAATTTTTGGAAAAGTCTGGGATTTTGGGAGGAGTGCTTAATGCAAACGAGTAAAAAGTTGAAGGAAATTTTGGGAAGCGGGGCGGGAGAGTTTGTGAAATTTATTGAGACGAAATACCAATACTGAAATAAATTTATAACTGCAAGAATATAAGTCTATAAATGAAGATTGCGAATATAATCCCCAAGATATTATTTGTTTTATTCAATGTTATCATGATTTATTATTATATTAAGGGATTTCTTTATCCTCTTGAAACAAATTTCTGGTTAGTTCATTATGGTTTTCCTATAATAATGATGGAATTCTTCGAATTATTTGTGCCATTAACAATACCTAAAATAAGAAAAGTAAGCGAACTTAAACCTCTATTTATTTTATTGATAGTAGTCGCATTTGCTCTAGGAATTTCATTTATATTTAATAATTATATGCTATTTTTGTTTTTTGTTTTTTCTACATTATCTAAATTTATTTTGGTAAAAGATATGAATAATATAAAAACCCAATCAAAATTAAAGGTTTTAATTGGAATTTCTTTGATATTTAGTGCACTTTTATCAATATTTTTATCTGGAATTGGAAATAATTTCCCAGAACAGCAAGAACTATTAAGAAATAAGATTATAGAAACAGGTACAAGACATGGGGGAAGCATAAGTGGAGAAATTGTTGATAATCCTGCATTTATTTTACTTTGGGGCGTATTGTATTATTTCTTGTTAACTGTTTTTCAATCATTTAGCATTATTACATTCCCTGGAACAAAAGTTGAACCAGATTCTGAAGAATATATAAAAAGGCTAAGGAAAAGAAAAAAATAAAAAAATAAATTTTAAAGGTTCTTATCTCTTGCTTTTAGTCATGCTATCTCTCTCAGATTTAATTACATCAATAAAATTCTTTCTTACATTTGGTGACAAAGCTAATTTTTTATAATCTTTAGTTGAAATCATAAAAGATTGTGCTGAAAAAATATCTACTGACTTTCCATTATGACTATATGCAAACGTATCGTTTCCAAGACAATATGCATTAGGTTTTGGTCTAACACCGCCCTTATCCATGGATAAAATAATTTCTCCAACTTTTATTGATCTTATTCTATAAAAATCAGCACTATCTTCTTTACCCTTTGGATAATCATTACCAAGTAAAAATCTATATTCCATCTCAGATAGATTATAGATTGTATTTCTTACTTCAAATCTATGGGGTCTATCAGAGGTTGTGTAAATTTCATCTAATTCCTTTTCATGTTCTTTGTCTATTTTTATTGTGTCAGGTTGATACATTGGAATTGCATTACCTAGATCAGTAAGAGTTTTATCTGGTATTCCCCATTTATCTTCAAGAGGATGCTCCTCAACATGACAAAAATAAGTGTTACCATAATCTTTTACTCGGCATTCAATTGCTCTTGGAAATGTATCGGCCCATTCAATTATTTCTTCAATTTTTGGTATATTTGAACATTTCATGTTTACATCTACCTCCTTTCATTGCTTTCTGTTTTTGTTTTGTTGTTTGTGTTTTCATAATATCCCTAGAACAAACAGATAATTAAAATCTTTTAAGGATAATTTTATAAAAAAGACAAGATTTATAAATAAAATGTAATAACTATAAAATATGGTTGAGGAAATTGTAAAACTAGACTTAAAAGACAGAAGAATCTTATACGAACTGGATAAAAATGCGAGACTATCTTGTACTCAGATAGGAAAGAAAGTAGGATTATCTACTGAAGTAGTCAATTATAGAATTAAGAGACTTGAAGAGGAGATAATAACGCAATATCAGTTAATCGTTAATTTGTCTAAGCTTGGAATTTTACAGTTTAAGATATGCCTGACTCTTCAGCATATCAATTCTGAGAAATTAACTAAGATTATCAATGAGCTGAAGAAAAATAAAGCCGTTAAATGGATAGTATCTACAAAGGGAAGCTGGGATTTGATAATTTCTTTAGAAGCAGATTCTATTGAAAATATAGAACTATTAAAAAATGATGTTTTAGAGAAATTTTCCGGTTATATAGATAAAAAATCTATTTCTATTCTAGTGGAGGCCTCAACATATAATCGGGATTATTTATTAGAAGAGAAGAAGACTATAGAAAGGGAAAGAATAATCATGAAGAGAGACGAAAAAATTAAACTAGATGAATTAGATCTCTCAATTCTTAAGCATTTAAGCTTGAATGCGAGAGAGTCATTAGTCAATATAGCTGCTAAACTAAAGACGAGTGTTAGAATTGTCAATTACAGGATTAAACAGATGATGAAGAATAAGGTCATCTTGGGATTTAAGATCGCAGTAAATTATGAAAAACTAGGGATAAAGTTCTATAAGGTGTTCGTTTACTTGGATTCTCCAAAAGAGAAAAGAGTAAACGAATTCGTTAATTCTCTTGAGAGTAATAGGAACATAATCCACCATGTAAGGGTTTTAGGAAATTGGGATTATGAGCCTGAATTTGAGGTTTATTCTGAAAAAGAGTTTGATTTGATTGTGGAATCCATAAAAAATAATTTTTCTGACATAATAAAACATTTAGACATTATAACAATATCAAAAGAACATAAATTTGTATATTTCTAGCTATAAATCTTTAAAACCTTTAGATTCTTGGATAGGATATGAACAAAATAATAAAAAATGCGCTTATTAATGCCATTGGGACGACTTTGTATATTATACTTGTAGTCTCCTTTATATTTTCCCTTCAAGCTTTTTCCCATGAACCAGAAGATAATATAATAATACCTATTGCAATGCTTTTACTTTTTGTATTTTCTGCTGCCCTGACGGGATTTCTTGTATTCGGGAGGCCTGTAATGTGGTATTTAGATGGGAAGAAGAAAGAAGCTGTTTCTTTAATAGGATATACTTTGGCAATTTTACTGATCATGGTTATAGTTGCTTTTTTGACACTTGCTCTTTATTTTAGTTTAAATTGATTTTTCTAATTCGTCTGCGAAATAATGAAGAAGAAAGAGATGGATTTCTTGAATTCTTGAGGTTTCTAGTGAGTGTACTTTAATATGGATATCTGAAAAGCTTTCGAGCTTATTTTCTTTTAAACCTGTCAGAGAGATAACTTTACAATTCATTTCTTTTGCTTTTTGTGCGGTTTTTACAACATTTGGAGAGTTTCCTGAAGTACTCAAACAGATTAGAACATCCCCAGGATTTGCCAATGCTTCAACTTGTCTAGAAAAAATATCTTCAAATGAAAAGTCATTTGAACATGCTGTTAGGATAGAAGTATCAGTCGTAAGTGAGATTGCAGGGATTGCTTTTCTATTAGTTTTAAATCTTACAACTAACTCAGTTACAAAATGCTGGGATTCTGCTGCAGAACCTCCGTTTCCGCAAGATAATATTTTATTTCCTGATTTTATCGTATTTATTAGAATCTGTGATGTTTCTTTTATTTTATTAGCTTCCTTATTTATTGTATCTGATAATGATTTTTCTAAATTTTTTGCATCAGTTAACATTTAGAGGATAGGCATTGATTGTTTATTAATATTTATGAGATTAATTGGGTTATCTGCCTCCGCCTCCTCCCCCACCTATTCCGCCGCCGGAAGCTCCTCCTAAACTTCCTCCTTTTGAACCTGATGAAGAGGCAAATGAAACCGAAGCAAGATTAATTCCTGTGTAGATATTATAATCTTTTTCATCAATTATTCTAGCTGAACGGAGCTCTTTAATAACTTTTTTTGACACTCCTAAAGCTGCTCCATATATCAAGTAGTGATCCCAGAGTTTTACTGCTTGATGACCGTGCTTAGTTATAGAAAATGATTTTGAAAGATATTTCTTAAATGCCTGCCATTTTTGGTATTCAATGTAGTATTCTCCTCTAAATCTATTAAGTAGCGCAGATTTATTCAATATTACTGAGAACATTATCAGGGAAATGAAGTAAAAGATTGCTAAATAATAGTGATTAAACATTTTTATTAAAAACCAAGATACCAAGGCAAAAATTATTGGAATCCATTTTGGACCTGAGCTAAGGTACATTTTACTTTTTTTCTTTAATTCTTTTTGTAAGATCTTAAATTCACTCTTTAAACTTAAACTATATCGGTAAGATGCTTTCTTGATGTTAAAATATTCTCCATCTATATAATCTTGCGAACACTTATCATTTAGACTTTGTAATATTGATAAGAATTTTAATTCAATATCGTCTAGAGTTGAAATTTTTTTATTATCTTTATATATTTTAACCCATGGTAGGTTTTTTTCATCTACTTTAATGTCAAGAATCTTTTTATGATAAAAATCCAACATTATAGAAGATATGAAATGATCATCTGCAATTGAAAATGGAGGATTATAGAATGTAGCAACTTCCCATCCCTTTATTTTTGAAGGAAAATCGCTCAATTCCTCTGGGATGTCCAGGCATGAATATTCTCTCCCTTCAATGAACCAAACTAGTATGAAAAGTATGGCTGGAAATAAACACATAAACAATAATAAGGACATGCTACCAGTATTAAAATCAAATGAATTCTGGACTATTAACTTTAAACCTTGGGTATTTCCTTCATATGGTATATATACAATTACATCCTCATTTGGCAGGTAATTATTCTTTCTAATTATATTTTTCGATGTTAAAAAATTGTTTTTTGTAAGTAATTTATGATTATCTTTTGAATATACGATAAATTTTATATAATGCCTATTTTTTATTTTAAATATATTTTGTGGATTTATTATATAACTAGCATCAATCGTATATTCTGAATTTTTTTTAAATCCAAGCGCCGAACCAAAGGTACATCCATATTCATTTTTTTCTGTAAATGCTTGACAATTAACATTGTAGAAACCGGGGACATTATAACAGTTATTACTCCGATCCCTTAAATAGGGCTGTCCACCTGAACAGGTTATATCTACTAAAGAAATGAAATTTTTTGAATTTATTTGAGGAGGATATAAAGGATCGAGGAAATTTCTATATAATGTGTGATAAGGTTTATCTGTATGAAAGTATAACTTTTCATTTACTGTAAATTCGTTTATTTCCAAATGAGATTTGTAAAAATTAAAATCTGTAATAAAAACAGTTAAGCAAAATGTTAAAACTCCGAGAAAGATAAATAGGGCAAACAAAGCTATTGCAACATTTCTTTCTTTCATTTAAAAATTAGATAGATGCCTGATATAAACTTTTTTATCATCATTAATACTATAAGGTGAGCCTATAGGTATTAAACTCTAAAGATAAATAGAATAAAATATAAAATAATATCCTTCGGGCAGAGTGCTAAAGCACAGTTAGTAATTTATAGAGAATTCTGTTAAATTCTCTAATACGTCAATTTTGACAAATTTAAAACAGAATTGCCGATAGTCAAAAGCAAGTGTTGCCTAAATTCTTATTTTGAGCAAATTTACTTTGGACAAAATAACTATATTTCCATGGGAAATTATTTTTGTTATAATTTATATTATATTAAAAAACATCCTTAAAAATAGTGCAAAATTTGATCTTTGCAACTTTAAGAGCATCTTTACCCTCTTTAGTCAGAGAATAATAAATATTTTTGCCTTCTTTATTTTCAGAAATGAGTTTTTCATTTTTAAGATGCTTTAATGCTGGATAGATTGTTCCTGGAGAGGGTTTTTCCCCTTTTCTTTTTTCTAATTCAAGAGCAATTTCTTGTCCATGCATTGATTTTTTAGAAAGTAAAAATAGAATTAAGAATGATAACATTCCACGCATATCGCAGCAATAAGGTACGCAATCTTTCATACTTGTATCGGGCAAGCGATATATTTAAATACTTCGATTTTTATAATATCGTATGACCGATAGATATGAATTGAAAACTGACTATACTCTACAAGAAAGAGACATTAAGATGAAAGGAGGTAAGAGATAAAAATGGATGGATGCTGTTATGGCGGATGTGGAAGTTACTCTGGAAGAAGTTTTCTTACCAAAGAAGAGAAACTTGAGATGCTTAAAGAGTACAAAGATGTATTGGATAAAGAAACTAAAGGAGTGACTGAAAGAATGGCAAAACTTAAAAATGAGTAAGAATTAATGATTTATTTTTTTAATTTATATTCATCTATAATTGTGTATATTGGGCCTAAGGGATATAATTTTGAAGACATTAATTTGAATGAGGTGACTGGGAAACTAATTTTTTTAAAATAAATCTTTAAATACTAAACAATTAATTCTAGAAAATGGAAAAAATAGATTTCAATGCCGGTGAAGAAAAAAGATTTTTTGAATTTATATCAAAATTAAATGGAAATGATAAAATTGCTTTGATCTCGCATTCAAGAGATATAGATGGAATTATTTCTGCAAAAGTTGTTAATTCTGTAATTGATGTAGAGTTGATTAAATTTGTTGATTATAATGATCTTAATGATGAACTTCTAAACGAATTGAAACAAAAAGGAATAACTAAAACAATAGTTACTGATCTTGGAGCAGAAGAAAATTTTTTTATTAATCTATCTAAGCTTTGCGAGGTATTAATTATTGATCATCATCAATTTAAAGTAGACCTCAATACCTATAAAATCGTTTTTTTAAATGTACAAGGATTATGTGCAGCATATATTTCTTATTATTTATTCTCTAAAGTTGACAATTTAGAAAAACTAGATTGGCTAATTGCAATTGCTTCTGTTAGTGATTGGTTATATCATAAAAATAGAAAGTTTGTGGAAATGACTTATAAAAAATACGGTGATGAATTAAAAGTTGAAGGAATTTTAGTAAAAAAGGAAGGAAAGTTTTGGAAATTATTAACTGAAATTTATAATTCCATATTGTTTTTTAGCAAAGATGTTAAAAATGTTTATAATAATCTAGGAGAAGAATTTGGAGATATTGGAGAGTTAGGAAAACATGCAAAAGAAGTACAAGAAGAAATTGATAAAAGTATACAGAATTTTTGGAAGGAGAAAAATGAAATTAATGGACGAGATGTTTTTGTATACCGTCCTAGATTTCCGACTGGTTCTGTTATCAGTTCAATGATCAGCGGGGAAATTATTGATAAGACTTTGATAATTATTGAAGACAAAGAGGAAACATTTCATGTACATGGAAGAAGACAAGATCAAAAAGAAAATATGTCTGTTTTAATGAAGAGATTAATAAAAGATCTGGAAAGTGCCTCTGGCGGAGGTCATATTCCTGCTGCTGGAGCGCATTTTATGAAAAAAGATTTTGATACTGTTATGAAAAGGCTCAAAGAATTTTAGATAATGCTATAAAATTATTAAATGATGATTGTCCGGATAAATGTTGTGTATGGTGTGATGGAAAAGGATAAAACTAATCAAGAAATTTGATAATTTGACCTAAAAAACAGATATTTAACTCCAAAAAAGTGAAAAAATGTTACTCTTTTATATTTTTTAAAACACAGTCAAATATTTAAATAGGAAGTTGTTAAGAATTTAAATAAATTTGTGAAAAAACTGAAAGGAGGAACAAAAAAAGAATAAAATGGTACTTGATTTCGCTAGAGAAGCGATAAAAAATGCAGAAACACATAGCATTAATTTTGATGAACTAAGGGCTGGAAAAGCAAATATAAAGGTTTTTGGAGTTGGTGGAGCAGGATGTAATACAATTACATGGCTTTTCAACAAAGGTATTAATGGAGCAACAATTTATGGTACAAACACCGATGCATTGCACCTTAGTATTACAAAAGCTGATGAGAAAATCTTAATCGGAAAAGAGCTCACTAGAGGACTTGGTTGCGGTGGAAATCCTGGAAGAGGAAGAGAAGCAGCAAAAGAGTCTTTATCAGAACTGAAAAAATCAGTTGGTGGAGCAGATATGGTTTTTGTGTTACTTGGACTTGGCGGTGGAACTGGAACTGGAGCTGCGCCTGTTGTAGCACAACTTGCAAAAGAATCTGGAGCTGTAGTAATTGCAGTTGCAACGATGCCTTTTGAATGCGAGAGAGTTAGACAAGAGAAAGCAGAATTTGGTTTACAGGAATTAACCGAAGTTGTTGACACAGCTATATTGATTGATAACAATAGACTTGTAGATATTGCAGGAAACTTACCTATGGAGCAGGCTTTTGCTGTTGCGAATGAATTAGTAAGTACAATGATAAAAGGTATAGTCGAGACTATTACTTTGCCTTCATTGATTAACTTAGACTATGCAGACGTATCGGCAATTATGAAGAATGGGGAAGTTGCAGTTATAGGAGTCGGAGAAAGCGATACAACTGGAAGAGTTGAAGAAGCTGTAAGACAAGCCTTAACACAACCTTTACTAGATGTTGATTACAGAGGAGCTACTGGTGCATTAATTCACATAACTTGCGGACCTGACTTTAAGTTAGAGGAATTTTCCGGAGTTGGAGAATTAGTAACTGAGAATATCAGTCCAGAAGCACAAGTGATCATTGGAGCTAGAATTAATAAAGACTTTGCAAACAAAGTAAGAGTTATTACTATTATGACTGGAGTTAACTCTCCTTATGTTATGGGTAAAGCTTTAGGAAGGGGCAAAGAAAAATCATCTACTCCAAGCGATATGTCAGAATTAGGCATTGAGGTTTTCAGATAAAACTTAAAATTATTTTTTTTATTTTTCTATTTCTTTTATTTTTCAAGATTTAACTTATTTTTTTAATTTCTCTTTTACTTTACAAGAAAGTTCTTCATATCCTTTTTGTAATAGGGGAGCGAGAGATTGTGAATAAACTGCATTTGCATATCCAGCTACTTCTTCATAATCTCTGAAAAAAAGATCATTAAGTAAAGCCTTTCGTGTTGTTGGATCAATTGAAGATGTTTTATAAGAAATTGTACCTTCAACTTTTTCTTCATGTACTTCAACATTTATACTAAACGGTTGTTCTGCAGTCCAATCAGTGAACAACCATCTACCAACTTCTGTGCCAATGGAATATGCTTGTTCTTCTGTTTTCCAGTATGCTTCTTTCAAAGCTTCTAGATCTGTTGCTTCATTTAGGGCTGTGTAATTCTCAAAGTTTTCTCTTTTTTGAGCTAGTGAATCAAAATAATTAATCGCTTCATCTGAAACTTCAAATATTTTTTTATTGCTTTTATATGATGCTACTCTCCATTGTTCCGGAACACCATCTCTAGAAACAAAACCATTAGCTATTAATTCTAATGCCATAGTTGCAAGTAGTCGTTTATCAGGATCTTTGTATATTTCATCAATATTTTTTAATGAAGGATTATTCAATAAATGTTGTACATGCACTACTTCGTGTTGAGCCTGATACAGTTGAGGTACTTGAGGATAAGTAACTCCTTTTTTTGTTGCATTTCCTCCTATTTCTTTAACGACAGTTGTTTTATCGTTTAGTATTTTTTCTTGTTTTGATATTTGAGGATTAAACTCTACTTTATAGGGTCTTAAAGGAAGGTCAAAATATTTCCTGACTTTGCTATCTGCACGAGATGTTTTAACTACACATTTCATCCAAGGCACTATATGTGACATTTTCATGTAAAAGGTAAAAAATTTCTATTTATAAGCCTTTCTGTATGTAACTACTATTAAGATGCATCTATTATGGATTTTACTGCGGCCTATAATCCTCAACGCCTTCCTCAAATATTGAAGGCCTGCGAGGCATTCCCCAACGTTCCCAGAACAAAACTGTATCTAAAGCTTTTTTTGGTTTTTTTTCGTCTTGTTTTTTAGTGTCTTCGTAACCAATAGGAAGTATTGCTTCTATCTGGATATTTTTTGGAATCTTTAATTTGTCTCTTATTGCATCATCATCATATGAACCGACCCAGCATGAAGATAAACCAAGATCCACTAATTTTAAGAGCATTGTCTGAATTGCTGCTCCGGCTTGTTGTCTTGAATAGACCCTGCCTCTTTCTCCATAAATATTTTCTAAGTGTTTATCATCTGAAAGTACAAGAACAAGAATTTCTACTTGCGCTATCCAGACTTGTTCACAATGTTTTGCAATGAACTTTATTATATCTGGTTCTTCTGTTATAAGGAATTTAAGGAAATTATGATTTCCTGCAAATGGGCCTTGTAGGGATGTGTCAATTGCTTCTAGAACAAGTTTCCAAGAAGCTTTTTTTGCCTTAAATTCTTTTACAGATCTCCTTTTTTTAATAACAGTGTCAAATTCCATATTAATCACAGGAAATAGTCATATAAAAATGTTGTTTTCTCTTAAAGAATTATCTTCTTCGAGAATCTTTTATCTTCTTTTGAATAGATGAATTAATTTCCCCAATAACACTATTTGCTTTGTTTAAAATATCCGTAGCATTTTTGAGATATTCTTTTGCATCTATACTTGATGGAAAACCGATTATCTTGCCATCAATTTTTTGATTATCCGTAAGCAATTTTTTATTATTTTCTTCTGTTATTATCTTGTTTACACTTAAAGTATGTTTTAATATTTTAGTTATTATTGTATTGTATCTTTCAACTGTTGCATTATCATTCCAAAAATAATCCGGAGAATCTCCATTTGGGCTCCAAGAATCCATACTTAGATTTTCTAAAGAAAGAGGTAATTTTGAGATTTCATACAAACCTAAAGAAATACTGCAAACATCATAAACTAAAGATTCAGATAGTGAATTAGCTCTTGATTTTTTAAGTTTTGAAATATAGCCACCAAGATCAGATTTACCCTTTAACATTGTAAATAACAACTCATGACCCGATTCATTGCCTTTTTCGTCTCTTACACTGATTAATAGACTTGAATGGAATCTATCATGTTTACTTAAAGTTTCATTTATCTTTTCTTCTCCTACAATAATTTCTATTTTACTTAAATATGGAGGATTTCTTGGGATATTTTCAAAAATGTTATTATTTTCTTTTGATATTTCTTCATTTCCAATACTTAAAGTGCTGTTTTCTTCTATTTTTTCAATATTTTCTTGATCAATTATAAAATAACATTGTGAAATCCCTGATACGCTTAATTTATTTTTAACTGAAACTGTATAATCTGGAGAATAAAAATATCTGGAACCAAACAATGCAGTGTGAGATAATGAAGGTTTTTTGTTTTTTTCTAACTCTCCATTTATTATTCCCAACTCTAAAGTTCCTGAATAAGTCGCACTAGGTTCTCTGATATAATTTACACCAGAATCATAATGAGCATTATCAATTACAATTTCTCTGCGAATTAGAAGCAAATCTCCTTGATTATTTGATATTTGTTCTCTAAGATTTTCTATATATTTAGTTTCGCTATTTCTTTTTTCTTTTGCTCTTTTTTTAATCATGATGGAATAATGGTTGTTTAATATAAAAACATATAGTTAATATAAAATAACTTTTATATTCTAATTTCGCCGCAGCCTAAGACTTTATCTTTAGAATAAAAGACTATAAATTGTCCAGGTGCAACACCTTCCTGAGGTGTAGAGAAATTAAAAGTAAAATTACTGTTAAATTTTTTTAATTTTCCTGATAAAAGTTTACCCATATGGCGAATTTTTACCTTTAAATTAACTGGAATTTTTTCCTTAGGATTAATCAGATGCAAATTATTTACTTTAATTGCTTTTGTTAGTAAACTTGGATCTCCTCGAGGTGCGATTACAAGAATATTTTTATTTATTATCTTTTTTGCGATGTATAATTTTGTTGATGAATTTTGTTTTTTATAGTCTTGATTTATAATTATATTTTTACTTTCACCCGCTCTCTCCCCTATTGTAAAATAGTATATTCCTGGATGAGTTCCTATAACTTTACCATTCTGTGAAAGAACTTTCCCCTGCTTTTCTTTTATTTTATTTTTTAGGAAAGATTTGAAATCTAATTTTCCAATAAAGCATATTCCCCTAGTGCCATGTTTATCCCAGTTTGGAAATTTGTTCTTCTTTGCAATCTCTCTAACCCTTGATTTAGTAATCTTGTTGAGAGGAAAAATAGTGTGAGAAAGGTCTTTTTGAGATAAGTCTGAAAGGAAATAAGTCTGATCTTTAAAATCATCCTTTGGCCTATATAAATTAAAACCTTTCTTTGTTTTACTAATCTTAGCATAATGGCCTGTTGCTATATACTCTGCTTTCAGTTTCTTTGCAATTTTCAATAAAGCGGGAAATTTAATTGTTTTATTGCACAGAATATCAGGGTTAGGCGTAAAACCTTGTTTATATGACTTGAACAAATAACTAATTACTTCTTTTTTATATTTCTTTTCATAGTCCAGTGTTACAAAAGGAATTTCTAGTATTGCCGCTATTTTTTGAGCCATTTTTCTCTCTTCTAGATAAGAACATTCGCCAGTAATGGGATCTTTAGTATCTGAAAAGTTTTTCATGAATATCCCCATTACATTATACCCTTGTTTTTTTAATAGGAGAGCCGCTACAGCTGAATCTACTCCTCCAGATAAACCTATTACTACTGTTTTTTGTTTTTCCATCATATGATGTGATAAAATGGGTTTAAAAACCAAATGGATAGAAAATAATATAAACTTACTACTTGATTTAAAAATATGGCAGAATCTGTTGCAACAGGAGGGCTAAAAAGTTTTACTTATGGGAAAAATGTAACTTTAAAGCTTGATGATGAAAGAAAAAGAGATATCAAAGAAGGATATAATGAATATTATGAAAGAAAGGAAAGAGAAAAAAGAGATAGAAAAAGAAATTGGATTATCCTGATAATCGTGATATTGATTGTTTTAATTTTACTAGGATTTTGGGTTTTTACTAGATGATTTAATTATTAATTTTATTGAAAAATTGCTTAGCTGAAATAAAACGAGGTAGATTTAACTCTCTAGCTATTTTAATTGTTTCTGGAAGATAACCATAAATTGCAATTGGTTTAATTTTAATCGATTTATAAAAAACTGCTTCGTTATATTCTGCTAAACGAAATTTATTCTTTGGAAGAGCGTTATATCCATTTTGTTTTCTAAATTTATTTACTTCTTTCCATGCAATTAAAGGAGAAGAGTATTTATTTAACAATGAATTAAAATCTTTAAAAAAGAATTTTTCAAATCCATTAATTAATGAATGATTATAATATATATGAAGATTGTTCTTTATTCTGTAATAATGAACTATGATGTTATCTGTTGCACTTAGTAAAACTAAATCGAATGGTAGAATATGATCTGGTTTCTGCAAGGTTTGAAAAATTATTCCATGTGGACGATAAGTCTTTGTATAATTTTTACTAAGGAC
Organism: Candidatus Woesearchaeota archaeon; assembly: GCA_964358765.1. GTDB lineage: Archaea > Nanobdellota > Nanobdellia > Pacearchaeales > GW2011-AR1 > UBA73. The sequence continues at coordinate 70,286 of CAYHPN010000003.1, read as the reverse complement.
AGTGCAAGATAAACGTTTTTCTCTTCCAAAACTTTTTGTATTTGGTTTTATATTTTTTGTTTTAATTATATTTTCAATTGTCTGAAATATTACTTTCTTCTTATTTTTAATAGTTTTAGTTGCAAAATCTTCTTCTAACGACTTTACATAATAAACTTCTTTATTCATTGAAGAACAAAACAAAATTATTTTATAAGCTTTGCCATATCTTCAAGATAGAAAATATTATAACTATAAAATTCTGCTTCAAAATATGAATTTAATAGAAAAAGTAAAAGGGCCTTGTGTAGTCATGGCTGGAGCAGGTACGGGAAAGACTTACACTATTGTAGAAAAGGTAAAATATCTCATAAATAATAATATATACTCTCCTGAAAGAATAGCCTGCATTACTTTTTCAAACGAAGCGGCAAATAATTTGCTAAATAGAGTAAGGAGATTTATTGATTTTGAAAATACACGCGAACCAATAATAAAGACCTTTCATTCATTTTCCGCATACTTGCTAAGAGAATTTGGAGATAAAATAGGAATAAATAAAGATTTTAGCATTTTAGATCCGGATGCAGGTAAGATATTATTACATAGTAGTTTTAAATTAGATGCCGCACATTGCTATAAATATATTTCAGCTATAGGAACTGCAAAAGATCTGGGAGTAAGTATAAAAGATTATGAAAAATTCCTAGATAGTAAAATAAATGGAAGAAATGAAGAAAAAATAAAGAAGGAGTTGGAAAATCTGCATTTTGTTTTGCAGACTATGCATCTAAGGGGAAAAAAAGAAGATAAGAGAAATCTGCTTGAAAAAATAAATGATTTAACACAAATAATAGAAATAAATAGATTTATCAAAATTTGGAAAGGATATGAAAAATTAAAAGAAAGAAAAAATTCTCTAGATTATTCTGATTTGAACCTATTAGCAATAAAATTACTAAAAGAAAATACTGAAATTGGCAAAAAATTTGATTATATAATTATCGACGAATTTCAAGATACAAACAAAGTTCAAATTGGATTATTATTTGAATTAGCTAAAAATGGAAACTTAATGGTTGTTGGAGATCTAAATCAATCAATATATAGATTTAGAGGAGCCTATAAAAACAATCTAGAGATCTTTAAGAATTATTTTAATGTGACTAATGAAGATATTTATAATTTAGATCTTTCATATAGGTCTCCAAATAAGGTTTTAAGGAACGCCCATAATTTAATAACTAATAACTATAAAAATAAAAGCGATTGTTTTTTTGTTGAGAATGCACATGGGCGAGAGGGAGATAAAATAAGAGTATATGAAATGCTTGATGGAAAAGAGGAAGCTAGAAAAATTATAGAGATCATTGAAGAAGAAATAAAGAAAGGAACAGGAAAAGAGGAAATCTGCATTATGTTCAGAACTCATCAGCAAACAAGACTAGTAAAAAAGATGCTTGAAGAAAGAAAGATAGAATATACAAGTGTTGGAAAGAATTCACTATTAAAGCAAACCTCGATAAAATTAGCGGTTAATTACATGTCTTTAATAGGAAAGTTAAAGAAAAAACAAAGTAATAAGGAGTTATGGTGGGATATTTTCTACAATTCTGGAATGAAAGGAGAAGACCTAAGCAATATAGGAACTTTTTTAAAGAAAAATGAAAAAGAAGATTTAAATGTCTTAATTTTAAACAAAGAAAATGATTTGAAATTAACCCCAATTGGAAAAAGTCTCCTTTTAATCATAAAAGAAAGAATAAAGATTTTATCTAATTTTGAAATTAAAAACATTGAAGGTTTTATACAGGAAGTTTATCGTGTTCTAGGACTTGTAAATACTGAGTACAATAATAAAGAAATTTTAATGAATTTAAATAAGTTTAGAGAACTTGGCAAATTAAATGGAGAGTTGTATGAATCAACTCTTGAAGGATTTTTGTATTATTTAGAGATAATCGAAAAATTAGGTATAGAAATAGATGCTGCAGATTTAGAAGAAAAAGGAATAAGAATAATGACCTCGCATTCTACTAAGGGTCTAGAATTTAAAATAATAATATTAACAAACATGGTTGAGAAGAAATTTCCCCTTCTAAGAATAAGTGAAAATTTCTTAATCCCCGCCGAATTGCTGCCAGATTGTATAGATCTAAAGGAAAATTATTACAACTATCAGTTAGAAAATCAAATAGCTGAAGAAAGGAGACTTTGTTATGTAAGTTTTACTAGATCTAAAGAGAGATTAATATTGACTTTTGCAAATGAATATGGTGGAAAGAAATTTGCGAATTCTAGATTTTTAGATGAAATAAATTTTATGGAAAACAAAGATATAGAATTAATAAAAGATAAAGATAGAAAGTATATTGAAATAGAAAAAAATGTGAAAATAATCTCTGCTGAAAAAATTACTGACAGTGAGAAATTTTATGAAAAATTTTTATCCCCCTCATCATTATTGACTTTTTTAAATTGCCAGAAAACATTTGAATACAAATATGTATTTAATATGCCTGAGAAAAAGACATTTTCATGGGAAGCAATGCAGCTTGGTTCGTTTGTTCATTATATTTTAGAATTAGGAGTAAAAAAAAATATCTTAAGTATTAAAGACTTCATAGATTTGGCAAGAGAATTAATTATAGAAGACGATTGGAAAAGCGTTGATCTAGAAGAAACCATATTTTTACTAAGGATATTTTTTGAGAGAAATAAAGGAAGATATAATGAAAAATCTCTTACTGAACAATGTCTAAAAATGAAACATGGAGAATTTAATTTTATAGGATATGCTGATAGAATTGATTTCCTTGATAAAGGCATAGGTATTGTTGATTATAAAACTGGAAAGAGCCCAATATATGGAAAAGATAGAGATTTTCAATTAGGATATTATGCTTTGGCCGCGGCTAAATTTGGAAAAGTAAGAAAAGTTACTCTTGATATGCTAAAACAGGAAAAACCAATAGAATTTGAAATTGACGATAAAGGAAACGCTATTGAAGTAATAAATAAAAAAGTTACATTTAATATTTATGACATCGAAAAAGAGTTAATTGAAACTGCAGGCGAGATAAAAAAATCTTATTTAAATGGTTTTAAGGCTTGTGAAATTGAAAAAAACTGTGAATTTTGCAACGAATATGTTTATGGAATTATCTAAATTGAATATAATTATAAATCTATAAAAGCTATTAAATTAATGGGAGAAGAGGCATATCCAATAAAAAGCAAGTATTTAAGATTCAGACAGGAATTTGATTCATTCAATGTTTTGGGCGTTATTTTTGTGGTAGTTGTATTATCATTCTTAACAATATATTTAAGTCAAAATTATTATGGGCAGATTATTAAAAATAAAGTGGAAACTTTTGGGATAAATTTAATTCAGAAATTTTCAATTAGAACTCCCCAGTTGAATAAAGAATATAATGCTGAAATTGATATAAATAAAGATAAAATTGTTTATGAATACAGAAGTAAAACAGGAGGGAGCGTACCTGTAGGAAATTCCCAGGGCGACAGCGGGTATAGTTCTGCAGACAATGTAGTTTATAGTCCTCCTGAAAAAATCCAGGGATTTATATGCGGAAATGGAATAAGAGAAAAAGAAGAAGAATGTGACAGAGATGATTTTGACCAGTTTTACGGAAAATGTAATTTGTATAGCAATTCATATGATATTGGAGATTTAATATGTGGAAGCGATTGTAAAATTGATACAAGATATTGCGGCGTTAAAGAATGCAGCATAGACTCAGATTGTCAGGACAATTTATATTGTAATGGTTTAGAATTTTGTAGAGTAGGTAAATGTGAAAGAGAAAAATTAAATTTAATGGATAAAATAGAGTGTACTATAGACTATTGTGATGAAAATTTAGATATAATAGTGCATGAAAATTCAAATGAAAAATGTTCAGATGGAGTATTCTGCAATGGCGAGGAAATTTGCAATTCATATTTAGGATGTGTTAATAGCACTATAGAAACTAATGATAATATTTATTGCACATTTGATAGCTGTAATGAAGAAAAAGATATTGTTGAACATAAACCAGAAAACGACTTTTGTTCAAATTCTTTATTTTGTGATGGAAAAGAAATTTGCGATTCAGGCAAGGGTTGCATAAAAGGAGAAAATTCGTGCAAAACAGACCAAAGTTGTTATGAGGAAAGTGATGTCTGCGTGCAATGCAGAACAAATGCAGACAAAAAACCTTGTGATAATTGCATACAAAAAGAGGAATTAGACGAGTTTATCAAAAAGTATTATCAAGATGAAGGAACTGTGGAAGATGTTAAAAATGGAATTAAAGCTTATTTGCAAGGATGTTAAAGCATAAAAGAGGATAATTAATTTTATTAATGGCTGTTTTTTAATTTTAAAATGATTAGTGAATTTGTTAAATCTTTAATACTGGCAATAATTCAGGGAGCAACTGAATGGCTGCCTATTTCAAGCTCTGGACATTTAGTATTATTTGAGAAAATTTTAGGATTTAAGGGAGGGGGGATAGAATTTGATGTTGCATTGCATTTTGGAACTTTAATGGCTGTTTTTGTTTACTTTGGAAAAGATATAGTTGATATAATTGAAAATTTACTTAAAGGAAAATGGAAGAGCGAAAAAGGAAAATTAGGTTTAATGGTTTTAGTAGCAACAATTCCTTCTGCAGTTATAGGTTTATTGTTTAGAAAAATATTTGAGAGTGCTTTCTCCAGTTTAGCTATAGTAGCAGTTGGTTTTGCAATTACTGCAATTGTTCTTTTTATTGGATCTCTTGAATTTAAAAATAATAAGAATCGGAAATTTGGATATGGCAAAGCACTTTTAATTGGATGTTCTCAAGTTATTGCTTTATTTCCTGGAATATCAAGAAGTGGAACTACTATTTCTGCAGGATTATTAACTGGATTAAGAGAGAAAGATGCAATTAAATTTTCATTTTTAATGTCAATTCCTGCAATACTGGGGGCAAATTTAATAGAACTAGGGAGGGGAAATATTCCTCCAGAAATGTTTATCCCAACTTTAATTTCTTTTATAATTGGTTTAATTACTATTCATTTACTTATGGGCTATGTATTGACTAAGAAGAAAAATTTAAGATGGTTTGGGGTTTATGCCTTATCATTATCTATAGTTATGGAGATTTTATTATTTTTAAAAATTATCTGATTTATTAAAAAGGAAGATAATTTAATTTTAGCAAGTTGCTATTTATTATGAGTTCATAAGAATCTATAATATTATTGAAATTTAATTTTAGTTCTGAGATAAAAGAGTTTAGTTCTTTAATATCCATAATAGCAAAGTTAAGCTCATAATCAAAATAACCAATTCTTTTTGTTAAGTACATTATATTATACTTATTAGCGCACCAATTTACAAAGTTTTTTTCTTCATTTATAGAAGAATTCCTAATTTTTAGCATAGCAACATAATGAAAGAAACCCAATTTATTTATATCCGGAATCATTCGAAATGAACTTATAATAGTACTAGATAAAATCTTTAACCTATATTTTATTATATCTATACTTAAACCCGTTACTTCCGATAATGCTACGATTGATAATTTTGCATTATTTGAAAGCGTCTTTAAAATTACTTTATCTTTATCATCTAAGGTTATTTGATCTTTATTATTATCATATTTGTCAAATTTAATGATTTCTTTGTTTTCTTTTAATAATAATTTATGCAATTTAAAAATTCTGGAAAAAACAACTATGCTTATCATATAGTCATTTATTATTTCATTAAAATTATCCCTTAACTCAGAGATAAATTCATCTAGCTCCTTTATATCTTTCACAGCAACTGCAATAGTATAATCGAAAGATCCTTCGGTTTTGAGAAAGTGTATTGCTCTCTTATCTTCCAGTATAAAATTAATAAACCTCTTTTCTTTATCAATATTAGATGACTTAATTTTAAAGTATATCTTATAAGTATTATAGCCTAATTTTCCAAGATTAATTGAACAAATGTAATTAGTAATAACACTCTCTTTTTCTAATTTTTTAACTCTATAATCAAATACATTTCTTCCAATCCGAAGTTTCTTTGCTATTTTACTATAGGGAGTTCTACAATTAATATCAAGTTCGCAGAGTATTTTTTTATCTATCAAGTCCATATTATTAAGATAATGCCTTAACAGGCATGGGTGCTAAAGCACATTTAGTAATTTATTCGAAAGCAAACTTCTCATATCGACAATTTTTTAATTTTTAATACAAAATTGTCGGATTAGAAAATTTTACAAATTTTCTATAAATTTTATTTTAGACGAATTTACTTCGTATAAAATAACTATATTTCCATAGGAAATTATTTTCGTTATAATTTACTATATATTAAAATAAGGTAAATAGTATATAAATTTTCCCTTTTTTATACAATTTTAAGTAATAGATCTTATATTATGTTTTATGCTCTATTTGGCATGACAAAGCAAAATATCATTGGAGGAATGAAAAAATGAGCTTAGGATTAAACGGAAATATAGGAAATAATTACATTACTCAAAATGAGTGGAACAAAAAATGGGAGAAAGAACCATATGAACTTATTGAATTAATAAAAACAACATTATATGATAAATTAGATCCTTCAAACCAAAGAACTTTTAGAAATCTGGAAAATACTCTTACTAAAAATATTAACTTAGAATTAATTAAATTGAAAGAACTTGCACAGGCATATGCGGAGTCAGGATAAAAAATGACACAAGCAATTTACGCAGCAAGTCTTGATCCAATTCATTATGGGCATATTGATGTTATAGCACGAGCAGCCAAAGCTTTTGATGAAATTATCGTAGCGATCGGAGTTAATCCTGAAAAGAAAGATTATACTTTTTCTTTAGAAGAAAGAGTCAATATGGCAGAAAAATCATTAAGCAAATTAAGAAATGTTAAAGTTGAATCATTTAATGGACTTCTGGTTGATTATGCTTTTGAAAAGGGAATTAATGTGGTAGTTAAAGGAGCAAGAGATTCAAAAGATTTTGATTATGAGAAAATGCTTCATCAGATTGGAGAAAGTCAGAAACTTGGAATAGACAGCTATGTTTTGTTTGCAAGACCCGACTTTGCGCATTTTAGCTCTAGTGTAGTAAAATCATTGCAAAAATACCAAGGCAATATAAGAGAATATGTTCCAATATGTGTAAAACAAAAACTGGAAGAAAAATTGTCATCACAATACATTATAGGAATAACTGGAGAAATGGGATCTGGTAAATCTTTTGTCTCAAAAAAATTTGTTGAAATAGGAAACCAAAAAGGATTAGCAGTTCATAATATTGAACTAGATAATATTGGACACGAGATATTAGGAAAACTCAAAAATCCGAGATATATGCAAGTTAGAAACGAAATTATTCAAGAATTTGGAGAAAGTGTCAAACTTGAAAATGGATTTATAAATAGAAAAGCATTAGGAGAAATTGTTTTTAATGACGGCATTAAATTAAAAAAATTAAATGAGATAATGCAGCAATCTATGTTGGTTAGGTTGAGAAGAGAAATATCTGATAAAAAGGGGCTTATTTTAATTAATGCAGCACTAATAGCTGAAACTGATATGTCCTATCTATGCAATAATAATATAGTATTAGTACATGCAGATAAATATTCTAGAAATAAAAGACTTAGTGAACGAGGATTAAATGAAAAACAGATAGAAAGAAGAGATTTAGGACAGTATAACTTTGAATTAAAAAAAGAAAAACTAGAAAGTGCAATAATAAGAGACAATAATGGTTATATTTGGGAACTTGAGAATTCTAAAGCAGGAGACGATAGTAAAATTGAGAATGTATTTAATAATTTAATCAATCATCTGAAGATCGATGGAGGAAAAAAATGATTAAATTGGAGCAAAGATGGAAATTATTATGGGATAGTTTAGGTATTTCTCAAAGAACGGCTCCATCTTTTGAAGGCTTAGAAAGATATTATAATGCACAAGGAAGATTTTATCATGTACTGAATCATATTGGAAATGGATTAGTTGAACTTGACTTTGCAAATCGTGTCGGAATAGTAGAATATCCAAAACCTTTGGAATTAGTGTGGTGGCATCATGATTATGAGTATAATTCTAGGAAAAAAGATAATGAGGAAAAGAGCTGGGAAAAACTCAGTGACGAATTAATAAAATATGGATTATTTGAAAGTATTGGAGATAAATGCAGAATTTGGACTTTGGATACAAAACATATCCAAACTCCAAAAACAAATGATGGAAAGATAATTGTGGATATTGATTTATCGATATTTGGAAAGAGCGAGGAAGAATTTGATGAATATGAGGAAAATATCAAAAAAGAATATTCTTGGGTGGAAGAAAAAGACTACAGAAAAGGGAGAAGAGAGATACTTGAAGGATTTTTATCCAGGAAAAATATTTATCATACGGAATATTTTAGGGATAAGTATCAAGATAGAGCAAAGGAAAATCTGAAGAGATCAATAGAGAAATTGAGGGATTAAATTTGTTAAAATAGAAGACTTTAAATATTTGGTTATATCAATATAATCATGATAGAAGTAGAAGCTCAATTAAAGCGTTGGGGAAGATCATTTGGAGTGGTTATACCAATGGAAAAAGTTAGAGAAGCTGATTTAATCGAGAATGAGACTCTTGAACTTAAGATTACTAAGAAAAAAAATCCATTAAAGGAAACTTTTGGTAAATTAAAGTTTAAACGTTCAACTGAGGAAATATTAAAAGAAGGGGATAAAGAAAGCTGGGATGAGTGAAACATATTTCTTTGACACTTATGCATTATTCGAGATAATTAGAGGAAATCCGAAATATGAAAAATATACTGATTCCAAAGCAATTACTACGGCATTTAATATTGCAGAATTGAATTATAATTTAAAAAAATTACATTCAAAAAAAATAGCAGATTTTTTTACAAAAAAATTTAAGCAATGTACTGTAAGAATTTTGTGGGATGATATTATTAATGCTATGGATTTAAAAATACAATATAAAGATCTTTCAATACCTGATGTAGTTGGTTATATTGTTGCAAAAAGATCAAAAGTAAAATTTTTAACAGGAGATGAGGGATTTAAGTCTTTTGAGAATGTAGAATTTGTTAAAAAATGAAATGCTAAATCTTCTTAAATAATATCTCTGACTTGGAAATCTTGCTGACTTTCAAAGGATGGTCTAGAGATTTAATAGATATCTCAAAATTAAAAGTCTTTGCAATTTTCTCACAAGTTTGAGGTATAAAAGGAGACAAAATAATTGTAAAGTCTTTAATTGCATTTGCTAATTCATAGAGAATTTTAGTGTCTTTACTTTCCCAAGGCTTTTTATCTTGAATATATTCGTTGCATTGATCGATAAAGCCGAAAATTTCGTTGAGTGCTTTGTCAAATTCCAGATTCTCAAAGTGCTTTTCTACTGATTTGTAAACTTTTTTGAATAATATATCTTTTATTTCTGTTTTCTCCACTCCATATTTTTCCGCTAGTGTAGAAACTCTGCTGACTAAATTTCCTAGTTTATTTGCCAGTTCATTATTATGGCGTTCAATGAGTGCGCTTTCAGAGAAATCTCCATCATCTCCAAAAGGAGCGATTCTAAATAATGCATAACGAACTGTGTCTGCTCCTGCGTAACTGAGTAATTTATCGATTTTTATTGCATTCCCTGCGGACTTTCCTATTTTTTCATCATTGATTGTCCAAAAACCATGAGCAAAAACTACTTTAGGCATTTCAATTCCGACGCTTTTTAACATTGCTGGCCAATATACTGAGTGAAACCAGAGAATATCTTTTCCGATCAAATGAACCTGGGCAGGCCAGAATTTTTTAAACATATTTTTGTTTTCTAAATAACCTAATCCTGAAATATAGTTGATGAGTGCATCATACCAGACATAGCAATAATGTTTTTTATCAAAGGGTAAAGGAATCCCCCAATTAAAAGAAGTTCTAGAGATACTGAAATCTTTTAGTCCCTCCTTAACACGATTAATTATTTCTTGTCTTCTTTTTGGAGGAGAGATAAACCCAGGATTTTTTTCGTATAACTCTAAAAGATAATTTTGATATTTTGAGAGTTTAAAGAAATAAGATTCTTCTTTTAAATTTTCTAAAGGCCTCTTATGAATTGGACACTGTATTGTCGGAGCATCTTTCTCAGTGTAATATGCTTCGCAATCTGTACAATATAGGCCTTCATATACGCCCTTATAAATATCTCCCGCATCAAACGTTTGCTGTAAAATGTGCGCAACTACATTTTCATGGTCTTTATCTGTTGTTCTGATAAATCTATCATATTGAATGTTTAATTTTTCCCAGTCTTCTTTAAATTTTGGAATTAAACTATCAGTAAATTCTTTCGGAGTTTGACCTGCTTTTTCAGCTACTTTTGCAATTTTCTTTCCATGTTCATCAGTTCCAGTAAGAAAGAAAACATTCTTTCCTAAGAGTTTATACCATCTTGCCATTATATCTGCCGCTATAGTCGTGTACGCATGCCCTAAATGAGGAACATCATTAGGATAATATATTGGAGTTGTAACATAAAACGTATTTTTGTTTTTCATTAAAAATCAAACCTTGAGGGGTATAAAAATGTTAGTGGATAAGTTTTATCTATGAAATTATAATAAAAAAATTAGTTTCAATTTATTGTAGCATAATTATCAAATTCTGCGTTGTAACCCATTGATCTACCCCAATATCTGCTTATTTCTTCCCTTTCTTCTGAATCAGAATCTTCCCATACGTTATATGGTTTTATTGTTTTTAGGGAAGGCAATTTTCTATCTGAATGTCTGAGAAGAACTCTAATATCTGTTTCAAAAGGTGTGTCTAATGATGCCACCATGTGTATTGTTAGAATTTAGAGTATTTAACGATTTCTACGCAATGAAATAATTCGTGGGAAGATTTAAAAACCACTTTTATCTGAATTAAAAATGACACAAGGAATGTATCACTATATTAAGCAGGCATGGAAAAAACCCGATAAAGAAACTTTAAGACTTAGAATGGTTGAATGGAGAGCTTCTGATTCTGTCGTACAAGTAGAGAAGCCTCTTAGACTAGACAAGGCTAGAATGCTTGGATATAAGGCAAAGAAAGGAATTATAGTTTATAGGGTAAGAGTTAAGAGGGGAGGAAGAAAAAGAACAAGAATGGGAGTCAAAGGAAGAAAATCAAGGAAACAGACAAATAGAAAAACACTAAAGATGAGTTATCGTTGGGTTGCTGAAATAAGAGCTTCCAGAAAACACAATAATTTAGAAATTTTAAATTCCTACTGGATTGGAAAAGACGGAAAATATTATTATTTTGAAGTTATAATGGTAGATCCTCAAAGGCCAGAAATAAAAAACGATAAAATATTGAATTGGATTGCTAAAGAACAAAATAAAGGAAGAGCAGAAAGAGGATTAACTTCAGCTGCAAGAAAATCTAGAGGCTTAAGAAGTAAGAGTCACAATCTTAAAGTAAGACCTTCTCTAAGATCTTGGAATAGAAAAGGCAAGTAATTCTTAATATGGCTTTAATTATAAAAAAATATAATAATTCAGATTTAGAAGATTTTCTGTCTCTTATTATGAAAAGAGAAATTGAAGAAAATAAGCCTTATTACAATAAAGAAGTTATGTCAAGTTTAGATGAAAAGAATTTATTTTTTCTCTCTTTAATAGATAAAAAATTATTTGGTTATATTTATGTATATAAAAGGCAGTTTCTAAAAGGACTCAAAGTTGAAGGCGAAGAAGCAGAGATTCACGATGCTTATATTTTAAGTGATTATAGAAATAAAGGACATTATAAAGAGTTTAAAAAGAAAGTCATTGAATGTATAAAAGAAGAAAATGTTAAGAGAATATTCTCAGACGTCAGCATCAATAACTTGCCATGTATTTCAGTAAATAGATCTTTAAAGATGGATGAGAAAAAAAATTATGATAGTATCCGCTTCTATCTTGATTTCTAAGTATATTTTAGATAATGAGAAAGGTTAATAAATGAGATTATTTCTAAATTTTAAAGAAAAATGGGAATATTAAGATGGATATTAGATAACAAATTTGCAAGAAAATATAATATTGTTAAATGGGTAGCTAATGCTTTACCAAGCGATATAGTTGAAGATGATAGGAAAAGAGAAAGAGATTTTTATGAGCTAAGAATCTCTGGATTAGTTGATTCAAATAGTGAACTGGAAAGAAGATTAGTGGTAGCAAAAGTAGATACTGAATTAACAACTGGCATATCAAAAGATTATCAAAATAGATACGAAAGTAATGAAAGAGCATTAAATGAAACAAATTTAGATAGAGATAGATTAAGTGGAGAAAACGAAAGATTAGTTAGTGAAATAGGGGAATCTAAAGAAAGAGAAACTAAATTAAATGCACAAATTAAAGATACTAAGTTATTTTATCAAAGGCATATCCAAACCGCTGTTGAATATTTAAAATTATCTAGAGAAAGAGCAAGAATTCTTGAGAATAGATTTGAAGAAAGAGTAAACAAAAAAGAAAATGATTTAATCAGAGATTTTGAAAAAAAACAAATAGAATTAACTTTGGGTTATAGAGAAGACCTTAAATTATATGAAGAGGCTCTTGGAAAGTCTATAGATAATCATCTTAGAAGAGCGGACGTTGCTGAAAAACAGCAAGTTTTCTTACAAGGAGCTTTAGAAAGAAATAAAAAAGAAATTACTGAAGATAGCTATGGGTTTGCTTCATTTTTATTTAAAGAACTAGGACAAAAAACATCACTATCCAAAACTGTTGGTATCATCTTAAATAGAAGATTAGAACCCATATATGCTACACCCAGATTTTTAGAAGTTAATGGGATGAATGAAAATGATTTGTATAAAATTAAGGTTCCTTATATTGCCTGTTCCATTAAAGATGGAAGAGATAGAAGTAAAATAAAATATAAAGACAATACTGGGAAAGAACATTACGGCACTATCTATTCAACTCCTATCATGAGCCGAGAAAATGAGCAAATAGGAACCTTTATACAAATAGACCAAACTTTTGGTGACTGGTTAAAGCAAACAAGTCATCTTACAAGTAAAAAATCAAATTTAATTGATTTAATCATTAGCGGAGATTCTGAATTATCTTTGAATGGTTAACTCTCATTAGACTCTGAAACCTGGGGCTGAGTTTGAGCTTGCTTCTGCTTCCATTCTTCTAAACGCTGCTTATTAATAACACAGTCTTTATTAAAACAAAATTCCCAAGGACGTTTGCCTTTTTTAATCGAAAGAAGTTTAGGAAATTTGCATTCTTCACAGAATTTATCTGATTTTTTAATTAATGAATTGGGGGGAAGAGAAAATGTATTCTTGCATTCTGGATAATTTGAACATCCAACAAAAGATCTCCTCAATTTTGGAGAAAACATTAGTCTTAAATTTCCTTTTTTGCATAGTGTGCAAGGAGTAAGAATATTATTTTGCTGTTGTATTTCTCTTTGCACTTGGATACCTTTAAGTATTTCTTCTCCTATCTTTTTTTCATTGACCTTAAATTCTTTTGAGATGTCAATAATTATTTTCTTTGCTCTTTCAATTACAATTTTTTCCATTTTTTCTAAATCAGATTTACTATCTTGAATTTTTTCCATTTCGTCTTCTAAAACTCGTGTTAAATTTTCATCAATTATAATTGGAGAATATTTTTCTAAAGATTCTATTAATTTTATCCCTAACGGTGTAGCTTCTATACTTTTTCCATCTAAATATCCTCTATCAAATAATGTATCCACAATAGAAGATCTTGTAGCTTTCGTACCAAGATTAATCTTTTCTAACAATGTTATTAATGAAGCAGGAGTATATCTTTTAGGTGGTTGTGTCATTTTATCCAAGAATTTTATTTCATCTATTTTAACAATGCCGTTTAATGTTGGAACATTGCTTTCTTCTAGAAATGAAGGGTAAACTTTTGACCATCCTTCTTTTAATATTTTTAATCCAGACGCTCTAAATTCAATATTCGGATCATTCTTTGCTTTAACATTTACTTTTTTATTCAATACTTCGGCATCCGCAGAAAAAACGCTAATAAAACGTTTTACAATTAATTCATAGAGTTTTTTTTCTTGATCTTCTAGTATAGCAAATTCTCCTGTTGGATAAATTGAAGGGTGTGCAGGATCAGATTTTTTTCCTTCAACTGGAGAGGAACGTGTAATTTCCTTTGCAAGTGAAAAATTCTTTTCTAAACTTTTTAATATCTTTTTTGGTTCAATACTATCGGGTATTTTTTGGGATGAAGTTCTTGGATAAGAAATTAATCCTTGAAGATAGAGTTTTTGAGCAATTGAGAGAGATTGAGAAGGGCTTATTTTATGCAAGTTATATGCCTCTCTTTGTAAAGTTGTAAGATCAAAAGGATGTGGTGGAAGAATATTTTCATTATTTTCTTTGGTTTCTCCATGACCTTCTTTAATATTTTTGAATTTATCTAATTGCGATTTATCAAAAATATCTTTGGAATGTTTGAATTCATGCCCATTTATCATAGCTAGAACTTGCCAGTAGGGTTCTGAAATAAATTTTGAAATTTCATGTTCTTTATCTACTATAATCTTTAACGCTGGTCCCTGCACTCTTCCGATAGAGAGAATTTTAAATGAACCAGCCATTTTTATAGCAGACATTAAAGCTCTCGAGAGATTTATTCCATACATCCAATCAAGAATATGTCTTGTTTCACCAGCATAAGCCATTCCCCAATCAGGATTAGGCATTAAATTTTCATAAGATTTAATTAATTCATCTTTTGTTAAAGTAGAATATTTCATTCTTTTTGCTGTAGTCCTATGGCAAATAAATCTTAAGACGTTCCATCCTATGACTTCCCCTTCTATATCATAGTCGCATGCTAAAACTATCTCCCCAGAATCTCTCGATAGTTTTTTGAGTAGAGAATAGTATTTTTTTGTAAAGAAAGATTTTTCTTTTTCATAAGATGGACGCCATTCTATTTCAAAAATAGGCCAGCCCTTTTGTCCTTCTTTATAATCTAGGCCAAATAAATGACCAACAGCGGAGGCAACCCTAATTATTTTTCCATTTCTTTCTAGCTGAAAATAAGATACTCCTCCTTCAGAAATTTTTCTTGTTTTACCTAAAGAATTTGCTATTTTTTCTGCAGCCTGAGGTTTTTCTGTAATTATTAAAATTGTATTCTTATCATATTCTATACTTGATGGTTCATTACTTTCTTTTTTTATTGCTCTTTTCTTTTTAGGTTTTTTTGGCTTTTCTTCTAATTGATCTGCCGAGGTTGGTTTGCCAGGAGATTCAATAGTTGTAAGCTCTGCTATTGAGGGTTTTCTTTTAACTGTCTTTTCAACAGTTAATTTGACATCGCTAGGATTAAGGAATGATTCAACTGCCATTTTTTCTTTAGATAAATGGGGTTTTTAAATTATATAGAGTTTTGTTTTTTGAAAATACGCTTTCTAAGCCTCAACTTTCTTAAATAAATAACTTCCTAGTGCAATTGCGATCAAAGTTAATATAGCTATAATTAGAAAATCGCCCAACATAGAAAAATGATTTGCACCTGTCAATGCACCTCGAATTCCATCTATTCCATATGTTAAAGGGTTGAATTGTGCAACAGTTTTAAGAAATTTCGGAGCACTATCTAAAGGAAAAATTGAACCTGAGAGGAAGAAAATAGGCATTATTATAAAATTTATTATTATTGGAAATGCTTGCATGTCCTCCAATTTTGAAGCTAAGGCAATTCCTATTGCTGTAAACAAGCATGCAATTAAAAACATAAATAAGAGAGCTAAAGGAATTGAAGAAAAGTTGGGTCTAAATCCAGCAATTAATGTAAAAACAAATACTATTAAGCCTTGAAATATAGCAATAGTTGCTCCTCCAAGAGTTCTTCCTATCATAATATGCGATCTTTTTATTGGAGCTACCAAGGTTTCTTTTATGAATCCAATCTGCCTTTCCCAAATAACTTCAATGCCTGAAAACATAGCAGTAAAAAGAATAGTCATTGCAATTACTCCAGGAGCAAGGAATTGAATATAATTGCCTGCACCTGCTTGCTCAAATATTGGGCCGAATCCTAAACCTAATGCAAAAAGAAATAATAATGGTTGTCCTAAGGCACCAATCATTCTGGATTTGCTTCTCCAGTATCTTTTTATCTGCCTTAGCCACATAACATAAATTGCACTCATAGTTCACCAAAATTTTTCATTAAAAATTTAATTATGCTAGCTTTAAATTTTGAAGTAAATTCAAAATTTTCAGAAATTGTACTATGTCTGTTTTTTAAAATATCAAAAACAAAGTATTTACATTTCATCTTCTACCCCACATTCTTGCTTGATCTTTAAGACGATCTTTTGCAGAACCTGCTTCTTCTCTTATTCTATGCTCGGTTAATTTAAGAAAAGCCTTTTCTAAAGAATCAGTTTTTGTTAATTTCATTAATTCTTTTGCAGTGCCTTTTGCTATTATCTTTCCATGATCTATAATTGCGATAGTATCTGCAATATTTTCTGCCTCTTCCATGTAATGCGTTGTAAGAAAAACAGTCATCTTTTCTTTTTTATTGTATTTTTTTACATATTCCCATAAATGATTTCTAGTTTGTGGATCTAATCCTAAAGTTGGCTCATCAAGGAAAAGAATTTTCGGATGATGAATTAAACCTCTGGCAATTTCTAGACGCCTTTTCATTCCTCCTGAAAAGGTCTTCACATAATCATCTTTTCTATCATATAAACCAACAAATTTCAATAACTCTGGAATTATTTCATTTCTTTTTGATTTTTCTACCTTATATAAAATTGCATGGAATTCTAAATTTTCTAAAGCTGTAAGCTCATTATCTAATGAAGGATCCTGAAATACAATCCCTATTGATTTTCTCACCTCGTTAGAGTTTTTAGAAGGATTAAAACTATTAACTTTTATATCTCCAGAAGTTGGATGAAGAAGTGTTGTTAACATTTTTATCGTTGTAGATTTCCCTGCTCCATTGGGTCCAAGGAAAGCAAATATTTCCCCTTTCTTAACACTAAAAGAAATATTATTTACTGCTTTAATATTTTTAAAATTTTTTGTTAGATTTTTTACTTCTATTATGTTTTCTTCCTTCATAAATTTTTTTTAGTCTTAAAGGTATTTAAATTGTATGAAGTAGACTTTATACTTCTTTATTTTTCTATTTGATAGCTCATGATTAATTACTCGGTAATATTTCTATCTAAGATATATTCATAATAATTAATACATCTTCTAGCCATCGCTTCAACTGAGAAATTTTTATCTGCATATTTTTTTATTCTTTTTTGTGTCTCTTTAAATCTGGGTTTATTATTGAAAATCTCCATAAAATTATTTACTCCCCAAATAATTGCATTTGAATCATAATCATTAAAAACTATTCCATTTCCTTCATTGCCATTAATATGAAATACACTGTCAACTAATCCCCCAATACCTCTTACGATTGGAATGACTCCATATTTTGGGCCTTTAAGTTGAACCATTTCACATGGAGCAAATTTAGAGCAGTTGAGCAATCCATCTGCTGCACCGTAACCAAATCTTTCCATATAATCACTAAAAGGATGAAGAACTACCCTTCCATTATATTCTTCATTTATTTTGGATATTTTTGACTGTAGCTTTTCTTTATATGGGCCATCTGCAACAATTGCTATTTGTAAATTATGGTGGAGCCTCATCAATTCTGCAAGAGCGTTGTCAAGATGTTGCACCCCTTTTTGATAATCATCAAGTCTGTTATTCCATACAATTAGAGCAGAAGAAGAGTCTACATTGAGATCAAAAGTATTTTGAAACTTTATTTTATTTTCCAATTTTGCCAGACACATATTATTATCATTTGAAAAATTTACAGCAAGAGATTTATCAATTTCAGGCATATATGAAGGATCAGGAGCATTTAATATCCCTCTGGCTTTTCCATCTAAGGCTTTTTTTCTAACATTCTGGCAGAAATCTTTAGGAGAACCATTTATGCCTTTTCCTTCAATTAATTCCTCAAGCCAATTTTCACTTACTAAAGCAATGTGATCAGAACCATAAATTCCGCTCATTTGAAAATCAACAATGTTTCCCCAAGGAACATCTTTATAAAATTTTTCTGTCTTCACAGAAAGACCTGCATTTTCTAGATCTTCAAGAGTTGAATAAAAACTATGAGTATTATGAACAGTGTGAAGTGTCTTGATATTTTTACTAACTAATGGAGGAATTAAACCAGTCATCCAATCATGAGTTTGTATTAGTGAGGGATTGCAACTTGGAATTATATTACTCAGCACTTCTCTTTGAAAAATTAAACTTTGCATCGCCTTGTCTTTTCCATAAATGTCTTCAAGATTTGACGCTCTTTCAAAAATTTGATCTTTTATAAGAAATAAATGATTGTCCCAATGATGAACTCCCGCTTGTTCTAATTCTCCTGCCTCTCTCTCTCCACCCTCTCAGCTAATTCTTTATCAAATAAGGATGACCAATTAGGAAGAGCCACTCCAATGTTTACTCCTAAACTCCTAAGCGAAATAGCTAAAGAAGTTACAACATCTCCAAGACCTCCTTTCTTAGCCAATTTTCTTTGGGAATCAAAATAAAATCTTTTAAATCCAGATGCGTCTACTTTTTGAGCATCAGATGTAGGTATTGATGCCATTTCTAAAGATGCTTGCAGAATGTAGGGCCGGTCGTTAATTTCTTTTCCCATTTTGGGAATTTGAAGATAGGTTAGAGTATTTAAAGCTATTTTTTATAGTTTTTTAATTTGTTAAATCTCAATAATCTTGCCTTCTCTGCCAACATTAATAACTCTTGTTGAATCTATTTTTTCTTCAAAACCGCCCGCTTCATGAATGTGACCATGAAGAAGTATGCTTGGTTTAAATTTTTTAATAGCTTTTGTTATCGATTCAGAGCCTGCAAAACCAGAAAATTCTGAAACAGATCCTCTTGGGTGCATATGAGTTATCATAATCTTCTTTTCAATTCCTTTAAGGCCCGAATGTGCTTTTTCTAGTGTTTCCATTAGTTCTCTTTCGGTTGTTCTCCCAGGACCTGGTGAGCCAGCTGCACCACCTGCACCGAAAAAACCGATATTTCCATAAGTTGCAGAATACCCATGTATGTTTTTTACCCCATAAAATGAAGCTAAAAAATCAGTTGTAGCAAAATTATCCCAGTTTCCAGGCAAGATCAAAACTCTTTTATCTTTATCTTTAAATGGTTTTATAATATCTTTAGTTTCTGACCAGCCAACTATATCCCCACATAATACAACAAGATCTACATTTTCTTTTTCTGCTTTTTCAGCTAATTTTCTTACTAACTTTGAATCTCCATGAATATCTGAAGCTGCTAAAATTTTAAGTTTTTTTGTCATGACAATTTGAATAATAGTATGGTTAAAAGGCTTTTGGATGTCAAGATGCTTTGCAAACTCTATACACTTAAGTGTATGGATAAACATCTTGATCACAACAAAAATCAAAGATTTTTGTGCCGTCAAAAAATGAAATTTTTTGAGGTGATCAAGAACCCCGAACACGCCCGCCACTTCAGTGATGGGTTCTTGACATTTGCATAAATTTAAAAAATATCTTATTTTATTACGAATATGAAAAAAGGATGGAAAGTATTTCTGATAATTCTAATATCTCTGTTTATATTATTAATTATCGCTGGAGGAATATTTGCTTATTATAATAAGTCTATAAATAAAAGTACTGGAAGAAACGTGGGAAGTAAGCCATCTAATCCAGTTGATGGACTAAGCGATGAACAAGCAGTCGCAAAATTTAATGAAGGTTTTGTTTTGTATATACTTCAAAGTATTAAAGCATATAATTTGCACAACCCTCCATTCTCTTCAGAGACTCCTAAAATAGAATTTATTATAGAAAATGATATTTATAACGCAGAAATATCTAATAAAAACATCAAAGTGCTAAAAGGAAGTATAACAAACGAAGATATAAGAATTATAACAACTAAAGTTGAAGGAGTGAAGATGCTTAGAGATAAAAAATATATTGAAACCTCTTTTAACAATGGAAATTCTGGTTTTGAGATGGTTGCAGGAGAAGTTAAATTGTTTTCTAAAGGATATTTGGATTTATATGAGGAATTAACTGGGCAGAAAGCTCAATAAAAACTAACATTATAATCTCCGCTAATTCTTTCATTCCCCGTTCCGTATATTTTTATCTTTTCCATTTTTACTTAATGGACCTGCCGGGAATCGAACCCAAATCTTTCGACTGCCAGCCGAACATAATAACCGTTATACTACAGGCCCTCTCATTACTCCGCCAGCGAGGAACCACACAGCATAAGCGAGTAGGTCCGCAGCAAGAGAGGAATGAGATCATAACTCACTCCATAATCTGAAAAATATTAACTTTATAAATGCAATTGAATCTAATTATAATATGCATATAAGGCCTTATAAAAATAAAGACTACAATTCAGTTAGAGAAATTCTACAAAAAAGATTTTAAAAAATCTTAAAAACCTTTCTCAATTAATTTATAAAGACTCATTTCTTGCTTCCATCTAAGAAAAATAAGATGTCAACAACTTTAGAAATTGCAAGTCAAAATATAAGTGAAAAAAACTTCTTAAAACTATAAGTAGATTAACTAGCCCTTACGAAGGAAGCGTACTTCTCATAGGAGGAAACACATCATTGCCAGAAATTTCAGGTTATCCACGATTGAGAAAAAGACATCCAGAAATCGATTTTGTTGCTAATGACGAAGGATTTGAGAGACTAAATAAAGATTATAATCTAAGATCCCCTAAAGAAATTGGTTATGATGATGTAGATGGAGGATTTACCTATAAAGATGAAATATTCTTGGGAATATTTCACAACAATGTAAGAGGCTATAATTTTCCACAAGAAGCTTTCCAATCTCCTTGGGCAAGAATTACTTCTCAAGGTTTAATATACTCGATAAGCCCAGAATTAGGAATTTTCCTTAAATTAAGAAGAGGGGTTATGAAAGGAAGAATGTATGGCAAAGATTCTTTAGATTCAGCAAGTATTCTTCTTGGTATGAAAAAAAGAAATAAAAAAATAGAAGTAAGTAAATTAAAAAAACTTCTTTCTAGCGAGTGTTGTCCTTTTTGTCCTTTCCAAGAATGTACTCAGTGTTTAACTCAGCTAGAAAGTAAATATATTAATATATCATTGAAAGATAGGCCAGTTTTTTTGAATATAATAAAAGAACTTAAAGTTGAAATCGCACCATTATGTAAGCATAATTAATTTTCCAAGAGCCTTTAAAAACTTCCCTTTCTATCAACTGCCATGGGCCTGTTACATAAACGCAAAGAGGGAGTCCCTAAAACAAAAAGTGTCGGTGCTTTAATATCTATCCGATTTTTCTTAGCACTAGGAAACGCCGTTATTATGACGGTCTGGGCCCTATATTTAAACAGTTTTGTTAAAAGTACTTCAACTACAGGTTATATCTCTTCATTATTAACCCTGATCTCATTTTTTTCCTATTTTGCATTTGTTCCTCTAGTTGAAAAATATGATAAAGGTAAATTATTCTCAGTTACACTATTCTTAACAGCAATATCTCACTTATTTTTTGCTTTTGTCACAAGATCGCTAGCGACAGTTGTTTTAATTTCTATTGCAACAATAATAATACAATCTATTAGAATAACAGTAAATGGAATAATAATAAAAGATACTCAGCCTAAAAAATCAATTTCTAAAAGCCTGGGTCTTATGTATACATTTGCAAACATTGCTTTCTTAATCGGACCATTACTAGCAGGTTATCTTTCTTCAGAGAATGGTTACTCTTTGGTATTTATAGCCGGATCATTATTTTTCTTTGCAGCATATTTCATTTACAAAATTTCTGCAATAAAAGATAAAAGAATATCAAAAAAAATAGACTCAAATATTATAAAAAACTTTATAGATTATTTTAGAGACAAAAATAGAGTTATTGCTTATCTTGTGGGTGGCGGAGTGCAATTATGGTGGACATTCATATTTTTATTTATACCACTTTTCATGAAAGATAATAATTTACCTACAAAATACATAGGATATTTCATTTTTGCAACTTCAGTTCCTTTAATTATGACGGAATATTATATAAGTAGAAAAACTTCTAAAATTGGATTTAAAAAAATATTTGTCACTGGTTATTTAATAACTGCCATTCTTTGTTTATTATGTTTCTTTATTTCAAATATTTATTTAATTTTAATTATCCTCTCAATAGCAAGCTTTGGTTTAGCATTTTTAGAACCAACTACAGAGTCATATTTCCTTCAAATTCTTAATAAAAAAGAAACAACAAAATATTACGGCCCGTATAATACCAATTCAAACACAACCATACTCGTTGGAAAATTAATTGCATCCTCAGTTTTGTTAGTTCTTGATTTCAAATATCTCTTCATTTTATTTGCAGTTTATATGGTATTTTTCTTTTTAATCTCATTTAAAACTAAAGAAGTATAAATATAAAATCTGCTATGTTGTATGATTATTTTTTTCTCCCTAGTATTGTTAATTTATCCTTTTTTCGTTCTCATAGATATTGTTGCAATTCAGTGCAACAATTTTATAAATCAAAACATTTTTAAGTTCAGTTTAATTAGTCAATCAATGGTGAAGACATTAGGCATTATTGCCATAAAAGGAGGCGTCGGAAAAACAACAGTATCTTCCTCTCTTGCAGCAAATTTAGCAAATGAATATAACAAAAAAGTTCTTCTCATCGATACTAACTTCTCAGCTCCCAACTTAGGCCTTCATATGGATTTAGTAGATCCTGAAAAAACAATACATCATGTCTTAGATAATAAAATCAACATAAAAAGTGCAATACATAATAAATTCGGTGTAGACGTCATTCCAGGAAGTTATATTTATAATTCAGAATTAAATCATCTTAAACTTAAAGAAAAAATTAAAGCAATAAAAAATCAATATGATTATATAATTTTAGATTCTTCTCCATCATTAAATGATGAAATCCTCTCAACAATGCTTGCTTCTGATCTTCTCTTTGTTGTTTCTACTCCCGACTATCCGACTTTGTCATGTTCATTAAAAGCTGCAAAGCTAGCTAAACAGAGAGGTCGTCCAATCGCAGGAATAATTCTAAATAAAATTCGCTCCCCAAAATTTGAGTTATCTTTAAATGATATAGAGCAGGCAACTGATATTCCAGTCATAGCAAAAATACCTGACGATAAGAATGCAATCCCTGCATTATTCAATAAAATGCCAATTACTTCTTATCATAAAAAAACTCCTTTCTCAAGAGAAATAGATAATCTTTCTGCAGCACTGACATTTAACAAAGAAAAATCTTCAATTATCTCTAGCCTTTTTAGATTTGACCATAAAAAAGAGAAAGTCAACCGCGAGTTGCTTAAAGATTCTTTTTATAAAAGTGTTTTTAAGGATTAACCTAAAACTTTAAATCTCTGCTCCATCTATGAATGTTTATGAATAAAATAGAAGAAAATTGCATTTTCTGCAAAATTGCACAAGGAATAATTAAATCCGATTTTATTGGAGAATCTAATAATTTTATGGCCTTTTTAGACGCTAATCCCAAAGCAAAGGGGCATACTCTAATTATCTCAAAAAAACACTTAGTTACACTTCTAGATATTCCAAATAACTTAGGCGAAGAACTCCTAACTTTTACTAAAAAGATAGGTTCGCAGATTTTAGATAATAAAGAAGGAGATGGTTTTAATATTTTGATGAATAATTTAGAGCCAGCAGGCCAAGTAGTCAATCATGCACATATTCATATATTGCCAAGAAAAGATAGTGATGGATTAAGAATTATTTCATGATTTTATTAGCATTTATCAAATTAATGAAAAATTTCTTATCTTTATGCTCCCCATAATGCCTGTAATGATTTGGTTTAGAATTTATTTTCTCCATTAGTCTTTTCTTTATTGTTTCATAATCTCTCTTTTCAGGCTTCCAATCATTTTTCAGCTTTTTACTATATTTGCTTATTTCTAACTTCTTATTTGTCTTAAAACCTCTATTCCTCATCTCATTTTTAATTAATCCATGTCTTTTCTTCAAATAAAGAAGTTTATTTTTAAAAAAAGTAATATGTCCTTTACCCAGACAATAACTTTCTGGCACAGGATCCGACTTTACACCATGTTTTTTCAAATGACCAATTAACATCAATATTTCATTGTATTCTGCAATTAAATGCTGATCTGCAAGATTCTTAGGGTCAATTAAATTTATTCTCACCATTATGAAATATATTGAATAAAATCATTAAATTAAAATGGCTGCGGGGAGAATTGAACTCCCGACCTCGTGCTCATGAGACACGCGCTCTAGCCAACTGAGCTACGCAGCCATTACAATTGACAAGAAAAAAAGCCTTTTTAAAATGTTCCAAACAACAGTTTAATAAACCCATAAATCTATAATTAAATATGGCCTTTGGCGATATCGTAGACGCAATAACTCAGACTCCAGAAATAGCAAGCGATATCTTAGTAGTTTTAGGTCAAATAGGATTATGGTTAAAAACAATAGGCGTAATTTTTGTAATTTGGCTTATTTTTCACGTAATTATGGTATTATTCAATTCAAAAAAGTTAAAAGATGTTAGAAATATGAAGCAAGATATTATCAGAATTGAAGAAAAGATAGACAGGCTTTTATCAATTCAAGAAAAAAAGAAAGCTAAAGATAAAGAAGAATAATTATTCCATTTTAAAAATTAAAAATCCTTAATTTACATACTCAATACTATATCCATTGTTGAAATATTTGTCTTTTTTCCATCTCTCTGGAAACTTTCGCTGGAAATAATTATATTTTTAACTTTTACATTTTTATCCTGCAATGATCTTTTTGCTACTTCTGCTACATCAACTGCTTTTGAAATAAACTTTCCTCTTGACTTAATTATTACTTCTTTAGATTCATTCTTTAAAAATTGAGTAATTACTCCCCGGATATAATTAACTAAAGGCTTATCACCAACAAAGATAACATTGCTATTTTTATCATAACTATTTTCATTTTTCAAATCATTTTTATTAGAATTGTTTTTATCCTCTTTAAGGCCTTCAAAACCCCTGCCTTCATTATTCAAACTGCTTTGTTGATCCATATTGACTTTCTTTGTAGTCTGTTTCTATCTTTTTTATTTTTCTAGGAGCACTTTTCTTCTTTGATAAATTAACTAATTGTCCTGCAATCTTATTTCTCACAGACTTAGAAGGCATTTTATCTCCTAAAATTTTTTTATTATGCTCAAAGCTGTTATTGAATATTTCTGATCCATCAAACATTTGCTGTGCACTCCTCTTAACCAATGCTGTTTTTATTCTTCCCATTCCAATGTTTAAAAATCTGGTTATTTAAACATTTCCCCTTGCATCATCCTTTGAAAATTTGTATCTTCTAGGTTCATCATTATCATCTATTTTATCCATTATTTTAAATTGATCTTCTAAAAAGCCCATAATTCCCTCAAACTTTAGTACGCTCTTGCAATAAATATTTACATCAATATAGTCATACCTGATAATTTCATTTCACTAACACCTTCATCAAAGACTTTTCTTAATGTAATCTTATTCAATCTAAACTTTCCATCAACTCTTCTAACTAATTCTTCTTTTTTACTAACTAAATATTCCAATAATATTAAAGAAGGCTTCTGCAATTCATTTTCAATAATAAAATTTCCTGGACTTTTATCCTCCATTTTAGAATTTTAATTTTTCAAACTTAACTAAATTTCCCCATAAAGTTAAATATTCTTTGCCTCTCTTATTAATATCTCCTTTGGACATAACAATAGCGGGCATTTTCTCCACATGTGCATTTTGCAAGGCCACAATTAAGTCATTATCACTAACTATTTTTTTATCTTTGGCAATTAAATAATGAGTTTGTTTTCCAAAAATATGATCGGTCATTATCTTTGCAATAAATTCCTTCTTCTTGTCATAAATAACTTCTATAATTTCTACATTCTTTCCAGATAAATATTCTTTAACATTTTTTCCAAATTCAGTTTCCATATCTTTTTCAATAATTTTTTCGTTACTTTTCGTAATTTCCTTTACTATATCTTTTTTTTGTAGTTTTTTCTTTAGTTTGATCTTACCTTCTTCTTTATTTTCTTTTATAATTTCTTCATTTTTCTCAATTAATTTCTCTTCAATATTAATACTATTTTCAACAAATTTTTCTTTATTAACTACTTCATTTTTTTCCTCTTTTATAATCCCAAGATCCATTTTCCTTCCATCATTTTGTCTCTTTTTTCCTTCTAGAATATCTTTAGCAATTTCTTCAAATTCCTTATCATCAATAATAAAATATTTCCAGAACAGTTTTTCTTCATTATTATATTTTACTTTTATCGCAACTGCAAAATCTTTTATATACCTCATAGCTACTCTTACAACAGGCTCTAGTGACGAATCTACAAGCACTTTTGAATTCTTTAGTAGGTTAAATGCCTGTCTTTCTCTCTGATTTAGATGTTGAACAAAATTTTCAAGCATTGCCTCCTGTCCAGGAATATAATAAAGTGGAGAGCTTCCCACTTTCATATCACTTATTTTTAATTTTTCCTCTCCCTTTAATTCTGACAAGAAAGCAGATGCAAATAGCGGACTTAAATCGCTGCTCTTTGAAATTTGAACAGGTAAGCTCGGACCTCTCATCCTTATTGTAGATAAAATCTTTTCCTTATCTCTATTCATTTTTAATATGTCAACCATTTACTTCTAAGAAAACCTCTTGTTATAAATATTTTTATATCAAAATTCAGCCTATGGCCTTTCCCATCTTATTTCATAATATGTAACATCTCCTTCTTCATCAACAATACCTATTAACAAATTTTTCTTCGTTGAATGTGCAACTCTGTTCTTTGCTGAAAAATCATGCCAATTCATTGTTTCATTCTCTCTTACTGCGTAGAGAATCCATTTCGCATGATCATCTCCCGGTCTAACTCCTTTTTCATATACTCTGAATTCTGCCCCAAATTTTAACGCAGTCTTAACAATATATCCTTTTTTTCGCATATCATAAAATACATTATATTTTACATCAATTTTCTTATCTAATTTCCTTAATTTAATCATTAATCCTTCAAAATCAATTTTCTTGTTTCCATTATAACATTCCATTTTTACATCTTCAATTAAAAATAGTGCTTCAACATATGAATATTCTATTTTTCCTTTTAATTTCTCTCCAAATCTTGATTTTTCAAATAAAGAAAAAGCTTCTTCAGACATAGAGTTTATTTTCTCCCCAACATATTGTGCCTTAATCATTAATAAAAAAGTCAAGCATATTATTTAAGCTTTCCTTAAAATATATTTTAAATTTTCTAAAGTAAATTTTTATATTGCTTCACAAAGCTGAGTTGATACACTCCATACAAACGCTTTTAAACCATTCATTACTCTAATTTTTAATATGAATGAATACGGAGATTTTGAAGAAATAAAAGAAGAAGCCCCTGTTAGTAAAGAAAAAAAAGATTCTAAAACTAGTGCAGTACAGCAAGAGGAACAACAGCAATTTACTTCCAGAGCAAGACTTCCTAGACCTGGGCAATTCATAGGAGTTGTTATACAGCGTTTAGGCGGAAATAGAATGTCAGTAAAAACAACCGATAATAAAGTAAGAAATTGCCGTGTTCCGGGAAGATATTCTAGAAAATTCTGGCTTAGACCAAAAGATTTTGTAATGATCGAGCCCTGGCCCGATGATAATGATAAGGGCGATATAGTATATCAATATCGAGGCGGAGAAATTAGTTTCATCAAACGTAAAGGCTTCACAACAAACTTAGAAAGTGAGTTTTAATATCTTCTTTTTCCATTACCCTTGCTTGGTTTTAAATCATTAAGAATTAAATCTAAAGCCGTATTTACTTTTCCGCCAATAAAATCATAAAATGGTCTTTGTTTCTTTAAATCTTTATCTCTTAAACCTACTAAACCTTGACCTAGTAAATGATGATAAACATCTCTTTCCCCTGCAGGAATAACTGCTGGGGGCAGCCCATAGTCAAAGAGAATTCCATCTTGTAATAATCTTGCAGTTCTCTTATTACCATCATCAAAAGGCTGTATTCCAGCTATTCTTAAATGAGTAGTTGCAGCAGCTTCAACTGAAGAATAGTCGCTTCTTTTTATATCCTCACAAAATCTTTCAATTAATTCAGGAACCTTTATTGGATTAGGCGGCGTATATTCCATATTTAAAGTAACTCTATCTCTTCTATATCCAATATTATTATAGTCAACAAGTTTCCCTATTTGTACAATTAATGTAGGATTAATTTGCTGTATAAGATTTTTCCCATTTGAATGAGATCTGATATATTTCCAGGCCTCGCCTATTCCCTTAATTCCCTTTGTAACTTTTCTTCTTAACTCATCCCCGTTCGTTAATTGAGTTCCATCCTCCGCTCTATGTTGTCTCAAAATCTTAAGTCTCTCCTGAGGATGTTCTAACCAAAATGAATAAATATCACAAAGTCTTCTTAAATGGGCTCCCATTACCTGAGATCTTTTTAAAAAATATTCAGGCTCATTTGATATTTTTATTCTTTTTTCTTCTATTTCATCCGATAGTCTTTGTGCTATTACCATAATTTATTGCAAATTTTAGCATATTTAAATTTAACTAATTTAACCCTTGCTAAGTTACAACACAAATCTCCATAATTTCCCCTTTCAATTAGTTTTTTCATCCTTCTCTAATCCAAGTCTTTCATTAAGTTCTCCAGCAAAGTTCTCAAACATCTTCAATTTTACATGACTTTTCCACCCATGATGCCCTAAAATCCAGGATAATTTAACAAATGCCGTCTCGCTAAGCATATCCCCTAAATATATGACTCCTGCTTCCATTAACTCCCTTCCTATTGAATATACATATCCATCAGTTTTACCATAAATGCACTGTGTTGTCATGCATACTACTAGTCCTTCCCTTATATGTTTCTTGAGTTTCCCCACCCAATTATTATCTGCTTCGCTTCCAGCAACATGTCCAAACCCAGTTCCCTCAATAACAATTCCTTTGTATTTCAAGGCATAATAATCTAAAATTGAAGCTTCCTGCCCAGGATAATATTTTACTAGTGCCACCTTATCATTATATTCAAAATCAAGTTCAACTTGGTCATTATTCCTTGGTCTTCTCTCTTCCAAAAACTCTACTTTATCTTTAGTTATCCTTGCCAATGGTTTACTATTTATTGCATTAAATGCGTCTCTGCGGGAAGTATGTAATTTTCTTACTTTCGTTCCCCTATATGCAAAACAATGCTCATCATTAATATTTGCATGTCCTACAATTATAACTTCAGCACAATCCGAAATTGCCATTTTAGCTGCACATTCTAAGTTTAAATTTGCGTCTGAGCTCCCTCTGTCAATGCTTCTCTGACTATAGGTTAGTACAACAGGTTTATTCAAATTTCTTAAAAAAAAAGACAAAGCCGCAGAAGTATAATGCAATGTATCTGTGCCATGAGTAATAATTACTCCAGAAATACTAGAATCATTCAGCATTTTTTCTGCAATTTCTGCAATTTTTTTCCAATGCACAGAGTTCATATTTTCAGATAAAATCATAAAAGGAATCTCTAATTTAGAAACATTTACTATATTAAACATCTCAGGATAATTTCTGTTAAAATCAGCTATATCTTTTATCGGTTTAACGCCGCCAGTTTTTCCATCAACTTTTGAGGCAATAGTTCCTCCAGTTACAATCATTCCCACAGAAGGCAACCCTTCCTTTTTACCAAAATTTATCTCTTTATTCTCTTCTTCTTTAAATTTTTTTAGTACTCTTCCAGCAAGAATATTATCCTTATTTATCCCTATATTATACCCGTTGTTTAACTTAATTAAATATATTCCGGTTTCACTGCATTCTAATATCCTTCCTTCTATTTCTTCTAAAGCTAATCGTATTTTAACATAATCTCCAGTCTCAAAATTTAAACTAACCATTTTTAGAAAAACATTTACCATTATAAAAAGATTGTTATCCCTAATTTTTCTTAAAACTTTGCCTTTAAAAGTAAATTTAATAAAAGTTAATGCTCTGAGGAGCAACCCCATTACTGTAATTTAGTCAAGAATGGATCTCGCCTAAATTCTGTTTTTGTTGCTAAATTTACTTTAGACAAAATAACTATTATTCATAAAGTGTTTATACTTTATATACTAAAAATTAATAATCATAATTTCCAACATTTTCTTTTGGTTCGTCAAGTTCCGCCAATTTTAACAATTCCCTATTTCTTTGATCCATATATATTCTAGACATCTTCCCCCAATCATATCCTTTAGGCAATTGCTCTTCAACAAACATCAATATTGGTTTTGCTTCTAGAGGCATTCCAGGTAGATCATTATCCATTCTGTAAACAATAAAACCAGCTTTAAAACCCATTGCAGTGTTGCATGGAGCGATAGCATAATCTCTTTTATTTGTTAAACCTAATACTTTTTTTAGTTCCTTTCCACTCATCTTTTTATGAGTATAATGATCTGAAAGTCCTTTTCCATAAACCATACTTTCAAAAGGCAACTTATGATGTAATTTTTTATCAAGTTTCTTTAAAAATTCTAAATCTTCATCAACTAATTCTTCTATCATGAGAGTTCACAGGTTACTAACTTTATTAACTTTTATCTTGTCAAGAACATAGATTCAGTAGCTTTTCCCGATGTTCGAAGTTTCGTAAGAAGGGAGAACTAGGGAAAACTCTAGTAACTCTTTCCTACATAAGCAAAATAATTTGCCTTCTTCTTGCATATCACGCAAACACTTTTCCCCACTTTAGTTGGTTGCTTATCTGGAATATTAAGCACTTTAGCTCCTTGGGTTTCTGCCTTTAGATTTTCCTCGCACTTAATATTTTCACATAATGGGGAAAAAGCTATTTTTTTCTCTTTTAGAACTCTTAACATTTCTTCAAAAGAAGCAACTTCAATAATAGCATTGTTTAAACTATCCTTGGCTTTGTCAAATAAATACTTTTGAATTTCTTCCAGTATTTCACTCACTCTATCTTCCAAATTCTTTAATTTTACAGCCTCTTTCTTACCATTATCTCTCCTGTAAACCATTACACTATCATTCTCAAGATCTTTTGGCCCAATTTCTATTCTTATTGGAATTCCTTTCATTTCCCACTCATTGAATTTCCATCCGGGTTTATACTCCTCCCGATCGTCAAGTAATGATTCAAATTTCCCCAATTTACTCATTAATTCCTTGCACTTCTTCAAAACCTTATCTTTAGAATCTTCAAATAATATTGGAACTATTACAATTTTATTTGGCGCAATTTTAGGAGGTAAAATTAATCCTTTTGAATCAGAATGTACTGCAAACATTACTCCAAGCATTCTTGTACTAATCGCAAAAGTATTTTGCTGAGCATAACTTTCTTTCCCATCCTTATCTAGAAATTTTATATCATATGCTTTAGCAAAAATTTCCCCATCATGATGAAAATCAGGCCCTTGAGTGCATCTCCCATTAGGCATATAAAATTCCATCGAAATAGTGTACTCTGCTCCAGGAAATGTTTCTTTTTTAGATTTTCTTCCAATTAATGAAGGCAATGCAAGATAATCTTCGCAAATTTCTTTATATATTCCCATTATTTCATCTTTTTCTGCCTCAGCATCTTCTTTATTTGAATAAACCGTATGTCCTTCGTTCCATAAAAACTCTCTGCCTCTTAAAAATGGAACTGGATGCTTAAACTCCCATCGCAAAACATTATTCCATAAGTTCAATTTAAGAGGCAAGTCTCTCCAGCTTCTTATCCATTTAGAATAAGACTCGTATATAATAGTTTCAGATGTAGGTCTTATTGCTAATCTTTCTTTTAATTTAGTATCTCCTGCTTCGGTCACCCACGCTACTTCTGGTGAAAATCCAGCTACATGTTCTTTTTCTTTCTTTAATGTTTTTTCAGGAATTAATAAAGGAAAATATGCATTTCTTATACCTAATTTTTTAAATCGTTTGTCGCATTCATCCCTCATTTTCTCCCAAATAGCATATGCTGTTGGTCTTATAACCAAACATCCAGATACAGAACTATAATCTGCTAAGTCTGCCTTAAGCATTATTTGTGTAAACCACTCCGAAAAATCATCTTTCTCGACAGTAATTCCTAGTCCACTTTGCTTCTCAGTTTCTTTCTTAGCCTCGACAATTTTTTTAGCCTTATCCATTTATTTCTCAAGAATTATATGTTTATTAAAGTTTACGTTTAAAATTTAAAGGAAATTATCCAATATAAAACAAGTATACAAACTTTTAAAAAGAGTTAATTCTTCGAAAAAATATGACTCATTATGATAATAGCTCTAAAGATAAAATTACTTCAGGATTATCAAGAGAAATAGACCAAACAATTAAATCAAGTAAAGATCCTCTCCAAAGTGCAAAAGATATTTTAATCGACCATGTAGACAGACCTTATTTTAATGATTTAAGAGATGAATTAAGATTACTGTTAATATTTAGAAAAATAAGAGAAAATCCAGAGTTAAGGGGGCAGATAACTACAAGATATGGTGAAATTTATAGAGCTTCCGATTTATAATAGGCCTACAGGGAATTGAACCCTGATTTTCCGGTCCGAAGCCAGATAGTCTCATCCATTAACTTATAGGCCTTCTAATCCAAAAAAATCTTGACTAATAAAGTTATTGATTTTGTTTTTGTCTCTTCAACAAACTTTAAATTCTTACTTTTCCTCTTTTCTTTGACAAAAAGAAAAAAATGACTAACAAATTTCCGGCATTCGCCACCCTATTAGGAACAATAATCGGAGCAGGCATTCTTGCAATTCCATTTGCAATAATGAAATCTGGTTTTATAATTGGACTAATAAATTTAATTCTGGTTTCTGGTTTCATTCTATTAATCTATCTTTACCTTGGAGAAATAACTCTTAGAACCGCAAAAAATCACCATATTCCAGGATTTGCCTTCCGCTATTTAGGTAAAAAAGCAAAAATAATTGCTTTCTTTTCTACAATATTTGGAATATTCTCAGCCTTAACAGCTTATATTATAGGAGAAGGAGAATCATTGTCTAATTTATTTTTTCATTCTAACCAATATAGCATTTACTTTGCAATTGGATTTTGGATTATTCTTTCAACAATTTCATTTTTTGGCTTAAAAGCTTTGGAGGATTTTGAAGAAATAGGGATAATGTTTGTATTTATTTTGATTGTCTCATTAATATTTCTTTTTATTAATAAAATTGATTATTATAATTTAAATTATAATGAGTTATCTAATTTCTTTTCTCCTTTTGGGGTGATATTATTTGCCTTTTTGGGTTTTTCTGCAATACCAGAGATAAAAAGAATTTTAGATCATGACAAAAAAGAAATGAAAAAAACAATAATAATTTCTGTAATTTCAGTCTTATTAATTTATATTATTTTTACTTTAATAGTTTTAGGTGTCAACGGCATAAACACTCCAAATATTGCGACAATTGCCTTAGGTAAACCTTTCATTCTTCTTGGAATAATTACCATGTTTACAGCGTATCTATCCAATTCAAACATTTTAATAGATACTTTTGTTTATGATTTTAAAGTAAAAAAAATTCGTGCTTGGTTGATTACAACATTGTCGCCTTTAATAATTTACCTTATTCTAATATCGTTAAAATCTGCCTCATTTGTAAGAATTATTAGCATAGGAGGAATTATTTCAGGAGGCATTTCTTCCATTCTAATTTTATTAATCGTCAAAAAAGCAAAAAAATCATGCGATAGAATTCCAGAATATTCAATTCCTTATTCTAAAATAATAGTAATTGTTATAATTTTATTATTAATACTCGGAATGATATTCGAAATATTCAGTTTCTTTTAGTAACAATTAAAATTAATATAAAAACTTTAATTATTAATTCTAGAAACAATATGGAATTTATTAAAATACTGAGTTATTTTAAAATCTTCTCTAAAAGCCCTCTAACAACTTTAAAATCTGCTCTCTTTTCTGTTTTCTTCATAACCTCTCCTACTAAAAAGTTAAGTAGTTTTGTCTCTCCTGCTCTATATCTCATTACAACTTCCCTCTCCTTTTCAAGTACTTCTTTGCATATTTTATCTAATTCTTCAGAATCTGTTATTTTTTCTTCAACTCCTCTCTCTTTGAGAGAAAAACTCTTAGGATAAAATTTGTTTAGTATTTCTTTCCCTTGTAGTTCAGTAATTTTTTCTTCTTTAACAAACTTTAGCAATTCTATAAAATGTTCTGATTTAATATCCAGTTTGTCTAAACTAGTTTTATTATAATTTAAATGCCTTAAAAGTTCAACATTTACCCAAGGTAAAATAAAATTAATAGCAAGTTTGCTCTTTTCTGCAATACTTTCAAAAAACTCTACAATTTCTAAATTTTTAGATAGTATTTCGGCATCCTTCTTTCCAATTTTATATTTCTTTATTAATTTATCTAGCTTTTTTTCAGGAGTTTCAGGAATTTTCTTTCTAATTTCTTCAATAAAATTATCGTCTAAAATTATTGGTTTTAAATCTGGATCAAAAATAAATCTATAATCTTCTGCTTCCTCTTTTGATCTCATTCTAATTGTCTTGCCTTTAACTTCATCAAACCTTCTTGTTTCTTTCACACTTCCTTCTTTTTCCTGTCTTTCTAGTTCATAATCTATTGTTTTAGCTATGTTATCAAGAGAATTAACATTTTTTACTTCAACTCTATCGGTTTTTCCCGGTATGCTTACATTTACATCTGATTTTATTCCGGCATCACTTGCAACAGCTTTTAGGTATTGTAAATTATGCAAAAGTTTCTTCAACCACTCAGTTACCTCTTCACTAGTAGAAAAATCTGGTTCGGTTACAATTTCTAATAGAGGCAATCCAGACCTATTATAATCTACTCTTCCACTATCAGGTTCCCAGGAAGCCGGATCCTCCTCCAAATGCATTTCCTTTATTCGTATTCCATAAAATTTTCCTTGTTCTCCAACAGGAAAGGCTTTATCTCCCGATAAAGTGTTCTGATATCCCTTAGGCAAATCAGCCCAATTATAATGTTTTCTCATCCACTTTAATTTCTTATTAATTCTGCATCCAAGCATTAATCCAACTTGTACTGCTTTTATAACTGCATTTTTATTTGGGAGCATAGGTTTAGCTCCAGGTTGTCCTGTGCATATTGGACAGATAAAGTTATTTGCCTTTGTACCTTTTTCTCTTACTGCCTTGCATTTGCAAAATAACTTTTCCTTAGTTATCAAATAAACATGTATTTCAAGTCCTATCATCCCAACCTTTAATTTATTGCTCATTCAAATTTTAAATTGAAATCTCCTTAAAAACATTGCTAAAGTGTAAAATTATGATCTAATTTAATTCCCTTCTAAAAGGAAACTCACACTGTCGCATATTTTATAATTTATTGAAAGCTAGTATTTTCATGTAAAGTCGTCAAGAACAAAGTTCCTGAATGTGCTCAAGAATTAAATTGTCAGAATTCTTGACATATTAAACTTTATATAACTTTAAGGATTCTTATTAAGTTCACAAGTAAACCCTCCCCATCTATAAAAATTGGGCTTCCAGAAAGTTCCGTGCATGTTCCTTCATTACATACATATCCAGAAGAGCATTGCAAATCATCAGTACATTTGCAAGGAGGCAGGCTCTTTCCATTCCAATCTCCGTAAATCCCGTTTCCTATATCAATAAACGCAAGATTATCTGCACTAGTAAAAATCCCGCTTCTATCTATATCTGTAGAATAAATTGGAAATTCTTTCTGACCATTTAAGGCATCTATAAAAGCCAACATATCGTTAGGAGATCTTACCCCATCACCATTCACATCTCCAGGCAAATAACCTATACAAATCTCCTTATTTTCTGGAATATATTTTAATATTGCCCTGTTCCCTGGATTAATTTGTCTATTGAAAATAACGACTAAATCATTTTGACTTGATCCTCTAGTAATTCCTGAAATTTCTATAGGTTCATCATTCCCAACACCGCTTATGGAAAAATTACCTATGCTTATTCCCTCAACGCTTCCTGAGAATTTCAATATAATTGAATTCCATCCGAAAGTCAAAGAAGGATTTCCATTTTGATAAGGAATTCTTGCATCAATTGCTCCATTAGGTATATTGCTTGAAATAAATTTGGTCTCTTCAATCTGCACAATATTTTCTTTGCATTCTCCACCTTCACAAACTTGTCCGATCATGCATTCAATAGATTCATTTTCAGCTTTTCCGTTCCTACAATAGAATTCATTTACTTTAGTTTCATTATTTGAACAATCATCAAAATAATCTTGGACTGCACCGTTTAATCTTAAAGAAACATTTCCTTTAATTAATGTATTTTTACCATCTGCAAATACATTTGTTACATCACTATCAATGCAATAATCGCCTGTTTGTATTGCTTCATTTTTACAAATAGAACTGCACCCATCCCCATTAACAGAATTCTGATCATCACATGTTTCTCCAAACTCGTTTTGTACAATTCCATCGCCACAATAAGCTCCACGAATACTAACTTCTTTGCAGTTTAAATCACACTCGCAAGTTTCTCCATATCCGCATGGTTTACCGCCCCCCTCACATTCCTCATCTCCCTCTAAAACCCCATTTCCGCAAATAGCTACATTAGTATCTCCCGACTCCCCGCCATTTCCAGAGTCTGGAATAATAGTTTTTTCTAAAATCTTCGAAGTTATACCAATAGAAGTTTTATCTAGAACCCTTCCTAAACTAGCAATTAAAGCAGGAGGACTTGAATTCCTAGAATTTTCCTTAACTCCAGATAATACTGTATCTAAAAGAAAGAAAGTTATAATACCTCCAACAATCAATAGCAAAAATGCAAATATTGCAACTACTGCGTAAACTGATTTATCACTCTCCATTTCGGCCTCTAAATAGTTTAAGAAAATATTATATATAAATTATTCTGTTCCTATTGGCTTTTCTTTTCCCAGCTTTCACTTTGGTAATAAGCACATACAAGGGCGCAAGCAGGTAATCCCTCTTCTTTGCATTCTATTCCTGCAATTCTTTTCTGTATTGAACCAAAATCGTGAGTAACTCTATATTTTACCATATCTTCTAAAGAATGAACTATTAACTTATCAACTTCTTCTCTTGAGTGTCCATGATGCTCCACAAATAACCCTCCTCCAGTTTTTCCATCCACAACCCATCCAATCCCCGCCCATGCTTCTTCCCCAACATTTTTTGCAGTTTGACTTGCTAAAACAGCATACAATTTATAACCATGCTCTCCAACAGCATTTCTATCAATTTTTCCAATCACTATTTTACTTTTATCTGGAATAACAGAACTAAGTTCCAAAATATTATAATTAGCTACGCCTGCACTAAAAAGAGCCGCATCAAATGCACTTTTCTCTGTACGGCCAGAACCAATTCCATCAGTAACGTATATATTCATTTCTACCCTTTGTAAACATCATAATTAATAAATTATTATTTTATTCTTTTTAAACTTTTTCCCTCTTCTTATTTTATCGACGCGAAACTTTCTGCTACAAGCAGAGGAAATACCACTGTAGCGTCAGCAAAAACTTTAATATTTTTTTCTTCACCTTTTAGCTTTCCCCAACTGATTGCTTCTTGGGGTAATGCTCCGGCGTCGCTTCCGTCAAACTCTTGTGCTGTATTAATATATACCGCATAATCAGCACCGTTCCTCAGCATATTTGCATTTAATATCGCATGCTTTACAACTCCTCCTCCTAAAATAATTACCCCAGAAGTTTCTAGCCCAATAGTCATATTATTAAATTCTACAATGTCTTTAACAATATCAAGTTTAAAATCTTCATTCTTGAAATTAAAAAAATAAATATTATCTCCGAGAGCCCCATCAGTGATTGCAGGACAGTATATCTTTATTCTATGTTTCCATGCCCAATAGCAAATACTCTTCTCATCATTTATCTTTTCTCCAAGTTTCCAAATTAAATCGCCTGGTGTGAATATTTTCCCTGTTTTCTTCTGCATCTTATACATTTCCGCAAGTATCGGTTGAACAAATTTCTCGAAATCAACATACCTATTATTAGGAGCATAAATATTCCCTATCCTATTTATTCCCTTCTTTCTTAATTCTTTTCCGTCTGCCCGCCAGTCTCCTAAGTAAAAATCTCCCAAACATTTAATTATGTCCTCTTCAATTCCTCCTGCAGTGCATACAACAACATTTATTTTTTTATACTTAACTAGCCATCTAAAGATATCTCTTAACCCTGAACTGACCATATTAGATGTATATCCTAAAAAAATAAAAGCCTTATCTTTTATCATTTCATTAGTAATATTTATAGCCTTAGATAATTGAGTTGCAGTAAAGCCCATTTTACCATAACTCTTAATTATTTTTTTAAATTCAACACCTTCATCAAAATCATATCCCTCAATCTTTTCTCCTTTAAATTCCTCACTCTTTCTAAGTAAATTATTTCGAGCAATAATTTCCTTATCTTCTTTTATCATTTCTAATCTCCACCAAATCTTCTCTTTCTATTCGAAAACCATTTCACTGCTTCTCGCAGTTCCTTTGCTCCAAAATCAGGAAAATACTGGTCGGTAAAATACCATTCAGAATACGCACTCTGAAAACTCATAAATCCAGACATTCTTTTTTCTCCTCCAGTCCTAATTATTAATTCTGGATCTGGAATGTCTTTAGTATCCAAATAATTTCTAAATTCACCTTCACCTATTTCCTTTTTTCCTTCCTTTAATAGAGTATTTACTCCTCTTAATATTTCATCTCTTCCCCCATAATCTAATAATAAAAAGAAACTAAACGAATCATTATTTGCTGTTTTGCTCTCTAATTCTTCTATTGTGCTAATTACATTTTTAGGCAGTCTGTCTCTTCTTCCCAAATGCTTGAATTTCACTTTATTTTTAATTAAATATCCTTCAATTCGTTTTATTGTCTTTACGAGTAAATTAAATAACAGTTTCTTTTCTAGTACTCCTCTCTTCCAGTTTTCCGTTGAAAATGCCCAAAGAGAAATATATTTTAGTCCTAAACTTCTAGCTTCATCCATCAAAGAAAACATCCTGTCTTCTTCAACTGCCTTCTCATGCCCTATAGTTCCTTCCCATCCTTTTTCCTTAGCCCAACGCCTATTTCCATCGGGAATTATTGCAACATGTTCTGGAACTATGGCTTTTTCATTTTCCATCTAAAATGAACCGCAAATACCTTTTTTAAAGCTTTGGAAAGAGCTTCATTCAATCTCTTTTTCAAGTAGTTGTTTAAATTTTCCTATGTCATTTACGTTAATTCTAGCACCAACAGCATCTTCATGCCCTCCTCCGCTTCCTTCTATTTCTTTTAAAATATTCTCAATAATTTTTTTAACATTCTTCCCCCTCATTGAAACATTTGCAATATTTCCATTCTTATATACAACAGCAACATATTTCCCTTTATTTCTATAAACAAGCTCATTTGATAAATCAGAGCTTATGCTTAATTCACCGCTATACTCAAAGAATATTAATTTTTCACTTTCAAATTCACTTGCTCTTTGAATCAAAGAATCATATCTCTTTTTCACATCCATATACTTTTTTCTAAAAAAGTAATTTCCCTTTTCTTCACTAAATACCTCTTCAGGTCCATTTGCAGTCAATAAAAAGTTTTGTAGTTTTACAACATTACTTACACTATCTTTAAGCCCAAAATTCAATGCTCTTGCAATTCTCCCTATTTCAGTGCCAAAATAGGCGTCAAATGGATCTTTCACTTTCCCCCAGAAATCAGGATATTTTTCTTTAAATTCTTCCACATATTCAGGTAAAAAATGATCATAAACACACCCCATCACAGCAAGCCATAAATCTTCTTTCCTTCCA
This sequence comes from Candidatus Woesearchaeota archaeon, assembly GCA_964358765.1. Taxonomy (GTDB): domain Archaea; phylum Nanobdellota; class Nanobdellia; order Pacearchaeales; family GW2011-AR1; genus UBA73. The sequence continues at coordinate 30,218 of CAYHPN010000003.1, read as the reverse complement.
CTTACTTTATAACTCAAATAAGTCACAGGTTCGCTTGATTTATTTTTATCTTTATTTCTAGTTGGGTTATATACACTTAAATGTTTAAATTTTTCTTCTATAAACGCTTTTCCAACATTATGATGATCTATCCAAACTAAGCAAAGTCCAAGTTTATCAATTTCTTCTACAAATTCTTTTGAAACAACTGGTTTATCTAATACAAATACATAATCTGCATTAAGTTCCTGAGCTTTTTTAGCATATGTTGCATTTAATTCTGGAAAACTTCTTATAATAACTCCTTTTCCCCTTCCAATAAATTTTCTTAAGATTATATAACTACATAACCCATCAGCATCATTATCATAAAAGAAAACAGGGTTTTGAGCCTTCTCTAAATGCTCTCTAATCTCTTCGAGCTGTTTTTCAGTTAACATACTAGTAACTATTTTAAGTCATATTTAAGCTTGTCTAATTTAAAATAAATTTTGATCAGTACTAACATTTACGATAGAAATTATATTAATTATATTTAAGCTTGTCTGATATTTTCTGTTTGATTCAGAATCGTAAGCAAATATTTAGTACAATACTCCGCCATAATAACTTGTTGTATATAAAGTATAAACACTTTATGAAAATGTTAGTTATTTTGTCTAAAGTAAATTTAGCCAAAATAGAATTTAGGCGAGATTCACTCTTGACTAAATTACAAAAATGCTTTAGCATGTAATTGCCCGTTAGGGCATTAACTTGACTTCTTAGCCACTTGGCGAGTCAACAAATGATAGTAATTTTCAACAGAGTAAATCTGATTGAAAATTGATTTTATTCACTCACTGCCTTTTGACAGTTGACTCTATTTTGTAATAAATTTGCTGAAAATTACATGATTTTATCAAAATATATTTCAATTTATTAAGTTTTTTAACGAAAAATCGATGTAAAAATACCAACTGTCAAAAGAACAGTTATTTTTATGAGTTTATTTTTAGATGAATTTATTTCATTTAAAAATACTCTATGTGTGAAACACCTTTGAGTTTGCCACTGCAAACTCAAGATAATAATCTTGCTTATGGAGAATTCAATTTATTATATTTAAGTTAGTTTGAATTCTCCAGACAGAGAATTTTAATTTTAATAATATCTCAAATTCTCTGTAAATGGCAATTTTACTTCATTTATATCTTTAACACTATCCAAATCATTTGCCTTTATCTTTACTTGAGATATTGTGTATAAAACATCACCCATATACAAACTTCTCTGCACATCATAACCCCAACCAGTATAATTCTTAGGATCAACTTTTTGATGTGTTGCTCTTCCCCTCAAACTTATTTCATCTTCATTTATATTCAGAACGTAAGCGCCCTGCCAAACTAGTTCTGGATAAACATACTCCGGCATTTTACCGCTTCCAAACTTACTCTGATCTAGTTCATATAACGATATAGGCAATACAATCAAATTCTTCTCCTTATTAAATAAGAAAGCCTTATGATCATATAAAGCAGAACTATCAGTTCCTCTATCTCCAATAACAAATTTAGCAGTTTCTTTCGGATGTTCAAAATCACTAACATCAAATAAAGAGATTTTCACTCCGCGTACAGCAGTATAATAAATAGCTTCTTCACTATGTACCTTATCAGCATCAATACTTTCATTTACGTCTTTTCCAATTCCAATTATATGATTTTCATCATAAGGATGTAAATAATTACTAAATCCTGGAATTTTCAAATATCCTAAAACTTTAGGTTCCGCAGGTTCACTCAAATCTATTACAAAAAATGGATCTACACTCTTAAAAGTAACCATATATGCACGTTCTCCAATAAATCTCACAGAGTAAATAGTTTCCCCTTTAGCAAGGCCTTCAAGTTTCCCAACTATTTCTAAATCTTTATCTAAGACATATAAATTATTCTTACTAGTACCCTGCCATTGCTCTCCGCTAGTTGTTGCAATCCTAAAATATCTTTCATTTTCATCCATAGAGAATTGATTTAAGACATTTCCATTAACTTCTCCCTTTCCTTCATATTCAATATTATCTTCATCAATATTAATTTTATTTATTACTGTCTTCATGTAAGTTATGCTTATTTCACTTTCAACTTCTTGTATTGAATCTCTTAACTTCTCATCAAACTCTGATCTCTCCTTTCCTTTAAGGCTTTCTGAATAATCTACTGCAATTTGATAAATAGAATTGTATTTATCATATATTTCTTTATCACTCTCAAGCACTTTATCCGCTTTTTCTCTCTCATTTTCCGGCAAAATAGGTAATATTCCATCATTTATCATCATATCCATTCTCGTATTATAATCTATATATTTTTGATAAGTCAAATAAATATTATCTTCAGACACGTATACGCTCCCTCCACTGTCCATTAAATATACTTTACTTTCAAAATCCCCTTTCTCCAAATCTAATGCACTTACTGTTGTAAATGTATATTCTCCAGCATAATCAAAATAATAAATACTTTTTATAGGCATTTCACTCCTAACTCCATTTATTTCATACATCGGCATAGGATAATTATAATTTGCATATTCGTTTGAAATTAAATATACATACGTTCCGATCATTCGTGCATCCCTGTAATTTCCACTAACTGAATAACTATTCTCTAACTCTATATCATTTTTATCTCTTACATCAAATACATCAATGTAAGTTTTTTGCCTTCCATAATTTCTAGGTCCTGGCCAAATTCCTATAGCAGAATCACTCGCAGCCATTTTCCTCTCAGTTGAACCAATTCCACTATCTCCTTCAACAGGCATTACATCACCATCAATTTCTACTTCTTCATACCCTTGTGAAAATATTATTAATTTATCATCATTGAGAAATATCTGACTTATTGTTCTGTTTAAATCAATCTCTTTTACAATTTTCATTTCATCCGCAGGATAAGCGTCTACTATAACTACCTTATTAGTTCCATAATTTCCAGATACAACATAGATATATTTTCCGTCATTTTTCACAATATCCGCTTCGTCCACTCCTTCAACCTGATTGTTTGTTGTGGAATAATCACTACTTCTCGAATTTCCGTCATCTGATCCAGTCTTAGCCATGCTTGGTGCAGCTGCTTGTTCAGTTCTCATAGCAAACCCTTCACTTCCTGCATACAATCCGTAATTACTTTCATCATTATTTTTCTTCAAAAATTCTTTTAGTTCTTCATAACTAGAAAAACTCTTTAGCCCTTTGAGTTCTTCACTCTTTTCCATTCCTCCAATTATTCCAGAACTTTCGTTATTTCCAACTCCTCCTTTATTCATACTTAATCCAATTATCACAACAAGCGCAATAGCAATGATAGCAAAAAATGGTAGAATACTCTTTAAGTAACTTAGACTTGGTTTCTTCTCTGGAGATATTATTATATGTTTATTTGCCATCCTGTATTGATCTATTCTTTTTCCCTTTTCGCTCCAAAAAACTTTATCAGATTTCTTAACTAATCCAGTTTTTACAAGTTTATTTAAATTATACTCAGTAGTATTTAAAGGAATTCCCAGTCCATCTGAAATTTCTTTTTCACTCGTTTCTTTCCTATCAGCCAAAAAGTCAATTATCTTCTTTGCAGTCTTGCTCTTCATTATCTCAGCTATATCTTTTGAGTTCTCATCTCCTAATCCAAATAGTATGAATTTATCGTCCATTTTTATGTTTTATTTTTATGTTTTAGTTAATTTATTTTATTATTTATCAAGGATAATTTCATCCATGAAATACCTAGATATAAGTTCTTTATAAATCAAGCGAAGACTTCTATTGGGCTTGAAGTTATGCAAATTTTCTTAGAGAACTTTGCAAAATCCAAATTTTACCTTTGCTTTTGAATTTCGCAAAAACGACCAAAAATCAGCGTCGATAAAAGACTTTCAAGTTTGCATAATAGTTACGGTGCTGAAAAACAAGAGTTTTTCAAACTTCTACTTACTAAATCTCCTCTAACGACGTAAGAAATTCCATTTGATACAAGGCAACCATCCCGAGTAGAATATGTTGGAACATGTTCTCTTGTTATGCCAAATAATCCTTGAGCACCATTCCTCTTTACTTGTTCCCTTAATATTTTCTCGAATTCTACACTCTCATGAATATGGTCGGAAATAAAAGATCTTACAAAATTATAATTCGATCCTTCTTCTTCAAAGTGCTCTAATTTATCACAGCTCAAAACAATATCATCCATATTTATGCCGCTTCCCTTTTATCAAGCAATCCTTCTAGATACATCGCACGTGCTAATCTCGTCACTCCAATACCTCCACCAAATCTCTCAAACATTTTCAGAGATAAATATTTTTCCAACTCCACTTCAACTCTTTTCTTTCCAAAATCACTAAACAATTTTCCAGCATACGCTCCATCTGAAATAGTGTAGAAATTATTCCTCATCTCTTCAACGTTTATAGATCGTTCAGCTGAGCCAATCGTCTCCATTCCATGGATTAAAACATCAACTTTATTGAAAATTCCCTCCCCTGCATGTTTCATATTCCAGAACGGATGAGTTCTCATGGGAAACTTCTTCAGATAAGTAACATTCCCGTAATCCCCTCCAATTTTTCTCTCTTCCTCATCACCTATAATGTTTACACCATACCTTTTGCATGCATCTTCGTATAATAATTCTTTTCCGTTTCTAAATCCAAAATGTTCCAAAAATCCACCTTCCAAAGATATTAATTTATTTAATCCTCCTTTACTCTCAAATTCAATCATGGGAAATATTTTATCGTGCCTGCCATCCACCATATCTTCCTCTTTCTCATCCCTATAACTAGTTGTAAAACAAAACACGCCAGGCACATCAGGATGAATCAATAATTCTTCTTCAAGCCACATCTGTCCTGTTTGAGGTAAGGGGTAATCCTTTCCACCAAAATTAAACTTTACTATGGAATGGGGATTTTCACATGCTGCTAAAATTGATAACCTTGATTGAGCAGGCACCTCAATAAAACCATGAACATCCCCAAAAAATGATCTCGCCTTTTTTATTATCTCACTATAAGCAAATATGTCCTTCATTAAAATAATAATATCTTTTGTCTCTTTATAATTTTTATCATCCTCCAATCAATATTTTGAAAACCAAAAGTCTTAATAACTCTAGACTACGTTATATTTTTTTATTTTCACCTAATTTAATTATTAATTTATATCATCTATAACTTTTTCACTTTTTTGCATTTAATCATAAATACATTTTAATCGATTTTAATTTTTGTTTTCAATTATATATCTTCTTGATAATTTTTTCATCACTCTATTTCAACAAATTAACTAACAAAATATTTATAAACCTCTAAATTAAATAATTCCTATGAATAAATGGACAGAATTGCTTTTAGGTTTGATTTTAGTAATAGCCCCTATTTGGGTAGCATTCCTTTCAGGGACTCAAAATTGGACTTGGCTTGGAATATCATGGAACTTCTGGAGAGCAGCAGGGATGTTTTTCCTTGGTGGTCTTTTCTGGATGGTCGTAATGATTGGAGTATTGTTCATTCTCTTAGGCATTTCTGATCTTAAAGGTTAATTTCTTTTACAACTCTTTACTTATTTATAATTTTAAATTTCTTTATAATTCAATTCGTTCCTTCAATCACCATAAAACTATTTTTTCCAGCTTTATAATTAATATACTGCGAAAATGAGTTTGTACCATTCTCAAGCTTTGTCAGAACCAAAGAATTGCCTAAAGGAGTAATTACATAATTCTTCTTTCCCCTTAAAACTTTATTTCCTCCCATATCAAAGTCCCATTTTCCCGCCAAGTAAAATACAAATTCATATACTGTTTTTTTGCTCTTGAATTCCTCATCATGAATTATAATATAATTTGTATGAGAAAATCTTTTTATTTGCAAATTAAACTTAACTTCTTTCTCCATGATAGAAGATAAATATCTACAAAAAAGTAAATCTAATTCTTTCATTAACCCACTAGAAGTAGTTGCCAAAGCAAAAGAATATTTATCCGGCTTTTTTACAGCTATAAAGGTTAAATTCTTTAAATTACCACTTAAAATGCCATAACTTTTTTTATCTAAAAAATCATCTAATTTTATAACTCTATTTTTAATAAAATTCTCTTTAATTAGTTTAATGTTTTCTCTTTCAAAATAACTAGAATTTATTTTTATACTGTTGTTTTCTTTTTTATTCATTTTATTTTAGTGTAGCCATCCCCCCAATGCATATCTGTTCTTCTTAGACATATTCTCCTCCACTTCATGAAATGAAATTTCGCTAACTTCAAACATTAAAAGTGAATTAAACAAAGGAGGATATTTTTTAGCAATTATGGTTGGTTCTTTACTTTTAGAGTTGTATAATATAAAATTTCCCCCATCTTTTTCACTAAAGTTTTTAGCCAGATAAATAATATAAGCTATTTTTCTTCCTTCTAGTTCATCATCATGAGGCAATAAAAAAGAAGTGGATTCATAAAGAGTTCCAGCCATATCTAATGTACCTTTAAATTTTTTTCCAGTTATTCCAGTCATAAAATTAAAATAATCCCAAGATAAGAAATCATTATTGAATTTTTTTAAAACTTTATTTTTAGTAAAATATAAATCATCTGTCTGTTTAAAATTGAAAAGATCTGCTTCTTTCTCAATAAATTTTTCTCCTTTTAGCTCCTTAAGTAATAAATTAGCTTTATTTTCCTTAAGAAAATCTTTAATCAATAAATGCTTAAACGGTCTTGCTCTTTCATAGGTTTTCTTAAATTCGCAAGTATTATTTTCACTTAAATTTTTAGGATTTATCCACTCTTTAAAATCATTCATTTAATATTATATTTTTCAGAGATTTTAAAGGTTTTTAGATTAACTTAAATAATCTATCTATGTACTCGCGAGTATCTTTATCACAAACTTTACTTCTTACATTAGAATAAGCTAATCTAAAACATTCTACATGATAATTTTCATCATTAAGAATTATTAAATTTTCTGGTCTAGTTATTATTGTTGGGCACTGTTTGCACAAAATGTTGGTTTCTTGACTCCTAATATAATCTCTATTTCTCTCTAAACGTTCTGCCACAAAATTATCGTCGTTTAGTTCCATTAAACTTAAAATTTCATTAATAATTAATGTCATTGTTCCTCATCTCTTATTCCAGCTTGAGTTAAGAAAAATTGCGCTTCATTATCCGGTAAATTTGGAGAGTCTATTAGTTTTGCGACTCTACTTCCAGCCTTTCCTCTCCTTAAATACAATCTATATGTTGAATTGTGAACAATAAAACCATCTGCTAAATAATTCTGATTTTTAGGAACAGAAAAATCATATAAAGTTTTTTCATTATTTTCATAAATTTTTATCTCCCTTATTTTTTCAAATATTATCTCGCCATTTAATAAGTTATTAATAAATTCAATCTTTTGTTTTATCTGTCTGTCGTTTATCTTGCGATTCATCAATTCATTAAATGCATTTTCAAGCTCTTTTCTACTTACCCATAAGTAATTTTCATTTCTTGATCTAATAATAGTTGAATAATGCAATTTACATTCTTCAAGTAATTTTCTTAATTCATCTCTTTTGATAGGCATCATTTGGTAAGAATATTTATTTTCACTTTCTTTAATTTTCTCAAGTAAAATTTTTTGTTTATCATTTGCACTCAATCCAATTTGCAGATAATCTTTCACATCTTTATCTATTATTCTCAACACATTTATTTTTTGACTTCCAATATCAAATTTTATAGTAGAACGAATTCCAATTCTTAATAAAAACAACTGCAAATATCTTAATACTTCTCTCTCTTTCTGCACAACTTTAATATATGGTCTTTTTTTATCTATATGCCCTTCCGCATCAACAAATCCTTTGATAAATCCCTTTACTACGTCAATTTTTGATTTGCCAATTTCTTCTAGAATATTCTCAAACATGATTACAAGCAATTCTTTAATCTCTCTTGAATTAATATATAAAGTATAACAATCTTTATTTTTCATTTTTGTAATTTTTCCTTCTATATTGAACAATTCTTTAAAATAACTTTGATAAACTTCTAAAACTTCAGCTCTTTGATCTCTAAATCTTAATCCTCTCTCTTCAAAATTTCCATCTCCCCAAAAATATCCAAAAATTTGTGCAAATTTAAAATCTAATACTTTAGGAATAATTAAATTTTTATGTTTATTACTAATAACAGGCAAAAGCTGTAAAATTTGTCCTCCGCCAATATAATTTTGTAAATTATCTAATGTATCAAACGATGTAGGATACTCTTGATTTAATACCCTCCTAAATTGTCTTGGCGTAATTCCAATTTTAGAGCATAACTCTTTTCTATTAATTTTGTTTTCCTCTAGTACTTCCTTTACTAATTTCACACTTTCGTTTGAAATTTTCCCAATTTTTTTTATTTTAAATTCTGGAATTTTTCTCTCTTCTCCTTCAATATTAATATTTTTTGCCTGTGCAACAAAATCTCCTTCTTTTAAATCTCCAGCTTCTTTTTCTACTATTTCAAAATTATTTATACTAAAAAATCTATGTAATTTTGAGCATTTTATTTGAGAGTTAGTCTTTATATTATATATTTCTTTGACTTCTGAATTTTCAAAAACTTGTTCAGACTCAGTTTCTTCAAAATTCATTTTATTCAAATTTCCAGATAGTACTTTTTTTTGTTTAATATCTTTAATTTCTATGATACTTCCATCTGCAAGTTGTATCAAAGAATCTTCGCTTAAACACATATGGCCCACTATATTCCCTCCAACTGCAGTTGTTGGATCTCCAAACATTATTGCAGGATTCGCCATCACTTGATTTGTAACAAAAATAGCCAAATTATGCTGTTCAGCCATTTTCATTAAATTATGTAAATATCTATTCAATTTCTGCTGTCTATCCGCTAGTTGTCCTCTTCCTGCAAATTCAGCTCTAAAATGAGCCGTTAAAGAATCTATTATAATCAATTTAATAGGCTCTCCATTCTTTATCATTTCATTTATTTTATCAATAAGTAAAATCTGGTGATCTGAATTAAATGCTCTCGCAACTAAAATATTTTTTAGTACTTTTTGAGGATCTGCCCCTATAGCCTCAGCAATCTGTCTGATCCTCTCAGGTCTAAATGTCCCTTCTGTATCTATAATTACTGCTTTTCCTCCAGGCCCTCCATTTTCTTTAGGCACCTGGACATTTACAGCCAGAGTAAAAGCTAACTGTGATTTCCCGCTTCCAAATGCACCATATGCCTCAGTCATTGCCCTTGTCTCAACACCCTTTCCACCTAACAAGTTGTTCAAATTTGTGGATCCAGTCGGAATATATACTACATCCTGCCTCTTTTTTGCAAATTCAGCTCCATCCATAAATCCTAAATCCATCATACCGCGAGCAGCCTGAATTGCTTTGCGGGCAACTGCCTCTCCAACTCCAGCCATATCAGCTAATGTGGAAGGAGACATAACTGCTAATCCCATTAAATCGTAAACTCCCGCAGCCTCAAGTTTTGAAGCAATTCCAGGACCTATTCCAGGAACATCAGTTAATTTCTTTTCCTTTTTCTCTTCCTCTTCTTCTTTATCAGCTTTCTCTTCTTTTACTTTCGCCTCTCTTACCATAAATCTGGGTAGTTTTGTTCAGTTTATAATCATTTTGATGATTTGAAATAGTAGTTGATTTAGAATTTAAAATTGTACAAAAAATAATTATAGAAAATAATTTTTCCCCATTATATCCAATAATAGAAGATGTTTGATAATTTGAGCAAGTATTAGATCATTTTTTCTCTTAACGAGTCTTAGCTTCAAGATCTTTTATCAAAACATCTAAATCAGGATTATCAATTTTTTCTATAGCAAAATCAATGGTATTGTACAACGCATTGTTTTTTATATTTCCCATGAAAATTTTCTCTTCTCCCAAAAATCTATCTTTTATTTTATTAAATTCCTCAATTGAAAATATTTCCTCATCTTTAAGCCCCAATAATTTTATTTCCTGACTAAACAAAGATGCTTTAATAGAATCGCTTCCATCATCAATTATAATCGTAAGAACTGCCCTTTTTTGCGGAGAAATTTTTCCATGCACCTTGCATTCTTCTTCAAGTGCTCTCTTTCCACATTCAGGGCAAACTTCAAAATATCTGGGATCAAAAGTCTTTATTATTGTAGCTCTTGTTTTAATACTCTCTCCAGATCTAATATCAGTCAATAATCTTTCTTGGTATACTTTCTCGCTTATTACAGAATCTATTTTTTCATTGCTTGTTTTTAATTCAGAAAATGAATTCAAATGCAGCTCTCCGTTTCTCATTCCAGCATTTGCAACCTCGATAACACTAGCCTCTTTTATCTTTCCCTTCTCCACTAATGAAATATGATTAGTATCCCATAAAACAATTTTTACATTGCTTGTTTCGTCCGCAACCGTTAAATTTACAACTTTTCCTTCTCTTCCATTTTTATTAAATTCCCTTACTGGTGAAATCTTTATTACTTTACCAATTATATTTGCTTTTTTCATTCCTTCAACCAGTTCAGATATTTTTAGTCTTTCCTGCGCAAAATTTATTCCAAGTTCGGCAGCAACTATCTGAGCAGCACCTTCTTTAGAAATAAGTCCAGAAAGTTTTGCCTTCTTAGCATCTATCTTCCTCTCAATTTCCTCTTTCGCTAGTCCACTTGAACGGGATATCCTCTCAAGTAACTTTTCATAATTATCCATTTTGTGTAATAGAATAAAGGTTTTTTAAGTATTTGTATCGAAAGTATCTACTTAGCTTTCTGAAGCTAAGCAGGGAAATATAGCCATAAATGTCAAGAACTTTGGAGAATATTTTTAGTTCTTGACATTCTGAAGTCAATTGAGGAATTTATAGAGAGTAAATGTAAAATTTACTTCATAAATTAAACAAACAGTATTAAAAGTGTGGATAATTCATCCATTTATTACGGCTCCCCAAATTACTTCATTCGTAAGGCTTTGATTATTATTTGATCTTAATCTAAATTTATATTGGGTCGCTTGATATATATTGGATAAGGTTATATTATGGACTTTTGTTAAACTTGAATTGTATCTTCTTCCAGAAGTCTCATTATTAAACCAGTATGTCCATTTTTCATAGCTTTTATCCGTGTAAATAACCTCACTGTCTGAAAAGTCATCTGTTTCCCAAGAAATTATTATAGTATTGGGATTAATTTGGTTTATCGATGCACCATTTATATCTCTAAACCAGCCGAACTGATTATTAATCGGCCAATCAGGATTGGGGTTAAAGTTTCCAGTCAAGTATTCTACTTTTTTTAATTCATAAAATGGTTTGTAGTGTGAATTCCATGCATTATTTATAGTTTCAAGAATGCTGTTTAGCTCGGTGCCATGAAGTTCTACTCCGACTCTATTTTTCTCTACTTCTTTAATTGCTGCCTTCTGATTGCTTGGCCTCATATATGCACCATATGCTTGAGACAATCCATACCCAGATGAATAAAATCTTAAATAAAGATTATTTGGGTCATTTACTTCTCGTGCAAGGTATCCTGTTTCTCCAGTATATGTGTAATCTACATAAGCGTTAAAAAAAATTGATCTTAAACCATCAAATTCAACCGAATTTATCCAAGAACCCCAAATATCAACAGAATCATGATGATATATTACTCCATTGTCTCCAATATCTTTTCTTAATTGTTTAATAAAATTATAGTCTGCAATAAAATCTCCGGCATCGGCATTATCCAAATACCATCCATTTAGATTAAATTCATTTTGGAAACTTTTCATCCAGTTTAATGTCGTATTTATGTCTTGCTTTTTTCCTCCACTTGGATGGCCTGCAGGATAAATCCATCGATTAGTAATAATGCCGGATGGTTGAGATATATACGTGATTACTTTAAAATTGTTTGCATGAGCCTGACTAATAAAATTATTTACTAAGGTTTCATTGTTAAATTTATAACCCATCAGCCCAGAACTAAGAAGCTCAGGCGATTCATAATAATTATCTGTGGTATTATAAAAACTAGCCCAAAGTATGAAAACTCCGTAATTGTTATTAACAAAGGAGGTAAAATCGGAGGCAATATTCTTCATTTCATTTTCGCCGGATATGAAGTAAACGTGCGGTCTTGCATTTTCACCATATAACTTCTCAAAGTTAAATAACTTTGGAGGGAAGACCATGTGCGAAGTAATATCTCCGGACTTTGTGTCGAATCGAGTGGAGTCTAATGAAAATGTTGTTTTTGTATTACCAGTAACATTGGCATGTAAAGATCCCCCATAACCGTCAGTCCATATTTTATCGGCCTTAGTTCCTTTGTTCCACGGAGCAGAGGAAATTAAATTTATATGACTATAATTTAAATTTTCTTTAGATTTAATAAAAAATAAAGAGTCTGAATTGAAAGTTAATTCTGTTTTTGATGATGACACGATAACTTGAGATTTATTTTTGGAATTAATCTCGAGATTTCCTAAAGGTGTTTCAAAATTTATTTGTGCTACTTTTCTAGGATTTATTGAATTTGTTTTCGGATCTATTCTTCTATAGAGTTCAATTGAATTTTCATTTAATATGTAAGTTGCACCAGTAGTTGTAACTATAATATTTTCTTGATTTTTGTTTGCAGAGATAATTTCCATCCCATAGAAACCTTCTCCTTGTAAAATTTCTGGATCATTTGGAACAGTTGGCGGAGGATTTTCTCCACTCCCACCATCATTATCCCCTTCTCCGCCTGACCCTCCCGTAATGTTTCTATCTGCATCAATATTTAGAAATTCAAGAGTACAAATTATTTCATCAGGAAGAACACAAGTAATTTTATTGCCTTGTTCATCTAAAATTATTGCCAAAGCTTTTGCATTTATTGGTTTTTGATTAGGCAATTTGTTTATTAAAAAATCAATTTTTGTAGAAAGAGAAGGAGTAAAAGCACTAATAGATTTTGCAAAACCGTCATCAAATATTATTGTAGCAATTAATTCATTAAAATTTCCATTAATCAGTTCAAAACTAAGCGAGACTTTATCTTGAGTTGCAGTGCAGTTTAAAGGGTTTATTTTAAGTGTTAGGCATCTATCTTGCAGAGACATTGAAGAATTGGAAATAGCTTGATTAATTATCGGATCATAGTTATTAGAAAATTTTACTAAAACATACGCCATAAAAGTTATTGCAATTAAAATAAATAGTATAACAAATAAAATAATTCTTTTATCATCTAGTCCCCTTTTATTCATTTGATAAATAAGAAATTTAACTTTAAATATCTAAGTTTTTATTAATTTTTAAATAAAATTATTATACTATTCCCTGCACTAAAATTGTTAATTTCCTCTCTCTAGAATGATCCAGTTCCACCGCTAAAATATTTTGCCACTTACCAAGCAATAAATTGCCATTTTCTATTATCAAAGGCAATGATGTATGCAACATTAAGCCATGTGCATGAGAATGTGCATTTCTAGGTTCATCAATCGTTCCATCCTTGTTTGGTTTTGGTAAATCATCTGTTCTTTTTCCATTTGGATTATTTATATCCCTTACATCATCATGAGAAAAGTTTTCGTTCGGAGATGCAAATCTATCAAGAATCAATTTCAAATCAGAAGTATATCCTAAATCTTTTTCATTACCGATTAAATTCTTTTCAGATTCATTCACCCAAACACTAAAAGTCGTATGATGCGTTTGAATCACAATAGAACCTGTCTTAACTTTGCACTCTTTTACAAATTTTTTTACCTCTTTTGTAATATTAATAAACTCTAATCTGTATTTTGTCTTAAATTTAATGGTTTTTGTCTTGTATATTGAATTACTATTTAACATCAAATTCGAATATCAGTGAGATTTATAAACCTTGTTTTTTAATAGTTTAAATGGCTGGAGTAGTAGTTGTTATAACAAGATTGATGCCCGATTCTCCTGATGAGAATCTAGATCATATTAAGAAAGAAGCAGAAAAAGTATTGCATAAAGAAGGAGCTATGAATCTTACGTTTGAAGAGAAACCAATGGCATTTGGTCTTAAAGCCATTTTCGCAAAATTTGCCTTTCCAGAAGATAAAGGCACAGATGTCATTGAAAATATCCTTAGTAAAGTTAAAGGCGTTTCTTCAGTAAATATTGAAGACTACCGCAGAGCATTTGGTTAAAAAGTTTACTAATTTCTTTATCTACTAACAGATCAGAGTCAAAACCTATTGGTTTTGCAATTTTATTTGAAAAATTAATCGTCTTTCGACAGATAAATTTTTCTAATTTGACTTATAATAATAACTCAAATATTATTTCCTAGAATAATACCTATTATGACTTTGTGCAAATTCAAAATATAGTTGTTAATATTGTTTTAGAATATTAAATTCCTCTACAATTGAGAAAAATAGGCATTTCTGTTATTGTAAATGAAAAATAGTTTTTTAACTTAATTATCTATCAATTCCAAATAATCTTCTTAGCCCATTTCTAATTCCAGTTAAAATACTATTTCTTACGCTAACGCAAGCACCATCCGAACACTTCTGCCCGCTTGAACAAGAATAAGTTCTTGACAAACATTCTTCATTCTCAGAACAATAAAATTGCAATAACTTTCCTTCCCCCGTACATACGTCGCTGGCAGTCATACCATTTGCAGGAGTGCACGATCCTTTTCTAGTTCTTATAGATCCTGTATCATTATCCAGACATTCAACCTTTGTCAATTGATTTGACTCGCTTCTCTCAGCATCTCTCACAGGATTTTCAATATTTTCTTCTTCCACACTCAGAGGATCCTCGCTACCAGCACTAGATGTCGATTGTGGAACGTTAGTCGTCTGTGAATTTCCACTATTTTCAAGCCTATTTACAACAGAACTGCACTCAGATCCTAGGAAACTTCCACTTGCATCTCTAGTTTCCCGACAAAAAGGCCTATCTGAGAATCTTTCAGCACAATTATAAACTGTCCATACACCACTATCGCAATAGTTAAATGAAGAACTACTTTCACAAACTGTAGTCATTCCATTTTCGCAAGGAGTAGTTAAAGAATTACTAGAAGGACCTGAAGAAGCATTAGAAGAAGTATATCCACATTTTCCATTTGCACAAACCATTTCTCCAGAGCAGGTTACAGATAATTCAGACCATGAAGTTGTTGATGTACAATATTGTTCAATCACTCTTTTATTATTATTTGAATCGCATCTATCATCATATCGTACATTTCCCCATAAAACATAACTTAAAACATTTAAAGAAGAGTCAGAAGATGTTGGACTCAAACTAGACGAATCATAATCTGTACATCCGTTTTGTATAGTCCCATTTGAAGGAGGATTTGTAGTGGAAGAACCACTTGAAGACCCAGTCGATGTCAAAACAATATTAATATTATTTGTATTTGAAGAAACTAAAATATTTCCAGATTTACCACTATATCCTGTAGCTCCACTAACCTCATAATTAACCGTTCCTTCTAGTACAGTAAAAGTAGCGTGTCCAGTTGAATCAGTATTCCTTGCTAGATTACTTCCATCACTCGAAGTCAATATTACATACGCACCAGGGATTCCACTACCCTGGCTATTCTTAACTAAAACTGTCACAAATTGAGTAGCTATTATTGGAGTTAAAGATGTCAAAACATAAGGACCATTATGCGCTGGATCACCTGCAATTATAGGTCCAAGAGTTCTTGTAGTAGATTGATATCCATCCTTGCTCATTTCAACAGTATATGTTTGCCCAACAATTAAGTCTGCATAAGGAGTATATCCGTTTGCATCCGTAGTTTTTATAATTGAAACAACAGATCCTTGTTTGAATTTAACAGTAACACCAGGCAACATAGCACCAAAATTATCTTTTACTGAAATTTGCATCTGCCTATTGGATGGAGAAAAGAATAAATCATCTAAAATACCTGCAGAGACAAAAGTTGAAAATATTAGTG
Organism: Candidatus Woesearchaeota archaeon; assembly: GCA_964358765.1. Lineage (GTDB taxonomy): Archaea > Nanobdellota > Nanobdellia > Pacearchaeales > GW2011-AR1 > UBA73. Next base: position 14,243 of record CAYHPN010000003.1, on the reverse strand, counting down.
CAAATAGAAATATCCCTAGTAAATTAATTTTCTTCATTTTCTCTCTTTATTATTGTATACTTAGTGAATAAAGGTTTAAATATCTTTTCACGTAATGTCTATTATGGCTTTATCAAAAGAAGAAATAAAAGAATTAAAAGATCAATTAAAAGAACAAGTAAAAAATCTTCCTCCAGATAAGAAAATTCAAGCTGAAAAACAAATTGAAGAAATGTCTCCCGCAGCAATAGAATCAATGTTAGAACAGCAAAAGGGGCGTCAAGCAGTTTTTAGGATGATTGTAAACAAAGAAATTGATTCCGTAGTTGTTGAAGAAAATCCTTCCGCATTAGCAGTTTTAGAGATTAACCCTCTTTCAGAAGGCCATACATTGATACTTCCAAAAAAAGAAGTAAGGAAAAAGAATGAGATACCTAAAGAAGTAATGAATTTTGCAGAAAAAATTGTTAAAAAATTAGAATTGAGTCTCAAATCTAAAAAAATTAACATGATAGTTGAAGAAAAAATGGGAGAAGCAATAATAGAGCTTATCCCAGTCTATGATAAAGAAATCGACGAAAATGCAACTAGAAAACAAGTAAAAAAAGAAGATCTCGAAGCAGTAAAAAAAAGAATAAACGTTGAAATTATTAAAAAACCAGAGCCTGAAAAGATAAAAATTCCAGAACCTGAAAAAAAGGAAATCTTTAAACTTAAGAGAAGAATTCCTTAATCGAAAATAAATATTCTCAAAGAATGTCAAGAATCAATGATTCTTGAGTGCTCTCAAGATTCGAAAAATCTTGAAGTCTCACGAACTGAAGTAGGGAGTTTACGAAAAAATAATTCTTGACATATTAAGAAAAGAAAATATCTCAAATTTTAAATTAAAAAAATAAACTACGCCGAGTACAATTAAAGTTAATAGAAAAGCAGGGACAAAAGGAATTCCTTCTTTTATTAAAACATTTTTTCTATATTTCTTTAATAATTTTATATCTTTAAGTGTCAAACCGTGTACAGTTCTCTTTATAGTTAAACCCCTAGATATAACAACATCTTTTACCAGCCAATCTCCTTCAGTTAATTTATTATAATTATAAATTTTAATCATAGATTTTTCCAAAGATTTAGTATAAATAAATAATATTGGCATCAATAGTAATATAGTTAAAGACAAAAGTGCAGAATTGGATTTTAAGAACAGCAAGCTAATAACAAATAAAATTAAAGAAACTCCTGCAATAAATTTATATCTTCTTAAATAATGCTTAAATTCCTTGATAAATTTATTCTTATTTTCATAGACTATAAAAAAAGAATAAACTATTGAATAGCCTGCACCAATCAAAAATAATAAGAAGACAAATAATAATGGCAAATAAATAAAAGATTTAATATCCGAATAAGGAAGTATAACACCCAAAGCCATTAGTAATTTAGCATCTCCTCCGGCAAAAGCTTTGCTATAATAAAATATATGGGATAAAATAAAGAAAATTCCAAACCCTGCCAATCCAAATATAATAAATTTAAAATCATTTTTAATGATTGAATAAAATACTCTATAAGTCAAAGTAAAAGCAATTAGAGAGAAATTCAGCCAGTTTGCCACTTCTCTTTTTCTTAAATCTTGAATGGAAGCAAAGAATGTAAAAATAAAAGCAATCACAAACAGAAAATAATATTCTTTCATCGTTTAAACAAGAAAACAAGTTTTATTAAGCTTGTTATTATAATCATTCCATGGATAACGAGTTAAAAAAGGGAGTAAATATATATTTATATTACTGGACAATTCCTGTTTTTTTCTTTCTCCTTATTTTAAATTATTACACCAGAAATATAAAAATTGAAGCTTTAGACATTGGGCTAATGATCTCCATAGTATCTTTTCTTTTTGGCTTTTTAATAACCATTACATTTTCAATGCTCTTATCTAAAGTAAGTGCTCTCAAAGAAAATCTTGCCTGTGAAACAGGAAGATTAGTAAGCCTTTATCTTTCATCAAAACAATTAGGGAAAAAATTTCATTTGCATTTAAAACAAAGAATAGATTCGTATACGATAAGCACCCTCAGAGATTATATAAATTATGAAGTTAGCAGAGATCATTTTTATGGAATGTATAAGGATTTAGATAGTCTGGAAATTAATAACTTTGCACAAGAAGCCGCAGCAAATTCTTTTTATTACGTCTTAGGCGAACTGGCAACAATTAGAGAAAAATTAGAGTATCTGACCAGCAGAAGAGTTGAAAAATCCCTAAAAATCTCAAATTATGTTTTAGGTTTATTATTAATAGTCCTTTTGTTCTTAAATAGAGGAGATACCTTCACAAATTCAATTTTCATAATTTTATCAACAATAATAATATTTATCTTCCTTATTATTGAAGATTATGATAATTTAAAGATCGGAGATTACACTTACAATATTAGCAATTCCGAACAAATATTTGATCTGCTAGAAACTGAAAGATATTATCCAAAAGAGATCTTAAGCAGAGCCATTCTTATTCCAGGAAAAAAATATCGTATCGGCATATATGATAAAAAAACAAAACAGGAAAAGATGCATCTCATTCAATATAATCCTTCATTTAAAAGAAAATTATTATTCTTATCTAAAAAATAAAATCAATTGAGGGTTTCTATTTCCATAACTAAAATTTGTTTTTTATGATCATATTCATCAATAATACCTTTAATTCTAACATTTTTATCATTATATTTTCCATTGCATTCACATATTGCTTCAATATCTTTTATTTTTAACATCTTTGTACCTTCATATAAAGTTCTTTCTTCACTGATTTTTCCTTCAATAACAACTTTTGTATTATCCGCTAGTACCTCTATATCTTCTAAATTTTCAACTTCTATCGGTTTCATAATCAATATTAAAGAACCCAAAATAAATATCCCAATTAATGAGGTAATTAAAGACAATATCTTCATATCTATTAAAGACCGAAAACATTTAAAACACTTATCTTTCTAGTAAATGAATGAATACAGAAGAGAAATTAGCACTTATTACGAGAAACACAGAGGAAATCATAACTCTTGAAGAATTAAAAGAATTAATTAAAAAAAAGAAAAATCCTACTGTTTATTGCGGTTATGAACCCTCAGGACCAATGCATCTAGGACATTTCGTAACCATATTAAAGTTATTAGATCTGGAAAATGCTGGTTTTAAAGTTAAAATACTTCTAGCAGACATCCACGCCTTGTTAAACAAAAAAGGATCTGTAAAAGAAATTGAAAAAGAAGCATTATCCTGGAAAAAAACAATTAAAGCAATTGGAATTAATGCTGAAATTGTATTGGGAAGTGATTTCCAATTTTCTAAAGAGTATCAAATCGATGTAATGTCTTTAGCACAAGCAACGACAATTAACAGAGGGTTGAGATCAATGCAAGAAATAGCAAGAGATGTTCAAAACGCAACAATTTCTCAATTATGGTATCCTCTAATGCAGGTTGCAGATATAAAACATCTTCAAGTAGACCTTGCATTGGGAGGGATGGAGCAAAGAAAAGTTCATATGGTAGGTAAAGATCTTTCAAAAGTAATTAATTATGATTTTATTCCTTTCCATACTCCGTTAATAACTTCTCTTAAGGGCCCTGGAGAAAAAATGTCTAAATCCATTCCAGGTTCAGGAATATCAGTTACAGAATCTAAAGAAGAAATTCAAAAAACAATTAAAGGAGCTTATTGTCCTGAAAAAGAAATTAAAGATAATCCAATCCTTCAAATTTGTAAGTTAATTATATTTCAGAAAATTAAAGATTTTGTAGTAAATCGTCCAGAAAAATTCGGGGGAAATATTTCTTATCAGGCATACAATCAATTGGAAATGGATTTTGCTGAAGGTAAACTGCATCCAATGGATCTGAAAAATTCGGTTTCAGCTTATTTAGAAGAAATAATTTCTCCAATTAGAAAGAATTTTAAGTAAAAAACACAAAAAACTTTTATTAAATTATCTCTGTCCCTTTTTCCACACTAATTTTTTAGCTTTTCCGTAAATAACTTCCAAGTTTTCATGAGGTCGGATACTGATAACTCTTTCCCTTGGAAAAAACAAATTATCTCCATCTTCTATCGCGACCACGTTTTCTAAATTTTTGTTAATGATTGCCAAATTTTTTATATAATCTCCACGCTCTTGATTCACCGTATCCAAATTCCCTTCAACATCTAAAAATTGAGCGCCCACAATTCTTTGATCTACTTCATTATAAGGAAATCCTTCTAAATCTAAAACTTTCGGGGATAAACTCCAGAGCACTACTTTATTAAAATCCTGCAATGCCATTTGCAATACTTTTTTTGCCTGTGAATGTTGTTGATATTTGTCCGCACCATTTCTTTTACCGTTCTCATAATTTCCTTTTTGTAAAGTCAATACTCCATCCATGTCAAAGACTATAACTTTATCTTCGGATTTAAATATAGATCCCTTATAGATCTTCCCATGAGTATCTACTGAAAAATATCCTTCAAACTTCATCTTAAAAGGAATCAAGAGAGTATTTTTCTTTTTTAAACTTACCTAGCATGAAATTCTACAATATCAAGATCTTTTAGCGCATGCCCTAAACCAACTTTCTGATTTGGAAATTTCGCACTAGGTCCGGTAACTCTTGATTCTCTTACCTTTACTGAAAATCCTTTCAAGATGCTTTCAGCAACATCTTTTACTACAGCTCCTTTTTTTAAGACAACTGGGTCTTTAGCTTCTTTCTTCCCAGGTTCTTTAGTAAATACTCTTATCACTTCCATTACTTCAAACATCTTTTTTTCCAGTTCACCTATTCCTTCTCCAGTAAAAGCAGAAACAAAAAAACCATTTATCTTTTCACTTTTTATTCTTGATACGATCTTTCTTTTTTCAAATTCATCATATTTATCTGCTTTATTAAAAACATAAATTCTTTTTCCAATTGCTCTTCCAAGAACTTTTTCTATTTTCTCTATTTCATTAAAATCAACTATAACTATTAATAAACAATCAGCAGTATTTACTAAACCTATATCAAAATATTCGCTTCCAATTGAGGGCATATCAATTATTTGAGCCTTTACATTTTGATATTTGAAAGTTCCCAGTTCTAATTGCCTAGTTGTAAACTCATAATCCGCAATAAACGGGCGAGCATTTGTTAATCTTGCAAGTAAACTAGATTTTCCTTTATTTGTATTTCCAATTAAAACAAATTGATATCCCTCTTTTTTAACTCCTTTTTTACCCCCTCCTTTCTTGCTTTCTTTTTCTTCTTTCTGCTGAAGTTTCTTCAGTCTTCTTTTCAGTTCTGATAAAAAATTCTCGCTAGATTTATGTTTAGGAGCTACTTTAATCATCTGCTCTAAGCATCTTATTTTTTCATCAGTTGTCTTTGCATTTAAGTATTCTTTCTCTGCATCAAAATATTCATATCCTGCATTTATTGGCATAATTTAAGTAAAAATGGAAATTATTTAAACTATTCCTTATTGAAAACCTTGCAACTTCATTATAGATAATTTACTTGATTTAGTTACCTTACAGATAAATTGTCTTATCAGAGAATTAATAACTATTAGTAACTTAATTATGTTAATTCTCTGTAATTCCTATTAATTTTTGCAAAATTCTCCATTCAAAAACCTTTATTAACTATCTTATAGAAATTATATTATGATTCCAAAAAATTTTCAAAAAAAAATTCTAAAAAATGGAATTACAATTTTGCAAGAATACCGAGACTTGCCTTTAGTATCTTTCTCTATCTCGAATAGATTTGGAGGAGCTTACGAAGATTCAAATATAAAGGGAATTGCACATTTCATCGAACATTTAGTCTTCACTGGCACTAAAACGCGCACTCATGAAGACATCTCAAGAGAAATAGAAAAAAAAGGAGGTATATTAAATGCATACACTTCGAATGAAGTAACTTCATTTTGGTTTAAACTTCCTTCCGAACACCTCTTTAGTGGGATGGATATAATTACCGATATGCTAAACAATGCAGTTTTTGAAGAAAAGAAATTTGAAAAGGAAAAAAAAGTAATTATTGAAGAAATAAAGATGTATCATGATGCACCACAAAGATTTGTTCATGATCAAATAGAAGAAAATCTTTTTGATAAACCTCTTGGAGAAGGAGTAATCGGTTCAGTAGAAACAGTCTCGGCATTAAAAAGAGATTTCGTATTTGATTTTTTCAAAAAAATGTACCAACCATCAAATTTCATAGTGACTCTAGTAGGAAAAGCAGATTTCAAAAAAGTTTGTGACTATATTGAAAAAAATTTTAAATCTTCTAAAGTTGTCCTAAAAATAAAACCTATAAAAAAACTAAATAAAGAAACAGTTGAAGAACGTCCTGGAATAGATCAGGCCCATTATGTATTTGCATTTCACACCCCATTGCAAACTGATAAAAATTATCCAGCCTTAGAAGTCCTAGATGCTTATTTAGCAAATGGAATGTCTTCTAAGTTATTTTTAGAAATAAGGGAAAAAAGAGGTCTTGCATACGCAGTAAAAGGTTCTTTAAGCACCGAAAAAAACTATTCTTATTACACAATCTATGCAGGAACTACAAAAAAAGCAATTCCAGAAGTACAAAAGTTAATCTTGCAGGAATTTGATAATGTTAAGAACATCACGGAAAAAGACATTAAAGAAGCAAAGGACCAGCTAATTGGATTAAAAAGATTATCTAAAGAAGATAGTTCCAGTGTTATGAATGAACTTTTATTTTCAGAGCTTACAACCAAAGCAGAAGATTATTACAAGCACGAAGATAACATCAAAGCAGTCACAATCTCTCAAGTTAAAGAATTAGCAAAAATTTCTTCTTTTAGTACAGCTGCAATTGTTCCGAAATAAATCTTTTCTTAAGATACAAAATTTTATATATCTATTATACCCTAAAATTTCATGAGAATTCAAGTAAATAAGTACATTGTAGCAGATACAGAAATTTGTGGAGGAACGCCAACTTTTAGTGGAACAAGAATCATGGTTTGGCAGATTATTGAGATGTTGGAAACAGGAGAAACAATAGAAGAAATCATTGAAAACTATCCCTCGCTAACAAAAGAACATATAATAGCAGCATTAAAATTTGCGAGAGAAAAATTATCAGGCGATAGAGTTATTTCAATTTAAAATGAAAATAATAGCTGATGAGAATATTAAATTAAAACTGGTAAATTTTCTTATTCAAAGAGGCCACGATGTTGGAATAATTACAAAGGGATTTAATGATAATAAACTTTTTACATTAGCCTGTAAAGAAAAGAGATTAATTTTAACTCACGATAAGCATTTCCTAAATACTAGCTTATTTCCTCCAATAAAGACTGCCGGAATAATACTTTTAAGAATTCATCCCCCAGAACTCTCAAAATTAGAAAATGCTTTAGATAAATTATTTAATCATCTCAAAGAATAGGATATTATTGGAAAATTAATTATATTGCAAGAAGATAAAATAGAAATGATATCATGACACTAAAAGATAAAACAAATTTAACTCGAACCTTCATCTGCATAGATTTCTCAGACGAAATAACAAAAGAGATAGCAAGAATACCTCCACTTTTAGATAAAAAATTTGTAGGAAAATTCACAGAACTAGAAAATCTTCATCTTACTCTTAAGTTCCTTGGAGAAATCTCGCTAGAACAAATAAATAAGGTAAAAACTCTTCTTTCAAACATCTCTTTTACTAATTTTCAAGCACATTTAGAAGTTTTGGGAACTTTTTCAATTAAAGGCCATCCAAAGATATTATGGATAAAAATTGCAGGCAGACAAATCTATGATTTGCAAAAACAAATAGATGAATCTTTAATGCAATTATTTCCAAAAGAAGAAAGGTTCATGTCCCATCTTACCATAGCAAGAATTAAACACATAAAAGATAAAGTTGACTTTGATCACACTCTAAAAAACATTACTGTTAAAAAAATTATGTTTTATTGTAACTTTTCCAGTATTTCCGCCCTTATGCCTTCTCTCAAACAAAGCTCCACAAATTTTAACGCATCTTCGATAGTGCCAACACCAGACCCATAATGCATTGGTATAGCCAGTGTCGGTTTTATCAAAACAGCAGCTTGAGCAGCTTCATCTGCATCCATGACGTATTTTCCTGAAACGGGCAATAATGCAACAAACTCATTTCCATCTTTTCCATGTCCAGTAAGTTTTTTCATCTCTTCAATCTTGTCGGTATCTCCAGCATGATAAATTATTAAATTTTCAAATTTTAATACATATCCAATCCAACCTTCTTTTTTTGGATGATATTCTTTTCTTTTATTATATGCTGGAATTGTTCCAATCTTTATATCTTTATAACTTAGTTCATCTCCAACTTCAATTATCTGCATATTTATTCCGTCTACTTTAGTTATTTTGCTCTGTGCATCGGGAGGTACAATTATTGTTGTTCCATCTTTAGTAATCTTTTCCAAATCTTGCATACTACAATGATCGTAATGACTATGAGTTATTAAAATTAAATCCGCTTTAGGAAGATTATTTGAAGTTTCATATGGGTCTATGTAGATTTTTTCATCCTTATAACTAATTAAAAACCCACTATGCCCCAAAAACTCAATCTTAACTCCTTTTATATCCATTATAGAACCACACGCCTTTGATATATAAAGATATTAAATATCTCTTATAAATTTAATTGTGATACATTTAGGATAGTTCTAAGTCATTCAAACATTTATTGCTATTTAGTTCATTGAATCATTATAATTTAATCATCTCTGTATTCTCAACCATTTCAGCAATTTTCATCATTTTAGAATCTTCCCCTTTATTACAGCAAACTTGAATTCCCACTGGAATTCCCTCAATAGTTCCAGCAGGAACGCTTACAGCACAATTTCCGGCTAGGTTCATAGGAATTGTCAGTGCATCTGCAGCATAAACTTCTTCTGCTTTCATTTCATTTGCTTTACCAATATCCCAAGGTAAAGATGGCACTGTGGGCAATATTAAAAAATCAATATCTTTAAAGCATTCTTCAAATTCTTCTGCTATTACTTTCTTTACTTCCAGTGCCTTTTCATAATATGCCCCTTCGAGCTCGGCCTTTGTAATTTCGCTTCCCCCATATAATCTTCTTAATACTTCTTCGCCAACATGTTCATCAATCTTTAGCCCGTATCTTCTTCCATCAATTCTTCTAGTTGTAGAAAAAAATTCAGAATAAACTAAAGGGTAATAAGTTTGCAATGCTAAATCAATATGTTCCAACTTTACATCAACAAAATTCCATTTGTATTTTTCCTTTAATAGTTCGATCTTTTTATCTAGAAGTTTCTGTATTTTTAGGTCAACTTCTTTGAGTCTAATAACTCCTATTTTTAATTTACTAATTTCTTTTTTATTGTCGGAGAATTCTAAACTCATTGTATCGCGTTCGTCTTTTCCTTTTATTACTTCAAAAACTAATCGGGCATCTTTAATGTTTTTAGCCAACACTCCTATTTGATCTAAGCTCATTGATAAATCTATTAGTCCGTATCTTGATACCATTCCATAACTTGGTTTTATTCCTACAATTCCACAATGTGACGCAGGATTTCTCACACTTCCTCCAGTATCGCTTCCTAAAGCAGCATCACAAAAACCTGCAGCAACAGAAGCAGCACTTCCAGAACTTGATCCGCCTGCAATCTTGCCTAGTGCAATAGGATTCTGTGTAGGTCCAAATGCGCTATATTCTCCACTTGATCCGCAAGCATATTCATCACAGTTTGCAATTCCAATGATTAACCCATCTTCTTTCTTTATTTTCTCAATTACTGCTGCATCGTAAGTCCCAATATAGTTCTCCAAAGACTTGCTGGCACAACTTATCGGCATTCCCTTTACATTTATATTGCTTTTCACAGCGATAAAATAACCATATAATTTTCCTTGTTTCTTTCCCGCATCTATTTTGCAATCAAGTTCTTTAGCTTCCATAGTTACATTTTCATTTACATAAAGGAAAGCGTTTATTTTTTTATCTTCTCTCTTTATTTTATCTAGATATTTCCTAGCTTTTTCTTCAAGTTTCATTTTAATTAGAAATAAAAACCCTTAATAAAATCTACTATAATTTAATTATCTAAAATTTAAGGTAACTGTCCATCGCCTAAACTAGGAGTAATCATACTTGTTGGATTAGCATGATAATAATCTTTAGATGAGTATCCAAATAAGTTACCAATTATGTTTGAAGGGAACTTCTTAACAGCAACATTGTATTTCTGTATAGATTCAATATATCTTCCTCTTGCTGTTGTAATTCTATTCTGCGTTCCTGCTAGTTCATCAATTAAAGCAGTATATTGCTTATTTGCCTGCAGTGTTGGATAATTTTCATAGGTAGCAACAAAATTGAGCATAGTATTGATTTTATTGTTCATTTCAACTCCAGCGGTATCTTTTTCAAGTTGTGTTTTAGCATTTAGCCATGCCGTTCTAGCAGCAGTTACATCTTCAACAAATTTTGTTTCTACTTTCACCGCACTAGAAACAGAAGAAACAATATTGGGAATTAAATCATATTGTCTCTGGTATTGATTCTCAACCTCGCTCCACTTGGAATCTACTTCTACTGATAAAGATACAAATTTATTATAACTCATAACTGTATAAAATACGCCTAAAAGAAAAACTGCAACTATTACGATAATTGTTATTAATATGCTCCCTTTCTTCATCATCTTGTTACTAACAATTCCCATTTTAAAAGTCTATCGCCCGGCTCCACCGCCTCCGCTTCCTCCTCCACCAAATCCTCCTCCGCCACCGCCGCCTCCAGAAAATCCTCCGCCACCTCCACCACCAAATCCACCAAAACCTCCTAAAAATGTTCTTCTTCCACCCCTTCTTCCCATAGATCTAAATATAAAATAGATTACTAATATAAAAATTAAATAAAATGTATATTCTGAGATTATTGAAAATATTATCGATTTGAATATTTTAGTTTTCCTCTTATTCTTTCCAGATCTTACTTCATCAGCATTATCCTCAATGACAATCCCAACTTCTTCAGTAAATTTAATGATACCTTCGTTCACATTTCCTTCATCTCTTAAAGGAACATAATAATCATCAAGCATCCTTCCCAGTTTAGAGTCTGGAAGTATTCCCTCAAGACCATATCCAGTTTCCACTTCAATTCTGTTTTCACTAACAGCGTACAAAATCAACAATCCATTATCTTTATCATCTTTGCCTATTTTCCAATCATTAAACAATTTAGTCCTATACTCCTGAGGAGTATATGGCTCGGTAGTATTAACAACGACAACCACAACTTCAGCAGTAGTATTTCCCTCAATTTCTGATAAAATACTTCGTAGATATTGAGTTTGTTTGCTATCAAAAGTCCCCACAAAGTCGTTTACGTAATTATCGTAATACTTTGGTAACTCCTGTGCACTTGCTCCAGATAATAAAACACATAGAAAAATAGTAATTAATATTTTTTTATTCATATAATCGATAAAGATTATTTGTTAATAAAGATGACTAAAAGCCTATAAATTTTTTTGCGCACGACGTACCCCGATAGACGCGCCAACGTAAGAAGCATCCCTATAGCAATTCAGGTTAGCCCTATTGGAATTAGCATTAAGCCTCGCGACAAAGATAGTTCATTCACTAAGTCACACCACAACTTTAATCTTCGCTCCAAACTTCCCCAAGGTTTTTCATAGCTACCAAATATCGTCATTGAATTTTATGGCTGTAAACAGCACTATGAATGAACGTGTAGCCTCCTCGAGTTTTATCTCTAATTTCCTTTATACTGGAACGAACTCGATAATCCTCCAGGACAGTAATGAAAATTAATTATACTTTTTAAACTTTTATTTATTAAATTTGCACATATTACAGAGAATTAACATAATTGAGTTACTAATAGTTATTAATTCTCTGATAAGACAATTTACCTGTAAAGTAACTAAATCAAGTAAATTGTCTATAAAAGCCTATAAATTTTTTTTCGCACGACGTACCCCGATAGACGCGCCAACGTAAGAAGCACCCCCATAGCAATCCAGGCCAGCCCTATCGGAATCAGCATCAACCCTCGCGACACTCTCAATCAAATTATCCTCCCTAGAATTTATTCTCCAAATATAAGTTGGAGTATTATTTACCCATTTGTAAATGTCCTTTATTTCATTAACATCTCCGTTTCCTATTAATGTATTTAATGCTCTTGAATCAGCTTTAACAATTTCTCTGTCTTTTCCAACAATTTCCTCTTTAACAATTCTTTCTCCGTATTTCTGTCCTTGTTTATAATTGTGAATTACTTCATCAACAGTCTGCCCTTTAGAAGAGTTTCTTACTCTAGTCAGAGTCATTAGCCATTTCCCCATATTATCTTTGAAAAATTCTTTTATTTCTTGAGTTTCTTTTGTTCTTGTAGACTCTTCTCTCTGCAGATAAACTGCCCTTATTAGTCCATGCAAGAGAGGAAAATCAGGAGTATAAAACTCTCCTCGCTCCCTTGCATTTAATGAGTAATCTGCCCACTGTTCCTGCGTTCTTCTCTCTCCCTCCAATAAAAGTGTTTTAGCCAGTTCATAAGAGGCAGTTTCCCCATTGTATTCGACATTATGAATTCTCCAATAATCTTTTAGTGTTTCTATTCTGTTTTCTGCAGGAGGACTCTCAACTTTATTAGTATCTTTTTTCTTCCCTCTTCCTAACATTTCATCTAACTTTTCCCTTCTCTCCCGCTCTTCTGCTTCTTTATTTAATCTATTTGCTAAATCAGGATTAAATTTGCTTTTTCTAGGTGAACTGTCGCCAAAAGCTTGTAAGCTGTCTTGATAGTCTGTCATTCTAACTACACTCCTTCTTTAATTTCGTTTTTAGTTTCATCAATTATATCTCTAATCTTTTCCTCAACCCAGGATAAACCAACTTCCCTCTTATCCATATAGGGCTTTAGAGCAAGTGTATGCTCTTTTGCTTTATCACTTAATTCATCATAATTTCCAATTTGCCCTTCATGCTCAAACAGAACAGTTAAACTCTTTCCTCCTCTTGCAGATTCTAAAGATGCTAAAATCTTATCCTCATCTTTTTTATATTCTTCCCTAAGCCTATTCACAACATTTTTCATAAATACGGGATTTTGACCTTGAAATCTCCCCCTCAATTCCTGAGGATTTAAAAGCAACTGATATGCTCCAGTCAATTCAAAGCTTTTAAACATTAATTCAGTCGTATCAATCTTTACATCAGGGTCTTTTAATTTTGCTAAAAAATACAAAGCGGCTGCATATTTGCTCATTGCCTGTGTAGTCCTATCATTTGGAGAATTTATTAAAGAACATATCGCTTTACTAGTTCCCGCATTATATTTGCAATCCTGGCATTTTAATGGCCAGACTTTCCCTTTTCTTCCAGCACCATTTTCATCACTGGAAAGCATGCAATTTTTTAATCCTATCTCCAGATAATTTCTTAAGGCAATCTCTTCTAAAGAAGGATTTTGAGTCATTTCTCTTATTTTTTTAGATGTTTCAATAATTTTTGCAGAAATGTCTTTTATTGGAGCACCTTTTACATTTGGATTTTGTTCTCTTTTTTGTTTCTGGAAAACATCCTGGTTAGTCGGCTCATAGTCAGGATTATCCAAGTCCAAAACAACATGGAGACGATTATACAACGCAGAGTCCATTTCAAAAGTTCCCAAGTGCTCTCCGTTTCCTAAATTAGCAGTCGCAATAAGTATATGATAACCCTCTCTTCCTAATTTTATTTCTCTTCCCCTATCATTGAAATCTCCATCTCCCAGTGATAAGAATTGGTTTTGTGCAACTGCAGGCGTCCTGTTTATTTCATCTAATGCATAAATCAATGCTTCAACACTATGGGTGAGCTCTCTTCTTCCTTTGTCGATATTTAATTCCCTGAATATTTCATTGTGAACGTCAAGTTCAGGGTCATTTCCTCTTATCAAAACTCCCTGTCCGCCGTCAATCTTATTTCCTCCAAAATATCCTCTATAAATGTCTTTCATCGCCTGAGTCTTTCCTGTTCCTGGTTTTCCAGGGATTAGAATATTTAATCCTGCTAGAACGGATGCCTTCATAAGATCACTTACCGTCAAATTTGCAAATGCGACTCTTGAGTTTATGTAATTATGCAAATCCAAAGCTATGTGTAAATCTATAGCATAAATTTAGGAACAATATTCCATTCGTGTTTA
>CAYHPN010000002.1:0-129321 GCA_964358765.1 Candidatus Woesearchaeota archaeon | reverse complement strand
GTAAATTACAAACAATGCGCCAGCATGTAATTGTCTAGCAAGGCATTAACTTGTTATTCATGGGACTATTGTCTGATTGGCTATTTTGTTTATACTTTCCCTCATTGTGTCGCTTTGTAGAGCAAAACCTAGATTTTCTGCTCCTCCGATTTTAAAATTATTTATTCCAATTACTTGTCCTTGAGTATCAATTAGCGGACCGCCAGAATTACCGGGGTTTAGTGAAACGTCAGTTTGAATATATTCTTTATACCCATTTGGCCCTGGTCTTTCTAAAGCGGATATAATTCCTTCAGTTACACTAAAAGATAATCCCAAAGGATTACCAATTGCAATAACTTTTTGGCCTACCTTAAGATCATCAGAATCTGCAAGTTCTAAATAATCATAACTGCCTTCGATTTTTAATAATGCAACATCTCTTACTTCGTCTTTTCCAATTAAGACTGCAGGCAAAGTCTTTTTATCATATGTCCTAACTGCTAATTTATCTTCACTTCCAGAAATTATATGGTAATTTGTTATAATATATCCGTTTTTATCCATTATGAAACCAGAACCTATTGATTTATCTGTTGAAACTGCAACAACAGATTTTACAGCATCTTCTACAATTCCGGAAAAGTCAGATTGTGTAGAAGATTTTAATAGTTCTATTTCATCTTCAAAACTCTTCTGTTGTTCAGATAAAATCCCGCTGATTTCACTAAAGCTCTGTTGATATACTGAATCATATTTTTCTACTAAATTTGTTGAAAATTCTTTTGTATAATCTTGAGAATATTCTTTTAATTCCTTTTTAGTATTAAATAGTTCACTATCAATTTTAGAATTTAATTTAGAAATTTGTGCAGTTATTACAAAAAAAGAGCTTAGTTGAATAAGTGCCAAGATTATTACTAAGATATATAACGCATTTCTATGTTTTCTATGATTTTCATGTTTATCTTCACTATGATAATTAGCTAGCATAGAGTTATATATTTTATTCATTATTTATAGTTTGTGAATAAAGAAATTTTCCTTAAATTTTAAAAACAAACATATCAATAAATTTTAAATATCCCCAATTATTAATAAAAGGATGTTTAATCAAAAAACCCTATCAGATGAGTTAACAGAATATATAAAAAAGAATTTAAAAAAAGGATACACTCTGGATTCTCTTAGAGTAGCATTAACAAATCAATATTATTCAAAACTGGAAATTGACAAAGCAATTAAGCGTGCTCAGTCCCAGTTAGCAGAAGAAGCACCAATATTAAAAACAAAACCTCAAATAGAGCATAAAGTTATAGAACCTAAAAACGCCAAAATAGTTCCCATACAAGAAAAAAAATCTTTCTTCAAAAGATTATTTAGTTAAGATTTTAATTGCCTGTTTACTTTATTTCAAATATATTTTCAAGTAATTGATAAATATTAATAAATTTCAGCTATTATTTAATCTTGGACTATTCGTTTTCCGTCGATAAATCTCTAAATTCTATTCTATTTAACTAAATACTTAAATAAGTAAAATAGTTTAATAAATTAAAAAATATAGTAAACTAAATAAACGAAAAGTTTAAATACCCATGAGAATTATATCATTCATGCAAACAAAAAATAGCCCACATATCGCAAAAAATTCTTTTCAAAAAATTATCTGTAAAAAAATAATGAAAGGAGGTATAATTAAAGGATGATTAAATCAAGTTTTATTTTTATTATTTCGTTATTAACTTTATCAATAGTTGGAGTTTTAATATCTTTATCTTCCGCTATTCAACCTAATGGTGGGACTGTTACGCCCGGAACACCTCAAACAGCACCCTCAGATACTGCAGGCAACAATTCTGCATATGCTGGAAATATAACTTTTCTTGGAATTACAGGTGTTGTGACAACTCAAACCTGGCAGGGTTATTTTGGAAATGTTTCTGGAGCAATTAGACTAGGAGATTCAAGCAGTAATGTAATCTATAATT
This sequence comes from Candidatus Woesearchaeota archaeon, assembly GCA_964358765.1. Lineage (GTDB taxonomy): Archaea > Nanobdellota > Nanobdellia > Pacearchaeales > GW2011-AR1 > UBA73. The sequence goes on along the minus strand of CAYHPN010000002.1, from coordinate 127,351 downwards.
GGTCTTTAGCAGAGCCTTCTGGAGAAGTTTACTCTTCTACAAACTCTTCTATTACTTGGACTAGTATACAGTGTTTTAATTTCACTGCTAATACCACAGGTTCAGCCGGTTCCGCAGGAGCGACAAATTTAGCAGGTACAAACTTGACTCTGTTAGAAGCAAGATATAACATAGGAGATTCAGATGTTGACGGAGTCAATGAGACTTTTTCATTTGCACCAGCTGGAGATGGCCACGATGCGTTTACAACAGCTAATCTTGCCTTTACTTCAGGCGAATGTTTAAGTACAAAAGCGTATGATAGTTCAGGTTCTTCTGTAGCAAATAGATTTGAAGAAGTATTGCTTTATGAACCAGCAACTTCATCAGTAGTATTCGCTTCTTTATTAGAACAAGGCACACTTAATGGATTTAATAGCCAAGATAACGACTTTGAGATGATAGTTTTAGAAGACGGGCATGGAGCAGATACAACTTCAACACCATACTTCTTCTTTGTAGAGATTCAGTAATTTTTATTTTATTTTTTTATTTTAAAAATTTATTGAATTCTCAATCTTTTTTATTATCAGTAATACCCCAAGGCTAGCCTTGGGGATTAAACCACGAATGTGAATAAAATAAAAGATGCAATGTAGAATGTTTAAATTAAATAAACGCCAAGGCAATAAGTTGTAATCAGTTAACATGTAGAGAATTGTTTAATCTTTTTTAGTTTCAATTCTCGAGCATGTTCAAGGATATCTAAAATTCTCTTGAATTTATTCAAAAAATCCTTGACATTTAGATGCCCCATAGCTTGCTGTGGGGAGCTTTCACCTAATTATAAAAAAATCATTAAATTTTAATTATAAAAACGTATTTATAGTATTAACTAGTATTATAACAACATGGAAACAACATATATCTTAAATATTATCCCTGCTTTAATTATTACTGTAATTTTATCTCATTTTATATTAAAAAGTTTAAATAAAAAATTGACAATTTATACAAAAGGATTTTATTTAATTTTAGGCTGTTATCTATTCTTTTTAATCTTCTCACTTTTATGGGTTTTCAAAATTTTTCCATATTCTAATCTTGATTTTATTTTAATGTATTCAATAATATTACTAGTGCAGACATTTGCTCTTTACAAAATAAATAACTCATACCATAAAAAATTAAATTTGTTATATTTATGTTCTTATTTTTTAATATTTTTCTCTTTTTATATAGGTAATTTTACAGTTTTTCTAAGTTCTATATCTTTAATCTTAACGTTGATTTTATCAATAAATTATATTAATCATCCGGAGGAGAGAAAAGTTGCGTATGCTGGAATATTATACTCTTCATTATCTTTAATTTTTCAGTTTTTATATTTGTTTAACATTGGAGACTTTCTATACTATATATTGATATCAAATTTAGCATTTATATTTTTTATATATTATTTTTTGCAGAACAATAAAGATAAAAAGATAAAATCCCTAAATTTTATACATAAAGATGAGCCAAGAATTATCTTGTTCATAAAGTATCTAATTTATATAATTGCTATATCTAATCTGGTTTTAATTTCCACTTTAGGCATGCACGAATTCAGTCATGTTTCTGTTTCAAGGTTCTATGATTGTGATGCTCGCTCAATATTCTATGAGAAAAGATCATATCCTTATTCTGAGATATTATGCGACGATTTATCTGGAAAACTATTTATCTCACTCGCTGGCCCGGTAGTTCCAGTAATTTTTTCCTTAATTTTATTATTAATGGGGGGGAAATTTATAAAAGCTTTGTCTTTTACAATAATAGGTTTTAATTTTCTAGCTTCATTTAAGGACTTGCAAGAGGTTGGATTGTCCATAAATATAGTCTTTGCAATTTCTCTACTAGGAATATTTTTCTTATTTTATGGAATATATTTCCTAGCTCTTTCAAGAATGGAAGAAAAAACTAAGGCCGAACAAGATATGTAATCATTATTAGTATTCAAATCAAGATAATGCCCTTCGGGCAGGGTGCAGAGGTACATTTAGTAATTTAGTCAAAAGCAAGTGTTGCCTAAATTCTTATTTTGAACAAATTTACTTTGAACAAAATAACTATATTTCCAATAGAAATTATTTTCGTTATAATTTACATTATATCAAAGGAGAAACATAGGTTTCTAGCAGTGCAGCAAGAACTAATAAGAATATTGCAATGATTAAAAGGAAGAAGATATCTATAAAAGTTCTTTTAACTTTACCTTTAACAAAATCTCCTTTAATAATTTCTATAAATAATATTCCCCCGACCAAAGCAACAATAAAATAAGCGATCATTTCAGGGAGGCCATGAATAAAATATTTTAGAAATACTTGAGGTAAAGAGGCAAGACCAACAACATTTCTTGCTAGAGTGCCTATTACAAAACCCATTATACTAGCATTCCAAACTAAAATAAATATCGATCCAGCCCCATAAAACAAAGCCAATATTAAAGAAAAAACAAGCACTCTAAAATTATTATACAAAATAATTGTAAAATTATCAGGATTTATTGCGCTTCCCGTAATAGATCTGATGTTTTCAATCTCAGTTTTTTGTATGCTAAATATCTCTACTCCAATTCGTTCTGGCAAAACTATTGTCCAAAAAACATAAGCTAATAAAAAACCGAAAAATAATACTATCAAAAATTTCAATGTCCTCATATGTTTTTTTAAGATAATGAATTCATCATCAAAGTCCCTTTCTCTTTTTTCTTCAACAATTAAAATGCCTTGCACAACATAAACACACGAGATAACACTGAAAAATATGCTAAATAAAGATGAATATTCAGGAAAAATCCAATATCCTAAAAACATAGATAAAGAGGTATAAACGAATGCAATTAATATAAGTTCAATTGAGTGCCTTTTTGCTCTTTTTGGATTTAATAATACATCTGCAATCCTTATCATATATCATTAAAATGAAGGAGGTATTTAAAATTACTTCAAAAATTCAATAATCTTTAAATATCTCTAAAACTTAGATATCTTATGAAAAGAAGTGAAATAGTATGGTTGACTGTAATAATTTTAACTTTAATAGTTTTAATACTACTCTCAGGAATATTTTATTTTAATTTAGTACTAAACAGTTCAACAACAGGTCATGTTATTGTTCAAAAAAACCCCGAAAACCCCTCCACTAACCTAGAGGAAAAGAAAGATATTCCACCAGTCGAAGCTGAAGTCATTTATTCAGATATTCATTAACTTATAATAAAAATTGGTATTTGCTTACTTTATGAAGTAAATTTTAAATTAATCTTCTATGAATTCCGAATTAACTTTGGAATTTGCAGCTAATTTCCCAACAAAGCTTCACAAAGCTGAGTTGATACAAAAATTGATAATCTTTTTATACTGTAAAAATATCAAATTTATATGCCTGCTATAAAACAAAGAGATCTTCCAACTCTCTCTCAATTGCAATTAAATGTCCCACAAAGAACAAAACTTTCTCCTATGCAGACAATAACTGGAAATAGATTCGACTTAGTACTTGCCTGCCAACCAAATGCAGGAGATAATTATCCTCTTTATAATGATATTTTTGATACGTTTGAAAATGAAAAAAATTTAAGAATTTATTCTCCTCATAAGGATGTTGAGGCTAATAGGCATACGATGGAAGATACAGTTATTTTTACAGTAAGAGAGGCAATTCCAAGAACAAAAGGAGTGCTAGTTCATCTTTCTTCCGTTACACCAGAAATACAGAAGATGTTTGATTCCACATATTTAAACTCTAGACCTTTTATATTGTTTTATTCTGCAGATATTAACCCGTTTAGCATTAATACAGAAAGAATAATAAAAGCAGACCCCTGTTTTAGGGGCGAGATAAAGTATTGGAATGAACCAGATGCAATCAGGCAACTTTCAAAGAAATATAATGATTTGTTTAAAACGATTTAACCCCTATCAAATTTCTTTATTACTAATAAACCAATTCCATTCATTATGAATACAGCAATTACTGCCCCCATGATATACACCCAATCAATTAAGTTCAATATAGTAGTGCCAAAAAATATATTTAGTGGAGTATAAATAACTAGTAGCTGTAATATTATAGAAGATAAAACCGCCATAATCAAGTACTTATTGCTAAACATTCCAAGTTTATACTCATTTCTTATTGATTGTATTCTTACAATTTCCATTAATACAATAGTTGTAAATGCAATAGTTTGTATCTTTTCATGAAATAAAACTCCTTCTAATTCTGAATAATTATTCATGGATAAATAAAACAATGCTAAAACCCCCAGAGTCATTAGAATTGACATAAAAGCTATTTTTATTCCAGTTGTCCTATCTATTATCCCACTTCTTCTTTTAGCAGGTTTTTTCATCAAATTTGGAGGATTTCCATCTACTCCCAGTGCCAAAGCAGGTAATCCATCAGTAACAAGATTCATCCATAACAACATGACTGCAGTCATTGGCAATGGCCAAGAGAACAATAAAGCAAAGAAGATTATCATAACTTCAGCTAAATTACTCGATAAAAGATAATTTACAAATTTTCTTATGTTTTCTTTTATTCCTCTACCTTCTTCTATAGCATTTACAATTGTAGAAAAGTTGTCGTCTTCCAGTATCATATCGCTTGTTTCTTTTGTTACATCAGTTCCAGTTAAACCCATAGCAATTCCTATATCTGCTTTTTTTATTGCAGGAGCATCATTAACTCCATCTCCAGTCATAGCAACTATCTCTCCTCTTTTCTGCAGAAGATTAACTATAGTCATCTTATGTGCTGGTTCTACTCTTGCAAATATGTTTGTATTCTCCAAAACCAGAATTTGCCTATCTTCGCTTAAATTTGCAAAATCACTTCCATTAATAGACGTTCCATTAATCCCAATTTCCTTTGCAATACTCTCAGCTGTATGAACATTGTCTCCAGTTATCATTATAATTCTGATTCCTGCCTCTTTGCATTTTTCAATTGATATTTTAACTTCTGTTCTAGGAGGATCTATCATTCCTTGTAAACCGACAAAAATCAAATTTTCATCTATATTATCTAGATTTTTATAAGTCTTTACTTCCTTATAAGCAAAACCAAGCACCCTTAGAGATTGTTTTGAAAATTCTTCATTCTTATGAATGAGTTCCTCAATATCTTTTTTAGTAATATTTCTAACCTTGCCATTCACATAAATTTTATTGCATCTTTCTAATATTCTTTCAGGAGCTCCCTTTGAAAACAAATAGTTTTTATGAGTTTTTTCCTCAACATTTATTGTGCTCATTAATTTTTTGATAGAGTCAAATGGGATTTCTTTTGTTCTCTTCCAGTAATTTGTTAGTTCATCATAATTTAATCCAGCTTTTGTAGCGCTTATTAATAATGCTGCTTCAGTAGGATCTCCAATAACTTCTATTTTATCTTCTTTCTTCTCATAAACAATTTCGTGAGTTATATGATTCTCGTTCGAAATTGTTTTATTAGAGAATTCTGGTAAAATTGTCTTATCCCTGCTAGAATTATCTATAAATCCAGAATTATTGCATAAGATTCCAATTTTAAACAACATTAAGTCATCTTTATTAATTTTTTTCTCGCATTTTAGTTCACCTTCTAAACTATATCCATTCCCACTTATGTCTATTTCTTTTCCACTTACATAAGCTTTTCTTACAGTCATCTTATTTTCAGTTAGAGTTCCGGTCTTATCAGAGCATATTACAGTTACATCTCCAAGTGTTTCAACACTTGGAAGCTTCCTTATTAGTGCATTTTTCTTTAACATTTTCTTTGTTCCAATAGCCAAAGTAATCGTAACAATTGCAGGCAATCCTTCAGGAACTGCGGCAACTGCCAATGCGACAGCAGTTACAAGCCACTTTTCAGATCCAGTCAAAAATCCCAAGATATCTCCTCTTATAATAAAATCAAATAGATTTTCTTTTACAATTCCAATAATCAAGATAACAATTGCAATAATTATGGTTCCAAAACCAAATGCTTTTCCTAATTTTTCTAGTTTCTTCTGTAATGGTGTTGACTCTTTTTTTACTTCGCTTATCAAACCGGCAATTTTTCCTATTTCCGTATTCATGCCTGTTGCTGTTACAATGATTCTAGCTCTTCCCTTACTAACTATCGTTCCAGAATAAACCATATTTTTTCTTTCTGCTAGAGCAATATCTCCTTTAAGTTCATTAGATATTTTAACAATCGGATTAGACTCTCCGGTCAATGAAGATTCAAGAGTTTCTAGCATAGAGCTTTCAATTATCCTTCCATCTGCAGATATTTTTGTCCCCTCTTCAATAAGCAAAATATCTCCTGGAACAATTTCTTTAGTTTCAATTAAGATTATATGCCCGCTTCTTATAACTCTTGCTTTTAATGCACTGAGTTTTTTTAATGCAGCAATTGCTTTCTCAGCTCTATATTCTTGTATAAAACCCAGTATCGCATTCAATATTAATATAATAAAAATAACAATAGAATCAATATACTCAGAAATAAAAATAGATATTATAAGTGCAAAAATTAATATGTAAATAATAAAACTTTTAAATTGTGAGATGAAGATCGCAAGTCTACTTAATTTATCTTTTTCCTTAAGTTCATTGTATCCATATGTAGATTGTCTACTTTTTACTTGGTTTTCATCTAAACCCTGATCTTTATTACTCTTAAAATGTTCAATTAGTTCACTTTCTTTATAATTATAAAATTCTGCCACATTTCCCCTCCTTTTTATTAATAATTAAAAATTCAAATTAATATTTAAATGTATCAAAAGCAAACTTAAACTTTCAAAATTTCAATTATCTTGGGTATGTTCTTTTTTATCGAATAGAGCATGGGAGGTCTATGTGAAACGTCTTTTTTAATTCCTTTTTCTTCCAATACATTTAAAGACAATAATTTTTTAGCAAAATTTCTCTTATCAAATATTTTATCAAAAACTATTTCATAAATCTTTTGAACTTTGCTGATGGTAAACTCTTTTGGTAATAGTGAAAATGCAACAGAAGTATACTCGAATTTCCACATCAGTCGTTTAAGAGAATATTCTATTATTTTTTTATGATCAAATGCCAGTAATGGCAGTTTTTTTATTGCAAACCATCTAGCGTCAGAAACATCTGTCTTTCCTTCCACCTTAATATTTTCAGAATTAATTAAAGCCATATAAGCAATAGTAATTACTCTTTCTCTTGGATCTCTTTTTACATCTCCAAAAGTATACAATTGTTCAAGATAAACATCTTTCACTCCAGTCTCTTCTCTTAATTCTCTTGTTGCAGCTTCTTCCAAGTTCTCTTCTATTTTTACAAATCCTCCTGGTAACGCCCATTTTTCCTTGAAAGGATCAATGTCTCTCCTAACTAAAAGTACTTGCAATTCATCCTCTCTAATACTAAATATAACTATATCAACAGTAACTGAAGGTCTTTGGTGATTATCTTTCATGGCTTTAATTAAACAGCAAGATATTTAAAGTTTTAGAAATTTATCCTTTCCATGAAGAACTTTTAATTTCTGGCTTTATTATCTCAGCAATTTCGCAAGGATTAATTTTATACATAATAAAACTCTCAGTATTTCTATCCCAAGAATACTCTTTTTCAACTCCATTAACTTCTATAGATAGTTTGGTTCCTCTATCAATTGATCTTTGTTGAATTGAAGGAATTGTAACTCCATGATCTGTATAATAAATTAAATCCATTTCAGGTATATTAATCTTAAAAATATAAAAATCACTTTGTTTTTTCTGCGTTGTTCTTCTTCCAAAATGTTTTCCAACTGCTATCGCAACATCTTCATGTGACGAGACAGATATTAAAGGCGTAAGGTAATTTTCTCCATGAAAGTGTTTTTCAATTAATTGCCAAAAAAATACAGATAATACCTCTGCTTCTAAATGTTCGATTCTTTCATTAATTTCTTTAGATTTTCTAAAATAATCAGATGCAATTCCATTATTTTTTACTTCTTCCAATTCTTCCTCAGTTAATATCATTCCTCTCCAAACAACTCTTTCTCCCATATGTTCTTTAAATTTATTTCTTGTTATATTATAATCCTCAATACCTCTATTATTTTCATTAACAAATTTAAAAAAATCTTCAAGGTGAGTAATAAAACCAGCATCCAGACCTAATTGATTTAAATGTTTATATTTATCACAAAATTCTCCGTAAATTGTAGGAACTTTAGGTGTTGTCCATCCTCCATCAAAACTTTTCCAGTTATTGTCTCCATACCTCTCGCCGCAATAACAAGACATCATTTCTCCAAGAAGTTCATCTCTTGAGTGATTTGATAAATTTTTTAATATATTATCTAGATTTTCTCTATCTCCAATTATCTTGATACCTTCATCACTTCCACGTAATCTTCGCATTTTGGTCAAGTAAGATAAATCTTCCATTTTTAAAAACTATAAAAATCGTTTATAAATGTTTCTAAATTGTTACTACTAATTATTAATTATTCTCTAGTACAACAATCTTTAATGTCTGCCAATATTCATAACCTTCTTTAAACTGCTTTTTTAACCCCTTACTTTCCAAGTATTTTATCCAGTTTTTATTATTCAGAACATTATTTACTTTCAGAGGTACTTCCATTTTATCAATTACATTAAATTTTAAGCTCTTATCAATTACAATACTCTCACATAAACTCGATATATTGGTAATTAATATTCCATTTTTATTCAAGTATTTTTTATAATTATGAATTAAATCATATAACAAGGAAACACCTTCATAAGGAGTCTCATCTATGCTCTTAGGTCTAGGGATATAAGGAGGGTTGCATATAATTAAGTCATATTTATCAACATTTAATTTTTTAATTCCATCTCCAGTATGTAATATTGCTCTTTTATCTTTAATGTTGTCCTTTGCACAATCTACCGCAAAATTATTCAAATCATTTACAACAATTGTCTTAACTTCTTTATTCTTTTCTAAAATAAACTTACTTAAAAATCCAGATCCAGTTCCAATTTCAATTACTTTATTAAATTTCTTTCTCTTTGCAAACAATTTTTTTAGTCCTCGGGCAAAAAGTACAGTATCAATGGAAGGACACCATACAGAAGGATGATAACTCTTATCAATGACGCTAACTCCATCATATTCAACAATTCTTGGTCTTCCAGAAAATAATGAAAATAGTGTATCTCTCTTTGTAGGGTTTAGTTTGGATATTTTATAATTATCAGTTAAAAGTACAGGATTCTTAAAAGAATGGACAAATACGCTTTTCTCCAAAGGATAACTTATCACTCTTTTTCCATTTTTCCTATCCATCCCCATAATATTTGCAAGTTCAGCACCATTCGCATATATTTCTTCTTTCTTTAAATCCGCGGATATTTTAATCAACATTAAATAAAATAGCAATTATGTTTTATATATTTATTCTTAGTAAAAGCTATTAAGATTTGTCTTAAGTAATTTTATCAATGAATATAAATAAAAAGATTGAGATAAATATCTGCTAAAATAATAAATTGTAATCAATTAATGTTCTTAAACGTCATCAAGTCCGCTCTAGTGAGCTTTATTTTAAAATAAAAAGATTAATATAAATTCAAATTTTATATATGGTCAGGTAATTTAAGATCTTCTGGATCTATGGGAGGAACATGAAATACAATTTTACTATTCCTGTTTGCAATATATCTTGTCAATAAAACTTGGTCCATTGGAGGTCCCATTTCATTATCATATCCAGATACAAATCCAATTAAATAAGTATTTTTTCCTCTAGCGTTTGTATAAGGTAAACGAATAACTCTAGTTTTATCTAAAATCATTACTGAGTTTTCTGTCTTTCCAACAATATCTCTCTTAGTTGAAGCTTCTTTACCTTCAAAAAGGGCAATTCTTTCACTATAAAGCTTGCTCTTATTATACTTTCTAAAAAATTCATTTAATTTTTCAGCATTCATCTCTTGATGATGAGAAGCCACAAGATAGGCATTTGCAAAGCTTCCATCAGTAGTAGGAACTCTAAAGGATAAACCGTCCATTTTTCCATCTAAAGATGGAATTAATTCAGCTGTTGCGATTGCAGCTCCTGTTTTATGTGTAGAAACATTATCTAAGGATTCTAAAATATTCTGTGAATTAGTTGCAGCATGTACAGTATCCATTAATAAGGCGGTTATATCAAATCCACAATCAATCATTAGTTTTAATGGAGTTGCTATTGCTTTTGTAGTACAAGAGGCATTTGAAATTATTCTATGTTTTCCAGCATCATATTCATTATTATTTACTCCCATTACTAAGCTTTTATCAGCATATTTAGCAGGATATGACAAAATAACAGTTTCTACTCCATATTTCAAAAAATCTCTAGCTCCGATTTTTCCTTTCTCTTTTTTATCATCCCCAAAGAAGCCCGAGCATTCTTCAACTATTTGTATTCCATCTTCTTTGAAAGGTATTCTATCTAATGATTTCTCAGCATATGCCTTAATAAAAAAATGACCTTTATTAGTTTTAATTTCTATCATCTCAGAGGTTGTTCTCTCTACTCTCCAGTCATATTTACCATGGGTATTATCATGCGCCATTAAATTATCTACTATATTATCAATTCCTATAGGGTCGTTCATTGCAGCAAATTCAAGTTCAGAATTCCCTTGATCAATAAGTTGAATTAAATTAAAAGTAACTGCTCTCCCTATTCTTCCGCTTGCTCCATTTACTAATACATTCTTTACCATGCTATTTCGCATTATCCCTCATTTTTAAATCTTTGCAAGGTCTAAATAAAGCCCATCTTTCCTTATCATTTATTTCTTTTATATTATCTAAAACTTTAGAATAATCAGTTCCAATATTCTCTATTTTTAACTTGTTTAAGAGTTCAAAGCCAATCTTATCCGGATAATCAATTTTATTAGTTTTAAAGAAATATGACTCGTATTGTGAGATAATTACAATTTCAGGGTTCGTTTTATTAAATAATTCTATAAATTCTTTACCAACTTCGTTTTTTATCTCTTCTGCATTATTAGATGACTCAACTTTATCCCAGATTTTCTTTATATGGGCCAAATCATAATTTTCATAACAATTATCAAAAAAATTGTTAAATTCCTTATCTTTCAAAAATTTTCCAATAATCATATCATCCAGAGGATGATTTGATAAAATAGCATCAACTTTATTAGGTAATAATTTAATAGAATCCTTTAATTCTCTATTTATTCCTATTAAATTAATGTCTTTAAACTTGGAATTATATTCCTTTGTTAAGTTATTTAATGATTTTTCATTAGGCTCAATAATAATCAGAGTGCCTTTAAATCCATACATTTCTAGCGCCTTACCTATTTTGTTTACTTCCCCAGGTGCAATTTCTACAATAGTTCCATACCTAGGCAATCCAATTTTAATAAATATATTTTTCCAAATAGTTGCTATATATTCATTCCAATTATCTTTAAGTTCAAGGTTTAAATGTTTGATTTCCATAAAATTTATAGGTAAAAAGGATATATAAAGGTTTGTATTTGTTACTACTTCTAAGATACATTATATAGTTATATCTCTAATAATTTTAAACTTTTCTGTTCCCATAAAAGTACTTGCTCACTTAAGTCTTTTAAAGAATAAACAATTTTAATTTCAGGTCTCGCAAGTCTAGTCTGTATCTCTACATCTCTTTGTCTTTTATATTCTGGTTCTATGCCAATAAAAATTGGTTTATCTGGCATGCTTTGTTTACCTAGTTCATATAGAGTTATTGGACACAAGGTTTCTTTAGGAAACCAAAATAAAACTGCCCCTGATTTTTTTAAATGCTCAAATTCCCAAGTTATTTGTTCTTCTTCAATTTTTAAGTCATTCATTATAAAATCCTCTCTTCTTGGATTTATCAAAGTTAAATCACTTATTTTTAACAATTTGACCATTTCTTCCTGCCAATCAGGACAATTACTTATTCCTCCAGCTAAAAATATAGATTTTTCTCTTTCTTCATAGTAAACTTGAGGGCATTTTATCTCTTTCATTTTTATCTCTTTAAGCTTATTAGTTTAGTTACTATAATTCTTTTAAATTTTGAATTTACTTCAAAATATAAAGCTATTTTATTTTGTGAAGCATTATTATGCTGAACAATTTTTCTCATTTTAACACCACAACTTTTAGAGGATTATCATAAAGTTCTATTTCAGCAACATCTCCTTCATTAAAACTATGAGTCTCGTCATTTATGGCAAGTATTCCTCCAAAATCTCTTTTTGATTCTATGGTTATTTTCTCTCCTTTTTTTAATTCACCTTTTAGAATTTTTGGAGTAAATATTCTTTTTCCATAGTAAGGTTCTCTAACTATAAAAGAAAGTTTTTCTTCATCGTAAGCAAAAATTTTTCCTCCAGCGGAATAAAACCATGCTGGCGAACCAGTTCCAGTAGATACTATTACTCCTGAACTCCTATGCTCTTCTTCATTTCCATTATGTTTAATTATATATCTTGAACTATGAAACTGAGATGCGGCTCCGAGGTATACTTCATTTATAGCTTTAGAATCTAGAACTATTCCGTTTAAAGTTACTTTAGCCCTATATCTTTTAATAACTTCAAAATTTCCTTTAAATAATTCCTCCAGTTTTTCTATATCTTCAATATTAATACTAGTTAATGCTCCTTCACTTTTATCTGGATTAGCATTAATTCCTAAAATTAAACAATTTTCTACATTGTTCGCCGCTTTTACAAATGTTCCATCTCCCCCAATTGTTAAAACCAGATCAATCTCCGCTAAATCTTCTTTTTTAAAATCGTCAAAATCTACAACTTTAATTGATCTATTGGAAGAAAGTTTTTTTATATTTTCGATTAAATCTTCCTCAAATTTTAATCCTTTTTTTAGCAGCACTAGTATTTTTTCAATCATTTTCTTCCTCCATTATTTAAGAATAAGCTATTTATTAGCTCACGAGATTTGTTGAATCTTTGAGCATAGTTCCCTCTAACACTTACAAATTTAATTCCTCTGTCCTTAAACATATTTTTCATTAACTCGTTATTTTTTTTCCTTATTTCTTCTTCCCCCTCATTTCGTAGTCCATCACTAACCCATTTTACATCTGGCTCAAGAAATATTACTAAATCATAATTTTGTATTTTTATGATTTCCTCAATTAAATTAGATTTTTCTCCATAAAAATATTTATTTAAATAGAATTGAGTCACAACCGCTTCACTATCAACAAATAATAATTTATTGCTGTTAACAATTTTTTTCTCTTGTTCTAAGAAATGTTCCATTGCAATAAAATCAAACATCTCTTTAGTAAGTCTATTTGAATATTTTTCACAATATTTTCTGCCTGTTTCTTCAACATATTGCGTATTGTAAAATTTAGCAAGTTTTTTTGCAAGTGTACTTTTTCCGCAACTTTCTGTACCCACAACTACAACTCTTTTAACAAAATCTTTTCTTACATAATCAGGTAATTTATCCCAATTACCATAAATATTTCTTCTTAATTGAGTTCCAGAAATATTTATTGTTTTTCTTTCAGAGTCAATAACAATATGTTTAGCATTAGGATAATTCTTCTTAAAATGCTCAGTATACTCTTTTTCCGAACTAAAAACAAAATCTATCTTCTTCCCTATTGCTTTCTTTATTGCCTCTGCACCGCTATCCCAGTCATAATTTTCATCAAACTGATCATCTTCAATTTGAATTAATTTAACATTTTCTAAATTGTTTACTGATTCACCTATCCAAGAAAAACGCACATCATCCGGAATATATTTTATGCCATCCCTCTCGCAAAGTTGCTTATCCCTATTCTTTGAGGATGTCAAAACAATATAAAGTTCATCAACCATATTTGAAGCTGCTACTATTAGATATATGTGCCCTTGGTGAAAAGGCAAGAACTTTCCTCCTATAAATCCAGTCGTTTTTTTATTTACCATTTTGTTCTCTCTCCATTTTTATCCAATTATAATATCCATAGATTGCATTCACTAAAAATGCAGTCCACATTACAAGCATGCTTACTTGGTTCCCATCGCGTGTAAAAATGTAAACCCACATTACAATGGACCATATGTCAACAAGTATCCAATAAAACCATTGATCAGAATATCTCTTTGTAAGTAATATTGTTGCTATTATTGAGAATATGGTTGTGGTTGAATCGACAAAAGGCAGGGTTCCACTTATAGCTCTTAAAAATAAACCAAGAAAATATACTAGTATTAAAGATGCGACAAATAATAAAAATTTATTTATCCAGCTTAAGGATCTAACCTTTACAGTTTTATTTTCTTTATCTTTATTAAGGTTATTTTTCCAATAATAAATTCCAAAGAAAGTCATAGGAAGAAAGTAAAACAAATTAAGAATAACATCTCCATAATATGCACTTTGATAAGCTACATAAGAATAAGCAAATATATTTATTAATCCCCAGTAAAAGCTGCTAATTTTTCCTTTAGCTGTTAAAACTACTGTTAACATTCCAGTAATGGATGCAGTTAATCCGATCAAAGTGTCTCCCCATGCAAAAAATAAATAAATATTTACTATAGTAAATGCAAAAAGCCAAATCTTTTCAAATAATTTCCAATCCTTGAAGATTTTCATTTTTCTCCACCTCCCGAATTTTCTCCACTTCCTGCATAATTATTCATTACCCTTCTTTTAGGGGTAAATACATAATAATCTCCATCTCTCTGGTCGCTTTCATATCTTAGTGCCCATCCAGCATCTTCATATCTTTCTTTTATAAATTCAAATAAGTCTCCTAATTCTAAAGTGCTCACTCCAACAATAATTCCTTCTCTTCTATTGCACGAATTTATATTATCAACTAATATTTTGTCTATCTTTTTCTCTAAAGTTTCTATTTTTCCTTTATTGTTCCTTTTGTTTGTTTCTTTTGCTTGTTCTGGTGTTATTGTCATTTTGTTTTTTCCTTTAGTGTACTTAATACACTAACTAATTGTATACAATACACTATATAAACTTTGTGGTGCTGCGCTTTATTTGTGATTTTAGTAAAATTTAAATAAAATAAATTGTTTTATCTCTTTTTTAATAAATATCTTCGGTAAAATTAGATTATTAATTATTTTATTTTAATTCACCTAGTCTTCTTAATTTCTCACGCATCACTAAATATGCAGTCTTGGATCCTTCTATCTCATTATTAATAACTCTTTTATATAATTCATCAAATGGCATAGTCACTACTTGTATTTTTTCGTTTTCTTCTAATTTTTGTCCAACTTTTTTTCCTGGTCCATGCGCTAAAAATAGATAAACTCTTTCAGTATCATGCCCATCAGTTGAAATAACTCTTCCAACTGATTTTACCTGATCTTCGTTTATTCTTATTCCACATTCTTCTTCTAAACCTTCAATCATTGTTTCTAGTGGGCTCAGTCCATTTTTATCTAAAGTCTCAGCAGGCAATGCTAAGATTTCTTCTCCCATTGCAGGCCTATATTGTTTTGTTAAATAAACGGTATCATTCTCATCAATATAGAGCATAACCGCTGCATTTTTAGATATAACAACATCATAATCTCTCCCTTCGTGCGATCTTTTAACTAGTGTTAAATGTCCACTATACACAACTTTATCTTCTTTATCTATTTGATTAATTGTCTCTATCATAAAATTTCTCCTTTAAGATAATACTTATTTGCCAAAATTAAAGGGCTCATTTTTCATATCTCCTCGCCATAAGAGTATAAATATTAAGTGCAGAAAGAATTTTTTCTTTTTCAAGACAAATTTCATCTCCAAACATCACAGTCTTATATCCCATTCTCAGCAAATTATCTAAGTGTCCTATATCTTCGCAACTTGGTTCTGGTCTACTAGCAAGCGAATCTAAAATTCTTGAAGCCGCAATAGCATTTTTATCTTTGCTTAAAATAAACTCGATCTTTTCAGCAATTTCATGTGGCCATTTCAGTTCCATATAGAGATCTCCGCATGCTGCCATAAGTCTTGTGTTCCCTTCCCATTCCTTTGAAAGATATCTTAATCCTTTTTCAGATTCTATTTTTTCAATACTCTCTGCTTTTGCATCATACTTTCTCACTCCCTTACTATCTTGTTTTTTCTCAATAAAAGAAAGCATATACTTATGAATCCCTACTTTGTTTGCTGCTTCAATATATGTTTTATCAGAATCTGTAAGGTAATCTCCTTTGATCTGTAGTGTTGGATGAGGAATGGTTACAGACTCTCCGGGTCCAACAACTCTCCTAGGTCCGTCTTGCATAATAAGTTTATTTCCATTCACTTCTAAAATGGTTGCACTCTCACTCCTGTCAGAGAAATACGCTTTTGTTGGAGTATAAACTTCTATTTCATGGCTCAAAGTAATTTCTGTGTAAGGAGGAGTGCAAAATTCTTTTACTCTTAGCTGTCTGCATTTAAGATCAATCCATAGTTCTTTTCCTTCTTCTTTTACAATACTCTCAAGTCTCTTAAGAGCATCCTCTTTTGTTTCCTTTAGTGGCATAACTGTATTGAGTCTAATCCCGGATACGATAGGGTGTTTTACTACATCTTCCATAAAAGGAGCATACGGCCCCAGTGTTACTATTGCTTTTCTTTCCATTTTTCTTTTTGTCTTGTTAATAATAAAAAAAAGTAAAAAATAAATTTCCTTTAATCTAGGAGACTTTTTGTCGCCTTGGATTTTGCAGTTTTTGATTTTGCAGTAATTCGGGATACAGGTGCTGGGTCAGCATCAATATGTCGTAATGAGTGATGCACACTCGCCTTTACACTTGGATCGTCATGGCGTGCATCAAGGCTTTTTCCAAAGTCTCGATACTCTCCCCAACGTTTTGCAATGAGTCCCATTCCAATGTCGACCGCTCTTTGATAACCGGGCATCTTGCTTCCATCTTCCATCGTAATTTCGAAAGGAAGTTCAATCACTCTTTGTCTTCCAATTGCTTTTCTCCAGATATCTATAATTTGGCTGTCAGTAGATTTTTCTCCACCTGATCCATAGAGTTTGTGCAGATGATAGAGTTCATATTTTTGCATAAGTCCTTTCCACAATTCTGTCGAATTAACGCTAGATTCTAAGTCATCTCCAATATAATGTTTAACTTGTTTTGGTTCAACATTATCATAAAATGCTTCATCTCCATAAATCAGCAAAAAGGGTGATTTTGCTTTTGGTGTCTTGCAATGGTGCATCATATAGTATCCAAACAATTCGTAGGATTCAGTGATATGACCTCCGCCTCCGCCTTCACATCCGAGTGCTTTAAGTTTTTTCTCAAGATCTTTAGGTTCTTTTGCAAAGTCCGTAATCTGTAATGGATAACCATCTATTGTTGCATCTCCAATGGCTGCAAACGCTATTTCCATTCCAGGCCTGTGTTTTGCAAGTGTTTGGTAGAACAATGGCAATCGATCAAATATTTCTCCTGGCCACGCAGACATTGAACCGGTAACATCAACTGCTACAATAACGGGGTCTTCACTATCGCTCTGAATATTTTTTCCTTTTGCGTTGGTAAGATCCATGTCAGGCGTTTTTCTTCTGTCATATGTTCTTACGCTAGGCATATCAACTGCCATTTTGTCATAGTGGGCTCTTGCAGATCCATAGTCATATTTCTTGCTTCCTCTCCAGCCTCCAGTATCTCCTCCCCATGAGTACATCTTATACATCACCTCCTTTCACTTTTACTAGTGTTCCGCTATGTCTTCTTCCAAAGACATTTTCACGAACGCTTGATAAGGTTTCAATAAGATTTTCTTTGTCCCAATTAGGTCTTTCTTTTGCTTCATATAGTAAAAGTCGGTTACAAAAAGAAACAATCTCTGTAGGAGTGTCTTTGCGGAAACTTTTCTTTTCTATATCTCCACCTAAGGCTCTTAAGTAGACAATTCCTGCTCCGTAGAGATCAGTCTCGGGCAGAGGAGGGCTTCCATTGATGAGTTCAGGAGCTGCATATTTTGGACTATATCCAATAGGCTTTGTCTTGCTTGTAGGCTTAAAGCTGGCAAGCCCCCAATCAATCAATTTTATATCTCTATTCTGCGGTTCAATAAAAACATTTTCTGGTTTTACATCTGTATGAATAACTCCTTTGCAATGTGCATAATAGAGCGCCCCTAGTAATCTCTCCATAATCCAGGAAGCATCTTCTGCGTGCAGAGGCCCTTTTTCTTTTATTAAATCTTCTAGAGTACTTCCCTCAATATAACTCATAACTAGTACTCCTGTTTCTTTATTCAATTCATAAAAATCCTTAATGCTAGGTATCGAATGATATTCATCTAGTTTCCACATTAGTTTTGCTTCGTGCTTAAGTAATTCAACATCTTCTACTGAAGCATTTCTATTTTGCTTAAGGCAAACTTCAGTCCCTAGTAAGGTATGCTCTCCTTGAAAGACTCTTCCAAATCCTCCCTCGCCTATTTGTTTTTTAACCCTGTAATTCCCAATCTTGGCCATTTTATTTCTCCCGTGCATGCATTTTTTCTTCTGCTGCACTTTCATCTTCAGTATAATCAGAATCAATAACGCAGGCAAGAGTTTCCAGTCCAAACTCTTTGTTGAATCTTTTAACTAGATCATTATTTTCCAAATATTCTGCAACTCTTTTTGGCACTAAATTTTTCAGGTTCTCTCCGGTGGCCATGGCGTAGCGTACTTGTGCCCCGCGTAATCTGAATCTATCTTCTCTTGGTACAACAAAATATGATTCTAAGATATTGTAATGATCTTTGAGCAAATCTTTTACATAATCGTTTGCAGATACGAAATAATCTAGTTTTCCAAATTTCTCAACTACAACAGTTCTCCAATACTTCCCATCTTTATATTGAGGAATGTGTCCAAAATCAGGGATAAATACAAAAGAATAATTGTTAAAATTATCTTGGAGTGCTAGATCAATCATCTCTTTGGTTTCTTCTTGCGTAAAAGGGTTTCTTAAATTGTATTTATTTGAACTTCCAATTCCTATGATTACTTCATCTGCTCTCTCACATAAAGATTTCAATAACGTAAAAGCGCCATTGTGCAATGGTTTGAATCTTCCTATTGTTCCAACTCTTCCTAGTGTTTTTTCCTTTTCCTTAGTTATTGTATTAAATACCATAACTTATTGTATATACTACACTATATAAAGATTATTATAATTTATAATATGTATTATGTAGACTAAGATAGTAAAAAGAAATTATTATTGGCAGTAATCTTTCAAGGCAAGCCCTTGGGGATTAAATAATAAAAGGTAAATAAATAAAAAAATGCAATGTAGGTTTTATTAAAATAAATATGTTTGGATAATTAATTGTAATCAATTAATATAAATGTCATTTAACATGCTGTGGGAATTTTCACTTTAACTTGTAGATTAATTTTAATTAAAAAGCATGCTTATGCTCTCGCCTTTAGAGATTTTTAAAATAGCAGAAGCAAAGAGCTTTTCTAAGGGAATTACTTCTATATTTTCTGCAGGTTTCTGCATTATACTATCGCTAATAAAGAGTTTATCAAAGTTATTCTTGAAATTTTCTATTCCCTTAGAGAAAATACCGTGTGTGCAATAAGCATAAACTTTTTTTGCTCCCTCTTTTCTGGCAGTTGTGCAGGCAGAAAGCAAAGTATCTCCTGAATCAATCATGTCATCAATAATTAGAATATTTTTTCCTTGTACATCTCCTAAAATTTTCAATTCTTCCACATCTCCTTCCTTGTTTCTTGCTTTATATCCTATAACAAGATCACTTTTTCCTATTTTTTTTGCAAAGTTCTTTGCTCTGGTTGCTCCTCCTGCGTCAGTGCTCATTATCGTAATATCTTTTAATATGGTTGAATAATGAGTATTAAGATAATTTATAACAATAGGAAACGAATGTAAGTTATCAAAAGGAATGCCATAAAATCCTTCTGTCGCAGGATTATGCACGTCTAATGTCACAACCCTGTCTGCATAGAGTTGGATAGCATCTGCAATAACTCTTGCACTTAGAGAAACTCGAGGTTCGTCTTTTCTATCCTGTCTGCTAAATTTCAAATACGGTAAAATAACATTAATTTCTTGCGCAGAAGAATTCTTAAGAGCCTGATTAATAAGGCAAAGTTCTAAGAACCATTCTGCAGGAGGCAAATGAGAATCATGAATAAAGAAACATTCTTTTCTTCGAATATTTTCAACAATCTTAGGTTTGAGTTCACCATCTCTAAATCTCTTTATCTCTATAGGAATGAGATCAAAGGCATCACTTTCTTTACTAATCTCTGCAAAGATTTTCTTCGCCTGCTCAAAAGATGACCTGCTAGGATCTGCTAATAAGCAGAATTTTTTCTCACTCATTATTGACCCCATATTTTTTTATATAATCTGCAGTAATTTTCTCATGATCAAATGCTAATGGGGGCAGCTTTCCAAGTTCAAACAATCTAACTTTTGCGGCATCATCTCCAGCTTTTAGAGTTCCACTAAAAGTTGTAATCTCATATACATGTGAAGTAACATGCCCTCTTGGATCTCTTAATGGATCAGAATAAACTCCAAATAATTCGAGGTCTTCTAATTTTATAATTAGTCCAATTTCTTCCCAATCTTCCCTAACACAACATTGTTCTATAGTTTCTTCTCCATAATTCAAGAATCCTCCAGGTAATGCCCAAAATCCTTTATAAGGTTCATTCTTTCTTTTAACGAGAGGGATCTTAGTCTTTAGAAAATCAAGATTTTTTTCATAGAGAATGATAGAGTCTGCTGTACAACCGGGATTTTTATGTTCGCTCATTTTTTCCTCCAGTATATTTCTTCATCTTCAGGATATCTTCTTTAATTTCATCATATACTAACGATGTCTCAAACGGCAGAATGCTTTCCCGTATATCAAATCCATAAGCCGACTTGCTCGTTACAATAATAGGGCAGGTCTGTATTCTCTTAAACACAGCCCCTTGGATTCCATTCCAAAACCATGCTAAGTCTTCAACAAACACTTTAGGATCGTTAACTCCCCATCTCTCCATAAGTCGGTATCCATAGTCTGCATTCTTTCCAAGATTTCTCCCGATAATTTCATGCAATTTTCCTTCTTGATAGAATTGCATAATATCTTCTGGGGATTTTTTCTTAAAGTCAGTAAATTCCATGAGTAATGCATCATGATATCCAAATTTCATAGGATCAATCTGATCTTTTTCAAGTTCAGCCGTAGGAGCAATCTGGTCTTTTTGATATCTGAAGAGTTCATCAGGAATAAGTACTGCAGGAATTACTTCTCTTCTAAAGACTTTTGTATTAAAGAATTCTACAAGTTCAAAAATTTCAGGTTTTGTTAAGTCGGCAATAGGTGCGAACGCTCCATTAACATCTCCATATAAAGTAGCATAACCAAGAGCAGTTTCCAGTTTGTTTCCATTATTGGTGAACAAAGCATGATATTTTGCAGCCAAATTTGAAAGAACAGGTGTTCCTCGTATTTTTGCAGCTACATTTCCTTTTTGTCGAGCATCAAGTTTTCTCCCACTCCCATCCAGATCATGTCTCTCAAGCAATTCTTGGTTGAATCTATCAAGTTCTTCTATAGAGACAACTTCATATCCGATGCCAAGATTCTCTGCAATTTTCCTTGCAGTGTCTTTGGTTTTATCTGAATTAAATCGCGTTGGCATATTAATTGCCATCACATTATCGGCTCCAACTGCCTTTGTAAGTAAAGCAGCAACTATGGCGCTATCCACGCCTCCCGATAATCCAATAATATAGCGTGGCTGCTCCAACATACTACTCATATCTTTCACATGTCTAATTCCACGCAAGAGTGCATGATATTTTTGTTCAACTCTTTCTTGTTCAACTCTTTCAATAGGTCTCTTCTGCAAATCTTTTTCCTCAACTATTATTAATTCTTCTTCATAATTGGATTTTCCTAAAATTAAAGGCAATCCTTCTTCATTATAAACCGTTGAACCACCATCAAAGGTAATAATATTTTTTCCATTATTCTGAGTACCCACACAATTCACATAATAAAAAGGAGTAAAGGTCTTTCCAATATCTTTCTTTAAGAATTGTACTCTTCGGTCTCTTGCAGCATTCTTTCCATAGGTCCAGGGAGAGGCAGAGATATTGATTATTTTTTCAGCGCCATTGTTTATAAGCATCTTTGTAGGATTTAATGCTCTCCTGTCTTTCCTATAATCCTCACACCAAAGATCCTCACACAGTTCAAAGCCTATTGTATGTTCTTTTCCTCTCACTGTGATAATAAATGGAGATAATAAACTCTCAAGGCTTACTGAAAAATCTTTTGCTACATCTTCAGTAGAAAAGAAATATCTCTGATCATCAAAAAACCGATAAGTAGGAAGCAACGTCTTTGGCTGTACTCCTTCAGGTAAAAACTTAGTTTCTTGCACTCTTTTTGCTGGTTTTCCATTCTGATAAACATAAATGGCATTGTATTTTCTCACTCTTCCATCTTTATTCGGATGGAATCCATCATCTCCTACTCTCTCATTAATAGTATCATCAACATAAATATTGCCATAAGCAATAGCTATCCCTTTGCTTGCTTGCATAATTTTTTCATTGAATTTCATTAAAGCTCTGCAATATCCTTCATTCGTCCATAAATCTCCAAGCAAATACCCTCCTACACACATTTCAGGGAAAGCGATCAAATCAACTCCTTTATTTTTTGCTTCAGAAATGATATGAAGCATTCTTTCCAGGGTTTTTTTAGGCCTACCAGCAACGACTTCCATTTGTGCTAATGCTATTTTCATTTCTTTCTCTCCTTCAATTTAAAATACTCTTTTTCTAAAATAGACATTCTCACTACATCATGATATTCTCCTCTCAAAATATATTCTTCCCGTAATGTTCCTTCAAGTTCAAACCCATTTTTATGAAGAATATGTCTCATTCTTTCATTGGTTTTAAACACAACTCCCCAAAGTTTGTGCATTTTTAACTCTTCAAAAGAGATTCGTAAGAGTTCTCTCAGCGCCGCTTGACCATATCCTTTCCCTTGGTATTCTTTATTTCCGATAGTCATAGCCAGTCTTCCTACTCTTGCAGGCCAGTAAATTTGATTTACACCCACTTGCCCAATATATTCTCCCTTTTCATTCTCAACAGAATACACGCGATCATTTTCACTTTTTGTCAATTTTTCCAGAAATTTTCTTTCTTCTTCTCTGCTAAAAACGTGATCAAAATTAGCAATGTTCTTTATTACTTCATTATCATTTACCCAGGTCATTACATTGTCAACATCTTCAATGCTTAAAGGCCTTAATTTTACTATTGCTTGATTCATGGAAATTTCCTCCTTAATGAAAATAATTTCTTGCCTAGTTCCATTGCTTCATCCATCCCTTTTGCTCCTTCTGACCACTCTGTTGGAAATATAATTCCGTTTCGTGCTCCACATAAACTTCCATAGATTGCTCCTGTTGTATCGCAATCTCCTCCATAATTAACTGTTTCAATTAATCCTTCAATAGGATCATTCCAGTATTTTTGAAACATCCATAGAGCAAAAGGATAAGATTGATATATTGCACTCGAACTACCCAAATGTGAAAATGCTTCTTCGCTAGAAACGTCTCTGTTATTGTCTATCCATTGTAATCTTGTTAAAAGATTTCCCATTTTATACCAAGTAAATTTCTCACTTAGTGATTTTTCCCAATCTTTACAAACATCAACTAAAGATTCAGTAAATGTTTTTCTGTCCAGGCTATATAAAACTAAAGATGAATATATTGCATGAGCTTGTAACACTCCGCTCACTACAGATCGTGGATCCAAATGAGTAATTTTGCTAACACTCTCAGCAAATTTTAATCCCTCTTTATAAGTTCCTGTAGCATCCATATATAATCCCACAGGTGACATTTTCATCGCAGGGGCATTTCCAGGGCCTCCAATTACTCCGCTTTCTAAATGAGAAATCCCTTTTTTTAAATTATCAATCGCATCTCTAGTCGTTTTTCCAAATGCAGAATCATCATTGATAACTTTAACATGTTCAGATGCAACTCTCTCCAGATCATATCCTTTTTCTGTTAAGGAGCGACCAACTGCATAAGTCAGTATAGTATCATCAGTATGGTCTTCTTTTTTTAGATTTCTAGTCCAATATTTTAGCTTTCCAAATTCATCTTCAGTTATTTCTTCTCCTTTTCCATCTCTAACAATAACAGGATCAATAGGCTTAGTAATTCTTCCTACATACTTTTTTATTTGTTCTCTTTTGAAACCTTCTACAGACATGCCTAATCTATCTCCTTGCAGACAACCAACAAAAGTCGCCTGATATTTTTCTAGACTCATTTTCTCTCCCCTATTGTATTTTTTCCTAGCAAGTAATTTTGAACATACCATAACTGTCCGCAACCTCCGCCGATATCATCTTGACCATGAGGATCAAATGTTCGAGTATTATATCCAATATTAATAAATTTCTGTCTAAACGAATTAATCTTGTCAAGATTTCGAAAACCCGCATCTTTCATTGTTTCGTCTTTTGAACAAACAACTGAAAAAGTAAAATTAAATACTTCTTGTGGAAATAAATCTCTTAATTTTTCAAAATCCCCATTTGTGTCATTCTTACCATCTACACAATAATTGCAAAATGGATTTCTTCCAGTTGCATTAAACCATTTTACACCATATTCTGAAATTTGAGATAAAGTTAATTTATTTTTATATGGGATTAACTTATTTCTTTCTTCATCAGTTGGTTTATGAATGGAAAATTGTAATCCAATTTTATTAATTTCTGTTGATAATTCAATAAACCTTTCTAGATCTCCTTTTCTATCCGGGGCGATAGTTGAAACTAAAAGTTGTGCATTTTTATATGCCGAATTGAGATCTCTTATAGCAAGTTCGACATTATCATAATTTAAAAAAGGTTCACCCATGGACATGAACATTATCTGTAATTTATTTACTTTTCTACTATCAATTTTCTTATCAGCAAATACAAAGTCAACTTGTTCTTTTATTTCGTTTGCATCCAAATTTCTAAGAAATGAATTTCCAGCACCGCAAAATGTACATTTTACTGGGCATCCAGATTGAACAGAACAGCACAGAACAGTTCTATCTTCAAATGATCGATACTTATATAAGACTGATTCAGTTACACCTTCTGGAACTTCAAAAACATATTTCCAAACATTTCCTTCAGAGGAGCTGAACATTTTTGTATTTTTTATTGTCATTTTCTCTCCCTGGTCAGCTCAAACATTCTGTCTAAAGATCGTTTAGCACCCGCTGCTGTTTTTTCATCTAAATGGATTTCATATCTTTCATATCTAAAGGAATTTAAGAGAACATCAATACTATTCTTTTTCATATATGGGCAGAGTATACAAGGGGTGTAAAATTCTTTTCCATATTTATCTTTTGGAAATGCTTCTCGTAAAGGAGCAGTTAAATCGCATTCAGTGATGACAAGAAATTTCTTTGCTGAACTTTTTTCAACATAATCGATCATTTTTCCAGTTCCGCCGACAAAATCAGATACTTCTGCCACTCCTGGACTGACTTCAGGATGAGCCATAACAATTTCAATTCCATCCTTCTTTCTCAAATAGTCAATATCAGTAGGGTTAAATTGTTCGTGCACAATACAAGTTCCTTTGTCTAATACAGGAAGTTGGAAACCGTTTCCTCTGATGTGTTCTTCTTTTCCATTAACAACATTTTCTAAAACTAAATCTCCTCCTTCCTTTCCTCGGTATGCTAAATAAGTTCTTCCATCATTTCCCTCTCTAAGCAATTCTTTAGCCATATTTTGAAAAAAGAAATAATCAGGAATCATAATAACAGGATCTCCCATGATGTTTCTTAAAACACTCTTGGCATTTGCAGAAGTACATACAGCATCGACTTCTGCTTTTGTGTCAGCATAGGTATTAATATAAGAAACAATTGCAGAGGTGGGAAACTTTTCTCTTATTTTTCTTACACTTTCACCATTCATTCCAGAAGCAATAGAACAGCCTGATTCTAAATCAGGAACAACTACTTTTTTATCAGGACTTAATAATTTTACCATCTCAGCCATGAAGACAACCGTTGAGCATACTACTAACCTTTTATCTCTAATCTCTTTTGCTGATTCTGCAAGCTTTAAAGAATCTCCCTTGATATCCGCGATAAGTTGTATAGGTGGAATTTGATAGTAGTGCGCAAGCAAAATAGCATTTTTTTCATTCCTCAATCTATCAATTTCTTCTAATTTTGGCATCATCTCTTGGACATGCTCAGGTATATATCCATGATCATAGATAAGAGAAGTCTCTATTTCTTCCATACTCAATCTTCCTTTATTTTCTGTTATTTTCATATTAAATTCTCCAACAAAGTTCTTTTATAAAGTTTACCACTTCGGTTTTTTCATGACCTCCTTTTCTACATTTTGCGTATATTGAGTTAAACCGCATTCAAAACATTCTCTCTTCCATCTATCTTCTCTAGTTTCAGGCCAACTGCATGGTCCTTGCCAGTCTACACCCATAGTTCCCGGAGCATCTCCTTGAGAATACCCTGCCGGATGAATTATAGGATCATAGCTTTCTTTAAACCTATGTTGACATTTTGATTGATAATTTCGTAAATTTTCCATTGCTAAGTTTACTCTTCTTTGTGAATCATTAAGTTCTTCTTTTGTTTTATTTACTAGCAGAGTTAGGGTTATTGCTTCTTCTTTCATTTTATTTCCTCCAGCATTCCATAGGCTTCATTAGTTGTAATAAGAACTGCCCCTTTATTTATCCATTTATCATAAGGCAATGGTAAGTTTGGAAGTTCCTTTATTGCATCAACTGGAACATACACCTTAACCTTTCTTTCTAAAAGCCCTAGCACTGCATCATTTACACATACATTTGTTGCAACTCCATAAACAATTGCTCTTTCTGGAGCTAATAGTTTTACAATTCCGTCTGCATGTCTCGTCCCTTTGAAAACATCAAATTTGTCTTTATACAATATTATGTTTCTATTTTTTAATACTTCATTTTCATCAAAACTTTCTTGATCCCAATATATTTTGTAAGCATCTTTAGGATTAGTTGCTTCAATAAATTCTGCTCCTTGAGTATTTTCAATACAGTGTTCTGGAAAAGTATTTACGAAGTCAGGGTTTTTTGAAATCTCTGCTGTTTTCTCATTATGCCAATCTGCAGTATTTACAACTATTATATTATATTTTTCAGCAAGTTTAGTAAACCTTTCAAGTTTGTTTTCTATTTCCTCTGCTCCTCTAACATAGAGTCTTCCATAATCTCTCATAAAGTCATATTGGGTATCAACATTCCATAGTATTGTTCTCATGCTACCCTTGCCTCCTTTTCTTTTTGGTTTTTTAGAAAATCTTCAATCCTTGAATTGCCTCTTACGTTTGTAACTTTTATAACTTCTAGTTCAATTTCGTTATATCTATTATTTCGGTAAAATTCCAGGATGTCTTCCTTTTCCCCAGTTGCAAAACCTAGAGTATCCATTCTTGCCTCATATCCTTTAGCTTTCAATACTCTTGTTTTACCTTTAATGGCATATATTGTTCCATCTTTCATTTTTTTCCGCCTCCATATTTAACAGTCAATTCAGAAATGAGATTAGTTAAGCCTCTAGATTCTTTTATTTCATATTGTTTAGAATAAACTTCTTTAGTTGATTGAGGCATCTTTGCAACTTCTTCTTTGCAATACTTTCTTATTTCCTTTAGAGTTCTCCTTGCTCTTATTCTTTCTCCATTTTCAACTACTTTTTCTAATAGAGGTATTCCATTAATTCTTTCTCCTTCTAAAGCAAGAATATCTTCAATATACTGCCCATTTTGTTCTACTCTGTAAACTTGTTTTCTTCCAGGATAACTTTTCTTCCCTTCAGCTAATTTAATTTTAGCTCCGTTCTCATCTTCTACAAGTTTGTAAACTCCTGGAATTGCAGCGACTGGTTTTGCAGTTATTAATTCAGTTCCAACCCCATATCCATCAATTCTCGCATCTCTTTCTCTTAATTTAGAAATTTTATATTCATTCAGATCATTGCTTGCAAATATTTTTACATAATTCAGCCCGCCGTCATCTAATATCTTTCTTGCTTCTATAGATAATTCTGCGAGATTTCCAGAATCAAGTCTAACGCCTCCAAGTCTTCCCCCGCTTTTTTCAAGTTCTTTTCCAACTATTACTGCATTTTTCGCACCATTTATTGTGTCATAAGTATCAATCAATAATGTTGTATTTTTAGGGAAAGTTTTTACATATGCTCTAAAAGATTCAATTTCACTTTGAAAACTCATTACAAAACTATGTGCTTGTGTTCCAAATATTGGAATGCTATATTTTTTCCCAGCCATAACATCGCTTGTTCCTATGCATCCTCCAATGTATGCGGCTCTTGCTCCTTCTAGTGCGGCGTCTCTTCCTTGTGCTCTCCTTAAACCAAAATCTATAACATTTGCTTCTTTTGCTGCTAGTACTACTCTATTTGCTTTAGAAGCAATCATTGTCTGAAAGTTTACGGTATTAAGAAGAATAGTTTCAAGCAATTGAGCTTCCATTCTTGGTGCCCTAACACTTAGAATAGGAGTGTTTGCAGAAATTGGTGTTCCCTCTTTAACAGCGTATATCTCTCCCGTAAATCTAAAGTCTATTAGAGATTCTAAGTAATTTTCATTAAAAATATTCTGTTCTCTTAAGAATTCAATGTCTTCTTCCTCAAATTTAATGTTTGTTGCATAATCTACGGCATCTTCTAACCCGTTCGCTATGAAAAAACCCCAATCTTTAGGAAGATCGCGTATAAACAAGTCAAATGTAGCCATATCATTCTTTTCATTTTCAAAATACCCTGCATTCATTGTTAACTGATATAAATCAGTAAGCATCGTTCTTTGTTCCCTTTCCTTTTTTTCTGTTTGCATTTTTTTGTCTCCTTTAGTGTATTTAATACACTAACTAATTGTATGATAAACACTATTTAAATATAATTATCTTCAAGTATATGTATTTATTACACTAAGATACTCTTATTTTCAGAAATTTTTTTAATTATTTAATTTTAATTAAAGAATTTCGTACCAGATTAAAAACCAAAGGATTTTACGACAATATAGGAATTAATACTAAATCATAAAATTAGTTTCACTATTTCCTTAATGTCAAGAACTCTCGGAATAAATTCCCTTAGCGTATTCGTAGTTCTTGATCATGCTCCAGAATTACATTTTCTTTATTTTATCACTAAAGTAACTAGCTATATCGATGTAATTCTAGACATATAAAAATTAAACAGAGTTTATGAATACTATACGTAAATCCAAAGAGAAATAATAAAAAAACAAAATAAAAACTTAACAGAATGGGCAATCTTTCGCACCCGTGCAGACTTTACCACTCATGTGTTTCTTGCCTTTCTTCGGTTTTCCTTTTTTCTTAGTTTTTTTTGCAGCCATTGAATAACCTCTTTTTATTTAATAATTTTAATTAGTTAGCTCAGTATAAAAAGTTTATGGAATTTCAAGAATTTTTCCACATAGCATAAAAATATTTCCTAAAACTTTCAGCAACCGCTTTGCTTTCCATGAGTATTGCCATGGGGCTTTCTTCCAAGATTATCATAATTATCACTTTATCTCTATAGATTTCTATGCTAGTTGGCATCTCAAGCTCTTTAGGAAGAAACCTAAACTCAGTATGAGCTAGTTTCTTTCTCTGCTTATACAGCGATTTATATTTTTCATTTAATAAATGTTTATGAATAATTCCTTTTTCAGCCCTGACTTTCTGTCTTTTGTTAAAATAAATTTCCCAGGACTCAGGTTGTCCTGCAAGTCCCATGCTTAACCATTCTTCTCCTTTTTTCAAAGTCCCGATAATATCTTCGTTCGCAGTCTTGAGTCCTTCCCAACCATAAAATATTCTCGCATCTCCTTTGTTAGTTCTTTTCTGTTTTAGGATCAATTGCGGAATGATCTTCGCAACATCTGCTTTTTCCTTTTCTATAATTTCTTTCTTTTCATTCAAGTAATCAAGTATTCTCTCAGGATTAGCTGCCTCAAAATATTTTACATTGTTTTTAACAATCTGACTGGCAAGTCCTTTCTTAATCAGCCTATCTAAAACTTCATAAGTCTTTGATCCTGAAACTCCAGAAGTCTTTATGATCTCCCCTATAGAAGAAGATCCAAGCTCCAATAGCGACAAGTACACCTTTATTTCTCCTATGGTCAATCCAATTCTCTCAAGTGATTGCTCTAACATCTCATCTAATCAAAATATCTAATTATAAATCTTCCTATTATAACGTACCTAGGGGGAGATAATACTTAAATAGTCAGTTAGAGCGGTTTTTTCATGGAGGAAGAAGAAAATGACAAAAGAAAGTCAAAATGAGACTATGAAAATAACTACGCAAGAAGTATTGCCTGGATTTATTAGATTTATCTCAGGAGCTAATAATTATTGTGGATGCATTAATGCATTTGGGCCTGGCTCTTTTTTTAAAAATGTTGCATCAATGCGTCAAATTCACACTAATCTCGGGGGAGAACAAATTAAATTTAGAACTCCCTCCACAATAGAGTCTCTTTACCTGGCCTCTTATGATTTAAAAAATAAGACAAAGCCTGAGATTCTCGACAAAGGAGGATATAATGGTCATTCACTTGGCAGAGGAAGCTGGCTCCATTTAGGGTTAATAACTATTTCCTCTGAGGGGATTTATGCGAATGTTCCAGATGACCCGAATAATAAATTAACAGAAGAAAAATTGAAGAAATTATTAGATAAATGCGAGAAGTTCCACGGAGTATATTTAGGGGAGAAAGGCTTTGGTTTTGTGCCATATGATTCTTTTCGAACAGGCAATTTTGGAAGTGCAAAGGAGTTCGCTAGTGGAGGTTTAGCAAGATTATTAGAGGGAGCAAAAAATGAAACTGCAGAAATGTTAAAAATCATGTCTTCTGACTGGGACTATAAACAAGGCATTTGTGTTGCAAAATTCGAAACGATTAATGAACCGGTTACTAAGATTGTCGGGATAAGATCTCGTAGATTTGGCGGACCAAACGATCCACTTGGCTTTACTAATCATGGTTTTGGTGCTGACGTACATGATGGATTTGAAGTTAATGGAAATTTAAACATAGATGGTAAGGATATAACTCCTCCGAGCGGACACATAGATACAAGTGAAGGGTATATGTTTGGAGTAATTGAAAATGAATAATAAAATTGAGCTGACAAATTATTTAGATTCTTCTAGAGAAGAAGTCCTTAAAGAAAAATATGAGGGGGCAAAATGAAAGTACCAACGTACAAAGAATTTGATGATTATTATGACTTGGCAATGAGGTCCCTATTAGAAGAAGGAAGAGTTCCGGTTAGTATAGCTGATATTATGCGGAAACGCTTAGAATTTGAACCAGGAGTTTTAGAAGAAGGGGTAAATTGGTGGGGAAGGCATGCAACGGGAGATGCACTGGCCCACGTAGGCCACAGTTTTGTTTTCAAAATACTGCCTAGATCCGATTATTTATTAAATATTCCTGAAAAGAATTTTACGCAGTTGCAAAGGCATAAGCTAGGTTACAGTAGGTCAGATTACTCACAAGGATCTATACCCATTACTAAAGATGAATTTAAAAGAATGCCTTCTCAAGAAATTTCCTGGCTACTCCCGGGAGATAGAGGTCCAAATACAATTTACGTCCGCGGGGATGATTTATGTGGGCGAGATTTTTCTGAATCTGGTGTATTAAATAATCCAGTTTGGCGTTTTGTTGTCAATGATGAAAATTTATTAAAAAATTATGTCGAGAAAGTATTTAGTTTAGTAAAAAATACCCCAGCCATGAGGGTCCATCTTATTAAAAAGGACAGTTCAGATAAATATGGGGTATTCGCTCTTGAAATTTTTGATTTGGACTGTGTTAGTGGATTAGGAACTCAAGGAGTCTATAATTTTTGCTTTCCCTTAATAGGAAAATTTCCCTCCGAAAATAAAGGACTTACGCAATGACAAAAAAAAGAAAAATCACGGCAGTAGAATACCAAAGACATATTTTTGACGGCATGATTTTAAGATTAAAGTCAGACAATAACGCTTATTACGCAAGAGAACTAAATATTAAAGAAGGTTTTCTTTCAGCGCACAACTTAACAACTGATAAGGATTGTAAAATAAATAGGACGCATCTTAATGATTTAGTTGAAACAGATCATTTCCAGCTTTCAGAAACAGAGGAGTATAACTTTAGATGGTTACCAGAAAATCAGGATTTAAGAGTAGCAATTGAAAGGCAGGGATATCTTTTGTAAGTAAAATGCCAACATTAGCAATGATGTATGATGATATGGTAAGAAAACCTATGCAAAAAGTTTTGGATGAAGTTAAACTAGAAGGACTTATAAAATTAATTTCTCAGGGTTGTTCAACGGGACATCATTTTATCACTCCAGATATTGATAAATATACTCAACTAGACTGGGCAAAGAAAATAGAATTAGAAATTAACGAATGGGATAAAACTCACAAAGGACCTAATCCAAATTTTTATTATATAAGCAGAGTTTGGATGCCTCAGAAATTAATAACAAAAGAAAGACTTGATGCAACAATTATTCAAGCCTATGCTCCATTAAGATTTATTTTGCCATTGTCAGAAAAAGAAACCTATAAAGAATTAAAAGAAAGAATTGAAAAAGAATCTCTAAGAGCAGTCGAATATACTAGAAAAGAATCTATGGGAAAAGTGAATGCATTTTATGTTGGAAACTTAGGAAAAGATTATATAATTCCAGATTTAGAAGATGGTTGTTCATTAATTTCTGGAGATAGTTTCTTAAATAGAATTGCTAAAGATATTTTAGTCCCTAGAATTGTTTTTAATCTTTCTCTTTTTGAAATTAAAGAGAAATGACTAAAGATATTGTAGAATGGAAAAGAATAAAAGGAAAGAATCTTGGATTTCACAAGGCTCAATATAATAAAATGGAAGAAGATATAAATTTACATCAGCAACTCGAAGAAAATAGAAGTAAACCCTCTAGTCTTTTAAAAAAGTTAGGGATTGCCTCAGCTTGTATAGTTCCCCTAATGGCCTATGCTACATTAAGAGGATATTTTGATAGCAAAGGAATTCCCATAGTTGACAATCAGACTCTAAGAAAAGCAATTAGCTATACGGCTCTAATTCCTGCTGTAGGAGCAATAGGGCAACTAATTCCATTCAGATTTGACAATTTTGATCCAGGTGTTTGGTCAACTTTAGTCGCTATACCTTTAGGTTTAGCTCTAAATAACGCCTGTTATTCCTGGGGTCATTCATTAGGTTCAGTGAATTAATAATTCATCCTACCTTTCTATCTTTCATAAATGCAATAAAGTTTATAATGACTCCGCCGTTGTTTTTACATGGATGAAAAACCTCTTTTGACTTGGACAGTTAAGCATAGAGGTCCACTTACCTCAAAGAGGAACTTATTAATATTATTGACCATTTTCCTATTTTACCTAATCTTTTTTGTATTTAATTCACATTCTCCTAGTCAGCAAAAAGATTCTTCTTATGATTCAGCAGGTATTGCTTCAGTCATTGCTTTATTTTTATTTATCATTTTAATTATATTAATGGGATTTTCTAAAAAAGAATTCGAATTTACTTTAACTAATAAAGCAATATACAAAAAAATGGCAGGATCAAAGTTTTTAGGTTTTTATCAAGATTATACAAGAGGGTGGAGCGAATTCACTGGAGAGAGAGTTTCAAACCAATTATATGTTCCTTATAATGCCATAAAATATTTTAAAGTCGGTGGAAAAAGAATAAGCATTATTAAAAAAACTAATTTGTTAAACAGTGGTTTATTAGATTTTTCAATAATTTCGAATAATAATCGACCTAGCATTATTAATATTTTAAGCAAATATATTAAAAGGAAAGAATAATATTTTCTCTATGTTTAATTTTTTGTATATAAACTTTAAGCAAGTTTATGGAAAGAGAGTTATTTTGCTTGAAGTAAATCCAAACAAAATAAAATTTATGAGAAATTACTTTCGAATAAATTGCAAACAATGCGCCAGCATGTAATCCGAAGGCATTAAATTTTAATAATTTCCAAAAGTCAAAATCAATCCAAAAGCCATTTCCAAAGCGGAATATAATTTATTGTTGCTTTATCTCCAAACCATTCTGTTTTTTCTTTGCCTTCCTTATCTTCTGTTATTATCCATAGATTATTGCACTTTAGGTCTTTTCCTGCTTTAATCAATGCCCGTATCTCTCTATTTTTGGTTTCTAAATTTTTAATATCAAAACATACTTGAATTAATTGTTTTATTTTTATTCCTTCTTTAATTACAAAATCAACCTCTTCATGTTGTTGATTTTTCCAATAAAATAATTTTATCTCATTATTAAATTCTTTTTTCTTCAATTCCAATGCAACTACATTTTCATACAATTTGCCCATGTCGGGAGATAATTTAAATGTTTTTGCCTGAATAAACCCATTGTCAATGCAATAAATTTTTTTATTTGAAGTAATTTGCTCTTTAACTTTATGCGAATATTTTCCCAAACTAAAGAAAATAAAAGCTTCTTCAAGATAATCAAGATATTTAATAATTGTATGAACACTTTTTATTTTTGTCATCTTTGCTAGATTATTGTACGAATACTCATTTGCAATATTTGACATAAGATAATATGTTAAGTCTTCTATGCCTCCTGCAAACCTTATCTTGTATCTCTTTATAATATCTTTATATATAATTGAGCTAAGAAGAGATGTCAAATAATCTTTATAATCTATATTTCTTATTAAAGGTTCTGGATAACCTCCATAAATTAGATATTTGTAAAGCTTTTCTTTTATTTGATTCAAAGTTAACTCTTTTTTTTCTAGTTCTAAATACTCTTTAAAAGAAAAAGGAAAAATGGTTATTAAAAAATGTCTTCCTGTTAAATGTGTTGCAAGTTCATTACTTAATAATTTAGAATTGCTACCAGTTACGATTATATTTAAGTTTTGCCTATGTAATCTGTTCATAAATAATTCCCATTTTGGCAAGTTTTGAATTTCATCAAATAAAATAAATTTAGGCGCGTTGTAAACAGTGTTCATAGCCTCTAAAATAGCATCATAATTTTCAATATCCATTAATTTTTCATCATCAAAATTTACATATCCAAAATTTCCTTTTTTATTTAGAAAATTTAGTGCAAAAAAAGATTTTCCCGCTCTTCTAGGTCCAATAACAACTTTTATTAATGGAGCCTCTAATTTTTTTAAATTTGCAGTTCTTTCTATATAAATCTCTTTAAGCCTCTTCTCTAATTCTTGTTTTTGAGCTATAAGAATCTCCTTAATCATATAGTTTATGATGCACAAAAGTATTTAAATTTATGTATTACAAAATAATTAAAATTCCAAACAAATTCAAGATTAATTTTTTCCTACAAAACCTTTAAACCTTATTCATACTCTCAGTCATTCCGACTTGAGAAGTATTTGAACTAACACTTACTACTTTATCTTTATCCATCTTCTCTTCACCCTTTATTACAATCTTTATCTGTTCAACACATTCTGGATTCACTATCGTTGTTATATCTCCCATCGGTTCATTTCTTAAAATAGCTTTTAGTATTCTTCTCATTATTTTTCCGCTTCTCGTCTTTGGTAAATCACTAACGAAATAAATATCGGCAGGTTTTGCTATAGGTCCAATTTTCTTTACAGTCATTTTAATAATCTCATTTTTAATTTTCTCGCTCCCTTGCATTCCAACTTTTAATTTTGCAAAAACAACAGGCAGTTCTCCTCTTAGTTCATCCGGTTTAGAAACAACCGCATTTTCACTTGTCTCAACCACTCCATGAATTGCATCTTCTATTTCTCCAGTAGAAAGTCTATGTCCTGCAACTTTTATTACATCGTCCACCCTTCCAGTTACTCTGATAAATCCATTTTCTTTATATGCTCCATCTCCAGCAAAATAATAATTTCCATTGCTAAAGTATTTCTCTTTATATTTTGCTTCATCTTTCCATATCCCTCTTAAACATCCTGGAGGCAAAGGTGGAACAATTGTAACAAAACCGTTTTCCCCTTCTTTTACACTTTCATTTTTCTCATTTACAACTCCAATATTTACTCCAGGCAAAGGTCTTGTAGAGAATGCAGGTACAAATGGCCCAACTCCTGCTAAAGAACTTATCATTATCCCTCCAGTCTCTGTCTGCCACCATGTGTCTACAATAGGGCACCTTCCTTTTCCAACATTATCAAAATACCATTTCCATGTACTTTCGTCAATCGGCTCTCCCACGCTCCCTAACACTCTTAAACTTTCCATTTCAAAATCTTTTGTATCTTCTTCACCCTTTGTTTTAAACATTCTTATTGCAGTAGGTGCAGTATAAAACACATTCACATTATTATTTTCAATTATATGCCACGCTCTTGTTAAATCCGGAAAATCTAAAGCCCCTTCATATATTACAATCGTAATTCCATTTAGTAAAGGCCCATAACACGTATAAGTGTGCCCCGTAATCCATCCAATGTCCGCAGTGCACCACATTACATCTCCTTCAAGTAAATTAAATACAATTCTTGATGTATAAGCTGCCTGCACTGTATATCCTCCAGTTGTATGTACGATTCCTTTAGGTTTTCCAGTTGTTCCAGAAGTATACAAAATAAACAAAGGATCTTCTGAGTCCATTTCAACAGCTTTAAATTCAGTACTTTCTCTTTCAACTCTTTCAAAATCTAAAAATTTACCAAATAATTTTTTCTTTATAATTCTTTGATTAAGCAATACTTTTTTTACTTTTGTTCCTTTTATCGCTTCCTTAACCTTATCTAGTAGCATTTCAGTCTTTCCTCTTCTATAATATCCATCAGCACTAATCAGAAACTTAGCTCCTCCATCTATTAATCTTGACTTCAATGCATCAGAAGAAAATGCAGAGAACACAACGCTATGTATTGCTCCAACCCTACAACAAGCAAGCATAGAAAAAATTGCCTCAGGTACTAAAGGCATGTATATTCCAACAACATCTCCTTTCTTTACCCCTTGTCTTTTCAAAAAATTAGCTAACTTATTCACTTTTTCATATAATTCTTTATATGTAATTCTTACTTCCTGTTCCTCAAAATCTTCAGGTACGAATATAATTGCTTCTTTATCGCTTTTAGTCGTCAAATGTCTATCAATACAATTATAGCTTAAATTTAATTTTCCATTCAAGTACCATTTATAGTTTGGCAAATTCTCTTCATATAAACTGTCCCATTTTTTGAACCATTCAATTCCATCTCCAATACTTTCCCAGAATTTTACTCCTTCAGTTGCAGCTTTTTTATACATCGCCTCACTAGCAACTGCCATCCCTTTCATTTCCTTAGTTGGAACATAAACTTCCTTAAACCACTTTTTTTTTACATACTGCATCTTTCACACTCTTTAATCTTCAATGATTATATTCTAAGGTATATATAAAAATATATCTTTTTAAGCGTTTTGGATAAATTTGATTTTGTAAATTTTAATCTTAATTTCAACTGTACCCAAATTGGGAAAAGTTTAAGATTTATGAACTCTCTTTATTGCCAAATCGGGTTTAATACCCCATTCAAGCTTGCTGCGTCGTCCGATTTGGCGATCAGAGATTTTCGTAGGGACAGCGTTGGTTTAGGAAATCTCTTTATCGAGATTTCAACAACCACTCATATAATGGTATATAATTAATAATTTTATTTTTTATCTTTTCTTCCTTTTTATAGTTTCCAGTAATAATAAAAAGATTATCACATTTTAATTCATCACTTGCTTTTATTAAAGATCTCAACTCTCTTTCTTTTGTATCAAAATTGTTTAAGTCATAACAAACTTGAATTAGCTCTTTAACTCTAGATTTTTCCTTTATTGCAAAATCAACCTCTTCATGCAATATATTTTTCCAATAATAAATTTCCATGTTTTTATTAAACGATTTTAATCTCATTAATTCTATTGCCACAGCATTTTCATATATGCTCCCATAATTATCGCTTAATTTGAAAGACATATTATTAATTAGTCCAGTATCTATAACATATATTTTTTTCTCACTTTTTTCTATTTCAACTGGTTTAAATGAAAATCTGTTCAATATAAATATTAAATAGGATTCTTCCAAATAGGAAATATAATTCTTTGCAGTATGTTCGCTTCCAAGTCCAAAATTGTTCTTAATTTTATTATAGCTTATAAGTTTAGAAGGGTTATTAATTAAAGTAGAAGAAATCTCTTTGAATGTTTTTTTAAAAGATATTTTATATCTGCTTATTATATCTCTTTCAACAATCTTGGAATATAATTCTCTTAAGTAATTTCCAGGATTTTCTCTTTCAACAACTATTTCTGGAAAACCTCCAATTTCTAGATACTTCTTTAATTCACTTTTTAATAAGCTTTCACCTTTTGTAGTATCTTTGTTTTCTCTAAATTCCATTGCTCTGAGATATTCTCTAAAACTAAATGGAAATAACTCCATAGTTAGATGCCTTCCTGTGAGGTGGGTTGCTAGTTCTTTGCTTAAAAGTTTTGAATTGCTTCCCGTTATAAAAATATTAAATCCTGATCTATGTAATCTATTAACAAATAATTGCCAATTGTCCAAATTTTGAATTTCATCCAAAAAAATGTTTTCAATATCTTTCCCATATATTTCATAAAAAGAAGACAAAATATCATCTGTATTAACATTTATTATTCTTTCATCATCGAAATTCATATATGCAAATTTTTTATCTTTTAATAACAGATAAATAAATACTGATTTCCCAGATCTTCTAATGCCGCTAATAATTTTTATTAGTTTAGAATTTAGAAAATTTTTAAATATTTCCTCAGCTTCTCTTTCAATTATCTTTTTTTTCTTTAAACTATAATCTAGTTCCTGTCTTTGGTCCCTTAATATCCTAGTTAAATCCATCATTATTCAAGCATTATTGACTATTTAAATTTTACGCATTGTTATTACGTAAAATATCTATATTTTACGCACCAATATTACTAAAATTAAAGGAAATATTAATGGAACTGCTACATATGGATAACTGGAAATATCAAATTAACGAGTTTCTAAAAGAAAAATTAAGTTTGGAGCTTCATCAAGATAAATCGAGAATAATTTCACTGTCAAGCGGAGTTGATTTTGTTGGCTTCAGAAATTTTTATCATTTCAAACTATTAAGAAAAAGAAACATAAGAAAAATGAGAAATAAGATTTTATTGTTTGAAAGAGATGAAATATCTCTAGGAAAACTTAAAGAATTCTTGCAAGGTTGGCAGGCTTATGCAAAATGGGCGAATACTTACAAATTAAGAAGACAGGTTAGACGCAAGATAATTAAGGAAATAATGGCAAAGATAAATAAATAAACAAATCGTAAGAACTTAGTATTCTGAAGTCCGTAGATAAACAAATTTATAGCTAACATTCCCTGCTTAACTTCGCAAAGGTAAGCAGATACAACAAATCAAAAAGTTTAAATACAAGATATGTCTTGTAAGTGCATAAAATGGCAAACAGAACAATCGAACTAGGAACAATAAGCTCTAGAGGACAGATAGCAATACCCTCCAAAATAAGGTCGGAGTTAGAGTTAGTTGAAGGAGAAAAGGTATTATTTATTTTAGAAGGAAATACATTGATTATTAAGAAAATATCCAATGATAAATCTTTCAATGAGATTACTAAATCACTCCGAGAATCAGCGAAAAAATCAGATTTAAGAGAAGACGAAGTTGTAGATATTATACATAGATACAGGAAACAAAAAAAGGAGTGAAAATGAAAATCACCACGGACACAAATATTCTTGTCTCTTCCACTTTTTGGGCTGGTGATTCTTTAAAGATTATAGAAATGGTTGAAAAAGGAGAAGTAGAATTAACACTTTCCAAAGAAATAATTGAAGAATTTAGTGAAGTATTAAATTATAACGATATTTAAAATAATGCCCTTCGGGCAGGGTGCAGATGCACATTTAGTAATTTATTCGAAAGCAAGTTTCTCATAAATTTTATTTTAGACGAATTTACTTCGTTTAAAATTACTATATTTCCATAGGAAATTATTTTTGTTATAATTTACTATATATCAAGATAAAATTAAGGACAAAAATCTAGAAATGAAAAGAACAGTTGAACAAATTACAAAGATGTCAAGAACTCTCGGAATAAATTCCGGAGCGTGTTAGTGGTTCTTGAGCATGCTCAAGAATTGTTTTTTCTTTCTCACGAACTAAAGTAGGGAGTTTACGAAAAAACCAATTCTTGACATATCAACATTAATAGAACCAAAAAGAAAAATTGATATTGTCAAAGCAGATATAGATGATAATAAAATTATTGAATGTGCCGTAGAAGGTGAAGTCGATTACATTATTACAAAAGATAAACATCTCTTAGACATCAAAGAATTTGAAGGAATTAAAATAATCCATCCTGAAGAATTTATCAAAAAAATTAAGCCTTTTGATTAAAATTTTACCCAATAGTAATTGCCATCAAAAGCGAGACAATCGCAACCAACTTAATCAATATATCTAGCGATGGTCCTGCAGCATCTTTTAGTGGATCTCCAACCGTATCTCCAACTACACTCGCCTTATGTGCCTCGCTCCCCTTTCCACCATAATTTCCTTCTTCAATATATTTCTTAGCATTATCCATACTCGCACCTGCATTAGCCATGAATATTGATAATAACAATGAAGATGAAGTTACTCCAATAATAAAACTAGCTAAAGATTGCACTCCAAATACAAGTCCGATTATTACAGTGGAAATTACAGCAATAAATGATGGTAAAAACATTTTTCTTACCGAATATTTTGTAGCAATATCAATTACTCTATCATAATTAGGTTTCTTTTTACCTTTAAGTATATCTCCACCCTTAAATTGCCTTCGAACTTCCTCAACAATTTTCTCCGCAGCAGAAGAAACAGAATTTATAATGATAGACGAAAACATAAATGGTAATGTACACCCAATCAAAAGAATCGCTAAATTCTGTGTAATTAACAAATCAATTGATTTAGCTCCTGTAATTTGTATAAAACTATATAATAAAACAAGTGTCGTAAATGCAGCGGAACCAATTGTTACTCCTTTTCCTATAGCATTTGCAGTATTTCCTGCCTCATCCAAACTTTCAGTAACTTTCCTAGTATCTTTCATTTTGCACATCTCGCTTATTCCTGCAGCATTATCTGAAATAGAACCAAATGCAGTTGAAGCAAGAGTGACTCCAATTACACTTAACATACTTACAGATGCAATTGCAATTCCAAATATTCCATCTAATCTAAAACTAAATATCATAGCAATGGCAACTGTAACAACAGGAACTGCAGTTGAAATCATTCCGTTGGATAGTCCTCTTAAGACAGTTAAAGCAGGTCCTTGATTTGTAGCTTGAGATATCTTTCTAGTCGGTCCTCTTTCAGAAGAAGTGTAATAAAGTATACTAATTCCAATTATAACTCCAGCCAAAAGTCCCAAAACTACAATTGTAAAATACTCTCTAAGTAAGAAAAAAGTACCTATAGCAACAAACAATGATGACACTATTAAAGTATTAAGTAATGCAAGATAAACTTTCTTGCCTCTTACAACAATTAATGATGCAATTGAAGCAACAATTCCCATTGAAGCTAATTGCAATGGTACAAAGGCATCTCTTGAAATTGCAATTGCAATAACCATCGCAGCTATAATGCAATCTACATAACTCTCAAATAAATCTGTAGACATTCCCGCAACGTCCCCCACATTATCCCCAACTAAATCTGCAATGACTGCCGGGTTTCTGGCATCATCTTCAGGCAAATTAGTTTCTATCTTCCCAACTAGATCTGCAGATACATCAGCAGACTTAGTATATATTCCCCCTCCAACTCTTAAAAACAATGCAACTAGTGCTGCACCAAATCCAAATCCATAAAGCACCTGAACATTATCTGTCATAGAATACATTGCATATATCCCAACAAGACCAATTATAGTAGTAATCGTGCTTATAATCAAACCAGACATAAATGCAATTCTCATCCCGCTCTGAATATTTTTCGAAGCAGTAACTTTTACATTTGCACTAGTTGCTATTGACATCCCAACGATGCTTGAAAAAGAAGAAAGTACCGCACCAACAATAAAAAAAGTTCCTAGTGTTCTGTCAAAAATAAATATTATTGTAGCAATTATCAGAATTACCACACCCATAAATTTATGTTCTCTTATTAAAAATATTTTGCTTCCTCTTTTTATTATGTTGCTAACTTCCTGCATTTTTTTAGAGCCTTTATTTCTAGTTTTCAAATACCACAGCGCAAGAAAAATATAAATAACGGCAACAATTGACGTAACGAGTACTTCCCACCTAATCATTTTTCACCCATCTTTTCTTATTTACATTATTAAAATACCTTTTTATAGTTTACGAATTTTTAATTTTTTTAATTCTTTTTCCAATTCATCCATCGAACTAACAATCTCCATGCTACCAATTAATATTGCACTTAAATATTCAAGTCCATCTTCAACGCTTTCATCAGTTTTTATTCCAATTGCTTTAATCCCTTTAGCATAAGCGTAACCCAGTTCCCATGCAGTTCCCGCTCCAACATGTAGGCCATCAAGCACTGCAACTACAAGTTCAACATCTTTAAATCCTTGAGCAATATCTCCTTCAAAAATTTTCTTAACATCTCTAATCCCCTTTGCAAGCCCAACGTCTCTATGTGGCAAGAAAGTGTCAAATCCTAGTTTTCTACAGAGTTTATCAATTTCTTCAAGAAATTCTCTTTCATTTTCACTTCTTAT
Source organism: Candidatus Woesearchaeota archaeon (assembly GCA_964358765.1). Classification (GTDB taxonomy): domain Archaea; phylum Nanobdellota; class Nanobdellia; order Pacearchaeales; family GW2011-AR1; genus UBA73. The sequence goes on along the minus strand of CAYHPN010000002.1, from coordinate 84,408 downwards.
CTTTCCAGCTATGTATATTTTCATGATTTTTCAAGCAAACTATTTATTATAAGGTTTTTGATTTTTATGATGTGTTGTATTATTATTTTTTTACCGTCTATACCTCAAAATTAGAGATTTTTCACCATCATCGGTATTGTTGCAATCATACAACAATGCTGATTTTTATAATTGACCACGTATTAAACTAATTGGCTTATCCTTTTCTCCTCTATAAACTACATAATCTATGCTGGAATCACATAAAGAACAAAAATTATCATTAATAGATAAACAACAAGGGCCTGGTCTTCTTAATTCTAAACCAAATTCGCCTGCATTTTTTTCAAATGTTCCATCTCCAGTTCCTTTTTTAAATGCAACATATGGAGCATATACTCCATGTCCTTCGCAACTATATCCTGTATTATATCCGTGGATTAACAAATCCCTTATTAATGACCTCATTCCAATATCAATATTCATTCTATCCAATAATTCAGAAGTAACCTCATTTGGATCAATTATGTTTATTTCTATTGAATCCTGAGGTTTTTCTGGTTTTATTTCCATTCCATCAAAAAAGTCTTCATCATCAATCATAAAAAATCCATATTTAGTGCCTTTTTAACCGTTTTGTTTTCCTACAATTTAAACAGAAAATTTATTTAGAATCCGCCACCAGTAGAATGGCCTCCGCCACCAAAGCCGCCGACACTACTATGGCTGCTACCTCCCCATCCGCTAGAGCCATGGCTTGAAGGAGTATAACTGGGCGTGTAAGAAGAATACGTCTCTACAGGTTTAAAATGATGGTCTCGTTGCATACTAGAAGAAACGTCCGATGTAGAATATCTTCCTAACATATATCCAGTAAGCAAATCATCCATATCAAAACTACTCTTAAACACAGATCTCTCTGATTCGTAATCTTTATTTCTGAATGTTCTTTCAATATCTTTAAGTCCGCTCAGTTTAGTTCCAACTTCTTTTTGTTGAGTTTCTAAATCCTTAATTGCATTCTTTTCATTTTTCATCTCTGCAGACAAATAAGCTATTCTATCAACAATTCCATCATCCCTTGCATTAGGAGTTGCTCTCGCTTTTGCCTTTAATTCTTCGATAGATTCTCCTTTTAAGTATCTTTTTAATTTATCTAGGGCTTCAACATGATACTGTCCTTTTGCATTATCTACTTCATTTCTCTCGCTTTCAAGTTTCTTATAGGCGGTATCTATCTGTTCAATAGTTTGTGATATATCTGATCTAGTCTTAGCTAAAATGGTTCCTTCTTCAATTACAGAAGGTAATCCATATTTATCGGCTGCTTTTTTTTCAACCGAATCCAATTTATTTACCAATTCATCTACAGAAGATTGTTGTCTATCAACTTCATCCTTAATCATTTTAGGCATTTCTTTTAGAAAACTGTAACTTTTCACGTTTTCTCCAAAGTTAACCCTCTCTGCAACCTTTGAGTCAAGCATTCTTGTTAATTTATTTCCGACTTGTTCACTAGTTCCAAATTTTCTCCTCACTAAATACATAAATAATCCATTTGATTCGTAAACTGCAAGTTTTTCCTGTGCATCTTTATCAAAGATTTCAGAGCGTTTTTTATTTTGATTTAGTCTTTCTTGAGCTTGGTCGGCTTCATTCTTTATTGTTTGATAAATATTATCTTGACTGAGTTCATCACTTATTTGTTTTTGTATTTTGTTTCTCTTTTTTACAACATCCTCAAGTTCAGCAGTAGTTTCATCAAGCTTATTTCTAGTTTTATTTCTCATATTGTCAGAGTCAAGCATAAGATCATCAAGTTGTTTTCTTCTTTGATTTTTTCTGTCAAATATTCTTTGTACTTCCCCCCTTACTTCATGCAATGTGTTTTTTACATTTTCAGCATCAATTGCAGGCAGATAAAAAGTAGATAATTCCGCGTAGCAGTTTTCTTGTTCTTCAGAATATTTTCTTATAGCTGCTTGTTTATTTCGAATTTTTGCACTTAGAGTAGTATTTTCGTTCTCAACTTCTTCAACCTTTGCTTTTAGATTCTTATAAACTTGTTTTCCGCTTGTCATTATTGTCTCCTCCAGTTATTTTCTTCTCGAGTAAGCTGTCCTGTTCTCTGCAGTATTCTTCCACTCGTATCCTGTATTAGGGGAACCGTACTTAAATATCCTTTTTTCTTTTCAGCAATATACTTATTCTCTCTATCATCGACTAAGCCATTATCTAATTTATCTTTTTTTACTCTCAAATAAACTTCAAAAGGCACTCTCTCCCCCCACATAGTTACTGTATCTAATCTGCCATTTTCTATATTTCTTAATTCAATTGGAATTTCCCTTCCATTTTTATCTATCGCACTAACCACAAGGTAATATGTTTTTCCTTGAGGGTCTTCATCATTACTATTTCTAGGAGGATTATCATTACTCTTTCTCCACAGTCCACTTCTTATTCCTGGAGCATTAACTACTTCTATTTTATATTCTTGATTAAGAGTTTCATTTAAGTCTTTGAGTAGTTCAACTGATTTTCTTAAGTTGCCAACATCAGCAAGCCCAATATATCCTTCAGCATTTTTGTTTAATCCATCTAGTTGTTCTTTCGCAGCAGGTTCTATTGCAATTCCTTGTGCAGAGCTATACAGACGCATATAATCATTTTTGAGATTTCCAAAATCTCTTGCATCCGTTAATATTTGAGATAAATTTGATTTTGCATTTTTTGCGCTTGAGAGTTGTCTATTTTTAATGCCATCCATTCCATTTTGGTAAAATTCACTTGCCTTATCTTTAAGAAGTTGAGGAGGATTTGTTGCTTTCACTTGTGCAGTAAGATCTTCTAAACTTTTTGTTAAAAGAACAATTTCTTCTTGGGTTTGCAATATTGTTCTAGCAGATTCCAGATTTCCCCTTGCGTTCCTAAACGAAGAATCTACGTTAGAGTATTTCTCTCCAACGAACGCAAAATTTTCTGGTGTAACCATATTATCAGCTTCACCATTGATTGAAAATCCAATAAAGAAATCATCAGTCTGATTAAGATATGAAGTTGCAGAGCCGGTTTTATTGGAAAAGTCTCCTTTTTCATGATCATTAAGTTGAGCAACATAGTGAGAATTCATAGTTTCTTTAATTTGAGTTTCTAAATCTTTTCTTGTTGCATATGCACTTTCCACAACACTCTCTGCATTTGTTTCTAATTCTTTCAATCGCGCTCTTTCTACTGCACCTAACGTCTTCCAGCCTCCTAAACTTAATCCTGTTAAAAAAGCAACAGGTAGTAAAATTCTTGTCGCAATCCATCCTCTATTAACATATCCCCTTAATAGTGTAGTTCCAAAATTTTCTTTTCCAGGTTTAAATTCCCATTTTTTTGAATAATGATCTTCAACTGCTCTGTCTAATTGAGAATCACTAACTTCAGTACCCATTCCACTGTATGTCTTTCTTAATTGGTCTTTGATTTCTTTTTTTTGTTCATCAAAAGTAAGTTGTTCTTTTACTGCTTTATCTTTTCTTCGAGTGATATCGACAACATCCATCATACTCATAAATTCTTTAAACTGTTCAGATTTTCTTTTCTCAACTTCTGATTTAGGTTCAGCCATAACATTTTTTCTTAAACTCTATATATAAACTTTGTTATATGAGACCATTATATAATTACTACAAATCAGAAAGATTTATAAACGCAGCAAAATAAGAAAAAGTAAAATGGAAACAGGAATACAAAAATATCTTGATAGTGCAGTAGAAGTTCTTGATAAGTTTGGAATTCTTCAGAAAAAAACTGAAGGATCAGAGTTAGCTAATGTTTTAGAACAACTTGTTTCAGTAGACCAGTCAAGAGTTACTGCAATTGCAAGAGTTGTTCAATATGAAAGTAGTTTTAATGAATTAGCAAGAGACAAGATTAAGGAAATGAAAGTTTCAAATGGATACCAAACAGTAACAGATGATTTTACTTCTATTAAAGTGGATTATGAGGCTCTTGAAAAACAGCGAGAGGATAATAAATTAGATTGGGCAGAAAAAGCAGCGAATATCTGGATGAATGTTACACGAGGCACCATTCCTGCTCGATTTACAAATATTCGAGATATTTATCTTGATGTTTCCAGAAGAACAAAAGAACAGTTAGACAGTGAAAAAGAAATAATGAAGGCATATACACACTTCAGATTAGCGATGAAGGGAGCAGAAGTCATGGCTTATGAAGTATTGGAAATTCAAGAAGCAAATCTAACTACGGCAAAGGATTTATTTATAGGTGCAGCTAGTAAGGTAACAGACTATAAAGGAACTAAGGAATCAGAAAAATCAACATTACAATTACAAAGAGATCAATTAGAAATTAAATTAAATGAAGAAGATAGAAGATATCAATTAATAAAAAATGTTGCTGAGAATTTAAAGATTGGTTATAATGTAGGCGAAGGGTTAATGGCTAACTTAAGGCAAACCCATAATTCAAAAGAAGCAGTTTATCTTTTAGGAATTACTTTTTTCGGTACCAATGAACATCTTTTAACAGCTTTAGCCGTTAATTATGTTTCTCAAGCAGGTTTACATGAGCAAACACAGGTAGTAGAATCGATGAAAAAAGGAATAAATGAAGGGATAGAGCAATTCGCAAGAACAGGAACCAAATTGAAAGAAGCTGCAATTGATACAGCATATGGTGCAACAATTAGTGCAGATTCTCATAAGAAACTTGTTGATGCAATAGCAACATTCCAAGAACAATCTTATCAAAGAATAAGAGAAAATAGGGAAAAAGCTACAAACAATGCTAAAGAAATTGAAAGAATAACAGATGAAGGTAAAGAAAGAACAAGTAAAGCTCTAGAAAATTATCTTACTAAGAAGAAGTAAATTATTTCTTATTTCAATTCTAACATCAAATGTTCAGGATCTTCTAAAAACATTTTTAATGATTCAAGAAAACGAGCTGCCTGTCCGCCATCAGCGATTCTATGGTCAAAGGTAAGTGAAACAGGCAATATCTTTACATTTCGCAGTTTTCCTTTTTCATCCATAACTACTCTATCAAAAATTCTCCCTAGTCCTAAAATAGCTGCTTCAGGATAATTTATAATTGGAGTTCCATACATTCCTCCAACACTTCCATAATTTGTTATGGTAAACGTTCCACCTTTCAAATCCATAATATCTATCGTTCTATTTTTTGCTTTCTCAGACAATTCTGTAATCTCTTTTGCAATTTCTAAAATACTTTTATTCTGTGCAATTTTAACTACAGGGACCATCAGTCCAACTTCTGTCTCTGTTGCAATTCCAATGTTAAAATATTTTTTAATTAAGATCTCATCTCCCTCAATCATTGAATTCAAAATGGGATTTTCTTTTAGTGCTGCAATAGTCGCTTTAACGATTAAAGGTAAAAACGTTAATTTAATTCCTAATTTTTCTGCCGTTCTCTTTTCTTTTTCCCTCATTTTCCATAATTCGCTTACATCAATATCTTCCATACTAGTTACCTGTGGCGCTTCTTCCCATGCGATAGACATATGTTCAGCTATAGTTTTTCTTATTCCTTTTAAAGGCACTCTCTCCAAATATCCAAAATCATCATATTTCTTTTTAACAGTTATAGTTTGCTGAGGAATTTCAGGTTTTTCCTCAACATTTTTTGAAATAAACTTGTCAATATCACTCTTAAGAATTTTTCCGCCTTCTCCGCTTCCTTTAATTTCAGTCAAATCAATTTTATTCTCAGAAGCAATTTTTCTTATAGCAGGAGACGCAAGCACTTTTGCAGTTTGTTTTTCCCCCGTCATAACATCTGAATGTTTTTTTTCTTCAACTTCTTCATCTTCATCAGGTGCTTCTTCAAGTTGTCCAACAACACTCTGTCCCTTTTTAGGAGCTTTTTCATCATTCTTTTTCTTCTCAACTTTTTTCTCTTCTGTTTTTCCTTCACTCTTTACCTTTTCGCCTTTATCTCCAATAACAACTAAAACTGCACCAACTTTAACTTTTTCTCCTTCTTTGTAATTAATTTTTAATAGAATTCCGTTTCTTGGAGAAGGTATATCAACAACTGCCTTGTCAGTTTCAATTTGTACCATAGTCTGATCGGCTTTGAGTTCATCTCCTTCTTTTACTAACCACTTAACAATTTCCCCTTCCTGTATTCCTTCCCCCACATCAGGAAATTTAAACTCAAATGGCATCTTCATCCTCTCCTTGTTTAATCATCATTCTTTTTTTTATTTTTTTGATAAAATTATCAACTAAATTTAATTTATTTATTATATTATATAAGTCTTCTCTATTAATCTCCCCATAGAAATGTGCAAAAATATTTCTTTTTTTAATTAATTTATTTAATTCTTTTGCTTCTTTATCATTCATTATTTCACCCTTAACTAATTTTGGCATAACATCTTCATATGTGCTTGGAGATCCCAAATGATCATTTAATATAATTTCATTTCCTAAATCAATTACCCTATTCAAAATTGAAAACACTATCATTGAAGATGCATAAAAAGTTTTTTTATCATTAAGATCGTTTTTTGTTTTAATCTTATACTTTTCTAGATCTTTATTATACTCCTCAATATTATCGATCATCATTCCAATTCTCTGTTTATCAAACATTTTCAATTACCCTCTGATAGAATCTATCAATAAATGGTTGAAAATCTAAATATCTGCTAACTACATATCTCCAAACATCATGTAAATATCTCTCATCCTTAACAAAAAGAAGTTTGCCATCTTTTATAACTCTAAATTGAATTACTAAAGGCAATCTATTGAAGATATGAATTTCAAATTTTTCATTTCCAATTCCAGATATTTTCCATTCTTCATCAATATTTATTTCTTTAGTTAGCACTGCAATATCAACATCAGAGTCTTCTCTCGCTCTTCCATTTACTTGACTTCCAAATAGAAATATAGCTTTTACTTTCTTATTTTTAGATATCTTGTCAACAATTTTATTGAGATTTAATTCTGTTTCTTTATCCATAATAAAATTATACTTTCAGTCTTTATAATATTTCCTAATTGATCTTATATTCAGTTTCATCCAACTCATTAGCCCAATAAAATCCTTCCTTGCGTAACATACATGCTAAACATTTTCCGCAATGTTTCTTATTTCCAATATAACAGCTAAATGTATCTTGCAGTTTTACTCCTAGTTTCATTCCCAATTTTACAATATCTTCCTTATCTTTCTTAATAAGAGGAGCATAAATTCTGCATTTTCCTTCGCTTCCTCTGTGGCTTATTTTATTTACTAGTTCAACAAATTTTCCCGTAGTATCCGAAAAACTTTCCTTTCCTTCATTTTTAAATCCAACAAAGATATCGTTTCTCTTCCTTCCATTTACAAAATCTTTTTCTCCAAGAGCAAGAGCGTAGCTCAGAAATATTAAATTTCTGCAAGGCACGTACCATTTCTCGCTTTCCTTTTTCGTATTTTTCAAATCTTCTTTGTTTAATTTTTTAATTTCTCCATTTATATTTATTAAAGATGTAGATAATTTTTTTAATTCAGGCAATTTTATTTTTTTAAAATCAGCTTTCAATTCTCTAGCACTTTTCAAAACACTCTTCCTCTCAGAATTCAGACTTTTCTGCCCATAATTAAAAAACAAAAGTGTTATTTTATCATATTTTAGCCTCTTTCTAACATAATGTGCCGTAATAACGCTATCCATTCCGCCAGAACATAAAACAATTGCTTTTTTCATATCTTTCTATAAATCTAAAATTTAAATAGCCTCTCGTAATCTTTATGGTTCATCCAATCAAGGACTATCGCAAAAATTTGAATTTTATCTGGTGAAGATACAGAATAAATCAACCTCCATCCGCTTCTTAAATTATAAATCCATAAATTATCGAGGCCATATTTTTGAATTAATTCTTTTGGGATTAATTTTTTTTTGACATTTCTACCACAGAAGACATTATTTTTAATTTCATCCGTAGCCTTATCAATTTGTTCATATAAATCCAAATCAATATCTTTTAAATTTTCAAATGCTTTCTTCAAACTTTCATCCACAAATTTTACTATCCCTTCCATGTTAAATCATGTCTGTCATTATATTTGGCTGCGAATTGAGGATTCCAAATATAAACTACATATCCTTCAACGTCATATACAATTTTTAAATTGCTCTCCAAATATTCCATTATTACTTGAAAAGTCTGCCACATTACTTTTTTTGGTAATTTATTAAATAGTTCTGTTTTTTTATATTCTCCAGAATTGTCTTTGATATACTTCTCTACCATTAATACAGTTTGAAGAGTTGGAGACCTCGCTATCTCATTGCTTTCAAAATAACTTTCCTTCTTCTTTAATAGAGTTTCCATTTTCGAATATTATAATATCAAATGATATTACTATTTAAATGTTACTTTTTTGACTCTCAATAAAACTCTTTCCTCTTAAATATAAAAAATGAGAATACGAATATAATTAAGATAAGTATTAACATTAGAATTACAGATAAATAAAAAGGGATGTTCAATATTTTAAGTGGCTTTTTTAATATATACTCAGGATAAATTATATTTTGATAATTATAATGCCGGCTTTTATACGATGGATTATCTTTATATATTCCTGAAAAATGAGATAACCCAGTTGTTACAGAAGGATGTATATTTATTCCTAAAATTTCAGATATTCCAATATTTGTAGACCCAAATAAGAATGCCACATCCGGATATTTATTTTGATATTCTGGAGAGATTTGTTTTAGAAACAAAGGTAAGAAAAGCAGAGATAAAATAAAAACAAAGAGTATTACCATAGATATTCTTGAACTTTTCACAATAACAGAAAGAATTAATCCAAAACAAATAATAAATGCACAAACCACGCAGCTGTAAATAATAAATGAAAACGAGGCATAATAAGCAGAAATCACAATAGAACTCGGCAGTCTAAGCATTAAACTTGTAAGTGAAGTAACAAATAAGATAATTGTTATGTTTAATATACTTCCATAAATAAATAAGCCCAAAAATTTTCCTAAGAAAAATTCAATTCTCTTTACAGGTCTTGTTAAAATTAATAAAATTGTTCCTTTTCTAAACTCATTTGAAACCGTTCCAATAGTGAGTGAGCCCATATATATCAAAAATGGTACGCCTGCAATCCAATAAAAACCTAAAGTAATAATTAGACCCGACATATAAGCATTTACATCCTGATATCCATTAACCGCAGATAATGAAAAAAATAATATCGATGTAGCTACCAAGACTATAAGAGAAATGTAAATCACATTCCTAAATATTCCTAGATGTCTGCTAAGTTCTTTTTTTGATATTAATAATATATTTCTCATTTTTTTAATTTCTCCATTACTGAATCGTAAAACGATTTCGATGAAGATGAAATTGAAAGTACATCTTCCCCAAAGTCCATAATTTTTTTAATTATCGTATTTTTAAATGAAGAAGAACTAAGACGATCATCATTAATTATTATCTTATCTCCAGAAAGAATTATATCTCTTATATTCAATTCTTTTCTAAGGATATTTAATACTTTTTCTGGGTTTGTGGTCTTTATTTCAATTTGTCCCTTAATTGATTTTTTCATGTCTTTTATATCAGAGTCAAGCACAATCTTCCCATTTTCAAATAAGAATACATGATCTGCAATCATTTCTAATTCTTGTAAATGATGACTACTCATAATTATCGTTGAACCATTTTCTTTTGATAATTTTCCTAAAATATCAAGTAGTTTCTTTTGCTCTACTGGGTCGAGAGCCGTTGTAGGTTCATCAAGAATCATTAAAGATGGACTATGTAACAATGCTTGAGAAATGAGTATTTTTTGTTTCATTCCAGAACTAAATGTTTTTATCTTCTTATTTTTAGCTGTTTCTAAACCAAATATTTTTATATAATCTTCGGCATTTTTTCTAGATGTACTTTTATCAAGACCACTTAATTCTCCAATATAAATTAAATATTCTAGTGGATACATATCATCGTAAATAACGGCTCTTTCAGGTACGTATCCTAGACCATAGTTCTTAACATTGCCTTCCCAATTAACTTTAATTTCTCCAGAGCTTGGTCTAATTAAACCAAGAATCATCTTAATTGTGGTTGTCTTTCCAGAGCCATTATGCCCCACAAAACCATATATCTTTCCTTTTAAGATATCTAAACTAATGTCATCTACTGCTTTAGCTACAATTCCTTTATTTTTAAATTGCTTACTCAAATTTCTAATAGTTATTATTCTTTCTTCTTCCATTTTAATTTTAAGATTATCCATATAACTAGCAATGATATTTCAAGTAAAATAATTAATATTGGTATTGGGGACATTCTCTTTCTTAGATTTTCTTGGCTAAAGTAAATTTCAAATATCTCATATTCAGGCATCGAAGATAATAAATATATTGGGTTCTTTTCATCTAGTGTTCCTACAAAATCTTCATTTTTATCAGAGTAGGTAACAAGTTTATCATTTATAAAAATAAATTTATTATTTCCGCCACTTATTGTAAAACCATCAGATTCTCTATTCATATTAAGATCTCTATTATCATTAATAGGTATTTCTTTTCCAAATGAATTAAAGATTTTTCCACTTCTTATTCTCAATCTATTTCCAAAGTTAACATATTTAACCTTATTCTCAGCATCTAATATTAAGCTTGTTAATAATCCAAAAGAATCTATAATTGAATAAGATTCTAAAGAATAACTAGCCGGATTATCATTAGATCCAAATTCTAAAATTAATGAATTTGTTGTTTTTTTCAAAGGTATTAAACTATTGCTTTCAGAATAAACATAATCATAATTATTTAATCCCCCCATTGAATTACCAAAGATATTACCAAATTTACCATAATTAGCAATTTGACGTTCGCTATCAATTACAACAATTTCTTTTGTCTTCTGCCCAATTCTTGGATCTATACAATATAAAATTATTTTATTTGCATTTTCAGAATACTTATTATTTACTCCAAATACAACTTCATCGTTACCATCTTTATTGCAGTCGTATAAAGCATTAAAATTATCCATGTTTGTTCCATAAGATATTCCTAAGTTTTCTATTTTTAAATCATAATATTTTTCACCAAATATCTGCACACCATAATGATTGCTAAATATCGCCGCTTTTTTATTTTTTGTCATAAATCCAGGAAAATTGTTCGAATCAAAGTCTCTTCTTTCTAATTCCATCCCATCACTAAGTCTTAAACTTATTATTCCAAGGGAAGTCTGTAATATTAATGCATTATCAATTCTCCAGAAATCTATAATACCAGCAATATTTTTTGACCACATCGGTTCAAGTGTTTTCCCATCTAGCAAATCTATAGAGTCTTGTTTTAACCCTATTAAATCAGTGATTCCGTCATTATTAATATCGCCCGCATATTCTTGATTGTAAGAATTTAATTCTAATTTGCTTTCTTCATAGGGAGAGTATTTTATCTTATATGTTTCCCCATTAGACAATATTATTAATAAACCGTCTTTGTCAAAACTAAATTTTCTTATTTTCTTTTGATTCACTAAATCTGGAGATTCTATATTAGATTTTTGATTATCTAAATCAATTTTTTCATTTTCTAGTTTATAAATCTCAGTTTGTAAAGAACTAATTTTATTGTTAATCTTATTCATTTCTTGAATAATGAAGTTTTGTCTTGTTACATTATCCTCTATTTGTAATTCTTCCTGATAATCACTTAAGTCTTTATTTAGAGAATCCACTTCTTGTTTTTTTATTTTAAGATTTTTATTTGTTTCATTAATTTTTGTTGTAGTTTCGTTAATAACCACTAATTTCTCTCCAACACTAGGAATAAATGTAATTTTCTTGCCTGTACCTAATTTTGGATAAAATAAGATTATTGCATTTATTCCATAATTATTCTTTTCACCTAATTTAAGAATAAATTCATCTTCTCCATCATTATTAATATCTTCAATATTTTCAATACCTATTACCTCAAATTTTTTATTATTTATTAATTGTTTTAAATCTCCTTTGTAATCTTTATATTTATAGAAGAACGGGTATTCATTCCATATTGAGAAGTCAGAACTTCCTTGATCATAAGTTAATTCTTTGCCTCCAAAATTAAATTCAAAAATACTGCTGACTCCGTTTAATATATTTAATTTTTTTGATTCTTCATCTATAGTTGCTATATTAGACTCATCAACAACCATAAATTTCTTCAGTAAAAACTCAGAAGGAATTTTATAAATAGTAACTGCCACCCCATCCTTGATTTTTCTAATGACGTTGTCCTGTTTGAAAATAAAATTATCATTTATAACCTGGTATTCAAAATCAGTAGGATTGACATCAAAAACTTTTGATTCTTTTAATCCATTAGAGTTCACCAAATAAACTGAGTTATTATTATCCAAAAAAACTAGGTCATCAGAGAATATATCTATTATCTTATTATTAAACTCAAATTTATTGACTAAATTAAGATTTTTATCAAATATTGATAAATAATTAATCATTTGACGATTAATATATTCATCCTGTCTAACATATATATAATTTTTACCAATATAAAAATCACTATTTACAATTGGATAAGTGTTTATCTTACTATAATCAGAATTAAAAGAGTAGATATTGAATAAATCTGCAACAATTAAATTTTCTCCCATCTTTTTTGCATCAATTATCAATGATTCAGTTTCAAGAATCTTTTCAAAATTAATTCCATTTAATTTATAACCTCCATCTAAATTAAATATAAAAACTTCACCACCATTCTTCAATATTACTTCATTCGATGTTGGGATATTATTTTTATATGTTTCTTTGTATGTAGTTATTGAACTTATCAAATTTCCAGTTTTTCCATCTACAACTTTTGTAATAGGAATTGAACTCTTTTTAGGTGCAACAACTATTTCTTCATATCCATCATTATTTAAATCATTAATGGTTTCAATTGATATTTTTTCAGCCATTTCTACTCTAGACCACATATATTTACCTTCATTAGAGAAAACATAAAGTTTATTTTTATTAATTAAAATATAATATTTGGAAGTCTTTTTTACCTGGTAATCTCCTTCATTTATTTTTTTAATTTCTCCATTATCTTGATCTTGATATGAAAAAGAATTTGTATGGGTTATTTTTTCAGCAGAAAGCGAGACTTTTCCGTCACCTCTAAATGTATTCCAAATACCAATCAAAATTAATATTGCAACTATCGATAATAAGATAAGCAGATATATAACATTTCTTTTATGTTTATTTGTCTTTTTTACATTTTTCATCATTTCTTCGCATTACTCCTATGGACAATTCAATCTTGTTTTTTTGAATTGTCCAATTAGAGAATTCAAGTTCTACTTTTTTGAATTCTCTATAACCCTATTCACAGCATTAATAATCTTCTGCTGATTAATCATATACTTATCCTCGTTTTTTGGCAATGGAACAATTATATCCGGAGCAGTTACTCTTTCAATTGGTGCTTCTAAACTATAAAATGCCTTTTCATTTATTCTTGCAATTATTTCAGCCGCTAGTCCTAAAGTCTTAACAGCTTCATGAACAATAACAACTTTCCCTGTTTTTTTCACAGATTCAATTATCGTCTTATCATCTAGAGGCGACAGTGTTCTTAAATCAATTACCTCAACATCAATTCCAGACATATGTTCAACTGCTTCCATTGCTGTTTTTACAGAAGAACCATAAGTAATAAGAGTTACATCCTTTCCTTCTTTTCTTATTTTAGCCTTTCCAATCTCTACAATATAATCTTCTTCTGGAACTTCCTCTTTAATAGCTCTGTAAATTTTCTTAGGTTCAAAAAATATTACTGGATCGGGGTCTCTTATAGCAGCAATTAGTAATCCTTTGGCATCATAAGGTGTTGAAGGCAATATAACTTTTATTCCAGGCATATGAATAAAAAGACTTTCAGGAGAATCAGAATGATGCTCAAGTGCTTTAATTCCTCCGCCTATTGGGCATCTTATAACAATTGGACAATTAAATTTTCCTCTCGTTCTATTTCTTATTCTAGCCAAGTGATTTATTATTTGATCAACCGCGGTATAAATAAAACCCTCAAATTGTATTTCACAAATTGGTTTCAGTCCAACTATAGACATACCAATAGCAGTTCCAATTATTCCCTGCTCGGTTAAGGGCGTATCAAGCACCCTATCATTTCCATATAATTTATACAATCCATCAGTAACCCTAAATACTCCCCCATCCTCTCCAACATCCTCCCCCATTAGAATTATATTTTTATCTCTTTTCATTTCCTGCTTTAGGGCAAGATTTATCGCTTCAATAATATTCAGTTTTGCCATTCTTCCTCTCTTTTTATTTTATAAGGTATATTCAGTATTATTTAAATATTAACTAATAATTGTTTCCATATGGAAACTAAATCAGCAAAATGTTTTATTTCAACAACACACGATCCCTATCTGAATTTAGCAATAGAAGACTGGATTTTCAATGATTTAGAACCTAATCAAGAAATTTTATTTCTCTGGCAAAACGATCGTTCAGTTATTATAGGAAGAAATCAAAATCCCCATGCAGAATGCAATTTAAATAAAATGCAAGAGAGCAAGATAAACCTTGTTAGAAGACATTCAGGTGGTGGAGCAGTCTTCCAAGATCTAGGCAACATGAATTTTACCTTTCTTTCTTCTAAAGATAACTATGATAAAAACAAGAATTTTCAGATTATAATAAATGCATTAAAAAAGTTTAATATCTCGACAGAAAAATCTGGGAGAAATGATATTCTAGTTGACGGAAAAAAAGTTTCAGGAAGTGCATTCAAGGAAAAACCAGATAGAGCGTTTCATCACGGAACTTTGATGATGCATGTAAATTTAGAAGAACTTCAAAATTATTTAACTCCTTCTCCTAAAAAGCTTCAGGCAAAAGGAACTACATCCGTTCGTTCCAGAGTTGAAAATTTAAAGGAATTTAATAATAGTATATCCTATGAATCGCTTTCAAATGCAATAATTCAAGAGTTTTTTACTTTTCATAATTCAGAAAAAGATATAGAACTTCTAGATCATAATAAATTAGCACAAATAAAAGAATTATCGGATTATTACAATTTGTTAAAAAGCGACTCTTGGCGTTTAGGAGAAACCTTGGAGTTTACTCATCATTTAGAAGAAAGACTTTCTTGGGCATGTCTGGACATACATCTAAATGTTAAAGGTAACAAGGTAGAAACAGCAAAAGTGTTTTCAGATGCTCTAGATACAGATTTAATTCATTCATTAGAATCTTCATTTAAAGATATTAGTTATGATAAAGAATCAATTAAGAAAGCAATAAATAATCTAAAAATCTCCCATTCCAGTTCAAAGGATCATCTGGAAGAACTTGAAAATTGGCTGGTTGGTCAAATTTAATTTTTACTTTTTTACAAATTCAACATTTTTCATTTGCTCAAATTCCTTATCTCCTGTTAAAAATGTCATTCCATTTCTTTTTGCATAAATATAACCGATGCAATCAGTATATGACAAATCTTGTTTTTTATGTTCTTTTCTAAATTTTACTGCTTCTTTTAGAGTTTCATCATCAATCTCTTCAACTGCCTCTTTATATTGTTCATAAATCTCATTAGCTTTCTCTTCATCAAAATCTCTAAGTGCGGCCCAATATATTTCTGCCAAGTTAAAAATCGTTATTGTCGCAGTCTCGTTCACATATTTTTCGAAATTTTTATTTTCTTTTAAAATTTCAATTATTGCATAACTATCAAAAAAATAAACTATTTCCTCCACGTTTTCTCTTCTTCCCTATCTGATTTACTCATCCATCCTTGTCTCATTTCATCTTTTATTTCTTGGGTTGGTCTTTTCCAATCTTTTGCAAATCCAAATAAAACCCCTGCTTTAGGTTTCTTTTTCTTAACCTCTATCTTAATTGCTTGATTTTCTCTAATGCCTTCTTTAATAACAAAATCATTAGGAATAATTACAGCGATTGAATTCCCCCATTTCCTTGTTATTGCTTCTATTTCCATTTTATTTAAAATTTTTTTAATTTAATAAGAATTCTTGAAAGAATCCTACTTATAATGATACACAATGATATTTAAGCTTTTCGAAAAACTTAATAAAACTTAATAGTAGTAACAAAATAGAAAGATTTAAATATGCTAGTTTTCTACTGAATTCATGGCAAGCGAAACAAAAACATTTCCAAATTTTGTCGGAAAACCTCTTATTGAGGTTCCAAGATTTATTTCACAGGCGAATTTTCTAGTCGGAGATTTCGGCAAAAGAGCTTTAGAAGAATATAAAGCGAGGGTAAAATTAGATTATAGTGGAAATAAAGCATTAAATGTTCTAAATTACGATGGGGAAAAAGTAACCGGATCAAATCTTTTCGCAGTAGTTTTAATGAATCAAATTGTTGCTGAGCAAGGATTAAGAGTTGCAACCCCTGCAGATTTAGAGAATATTCTTAAGACAAAGGCATTGTCATTGAATGTAACTTATGAAGATTCAGCTTTAGTTTTAAGAAACACAGATAAACCAAATTCTTATCTTGCTAAGGTCCTTTATGATCAAGTTAAACAAAGACAACCAAAAATAAAAACTCCAATAATGATTCCATTAGCTGGGCTAGAATTGCAAACAGATCAAGCTTCTCCTCATGGATTATCATTTAAATTGGGAGAAAACGCAAGTTTAATTTATGCACCTATATTAGATAAAGAAGGCAATTTCAATTCTACTGATATTGATGAACAAACAGGATTGCCTAAAAATTTAGGCCAAGGCAATAGACATCATTACAAAGGTAATTCAGACCTTAATGGTGTTTTCCTCAGCGGGTACTTGGTTCTTGGCTCCCATAGGGTCGATCTTGATGACTCCGATGGCGATGGTAGGGTGGTGGTTGTTAGTGGCCAGGCCACGCAAAAAAATTCTTAGGCAGTTATATTGCAGAAATGCAAAGAAAACAAGAAGCAGAATTAGATGAGGTTAGAGAAAGATATCAAAGAGCTTTAGAAATAGGATCAGAAATAATTAAAGGAAAAGAATAAAAACTTGATTTTCATTCTAATACTCCTAGCCATATAAAATGGCTGGGCCACACGTCCATTAATAGTGCTTTGTTTTTTTTTGACATTGCAAAGCCAGTAAAATTCAATCACCGCATTAAGTAAAGTAAAATTGAAACATCAAGCATTTGGTTTACCAAATCTTGTGTGCTCAAGAACTCGAATAGTTCTTGACATATGTTTTGATGGTGTCGAGTCCTTAAAACAGAAAACAAAATAATTAGATAAACTTAAGGATAAAAATAAATGGTTAATGGGCTAAGAAGTTGCCTTCATGGTGTTTACCTCAACAGGAACTTGAATCTTAACTCCAATAGGGACGATCTTGATAACTCCAATGGCAATGGTAGAATGGCTCAGCTTATGGCTTTTACTTCAATGAAAACCTACAAAAATCTATATTCAAAAATAATATCTCTAGGCAATTTAGAATTAGCATATAAAAAGGCCAGAATTGGAAAAACTCTCAAAAATTATGTTCTTGAATTTGAGAAAAATCTAGAAATAAATCTCACAATTTTAAGAGAAGAATTGTTAAGCGAGATTTACAAACCCTTGCCTCTTAAAACATTTATCCTAAGAGATCCAAAAACAAGAGTTATTTCAAAATCACATTTCAGAGACAGAGTTGTTCACCACGCAATTGTGAATATCCTAGAACCAATTTTTGATAAAACCTTTATTTATGATTCATGTGCAAACAGAAAAGGCAAGGGAACTTTATTTCCAATAAAGAGATTTGACAAATTTATAAGAAAAGTATCTAAAAATGGAAAAATTAATGGGCAGTTCACTAATAACCAAATTAAAGGTTATTGTTTAAAGGCAGACATAAGGCATTATTTTAATGAAGTAGATCAAGAAATTCTCATTCAAATAATCAACAAAAAAATAAAAGACAACAAAGTAATTATTTTAATCAAAAAGATTTTAGAAAATGGATTAATAAATGAAAAGCAAAAAAAAATTGGAATGCCATTAGGAAACTTAACCTCTCAATTTTTCGCAAACGTCTATCTAAACGAATTAGATTATTTTGTTAAACATAATTTAAGATCTAAGTATTATATTAGATATGTAGATGATTTTGTTATTCTAAATGAATCAATAGAGCAGTTAGAAAAATGGAAAATAGAAATAGGCAAATTTCTTAAAGGAAAACTAAAAATTCAGCTTCATCAAGATAAATCAAAGACAATATCTTTATCAAAAGGAGTTGATTTTGTAGGTTTTAGAAATTTTTACCATTTCAAATTATTAAGAAAAAGAAATATAAGAAAAATACAAAATAAAATCTTATCATTCGAATATGATAAAATTACTTTGAAGAGATTATCGGAAACTTTACAGGGTTGGCAAGCTTATGCTAAATGGGCGAATACTTACAAACTAAGAAAACAAATTAAACATTCAATAATAAAAATTATTATGAAGAAATCTCAGATTTGAAAACAAAAATTCATAAGTTTTATATACTTTACTCATCATTCCACGTTATGCATCCGATTAAGGTGATTAAAGAGGAGCATGTTGTCATAAAAAACTTTCTTAAAGAGATTGAATCTTCTATTAAAGATAAAATTAATCGTCAAACTTTACTAGCTTTATTAAGAAAATTTGAGTCTTTCTGGTCACAGCATGAAGAAAAAGAAGAGAATTTTTTCAAAACTATTTCAACATTAGATAATGACTTCCCATATCATAAAACAATAATTACAGATCATAAAAATCTAAGGGGGCATTGGAAAGTTATTATAGGTTACATTAAGAACAAATCAGATTTAGAATTACAGACTGCCTTAGAAACAGATGGGAAAATGTTTCTAGATAAATTCCAGGAGCACATAGCTTATGAAGAGAAATTTCTAACAAATAACTTTAGGAAGGCGTAAGTATAAAATTTAAATAAATCTGCATTTTCTCTGCCCAGAACTAATAATGTTATAGTTGATAATGATAGTTTAGAATATTTTTAAGCAGTCCCTTTAAGATCTTCTTTCAATTTAACAAGCTCGTCTTTCAATTCTTGAGTCATTTCTTTATAAGTATAAGCAAAGATCTCTTCAATTTTCTGAGGCTCTATTTTTTCATATTTCTCTACAGCATCGTCAACCTGTTTTTCAAATTTTTTAACAAGTTCGGCGTCTACTTTTTCATTTAATAATTTATTTTTCATCATATATTTTCGCAGTCTTAATATCGGGTCTTTCTTTTCCCATTCCTTAACTTCTTTTTCTGTTCGGTATCTTGTTGCATCATCGCTAGTTGTATGATCTCCCATTCTATATGTAAAGCATTCAATAAAAGTAGGGCCTCCCCCGCTTCTTGCCTTTTTTATTGCATCATTAAAAACACTATAAACTGCAAAAACATCATTTCCATCAATTTGAATTCCTTCAAATCCATATGCAATTGCCTTTTGCGCAATTGTAAAAGATGCGGTCTGTTCTTTTACAGGAGTAGAAATTGCCCATTGATTATTCTGACACATAAATATTGTAGGTGCTTTATATTCTCCGGCAAAATTCATCGCAGAATGAAAATCTCCTTCACTAGTAGCTCCATCTCCAAAATAAACTACACTAAGATTTTTCTTCTTTAAATAATTAAACGCCATTGCCGCACCAACAGCATGAGGTAAATGACTGCCTATTGGAATACAGACTGGCATCAACTTAATATCTTTAGGAAAATTACTTCCTCTTTCGTCTCCTCCCCAATACTGAAATATTTGATATAGTGGAACCCCCATTGTAATAAAAGCACCATGCTCTCTAAATGCCGGAAATACATAATCATCTTTTTCAAGCTGAATTGCAGAACCAATCTGGCATGCTTCCTCTCCCTTCACTGCAGGGTATGTTCCAATTCTTCCCATTCTCTGTAATTTTACTGCTTTTTCATCAAATACTCTTGTCAAGAGCATAAGTTCATACATTTTTTTTATTTCTTCGTTTTTTATTTTAGGCATAAGTTTCTTATCTACTTCACCATTTTCATCCATTATCTGAATATAATCTACTTCAAAATTTCTTAGTACCTTTTTCATTTTCCCTCTTTTTTATAAAGTTATTAACTGCTGTTAATTTATAAATTTATTTATCACACTTTTTATGACATTTTTTCTAACAAGGTTTATGATACAATTTGTAATAGGTTTTGTTATACTTCTTATTACACCTCCTTTGCTATACTAAGTGGGGATAGGATAAATATTTATATTTGTAACTTAATAATAGTAAATATAGAAAGGTTTAAAAGTCAGAAATTTCTAAAATTAATATGGAAAATAAGCTTGAGACAAGGTGGACAGAACAAGACACTCTAAATTCATACAATCCCTTTAGAGAATTGTTTAGAGAAGCTTCAGCAGAAGTAGTTAGGCAAACCTTTGCAAAATATGTTCCCCCAAAAGGCAGAATTTTAGAAGTAGGCAGCGGATTAGGAGAACTAGTTAGATTGGCTCCAGAATACAAAACACAAATACAACAAACTGAACAAAGTCCCAAAATAGTAGAAGGAAACAAAGTTATAGACCCGGAATCTAATGTAAGAATTGCAAATGTTTATGAATTGCCTTTTGAAGATGGCTCCTTTGATATTGTTACTGGTTTCTCTTCTTTCGACACGTTTGCAGATTTAGGAAAGGCTTTAAGAGAAGTTAGAAGAGTTTTAAGACCTGATGGGAATTTAATTCACTTCCTTGATTTACAAGGTTCAGCAAATACTCTGTTTCATGAATTTTCAACTCAAGAGGTCATTCCTTTTCCGCTATATGAAATTGATGCAAAAGACAACAGAATACATGGGAGGGGTGTGCAGTTAGTTGATAAAGGAGACATTGATAAATTGAGAGGATTTTTCGTTTCAAAGCATTCAGAAATAATCAGGTGGTTTGATGGATATGTAAAGGATCCAGAATTTATGTTCTGTACTGCATACAATCATCCAGAGTATCAACAAGTTTTAAGAATAGCTTCTGATTGGTTAAAAGAATCTGGAATTGATACTCAAAAAGTTGGGTTTAATGAATATTTTATAAAGAATATTGAGAGAAATTTAGTTAGTGGGGGATATGAAATAATTGAATCTGGTAATAATCAAGGCGTTGTTGTAGTAAAAAGAAATGGTAGGCATTCTCATTCTCCCCAAACTAATCTTTTTCATAATGAAGTTGGATACGACTTTAGTAGATATGATTCAGCTTTAGCAAGAGAGCTAAAACCCAATGAAGTTAAAGTAGTTTCTGAATTATACACGACTGTTGCAAGAAAAAGTTTATAATTTATCAATTTGTGTCCACTCTTAAAATTCTTTAAATAAATTATGCCCAGTTTTGTGGGATAATTTATTTTAGTGGTTTGAAAAATGTGGACAGATAGTAAGAAATTAATGAACAAGTTTAATTCTTATACCAAGCACACCGTATTTTTGCTCTTCTTCTCTTGTATAGATTTCATAAATTTGCTCGATGAATTTAGACTTGTCATAACCATCTAGATAACCAAAACTACTCATTGGAAAATCATTAACTAACTCAGCAAAAGTTTGATAGCGTAACAATCCAACAACTTCAACTTTTAATCTTTCATCCACTTTAGGCAATTTTGAGAATTCAATAACATCTCCTAAACCCACGCCCTGTCTCTTCTCATCAAAAAGCCTAATTTCAATTATTTTCTTGCCAGATTTAGTCCTATCAAATGGACTTCCATTGAGTTTCATTTGGTGTTTCATGTTAAAAGAAAGAATTACTTGTTTTTAATTATTATTGTTATAAGTAATTACTTACGTTCATGAAGTTAGTTTCCATTTTGACTTCTATAAAAGTTGAATTCACTTCAATCTTTTATAGCTATATTTCCCTGCTTAACTTCGCAAAGGTAAGCAGATAATGTTATAATATTTAAAACACGAAACGTAACAATTTTTATCATAAAAAATATAATATCTTGAGGTATATAAACTTTAAACAAGTTTATGGAAAGAGAGTTATTTTGCTTGAAGTAAATTCAACCAAAATAAAATTTATGAGAAATTTACTTTCGAATAAATTACTAACAATGCACCAGCATGTAATTGTCTAGCAAGGCATTAACTTGATTCTATCTTTTATTTCCCCTTAGCCCATTTTTTTAAAGCTGAGTAATCCATAGTGCCGCAAACTCCCTCTTTACTATCCTTATTATAAAAATAAGGGACCCCTGTACACTTTATCTGATTATTGCAATTATCATATATTTGTTTATTCTTAGAATTATGCCAAATCTCAACTTTCTCAACTTTCACTCCTTCTTCTGCTTCTAGTTTTTCAACATCTTCAAACATTTCATGGCAGTGAATGCATTCAGTTCCATAAAACATTAGTAATTTTCCCATCTCAATCTTAATTTTATATAATATATAAATTTATCTCAAGAATTTATTTTGTTTCTTATTTAGGAACATAATCTACTGCTTTTTCTAATCTTCCTTGTGTTATATTTTTAATTTCAATTGCACTTTCTTTCTCCTTATAATCTCTATCAGAATAAACATTTTCGATTCCATCATCATATACATTACTGCCATCTTCAAAATCCATTCTGGCATCATATCTTAGAACTCTTGCAATTATCCTATCTCCTTTCTTTATACTTGTATGTCCTCTGAATTCAAGGGTTTTAATGGGAATATCTCTTTTAGGTTTAACTTCTATTGTCGCTAGAGTTATATATCCTCCATCTCGTGTCAGATTTCTTCCGCCTATTACCATTTCTCCAACAATACTATGAGTTCCATAGTTTTCTTCAGTTATATATACTACTTCAAAATCTTCTTCATGAATAAAATCAGTAAGTGGTTTCCTTTTCTCTTTTGACTTTTCTTGAATTGAGTCTCCTCTTCCCTCAAAAATATCTTTTACACGTTTTCTTATATCCGTCTCAAAATTTTTATTACCTTTAACCATACAATTATTTTCCCTTTCTCTATTTAAACATTTATATAATATAATGTAAATTATAACGAAAATAATTTCCATTGGAAATATAGTTATTTTGTTCAAAGTAAATTTAGCCAAAATAGAATTTAGGCGAGATTCACTCTTGACTAAATTACAAAAATGCTTTAGCTTGTAATTGCCCGTTAGGGAATTATCTTGATAAAATAGATATTAAAAAAAACATTCATTACTTAATATTGATAAAAGACTAAAAAACCAAGATGGATAATTTGGTAGATTATATAGTTATGTACGCAAAATTATCTATTGGAGATTTAGGATAATTTTTTTGAATATAATTCCTAAATCTCCATAATACAAAAATTTATATACAAATTTCTAATAGAAAAAGTATGAAAAAAAGAGGATTATACGTACTATTATTACTTTACATAGTTTTAATTACAAGTTTTGTTTCAGCACAGCAGACCTTTACTCATCTTGTCTCAAATTCTGAAGACTGGAAAGATGTTTACTCTACTATACTATATGCTCGTCATAAAGGAGTGGGAGTTGATTTTCTTGTGAGTACAAGACATGGGCCTATTTTAATGAGTGGAATAAAAAAAGACAATTATGTCAGAGTTATTTCTTCTTCTACAGTGCCTTTTGTTTTAAATTATGATGGTGACCTTAGAAGTAATGGGTACACAAATGCAGACGAGCAAGTTTTTGACAACGCAAATTTAGAATTAATTAAAGATCTTCCAAATATTGAGAACTTTATTATTATAGGTAATACCTATGGTTATAATGCGATCGCAGTAGCACCATATGCAGTTATAGATAAATCCTGGGTTTTTTTTGCAGACAGAGTGAATATTGCTGAAATAGAATCAATTTTATCCAATAGAAATGTTAAGGAACTAATTATTTATGGTTTTGTTGATAGGGAAGTTAGAAATGCCCTTTCAAGTTTTAATCCTGAAATTATAGACACAGGGGATAGGTTTAAAGATAACACTCTTATTGTTGATAAGTATTTTAAAATAAACCCTGCAAAGCAAGTTCTTCTTTCAAATGGAGAATTTATAGAAAGTGAATTAATCTCTGGTTCGTCTCCAACATTATTTACAGGTAAGGAAAATGTTCCAGATCAAATCAGAGACTACATAAAAAATTCAGATATTGAGGTAGGAGTATTAGTTGGGGCAGATCTAGTAGGTACAGCAACTAATATAAGGAGGACAACAGGAATATCTGTAATAGTAAAATTTGCAAGGGGTGCAAGAGCAAGAACGGGAGCAATTTCTGCAGTTGAAGGTTTAGATTTGTTCTACCTTCCAATCCCAATTATGGAGTTAGACCTTTACTCAGCAAAATATAATAGTGCATCTTCACAATTAGAGTTAACTTATAAAAGCACTTCAAATATCCCGGTTTTCTTCAAAGGCACAATTACTCCAAAAACTGATTCTGGAGAAGGATCTAGATTAGGAGACGTAGATCCGATATTTATTGCACCAAATGATTATAAAACGGTTACTTATTCAGATCTAGATTTACAAGGAGATAAAATCTCATTGCAAGTCTTTACTTTATACGGAGATACTCCTTCATCTTTAGAAAAAGTGCTTGAAAAAACAATTGAAGTTCAAAAAGTAAATGTCATTGACAATTGTAATATGGAAATTGAAAAAGTTAAATATTCTAAGCCTAAATCCTCTTTTTATATTACTTTAAAAAATATTGGCATGATTGATTGTTTTGCAGATTCAGAAATAAAAGATATACTCATTGATAAAATTAAAAAAACAATAGGATCTGATGGTTCAATAAAAATACCTAGTGGAAAAAGTAGAAATATTATAATTAAGCAGGAGATGTCAGAGGCAGACATAAAAGACAATCAATTTGTAAATATAGTTGCCTATTATGGTGAAAGAGAGGATAATTTAATTAAAATTTTACAGGGCAAGTTTGCACTTAAAATAGAGTCAGTATCATTTGCAACAATAGGCTTATTTGCCTTAATTATCATTATAATAATCTCAATCATAATCTTATTTTTTCTTTGGAAAAGAAGGAAAGACGATGAAGATTTTAGATAATATTTAATTATTTTTATAAATTATCTCATATAGGTTTCTTGATAAAATATTTACTTAAATTTTTGTATATATTCAAAAGTTGTATTTGATAATATTTATTTATAACATTTATCCTAATTATTTTCCTGTTCTATTTATCTGTAAATAATAAATTTTATTATCAGTAATACTCCAAGGCAGGCATAGCGGATTAAACCACGAAGGTATATAAAATAAAAGATGCAATATGGAATTTTTAAATTAAATGGACGCAAAGGCAATAAGTAGTAATCAGTTAATATGTCGAGAATTGTTTAATCTTTTTTAGTTTCAATTCTCGAGCATGTTCAAGGATTCCAAAAATTATCTTGAATTTATTCAAAAAATCCTTGACATTTAGATGCCCTATCGCTTGCTGTGGGGGTTTCACTTCTTCACATCTACATTAGCTTGATTATTATTTGTATTAGCTTCATTAACTATTCTTGTATTTTTTTCTATCTCTTTCTCTGCATCAATATGGGCAATTCTGTTTATTACATCATTAGTTTTTCAGAATTGTCCATTGAAGATTCTAGGTCAAAATTAAATTAATTGCCAGAATTCTTCATATCTCTATTCTTCATTGCCCAGAAAAATCTATCTTTTTCAACTTTTTCTTTTTCAAATATCTCTTTTTTTAATTTTATGCTATTTCTCACATCTTCAAAAATTTTTTTAATTTTATAATAATCTTCTTTTTTCATAGTTGCAGAATACATTCTAATTTTAAGAGGAATAGACATTGAAGTAATATCTTCTATATAAAGATCCACGCCCTTTTTTCTTTCAATACTTATTTCCTTTCTTAAATCTATATAATCTTCGTTTAATGTATTAGTTAACTCTTTTTTTAAATTTAAGATTAAATCTTTTTCGCTTTTAGAATTCCTTATCAGTCTGTCAATCTTATCATCTCTAGATTTTATAGCATTCTGTTTATAGTGTTCTATAAAATTCTTTATTTCCTCGTTTTTTAATATGCTTATTAAATATAATAATTCGTATAAATGCCCAATATCTAAAAATTCTTTTATCTTTTCCTCATCCAGGCTTAATTTGGCATCAATTCTAATTTCGTTTTTTATCTCAATTTTCTTTTCTTCAATTTTAACATCTGCTTTATTTTCAACTTTATTATCTGAAGTTTTAGGTTTTATAGTGCTTTTCTTTGAATTTTTTATTTTTTTCTTCTTAATTGGCTTAATTTCTTTTTTCTTTTTCATTTCTTCACCTCCTCCTTTTTCACCTCATCTTTCTTTACCTCTTCAGCTTTAACTTCTTTTCCAAAGTTTTGAATAATTGCCATAATCTCCTGTTTAGTCTTAACATCTTTAACTTTCTTCCCTAGATCTGCATCAATTTCTTTTCCAATCCAATCTGCAATATCATTCTTGTTATCATTTACATGAATTTTAAATACAGAATCATCAAATGTAGGCATAACATCTTTCAATTCATTTAATGAAGAAACCATCAATCCATTATCAAAAGTAATCGGCTTAACGATTATAGCTCCTTTGTCAATGGCTTTTTCTTGTTTTGCTTCTTCTGTCTTTGCATTCTGTGCTTGCCATTTTAGTTTTTCAGCATTAGCTTTTGCTAATGCGCTTTCGAGTTCAGCAACATCAATTAATTTTAATTCTCTTTTTTTTGGTTGTTTTCCAATTGTCTGCCAGTTTTTCTCCACTCTTGGTTTTAATCCTTCTAGATATATGTCAACTACGGTGAAATTGCCAGTCATCAATTTATCTTTTACAAGTTTTAGTTCCATTTTCAAGTCAAAAATATCTATTTTTTCTTGTTCTAATTGTTGTATTTGATAATCTAAATCATCAATCGTATCATTATACTGGTTGTATTTATCCAAAACTTCATCACTTAACCTTCTAGTGTTATGCAATATGGGCCTTAAGTTTACAAAATATGGAAGTCCTTTATTGTATTCCGCATTCTGAAGCATAGCTGTTCCAACATCTGCTCTTACTAATGATTTCAACGCATCAAGTCCATATCTCTCTTTAATTCTTTCCAGGTCTTTTTCTTCCGCAGCCCTCATTAGGCATTCAGTGTTTATGTTTGCTTTAATTTCTCCAACAAAGTCAGACAAAACCTGAGATACTAGCATTACTCCTAATCCCCACTTTCTAAATTCTCTACACGCCCTTTCTATTTGCAAAAATCCTTTACCGCTTCCTCCAAACTTTGGCAGCAATCTATGAACTTCATCAAATACTAATATAACTCTTAAACCAGGAAATTCTTTAGGATCAGATTTAAAAATATTTGATATAACTCCAGCAACAAATATATCTATCTGTTTAGGTTCCATTTTATTCATAGTAAATACTTGGATCTGGCCAGGATTAACATATTTATTTATATCTAAAGATTCTAAATAATTAGTAATTTGCCTTACATTTCCAGGGAATGCTTTTGCATCAGACGGTTTTAATCCAAATTTTGGATAAAAGGACATCATTCTTTTATCATCACATTTTCTAAGCATTCCAGACCACTGTGCGGTTGGATCAAACACTATTACGGCTATTCCCTTTAAGAGCATTTCTTCTACAAACACTTGTGCCGCAATACTTTTTCCTCCTCCTGTAGCTCCTGCAACTATTGCGTGAGTTGTTAAGTCATCCATATTATAAAAGGCATCGATATTTTTCTCTGCAATTTTTCCAAGTTTTATAGATCTCTCGCCCGGTTTAGGCAAAGTATCCAGCCTAAGCGCAAGATGGTATCTTTTTTTCTTTTCTGCTTGTCTTTTATAAATAAATAAATTCAATAAAATAAATGAGAATGCAGAAATAATAATAAAAATAATCCACAAAGGTATTCCAAAAAAAGAATAAAGATAAATTGGTCTTGTAATTTCAAATGGAGAGGCTACATTAGAATATAGTCCTAAATATTCTGCTTCAATACTAACTAAATACTTGCCATCGCTGACATTTTTAATATCAAATTCTTTAATCAAACTCAAAGAGTTCTTTATTTCAACTTCTTCGTTTTCTTCAGCAATTATCTGGGATTTATTTGAATCACCATATTCATAAATTAAATGTTTGAGCTTTACTTTATATCCTTGGTCAGTTAACAAATTTTGCAAATTTAATCTGTATTTCAAATCATCTCCAATATTAACGCTATCCTCAAATAGTTCAATTTCCATAACTAAAGTTTCTACTGGGAGTCTTTTAGGGACAATTTCAATATTTACTGGTACTTCAACATCCAAATCTCCGGTTATTTTTAATTTGCCTTTATAAGTTCCAATTTGCTTAGTTCCATATATGGTGAGTATCACGCTGTCAAATGTATTTGATCCAATGGATAAAGCGCTTTTATCAATTTTAATAATGTCTTCAATTTGCTCTCCAATAATTGAAAATACAATATTCATTCCTCCACTTTTAAAATTGTAAATACTTATTTTCTCTTCTACAAATGTATTTTCTCTTATTTGTTTATTTATCTCTGCAGCGCTGATCCAGAAATCTTGTCCTGCTTTTTCTGCTTCTGTCCTAGCCTGAGAAGTTTCATCTTCTGTTTTTGTTCCAGCTGCATCAACTCCTGCAGCTTCGGTAGGAGGATTCAAATATTGATTTAGATTTGCAGGTTCCATAGTAATGTTATAATCTATTATTGATGTTGTTGAATTAACAGTGAGAAATCCGACGTAATTATCATAATCTGCTTTAACAGATATTATTGGTTGAGTTCCTCTGACTAACAATGGTGAAAAATAATATTGTCCAGAGCTGTTTGTTAAAGTAGAAGAATCTCCTGCAGAGATATTAGCTCCAGAAATTGTTGTTCCTCCAGTATCTTTAACTATTCCTCTAACTATAATAATTGCACTATTATTCTCAGTTGCGACTATTGAAGATTTCAGGCTAATATTTTTATAGACTATATAATCGCTGGAGTTTATAATAACATTTGAGATATTAGTATCATATCCGCTTTTTTGGCCAATTAAATTAAAAGTTCCTTCTAAAACCGAGTAGCTTATATTATAAAAACCAGTAGTGCTGTTGGATGTCGTAGTATTGCCTACGAAAGTGACACTAACATCCCCCAAGATATTTCCATTCGAGTCTTTTGTATATCCGGAAACTGTAGAATCAATTGTGCTTCCAATTCCTCCTGATGGGCAAACATCATTTGGGTCTGAATAAAAATAATAATTAACAGTAGTATTTGCAGGCGTGGGTAAAAGCATTTGATAATTTACTAATGCGTTTGGATTAAATCCTTTTTGTATAGAAGCATTTACATGCGAAACAAATGCTAAACTTCCAGAAATATTTAAAACTCCTATGTCAAAAATATTATTTGATGCATTAAACTTATAAGTATGTGTAGAAGGAATGCCAGTTATTTGTGTGGAACCTACATAAATGGTCATATTGTTTGTATATGTGTTGTTTGCACAATAAATTTCTCCACTGCAACCAATATAAGAATCTACCGTACTTACACTTCCTGCAGCCACAGTCCCGGCTGAGATGACTAAAGAAGGATTGGTAGAAACATAGATTTCAGGGCCTCCCTGTGCATCAGTTTTTAGGCAATCAAAAAATACGTCAGTTCTTTCTACTGTTCCTGAATTTAGATCCTCAAATAACTGTTGTGTAAATCCAGGTACTCGTAATGCTAGTCCATAAAGTCCTCCCCATATGGTTGTATTTGTCTTAGAGTATATAGTAACGCTTGTAATATATCCTGCCTGGCTTGAGATGGAATTAACATATCCTGTAATTTTAGACCAATTAAAAATAGTTAAAGATATTACTATGAGCAAAGTAATTATAAAGAAACCAATTAAAAGATTATATATTTTATTTTCTCTTCTCTCTTTATAAAGTTCTTCTCTTCTTATTCTAACAATAAGCTTTTCATTATTATATTTCATTTTATTTCTCTCCTTTTTTATTCAATAACCATACATTTATTTCGCTAATTTTATACCCAATTAATTTATCTTTAAGCTGTAGTTTTAGACAATGATTTATTATTGTATGCCAGGAATATCCTGCACGTATAGAAATTTCTCTTGTAGAAATAGGCCTTTCTTCTTTATTTAAAATATCAATAATTTTTTTATCTATCTCTTTTCCTCTCTTTTCTCTAAACTTCATATCTTTATGAAAATATTTAATTATTTAAACATTACTAACTAACATTATATATCAATATTAGTACGTACGTTCGCACTTACCATAATAAAAGAAAAATATGTACTTGAAAATATTCAAACTAAATAATGTCCAAATCTTTATAATCTAAAATTTACTTATAAATATAAATCCCATTCAAAACAACTAGTTCAACAAAAATCCAAAAACCATATACGAACATTATTGCTTTATTTTTATAATATATTCCATATCCAAACCAAACTGCCGCGACAGCTAAATATCCTAGCCAATAAACGCCCGACACAGCTGCTGCACTTTGCAAGTAAAATATCTTATAGGCTTGAAAAAGAGCAAGACAGGGAGCTATAATTCCGAAAATATAAATAAATTTATTCATATCCTTATCTGATTGCTCTTCTTTTACCAGAGTATCTTCAACAATTCTACTTGCTTGTTCTGCCATATCAAAACTACCTATTTTTCGGTTCTTTTCCAAAATTTTATCGTTCATTTTTTTCTCCATTTTTCTTTTTTACAGAAAAAAACAGCATTAATAAAACTAAAAATAAAATACCTGAGACTATCGAGATAGAAACTCCGTTTCCTAGTGTACCTCCACCAGGAGAAAGAGACACACCTCCCGAGTTAAAATTAAATAAAAAAAAAGCCCCAAAGGTATAAACTAATAAAGATGCAAATGGTAAATAAAAATATTTTTTCTTATTGTTCATTTTATCTCTTCAAACATCTAATTCGACATAATCTAAAATTTATAAACCTTTTTAATATATTTTTTACTTTTTCCACTAACAAAAAACTTTATAAATAAGGAATTATAAACATAGCTGAAAAATGGGGTTTTTATTCAAAAAAAAAGAGGTTCCAGCTGAACTTCCAAGTTTAGCCATAGAAGAAATAAATAAGAATATAGCATCCGCTAGCCTTAATATTTCTTCTGATCAAACAAAAATAAAACAAGACCTTAATCTAAATTCACAAAATCAAGCTAGTCCTTCCTCACAATCAGCACAAAATTCAAATTCTACTTCTAGTACTTCTGCTTCTTCTTCTCAGAATGCTGCACAAAATTCAATAAATCAGCCTTTTTATGAAGAACAGGGCTATTTTAAAGAGCTGATTAAAAGCGTAACGGAAGAGAAGCAGGATGCTTCAAAATTAGATTCATGGTATAAAAATAAATTCGCTCCTGGAGATATGGTTTTTCAAATGAGAGAATATTGGCAAAAGCAGCAGCCAGAATTATTATTAAAAAACGTTAGTGGAGAATTAAAAAATAAATTATTGGATCAAACAGGTAAACTACATAATCTAGAAAAGGAATGGCAGCAAATTTATTTTAACTTAATAGCAAAAGAAGAAGATATTCGCAAAGAAGAAAAAGAGCTTAAGGATTCTCTTTCCGAATTTATTTCTTTGTACAAGAATTCACTAAGCAAAGAAAGTTTATCCGGTTCTAAAACTAAGAATAAAAAATAACAGGTTTGTAAATCTAAATCTTTATAATCTTAAATAATACCTATATTTAATGATAAAAAAGAAAAAATATTCTAAAAGTACACAGGAAAAGTTAAATATCTCTCTATCTATTGAAAATAAAAAAGTTAAAGATAATCCTCTTCCCGTAATTTCAAAATCTGTTCAAAGATCAAAAGTTTCTAAAAAATTTTTACTCTCTATAATCTTCTGTCTGTTCGTTTTATTAATATTAATTGTGCCTTTATTATTAATACAATTAAATATTATCCAAAATCCAGCCCTCTTTTTATCAAAAAAAGTTCAAAATTTCATTATTAAAGACGAATGCTCATTAGTTGTAGGACAATTAATACATAATATTAAAGATGAAGGTTCCTGCCAGTTATCCTGCATTACTCGATGCAATACATATAAATTAAAGTACTATAATTCAACATTTAAAGAAAACGTAGGAGATTGTAATTCTTGTGATTGTGCATGTAAATAAAATAGTATTGAGAATAATTATCATTACATAAAAATGTAAAACATTAACTGAGATTAACTTTATAAGTAATTTTAATCATAAAACATCATGGATCTAGAAGAAATAGATTTTTTATATAAGAAAGATGTAGAAACTGCAGAAAAAGAATTTACAGATGGAATCGCAAAAAAGAAAAACATCTCTCAGCTAGAAAATAATTTTAAAAATAAACTCCAAAAATCAAGAGACAAATATTATTCATCAATCCAAGATTATTTAAAAAACCAAAAAAATTCAAGAAAAATAACCAAAAAATCGCCTGCGGAAGATAATTTAGCCTACAAAGTAGATGATAAATCTACAGATTTAACCTCTAAAGAAAAAAAGAGGTTAAATAGACAGTTATTTATTTTTAAATTTAAAATCCAATATAAGAATTTCATCAGAAAATTTACCCCAGATTATATTTCATTTCTCTTTATACGTTTTAAATTGAGATTAAAAAAAATTAAAATGAAGATTTCAAGTTTATATTCATCAATTATTGATAAGATTAAGATTCTCTTTGAAAAATTAACAGAATGGTTAAAGGAATCATCAAAAAAAATGATGGAGAAATCAGTTGGAATCCCAGGAAAAGTTCTTGCATTTTTAGGAAAAATATTCAAGAAAAAAGATAAAAAACCAAAAGATGAAAAGAAAGAGGATATAAAAGAAAATAATTAAATAGACAATATTTTTAATTGATATCAAAATAAATAAAAACATTTTGTACATCATTATTTCTATATTCCCTTAATCTTACTGGGATGCTTATCTCATAATCATAAGTTCCATACGCTCCCTGCATACCTTTGTTTACATTTGTAAAAAATACTACGTCTTCCTTATCATCCTGACTGAATTCTCCATCTGCTGCATCATCAGAGCTATCCCATAATATGCCGGTTAAAAAGTTAGAGGTATTTGTAGAATTTATAACCGAGATATTAGTTATATTCCTCTGATATGCAAGGATGCTTGTCAAGCCTCTTGGATGATTTCCATCAGTTGTAAATTTATTTGATACAGAATCTCTAAAAATAGTCATATTGAATAAGGCATCTAAATCTGAATAATCATTTGTTGTATTAGTTCCACTTAGGTTATTGCCAATTGCCAGCAAAGATTTCCAGTTTATTGTATTTTCAGTATCACTGATAAAGACATTTCCAGAGAAACTCTGTTCATCATACCATATACTTATATTCCTAGTTGAGTTATCTCCTATCAATTTGTCAATAGAAATATTTCCATAAATAGTCTGCCATGCAGTAATATTCAAAGTATTATTTGCCTTATTGTTTGTTTCATTTGATTCAGAATAACTTCCATTCACGGAAAAAGGAACATCCACAAGAACAAAAATATTGTTATTTCCTATTGTTGTTGTATAGTTTACGGATAAGGTTGCAGATTGTCCTTTTGAAAGATTGTTTATTGTCAAATTTCCTTGTATCAAAGTTCCTCCAAAATCTGGATCTTCTTTAAAAAACTGAACTGTGAAATTACCGACATCTGCCCTTCCAATGTTTTTTATAGTAGCATTTACAGTTATGTTTACATTCTCTATTAAGTTTCCATAAAACAAAATGTCGCTAAAATTAATAAATAAATCTGGAATAATCTTAGTATCTAGTGTTACATTAACTCTTGTAGTGCCTGGACTATTTACTGCATTTATGGTCTTTGTCCCTTCATACGTTCCATTCTGTGCATGAACAATAAATTGTTCTCCATCAATTGCGTTTATAGTAGTAGAATAAAATCCAGTCTGTCCAGGAGGCCCAGAAGTCAAGACTGACATGTAACTTCCACTAGTCGTAGCATTTATAGTAACATTTGTCCCAGTCGGAACTTGAGTAACATTATTTATATTTAGAATATATCCTTGTATGGTATGCATTTGAGGCGGTTGAGCAGATACACTTACGCCAATTGTTTCACTCTTCAAGTTTTCAAAATTAATTCCATCACTTGAACAGACACTTGTCAAAGTTATATAACTAGATCCCTGGTTTTTTGCCTGAATATTGAAATATCCCCCTAAAGAATTTCCTAAGTTAATATTTCCCAATTGTTTAGTTTTATTTTCTAGAGTTGTAATATTCATTATATTCTCATCAGAAATATTTATTGTAACATTACAATTTACACTATTCTCCCCCCCAATAGCAGTAATACTAAAATTAACATTAAAAACTACATACTGTCCAAAGGATGCACCATTAGATGGAGAAGTAATATTAATATCTGTTTCTCCAGGTCTAGTATTATTCATAGTCAAATTAAATCTAGTAGATAAAGGAGAGTTTAATAATAAAGTTGAATTTCTCCCATATGCAGTAGCATTAAATACAGTAACAATTATACTTTCTCCATCACTCGCATTTATTGAAGAAGAATAAAATCCAGTGTTTCCAGGCGGTCCGGAGGTTAATAATGAAGTAAAACTTCCCGTTGTAGTTGCATTTATCCAGACTTTTGTTCCTGCGGGTGCTTGACTTCCTCCATTATTAAAAATATAACCTTGAATTGTATGTAATCCTGGAATTAATTGTGCGTAAATTAGATAAAAAGAAAAAATAAACATCATTATTGATATAATTATAAACTTCCAAGTAAGTATCTTTCCTCCTTTCGTATTTCTCATGTATAAATAGACTTTTTATAATTTATAAACTTGTTTAAAGTAAAGTAAAAAGGCCTTATTTTTCTAATTTATTTTTTATATATTCGGGATAAATTTTCAATTTTCTAGTGCTTTTTTATTAATTAATTATCCTAAATAACGGGTGAGATTTTTAATTTAAAATATCTAAAGCTAGGACATATGATAAAAAATAAAAAGGCTAATAAGAAAATTAATAATCTTAAAATAAATAAGATTTTGAGAAGGGTAAGAGTTATCACTTTATTTTCTTTTTTAATATTTTTTCTAGGGGTATTTTCTTTAATTGTATTTTATGATTCAAAGATAAATTCATATGTTATAAAAGAAGAGGGTTTAAATCAGAATTTTAATCTGTTTGTTACAGTTTCTTTTTTATCTCTCATTATATTGATAATAATTACTACTCTGATACTATCTAGCATAAGAAAATTCTTAACCTCTGTTTCTTTATCCAATGAACAGATTTCAGAAGGCCTGGATTTATTAAATAATGTGAAAAATGACGAGTTAAAAGAGTTGATAATGACGCGAGATATTGTATTAACTAAATTAATTAAAAATAAAAATAATCTTCCAAAAATTTAAATGAAACCTCTTTTTTCTTATATTATAAACTCCCATAAGGTAAATGGGAAGTCTTTTCAATTTGGGTATATTTTTCTTCTATTTTTTTGATAGACTGTTCTCTTTTTGAAGGGTTTATTTTTGTTTTATCTACAATATAAACAAATATTGCTTTATCATCAAAATCTAGCTTCTGACATGATACTGAATTATTAAATTTAAAACCTCTCCTATATTGCTTTGGAATCAAGAAATATTTTGTTGCTTCATTTTTCCCTCTTTGGCTAATATTTGTTTGGACTCCTCCGACATTTTCAGAAAACAATCGGATATCATCCAAATGTCCTTTTAATTGTAAAAATTCATCGTAATCGGATAAAAATTCAGAAATTATCTTTTTTCCTTTTTTCTTAGAGCTTATTATCATTCCCATTTTGTTTTTAGGATAAATATTTAATTTATTTATCCTAAAAGTATTGTCAAATTTATGAATCTATTTATCACATAATATATACACATATACATTATAGGTTATTAGATAATTATTTATATTAAACAGTATCCTTATTAAAATGAAAAGAAAAATTATTCTTCACGGCCCTTCAACTTTAACTATCTCTCTCCCTTCTATCTGGGCCAGAAATCAAAACATAAAAAAGGGAGATGAGCTTGAGGTAGAAGAACTAGGGCACGATTTAATGATAAGTAAAAATTTAGATACCAGTTATGGAAAAAAAGAAATATATATTGGAAACTTAAGAAGAATTGGCAAAAGTTCAATAACTTCAGCATATAGGTTGGGTTTTGATGAAATTATAATTCATTTTAAGGACCCGGCGTTTATCAAAGAAATAAGAGAAATAGTGAAGGAAGAATTAATAGGTTTTGATATAATCTTAGAAGATAAAAATTCATGTACTATTAAAGATTTAACAGGAAACGAAAAAAATGAATATAATCACGCATTCAAAAGATTATGGTACTTATTAATTGACTTATCCAATGAAAGTTTAAACGCAATAAAAAGCAAAGATGCGTTAAAGCTTAAAGATATATCAAAACTTGACAAATCAATAAATAAACTTTCTAACTACTGCCTTAGGGTGCTAATTAAAAGAGGGCATTCTGATTTTAAGAAAACTCCTAAATATTATTATTTAGTAAAAAGTTTAGAAGAAACTGCAGACAAATACAAGGATATTTGCAATTTTCTCTCACTTAATCTAGATAGAATTTCTCTTTCTTTAATTGAGAATTTAAGATTATTAAATAAACAATTATCAGAATTACATGCTATATATAATAAATATGATGATGCTCAATTAGAATTGCTTTTCTTGGAATCAAAGGAGCTTTCAAATAAAATTAATTTGTCAAAAAAAGGAGACCAACATTTATCCGCGATTCTTATTGGTTTAAGAAATATATTGCCCTTAATTTTGGAATTAAATAGTTAGTTATCCAGAAATGAAAAATTTTATCCCATTTACTCAGTGTGGTTTAAGATATATTTTTAGAGTAACCTATAAAAGGAGGTTACAAAAATGAAAAAAAAGCTATTTTATTCAATAATTGCACTTTTGTCCATAGTGTTAATTGTGGTTGCTCTTAATATGTCAACTGCCGATGATCCAGTACCTTATGAACTTGCACTAACTGAGTATAATGCACTGACCAGTATAGGGGCCATGGATTTACCAGTTGGGTCTCTTATAGGAGGTTCTCCAGAAAATTATATAACATTAACTCAGCAAACGACAATGGAAACAACTTCTGGAACAAGAACTCTAGATGCAGGAACTAAAATTAGATGTGGAGATCCAGGATATCCTCCATGCAACCCATACTAGTTATTTTTGTTTTTTATTTTTTTTAACTTGCTATAAAAAAATAATCTCCCCAAATTAAAGAACTCTGGGTATAATTATTTTCTTTCCAATTGCTGCATCCGTTTTTTATTAATCCTTCATAATTTTCTAAATTGCTAGAAAGATAGTTTAAGCATAATGATCTCTTAATTGGATAATAATATTTTTTATACTGTTTTAAGTTTTTAATTGCATAAATAAACATAGAAGCTGCTGAACTATCCTTTGGATACTTGCCATTTCTTTCTGCACTAAAATCAAAATAAGGAATAAAATCTTCAGTGAGATTTTCAGACAAGGTATAATAATCTATTATTCTTTCCATGTATTTATTAACAATTTCATCATCAGGGTTAATCTCTAAATATTTAACAATTCCCATAATTACTTGGGATTGATTTCTTGATACTGTACTTTCATTTGTTATGCCACTTTGATTAAGCTCTCCAATAACTTTCTTTGTCTCGGAATTTACAATTGCAGCTCTCCTTACTGAACCATCATCTCGAATATTGTATTTGCAAACATTTTGCACATGTTCTTTAGTTTTACTTAGGTAATCTTTGTCTCCTGTAATTTTGTAACCCCATAATTGAAAGGGGACAAAATCCATCATAGTTCCAGCTTCAGAGGCTAATTTTTCCTTATTAATGGAAAAAATCCCAATTCTTTCATCAAATTTATTTTTTAATATCTCCAAACCTTTACTGGCCCTTTTCTTAAATACCTCTTTTCCAGTAATTTCATAGGCTTTAGCATGAGAATAAAAATATCTCACCGCATTATTTGCGTCTTCATCTTCTTTCATACTATCAATTTCAAGTGTTTTTTTTTCTGCCAAAATCTTAAATTTCTCCTCTTTCGTGGTTAAATAAGCCTCCCATAAAATTCCAGACCAAAAACCATCAGTCCAATAACCTGGATCCATTTTAAAATAATTTCCGTCTTTTGTTGTTGCAAAAGGCAATTCCTTGCTATTTATTTTTTCCTCACTTAACCATCCAATTTTTTGATCACATATCCTAAACTTTAGTTTTTTAAATAATCTTTCTAATCCTCCATGATCTTGAGTGGGGGTATTTTTTATCTCATCTATAACATAATCAATTGTTTTTTCGTATTTAAGTTTATTATATAAAGTAACAGATCCAGCCATAATAGGAGAAGTGCAGGCCCCAATAATTGTCGCCTTTTTTATAAATTCTCTTCTTGAAATTATCTTTCTAAATCTTAAAATTTGATAATGGAAATCTTGTGCGTTAGTTTTTTCACTATTTCGTGAAACCGTTTCTAAATAATCTCTTATTCTTTGCGGAGTATTTATATCGGAAATA
Source organism: Candidatus Woesearchaeota archaeon (assembly GCA_964358765.1). Classification (GTDB taxonomy): domain Archaea; phylum Nanobdellota; class Nanobdellia; order Pacearchaeales; family GW2011-AR1; genus UBA73. The sequence goes on along the minus strand of CAYHPN010000002.1, from coordinate 45,672 downwards.
TTTGTAACTTCTAACATACAATTTGCAAGAGCTTCCACATCACCAGGATAGTTTGATTGAACAGATAATTTCCCACCTAAATCAATTAAATATGTTTTCTTTCTTTCTCCTAGTAAAATATTTTTACTTTCTCCCCTAATTAGATTTTTGAGTTTAACATCTCCATGTATAATTCCCATATTATGAAGATTATATAATCCTCTGGAACTATCAATCAAAATATCCAAACAATCTTTGAGAGGTAGTGATTTATTTGATTTAACAACATCTTCTAAATTTCCTTCATCGCTTTTAATGTGACTTGTTACGATATAGGGGAATCCTTGATATTCACCTGCATAATATACATGGGGAAGATTATCAAGTTCACCAGCTTCAACAAGTCTTTTACCTTCGTCCAAAAATTGTTGTATTCTGTCCCCATCTGTCGGATCTTTAAGAATTTTAACAACGTCTATTCTTTCTAATCTTAGGTGTTTTCCAATATAAACTAGACTTTTACTAGTATCGCCAACTTTTTCCAATAAAGTGTACTCTCCAAAATTACCTTTCTCTAACAATTGAGTTATACTGGTTTTATTCATTATCATCTTAAAAAATAATTTAATCTATTTTTTAACTTTTCAGAATCCTCAAACAAAATAGTTTTCATTCCCAATATTTTTGCAGGTTCTATATATTTTTCTTTATCATCAATATAAATACATTCATAAGAACTAACCTTCAATTTAAATAGTATTTCTTTATATAAAGAAATGTTTGTCTTTGTATCGCCTTCGTTAAAAGAATATACAATTCCATCAAAATATTTTTCATAATCGTATTTTTGATTTAAATATTGAGTCCATTCTTTTGTATGTGAAGATAAAAGTCCAAGTAAAAAACCATTTTTTTTTAATTTTTTAATAATATTTAAAGTTCCTTCAATTTCTCTAAAGTTATCTCTCATTGCTTTTTTTAATTCATCAATGGAAATATTCCAGCTATTGCCCCCTATTATTTTCTTCCAATAATCATCTTCATTTATTTTTCCCTCTAAGAAATCATAAAAACTTTTATTTTTCATTTTTAAAGTTATTTCGTCTTTCTTTAAACCTATTATAGGTTCCAATATTTCATGTATGTTGCTCATTCTTGTAAAAATTACGCCTGACAAATCAAAAACAATTGCTTTTATCATACTTATCTGATATATTATATATATTAAAACAATTCTGTCATATATATTATAATGAAAATATATTAATATGTCAAGAATTGTTTTTTTTGTAAACTTCCTACTTTAGTTCGTGAGACTTCAAGATTTGAAAAATCTTGAGAGCACTCAAGAATCATTGATTCTTGATGAAGAAAAAACAATTCTAGCGCACAAGAAAAATCAAGGATTTTTGTGCCGTCAAAATATAAAATATTTTGAGGTGATCAAGAACCAGAACACGCCATACACTTCAGTGTATGGTTCTTAATATTATCATCAATTCTGTTATCTACTGCTTATAATGCGGATAGAGCGAAATAGATCATCAACTATTTTTCAAATGTAATATGCATTTTTATAAAAAAAATTGATAATTTTTTATGAAAATAATTTGTATATACCTAATAGTAATATACTAATGGTATATTACTAACGGCAAGGTATATAAACCCATTTTTCTTCTTTTCAGCGTTATAAAAATGGGTGAAATTTCTTTATTGGGATATATATGTGATAGATGTAATCATAAATGGGTTCCGAGAACAAACTCGACGCATAAACCAATAGTCTGTTCAGCCTGCAAATCTCCTTATTGGAATATTCCTAGAAAAATTTCTTCTCAAGATAAAGTAAAAAAGCGAAATAAAAAAGAACATTTTGATCTTTTTCCTACAAAAATAAAAAATAGAGGCATAATTGAGAATGAATAAGAGAGGTTTAATTAAAACAGGCGTATTTACATTTTTTATAGCCTTAGTTATATCTGTATTAATTATTTCATTTTCAACTAAAAATGCTTCAGCAATAATTGAAAAGAACACTTATTTCCTAGGTGATAAGGTAAAAATCAATCTTCAAGATTTTCAGAATTATACAATTAAGATAAATACGCCTTCAACTTCTTTTATTAAAAAAGGATCAAATGATTTCTTTACATTTAATCCAGAGGAAATTGGAGAATACAATTTAATTTTATCATACGGCGAAATAACTAAGGAATTTTATTTTGAAGTCTTGGCAAATAATACGGAAATCAACAGTTCGAACATTAAAGAATCTATTAAAGAAAACCCTCCTAAAACTTTTAATGAACAGGTTAAACCAATCTTGCGTGAATCAAGTTCAAAAGAAGGCAACTTTCAATCTCAATCTTATTCTAAAAGAATAGAGTTCAATAATAAAATTCTAGAAAATAGAATTAAGATTAATAATGAAAGGGTAGAAATCGATAAGCAGGTTAAATGGACTAAAATAATAAATGGTAAAACTAGGGAAATAAAATTAGATATTCCTATCCAGGCGAAAAATATTACCGCCTATAAAATTATCAATAACAAGATTGAAAAATCAGAATTTAAAGTTTCAAATAATCCAATTAAGAACACATTCTCTCGTTTAATCAGTTTAAATGATAATTTAGGAGATATAACAATTACTCTTGATAATGAAAATGTTCCAATGGGGATAGAATATTATACAGATCCTGCAATATTATCAGAAGCTCTCGTTTCAGAAAAAGAAAAGCATGTTAAAATTTCTTCACCAAAAGGAATGCATTATAGAAATGTTGTTTCCCATGTAAATCTACCAGAAGAAGTTTCTAAAGAAAGCATGGTCTCTATTTTTTGGAATGAAGAAGATGAATATCTGGATTTTGATCTATTTGACATGAACAATAATGGACTTTATGATAATATACAATGGGATGCTCCGCATTTAAGCGACCAAACATTTAATATAGTTGTTGGAAATATTATTGAGTTTAATTTTCAAAACTCAAATTCATATTCTTTAGGAGAAAGACTAAAGATAAATTTAAGGACGTTGGGTAGCTATGAATTAATCTTAACTTCTCCTTCAAATGGGAAAATTTCAAGAGTTGGTTCAAATGACTTCTTCATATACAATTTAGATCAAATTGGTGTTTATTCATTAGAATTAATAATTGGAAACAAAAAAACTGTTTACTCTTTTAATGTAGTTGATAATTCAATTGAGGAAATTCAGTATTTCGCAGAAATTGATCTTCCAGTTAAATGGAAAAAAGTTGTTAAAGAAAATACAGTGGAAATTCCAATTTCAATAAATTTTACAGTCATTAATAAATTAACAGGTTTACCAGTAAATTATGTATCTAGCGTAATAGGAAATAAAACCATAATTTTAATAAATGAACAAAATTTTTCAAATATGGAAATAGAATATTTTACAGAGCCACCTAAAAAAGAAGAGAAAGTATTATCATATAAAGAAAAAATAGTAGAAATTAGCTCTCCTAGCAATTTACATTATGAAAATGTTTTGGCCTACGCAAATATAGAAGAACTGACTTCCGATAAAAATTCAATAAAGATATTCTGGAAAGAAGAAAACAGGTTCATAGATTTTAATGCAATAGACACAGACAAAGATGGTTTATTGGATTATATAGAATGGAATGTGCCCCATTTATCATTTCAGACATTTCAGATTATAGTAGTAATAAAGGCAGAGCATTTAGATGAAAATAAATTATTTATTGAAGATATTTATGATAAAGTTAAAGAGCAGGATAATATTTGGAGTTCACCAGTAAATAACAATGAATATGTTAGAATAAAATTTGAAAGGGCGTTAACCAATGGAAACGACATTACTATTTTTCCTAGAATTGTTTCTGGAAATCCAAGAGTTGAAGTATATGAATTTAATAGTTCGATAAAGATTGGAGAGTTTTCCCCAATAAATGAGAATGTATATAATAAACTTATTTTAGCCAATCTCTCATTAGAACAAGATATTTTTGACCTTAGAGTCGTTTCAGGTTCATTAGAATTTGACCATATTATTGACCCTCCTGAAGATAATATGGTCTTAGTTTTTAATGATACTTTTACTGATACAGATGGGGACAATTTATTTACTCAACATACTCCCAATTTAGGAACTGGTTGGACAGAAATATTTAGTTCAGGTTCAGATTTAGAAATAAATTCAAATCAATTAATTGGTAGTGGAGCTGGAAATGATGGTTCAGCAGGTTATGCAGGCATTTCTCAGCCTTGGGTCGCAAATCAAATGATTAAAGCCACTTACACAGTACAAGATACTGGAGATGATTATTCTTACCTAACTGTTAGATCTGATGCAACAATGGCTAATGCATATGTATTTAGTTTTAGTGCAACTGCGGCAAATACCTATTTATGGAGAGCAGTCAGCGGTACAGAAGCAAATCTTAATACTTCTTGTGGAGCAGACAACCAATTCACTACTGGAGACAATGTTACTTTAAAAGTATCTGGAACTTTAATCCAAGTTTATGATGGAAATAATGTAGTTTGTTCAGCAGTTGATTCAAATATTGCTTCAGGAAGGGCAGGAGTAGGAATTGGAGAGACTCCTGATGATAATGCGGGTGATACAAGTGCTCAAAGATTAGATAATGTTTTAATTTATCTTGAAAACACCGCCCCAGTAGCTCCTCTTCCTAAAATTAATTCAACAAATGGATTAAATTCTTCAAGTAGCAATCTCAACTGTTATGATAATGTTGCAGATCAAAATAATCAATCAATGAATGTTTCAGTGAGATGGTTTAAAAATAATGCTTTAAATTTAACTTTAGATTATAATAATTCCTATTCAAATGGAACGTTGTTTATTTCATCATTAGCTAGCGGAAATCTTTCAATTGGTCAAAATTGGTCTTGTGCACTTAGATATTTTGACAGTATAAATTATACTTCCTGGGTTAACAGCACAGGAAATGTAACGATTATTCCTCTGCCTAAACCAACAATTTCAATTGTGTCTCCATTGAGTCAAAATTACACAACTACTATAATAAATTTCAATACTTCTTTAAACATGGCTGGAAGTTGGTGCGGTTTATCCTTAAATGGTGCATCAAATATCTCAATGACTCAGTTTAATAGTACATATTTTAACTATACAAATTCTTCTATGTCGCAAGGTTCCCATACTGTTGTTTTTGCATGTAACAATACTGAAGGAAATATGAATTCCTCTTCTGGAATAAGGTATTTTGGTGTCGATTCAATCCCCCCTCAAGTTACAATTGTTAATCCTCAAAATATAACTTATACTTCTTCATCCATCCCATTCAACTTTACATTAAATGAAGCAGGTAACTGTAGATACACTTTAAATTCAGGAGTCTTTAATTACACAATGACTGCCAATTCATCTAATACAGGATTCAATGCAACAAACTCTTCCATCGCAGATGGAAGTTACACAATAAGGGCATATTGTAATGATACTGTTGGAAATGTTAATTATTCAACATCTTTGATTTTCTCTAAATATTTAGTAAATTACACTCCAGTTATTGGTGATCCTATTACGAATCAAACTTGGACTGTTAATCAAAATGTAATTTATTACCTTAATTTCTCAAATAACGGAACAGCATCAAATAATTACATGGTTAACTTTACAAATACTTCTGGTGCGTCTTATATAGCACTTAACCAATCGAGCTTCAACAATATTGCCCCAGGTTCTACTGTATTTTTAGAATTAAATATATCTTCATCTACTTTAAACACCATAAATATTACTTTGAACGTAACAAGTATAAATGATACTACATTTAGAGATTCCGCATCCTTTAAAACAACATTCCTACAAGCATTTCAATTTTCTTCAAATAATATTACCTCAATTTCCGTTGCTCCATTCGATTATGATAAAGTGATTATTGCTTGGTGCGATGACACGGATGACGATATTTCTTTAGGCATTTTTAATACATCAGGAATACTGCAGGAGCAAATCTACGATGTTGATACAACTGCTGGGAGTTGCACAGCAAATTCCGTTGGTTATTCTGTTTCAGTTTCCGCATTAGATTCAAACAATTTTGTTGTTTCTTGGTACGATTCAGTCGATTCAGATATAACTTTTAAAATTTTAAATTCCTCTTTATCCAATCTTACAGATAATGTTGATGTTGATTCAGATTCAGGAGCTTCGGCAGCAGTTTCCGCTTCAGCATTTAATTCAACAGCATTCATATTAGGTTGGTATGATGCTACTTCATCAGATTCAACTTTTAGAACTTATACTTCTTCCGGAACAGCTATTTCAGTAGAAACTGATGCCGATACAGATTCGGGAACTACAGGAAATTCTGTAGATGTATCCGCAATAAATTCGACTGCTTTTATGTTCGCTTGGTTTGATGGAGGCCAAAATGATGCGAGTGTTATTACTTATTCAGTTTCTGGAACAGCACTTTCTTCTATTTTTGATGTAGATGGTGGAGCAGGTACTTCCGAGTCAGTTTCTATTTCCGTATTAAATTCTTCTTTGGCAGTTTTGTCTTGGGTGGATCGCGGGGGAGGAACTCCGGTTAATGATGCCTCTTTCTCCACAATTACAACTTTATCAACTTCAATTAGCGGAACCCAGGATATAGATACAAATGTTGGAGATACGGGAAGACCTCTTAGAGTTTCTTCCCTTGCAGAAGATAGATTTGTTTTATCTTGGTATGATTCAAGCACAGATGTTGGTGTTTCTGCCCAAACCTTGCTTACTGATTTAACTCAATTATCATCAGAAACGGTCATTCAGACTACTACTTTGTCCTTTCAAGATGTAGCTTCAGAAGAGTATTCCACTGGAATTCAATTATGTGAAAATAATTTTGTTGTTGCAATATCGAACATTTCAACTCAAGGTTTTTTCAAGCCATTTTATTCGAACGGTACAATTTGGTCCGGAATCTGTCCAACAAATGTCCCTCAAATATTAAACTTAACTGTTTCATCAATTACGGGTTTATCTGCAATTGTAAACTGGACAACGGACATTTTAGCAAATTCAACAATTAACTATGGAGCAACTCAGAGTCTTGGAACAATTCAATCAAGTAACAACCCAGTATTAAATAGGGCTTTTACTTTATTAGGATTGTCTTCTAATACCTTATATTATTACAATGTTACCTCTTGTTTCGAAGGAAGATGCAATACTACTGGAACTCACAATTTCACAACTACTGATGGAGACAGAACTCCAATCATAGGAGAGCCAGTAACACAGCAAATCTGGTCAGTCAACACCAACGTAAGATATATTTTAAATTTTACAAATAATGGAACTGTCGCAAGCGATTACATTGTAAATATTTCGAATGTCTCTGGCGCATCTTATGCTACATTAAACCAGTCTTATTTCACAAATATTCAAAATGGTACGACTATTTTCTTTGAAATTAATACGTCTGCACAAACATCAAATGTTTATACAATTTCTTTTAATGTTACAAGTGTAAATGACTCTACAAAATATGATCAATCCTCATTTATTACGAATTTTTATACATTAAGTCAATTTTCTAATAATTCCGTCACTTCGGTTGCAAATGCGCCTTTGGATTTTGATAAACTATTGGTAGCATGGTGCGACGACACTGAAGATGATATTTCATCAGCTGTTTTCAATACTTCAGGGAAATTATTATATCAGCCTTACGATGTCGATACAAGCGCGGGAGCTTGCAGTGCAAATGGAGCAGGTCATTCAGTAGATATAACTCCTTTAACCAAAAATCTTTTTGTAGTAGCATGGTATGATTCTGTAGATGATGCTATTAGATTCCAAATGTTTAATTCTTCTTTATCAAATACTACCGGAATAGTTAATGCAGACACATCTGCTGGAAATTCTTACGCAGTTTCAGTTTCAGCAATAAATTCAACTGCTTTCGTAATGGGCTGGCATGATGAAACAGGTACTGGAGGGAGTTCAGATGATACTGTTGCAGTTTATTCAAGTTCTGGATCAACTATTCTTTCAGCTACTGACGTTGACACTAATGTCGGAGGATCATCTCAATCCATAGAAGTCTCAGCAATCAATTCGACAGCATTTGCAGTTGGGTGGTTCGATGATGGTGGAAATAACAATGACGTGTTTTTTCAAACTTATAGTCTTTCTGGATCTGCCATTTCATCAGCAATTACAGTAGATTCAAATGGTGGAAATTCAAGATCAGTTTCAGTAGCAGCAATAAATGAAAGCAAGATTGTAATAGGCTGGTCAGATATAAACGATAATTTAATCAGTTTTCAAGTATATCTTCCTAATGGGACGGTTTCTGTAAGTACAACAAGTGTTGATGCCAACCCAAACACTGGGAGAGACACTAGAGTTTCTGCAATAACTCAAGATGATTTTGTAATTTCATGGTATGATGATAATACTGATGTAGGCACATATGCTCAAACTTTAATAATTAATGGAACTAATATTTCACAAACAAATACTGTCGAGTCGAATTCTGATCAATATAGCGATGTAGCATCAGAATTATTTACAACACAGATTCAGCTTTGTGAAAATGCTTATATAGTTTCATTCGCAAATACTACTTTTCAAGCAATATGGGAAGCATTTTATCCAAACGGTACTTCCTGGTCCGGAATCTGTCCAACCAGCTTACCTTCAATATTTAATGTCAATGTATCTCAAATTACTATTTCTTCAGCTAAAGTAAACTGGAGTACAGATGTAGAGTCAAATTCAACAATTAACTATGGAACTACACCATCATTAGGAACAGTTCTAGGAAATAATTTTCCTAAAACTTCGCACACTTTCAATTTAACTGGGCTCTCTGGTCAAATAACTTATTTTTTCAACATTACTTCTTGTATAGATGGAAGATGCAATTCTTCTGGAGTTTATAATTTTACAACAACTACGGTCGATGTTACTCCTCCGCTTGTTTCTTTAGTCTTTCCAGCAAACAATTCAAATATTACTGATGGTTTTAGCTTTTATTTTGTTTTTAATGTAACTGATACTTCTGCAATTGGTAATTGTACTTTATATACAGATGGAACTCCTACAGAATTCCGTTCTTCAATTTCTAAAGATGTAAACGAAACATTTTACCATTACCTGTCTAACGGCCAGTATTTATGGAGTGTCTCTTGCACAGATCAGTATGGAAACACAAATATAACTGCCAACAGAACAGTTAATGTAAATTACACAGATATTAGTTTCCAAAGAGTACTTTATGAAACATTTACAAGCAGTTTTTCAAATAATGTTACAGCAGTTATAAGATTAAACAATTCTCAGGATACAACCCAAAATTCAGTTACCTGGAATATTCCTCCTTCTACTTTAAGAAATATTGTAAATGCTTCAACCCAAATAATCGGGGCAAATGGAGCAGTAATTCCTTATGGAAGCGTGGTTGATTTCTCGTCTAGTTTCTCTGCAAGTCATGCAAATGTTGAAGCAACATGGAAAATATATATTTCAAATAGTACTGGAATCACTTTATTATGTCAAAATGGGGATGACGGTTCTTCTGGCACTCCTCTAGCTGGAACTATAACCGGACAAAATACTACTTGTATAAGTTCAAATATAAGACTAAGCCCTTCAGACAGATTATTATACCTTATAGACGCATTTAATACTAATGGAGGTACAACAAGAACAATAACTCACGATTGGGATTCACCAACTTCTTCTTTTGTTGCAATTAACATATCAACTGAGGGTTTTCTAAGAGTCAATTTATCATATCCAACTTCCGATCCAGCGCCTTCGTTAAATTCTAACTTTAATGTTACCTGCCAGGCATATTGCTCAATAGGTACTTGTAGAAATACGCAAGTTTATATTCAGAGAAATACTTCAACAGAGAATTGGACCAATATAAATGCATCAGGAAATATAATTTTAAGTCCAGGTGAGACAAATCCTCATTCTTTTGGAAATTTATCGACTACTCTAGTTTCTTCCAATTTTTCATTAAATGGAAACGCATTATCCACAAATAATATAAGATGTATCGCAGTTTCAACTTATGATTCAGCAAATGGAACTAGCACACAGGTTGTAACTGTTGGAGGTGCAGCGGCAGCCGCTCCTGTTATATATTTAACTTCTCCAAGCAATGCAACATGGTTTAATACTCCAAACATAACAATAAATTACAACACCACTGATGTTAATAGTAATATTGCTAATTCAACACTTATTCTAAATGGTTTAAGAAATCAAACAAATCAATCAGCAGTAAACAATGCAGGCAATAGCAGTTTTAACCTAACAAATTTAGCAAGTGGCACTTATACTTGGACCGTAAATGTCACTGACGCCACAAATCTAGAAGGAACTAATACATCTTTTAGAACATTCTTTATCGACACACAAAAACCTTCCATAAATTTATCAGCACCGCAAGCTAACTCCTCATTTCAAGTAAGTTATGTTGAATTCAATTTCACAGCATTTGATAATATGGATACAACATTATCCTGTAATTTAACTATAGATAGTGTTGTACAGCTCTCAGGCATTAGTTCACCAAATGGAACATTAATTAATACGACCATTTCATCATTATCAACAGGAACTCACTTCTGGAATGTTACTTGTATTGATGAGGCTTTAAATACGAATACTTCTCTAACTAGAAATTTCACGATTTTAGATCTTCCACCTTTAGTTTCATTAATAACTTCAAATCTTTCATATTCTACAACAGGCAATATAACTTTAATTTATAATGCAACAGATAATAACGGATTTTCAAGTGCACAGTTAGTTTTAAACTCCAATTTGAATATGACAAATCAATCAGCCGTTTTAAATGGCCAATATAACAATTTCTCATTATTAAATTTAAACGAAGGGACTTATACATGGACAGTAAACGTCACCGATTCTGGAGGATTGAACGCAACAAATCTTTCAGTTAGAACATTTATGGTGGATAAGAGGGCACCAAATATTTCCTTAAATCTTCCAGCAAATAATTCTTATTCAAATTCATCAACTGTTAACTTCAATTTCACAGTAATAGATTCAATCGATACGATCTTATTATGTAATCTAACTGCCGGAGAAAAATCAGACCTTAACTTTGCAGCAAATAATGGAAGTTTAACAAATCGACAGATTACAGGTTTTACAGATGGAGAAAAAATCTGGAATGTAACTTGTTTTGACGATGCAGGCAACTTTAATATTTCACAAAATTGGGTAGTAAACATAACTGAATATCCTTCGATTTCTTTAAACACGGCCAATAACAGTTTTTATAACTCTACTTCATTTATCTTAAATTATACTCCCTCAGATAACACTGCATTAGATTATTGTGATTTATATATAGATAATGCCTTTAATCAAACCGATGATACAATATCAAACGGAGTTCAAAATAGCTTTACAGTTTCAGGAATTTCTGAAGGAGTTCATACCTGGTACACAGCATGTAATGATACTATACAATTAAGAAATCAATCCCAAATTAGATCATTTACTGTAGATTTAGATGGACTAAATATTAGTTTAATTTACCCTCAAGATGGTGCGAATTTATTCGTATTAACTTTAAATCTTAGTTTTAATGCAACTGATAACATAGATACTACTCTGGATTGTAATATTACAGTAAATAGCATAGTTGTAAATTCTTCTACTGTAACAAGCGGAGCATTAACAAATAGATCAATAACATTTGCAACCGGTGGAACAAAAATTTGGAATGTAACCTGCGTTGACGATTCATCAAATAGAATAACAAGTATTACTAGAAATTTTAGCCTTGAACAAGGGCCTTCAGTTGCATTAGGAGACCCAATAAATAATACTTTTCAAAATATTTCTTCAGCAATATTTTACTATGATATTTCGGATTCAAATGATAATTTAGCAAATTCAACTTTAATTCTAAACGGTCAAAATAATCAAACTAATCAATCTGCTTTATTAAATGACGCAACAAACAATTTTGCCATTACTCTTCCAGATGGAATATATCTTTGGACAGTAAACGTTTCAGATTTAACAAATTTAGTTGGTACAGATGCCTCATTTAGAGTTTTAACCATAGACACTAAACAGCCATCAATAATTCTAAATTATCCTCCAAATACAACAACTTTGTCAACTAATAATATAACTATTAATTATACGGCATTTGATAATATGGATACAAATCTAACTTGTAATATTAGCATAGACGAATCTATGGTAGTTATTAATATTCCATCATATAATGCAACTGAAGTTATCAATTACGTGACAAGGTCAGACGGAAATTATTTATGGAATGTTCAATGTATTGATGATTCAGGTAATTTAAACTTTAGTGAAACACGAGATTTCACTGTAGAAGCTCCTCCAAATGTAACTCTACAATCTCCACAAAATGGCAACATTTCAAATATTAATAATTTAACATTTATTTACTATCCATCAGATGCAATTGGCATCTTTAACTGTTCATTAATCATAGATAATGCTATAAATTCTTCATCAGGAACTATTACAGCTAATGCAAATAATTCTTTCACAGTTAATGGAATTTCAGAAGGAATTCATAATTGGACCGTAGCATGTACTGACATTTTTCCAGACTTTAATCTTTTTACGGCACAATTAAACAATTTCACAATAGATAATACTGCTCCTAATATTACTTTAATTACTCCAGAAAATAACACTAATCAGTTAAGAGCAGTAATATTTAATTTCACAGCATTTGATAATTTAGATGCAGACTTAAATCTTTCTTGTAACTTCTATATAGATAATTCATTAAATCTCTCAAGCATAAATCTAACAAATGGATCTATAGTTTCAAGAACAGTTTATAATCACGCATTAGGTGCACACTCCTGGAATGTTTCTTGTGTTGATGATGCAAGAAATAGAGGTTGGTCTAGTAAATGGCAGTATAATGTCACACTTGCAGACTTAATGGTTAACTCAACTAGTATAAATTTCAATACCACTTCTCCTTCAGAGAATGACAGCGTTTTAATTAATGCAACAATTTATAATTTAGTAAATGTAACAGTTTCTAATATTACTATAGCATTCTACAATGGAGATCCTAGGACAACTGGCAGGCAAATAGGAAGTAATCAGACCATTGCAGTTTTATCTCCATTATCTCAAACAACAGCTTCTATAGTTTGGAGTGCAGAACTTGGTACTAATATAATTTTTGTCGTTGTGGACCCTCCTTATTCATCTAATGGATCAATTGAAGAATGGACAGAAACAAATAATATTGCAAATAATTCTATAACTACCGGAGCATGGCAGTTCGTCTATGGGGAAATTAATTCTAATACAAAATATGATCTGGCAGATTCACAAAATAATAGCGTAGTTAGGTGGGAGTCGGTTAATTTTGATACCGGAAATATATATGTAACCGATTCAGAGTCAATAGTTTCATGGGCAACTCTACAAGCTATAGGCAAAAATACAACAAATCAAAACACAACAAATGATTTTTCAGATATAGATTCACTTCTTAACATGACTAATTATACAGATTCAGTAACTACCCTATTTTCTAACGGAACTTCTCCTCGAAATATTACAAATTATCTTGTTTTTAATATTTATGTAAATAATGTGCCAATAGCAAATTCAACAAATAATACAAATTTTTATACAGGTATTCTTTGGGATATGTCAGATAACAATGCAACAAATAATTCCCAATTTGATATAACTGATAAAGAAGATTTAATTTTTTCAACTCAAATTAATAAAGATAAAACCGGAGCTTACGGCACTTACGATTATGAAATTAGGATACCAGCAAGATTAAGAGAGTATAGAACTACTCAAACTTCTTCAGTAGTATTTTATACAGAAGTTACTTAATTTTCATTATCAGTAATACCTCAAAGCAGATTAGTGGATTAAACCACGAATGTGGATAAAATAAAAGATTAATGTGGAATTTTTAAATTAAATAGGTGCCAAGGCAATAAGTTGTAATCAGTTAATATTTAGATGACTCAAAGCAAGTCAATAGGAATTTCACTTTAGGTAAAAATATTTTCTCTTCGATAAAATTTAAATGATAAAAACATTTAAAAAGGAGTATATACAAATGTATATACATGGTGTCAAAAGCTAAGGAAATTCAGAAAACTTTTTCTGAAATATCAGAGAAGATTGAATATGTAAATAAGCTGATCCAGGAACTTCTACCGCAAACTATCCTAAGACAGACTACTTCCTTCGGAAATTCCTCCCATGTAGTTTTATCTAAAGAGTATCTTGATAAAAAAGTTGGAGTAATTGTATTTGATAATCCAAATAGAAATAAAAAGGAGGTAAAAAATGAAAGTTTCAATTAGCAAATATTTAGGTTTTACAGATAATGAAGTCAAACAAATATTCAGTGAGGAGCGAGAGCAATTGTTTGAAAAAAGAGAAGAAATTGTAAAAAATCAAAAAAGACAAATTGTCGTAGTAGAACACTAATAAAAATTATTGTTTTTTTATTTTAATTTATAAAATCTTATGAAATGGCATGCTATTAATTAAATAAATTTCCTAAAAAGTTAATCAAATTAGATATCTCTAAGTTTAGAATATTTTCTTTCTTAGCTTTATAATTGCCCAGGATATTCTTTTTGAAATTAATCTCATTGCCTCTTTGATTATTTAAAGTAAATTTATAACTCGATTTATCATTATCTCCAATTTTTATTATTATTCTCTCTCCCTGCTCCCCATTTATATAAGTTGCATAAGCACCATCCATCGGTCCAATTCCAGAATATATTATTATTTCCTGTCCTGTCTTTTCATTTAATATTTTAATTTCTTTATTTCTTTCAGACTGGGTTTTTCCGTCATTTTCAAATATCGTACCTACAACAAAATAAGGCATTTCAATTAAATTATCGAATTTCTTTACATCTCTAAATTTTCCAGCAAATATTACAAAATAGTCAAGTCCATTAATTTCAACTTTATAATAAATATAATTTTCATCCTCTTTTATAATTTTTGGGACAAAATAATACCAGTTACCTTCGCTATATCTTGCAATTCCAATTTCTTCTTTGGTATTTTTTTGAGTCTTCATCCAGTTTTTGTCAATCTTATATATTAAAGTTATATTCTCAACTATCTCAGATTCAATATTAAGTGAATTTAATTGTAAATATCTATAAACGCTTCTAAATGTGTTCTTTATTTCATCAGGTTTTTTATCAAATTCTCTTATTAATAAAAACGTTTCTTCATTTATCTCATTAAGTTTAACTTCGTTTAGGATCATATCATTTCCAAATTTATAATTTTCATTAGGTTTTAGATCTAAGATATAGCTTTTTTCATCCAAACTTTCATTATTAATTAAACCTCTGTAATAATCGCTAATATTAATATTTTTTATTCTTAATCTGACTCTAATGCCAAATTCTTGCGTATCTGTTCCATTTTGACCATCATCAACTTTTACTTTTACTCTTTTAGTGCCAATGTCTCTGAATCTGGGCATCCACTCAATTATTCCATTAGTGGGATTAATTGTCATCCTTGCTGGAGACTCAATTAGAGAATAAGTCAATTCATCTCCATCCGCATCAATCGCATTTACATCATATGTATAAAATACTCCGCTAAAGGCTTCTCTTAAAGGTTCCGAAATAATTTCCGGAGGTCTATTTACCTTAGGAGGTTTACTCATATTCAAGTACAAACTAACGTTTCTTAAGCTTCCTTGCAAATTAATAACATAACTAACATCATGATAGCCGTTTGAGGCAGTTATTATAACATTATCTCCATTATTTCCTTGGACACTTGCTGAATATTTTCCTTTATTGTAAAAAGTCCCGCTTTTTCCTTGTGCATAATATCCTGAAGTTGTATCATTTATTTTAATCCAAACGCTTTCATTTATTTTGTTTCCGTCTAAATCAAAAACTTCTCCATGAATTGATAATGGCAAACTTTGTGCGCCTATTTTATTCAAAAGAATAATTGCAAAAAAGATAGTTATCACTAAGAAAATTATTCTCTTGCTTATTATTTTATTTTTAATTTCCATTTTAATTATTAAAGTTCGGATTATGTGTCCAATTTGATTGTGCTACACTGATTTCCACATAATATCCCTCACTATAAATTAATTTGTTAAAATCATCATCTCCATAAAATGGCCACCACCCATATCCTGAGAAATGATGCATTCCTTGGAAACCCGACAATTGCGGGTTGTTTACAGCTTTAGACGAATTATATCTAAATATATTATCAAAAGAATCAACAGGAGATACACTCAGGGGATTCCCAAGTGTAGCTTCTTCCCCAAGTCTAGAATGATAAGCTGAATTCCATCCAATCATATTAAATGTATTATTTAATGAAGTGGTAAGATTAAATCTTGGTACTTCTCCTATAAATGTTATATTGCATCCAGTGTTAATTTCCGCCCAATAGCTTCTTAATGGCTCTAATCCAACAAAATTCTCATCTCCTATAGAAGGAGCCCATGCACCCTGATCGTTATTAGTTTCTAAAAACTTTGATCCATTATATGTAAATAATGACAATAAGCAATTACTTGGTTTAGTTGGAATGTTATAACCATTATTAGTTCCATTATTTAATATATAATTGGTCAAATTTAAAGGCCAGCTTATCATGTTAAATCCTGCACTCAACTGGGCAGGTTGTATTTTTCCAACAATAATCTGGCTTAAATTCTCAGCAGGCCCATAAACAGCAGAAACTTTATAGAATCTAAGTAAGCTTTGGTTTGCATTATTATCAGTATAATTCAAATCTGTTATTCCTGTAACATTTGGAATAGAGGAAAATCCAGCAGAAAAGTTAGTTGAAATATAGATATTGTAAGATGTTGTAGTAGAAACATTATTCCATCTAATTGTTAAACTTTCATTATTGCTATCTAAACTAATATTTATTTGCGCTGGGTTAGATACAGTATACACGGTAAACTGATTTGTTGCTGAAGTATTAATATTTACTAAGTCTCGGCAAGTTATGTTCCAATAATGTATCCCATTTGCCAGCTCACTAACAATACTGCTAGTATTAAAACCATTATTTGAGGTTATATCGCTTGCATTTACTGTACCATCTATCGTCAAATTACAATAAATGGGGTAATTTAAATTATCAGACACATTCCATGTAAAGTTTACTTCTTTGCTTGTCACATTGGAATTATTTGCAGGGTACAACAGATTTATGGCTGGAGGGGCTCTATCAATAACAAAACTTCTTGATGGGGAGAAACTTGAATTTATCCCTCCATCACTCGCCCTTACTCTCCAATTATATTGTCCATCTGTTGGTAAAACAACAGAATTATCTTCAGTTGGATTGTTTGTTTCTGTAATTGAACCATTGAAATATTCTGGGCTACCAAAACCCGCATCATCATCAATTTCTAAAATATAAGTTATCAAATCTCCATTCGGATCAGTTGAGTTTGTCCAATTAAACTGAGGAATAGATGATAAATTTGCGCCATCAGCAGGATATTGCAAAACCGGAACACTCGGAGCGTCAGCCGCCTGAATAACAGATACATTTCCAATATGATAACCTGCAAGGTTATTCAGAGTATCATTTGCAAAACAACTAAAAGTCCAATTTCCTACCTCGTTAAGTAAAATGTCACTATATCTTGTATTTCCAGCAAGAATGCCAGTTGAATAGTTCTCTTGTGGCAAAGTTGGTTTCTCAGCCCCGATTAAAACAGTATCTAATCCTATCAGAGCATCCGTAACTGTACAATTTATCCTTACGTATCCATTCAATGATATATTTGTAGCATTTATAGCTCCCGCACTTATAACTGGGGGCGTCGCATCAATGGTTATTGTTCTATTTAAGGTAATATTGCAATTATTTGAACTGTCGCAAACCTGAGCACTCCAATTATACCTTCCATCTGCAATATTAGTAATTATAAAACTATAATTGCCATTTGTACCTGACGAATTTGTTTGATTTATGATATATGGGCCCGAAAAATTCCCCCATATGCTAACGTTTGTAATATTATAATTATCATTTGCCGTAACATTAAAAGTTACGTTTCTACTGCTAATGTTATAAAAGTTTACTGGAGATTCTTGACTTATTGTAGGAAACTCAGTATCCTGGACAATTACATAATTAGTCCTAGAGTTTTGAGTATAGTTCTGAGTACCTTCATAAACAATAGTGATATTGTATGATCCAGTGTTGTTAAATGAAGTTAAATTCTCAAGTGGTCCATCACCCGAATTTATTAAAACTCCATCATTGTATAAACTTATAATTCCTTCTCCAGATAATCTATATGCAGTTAAATTTACAATTGTATGAACTTCAACTGTTTTATTACCATCAACCTCATCAAGAGTCAAGTTTAGCAAAGGATTTGACTTACTAACAGTATATGTAAATAAATCTGTTTGGTTTCTATTATTTAAAGTATCATTTGCATACATTCTCCAGGCATACCCTCCCGCAGCTAGATTTGTCCTATTATAAAAGTAAACTGCTCCACTATTCCCGCTCATTGAATAATTTGCAAAAATCCCTGTAAAGTTATGTTCAATAAACACTGTTTGTATTCCAATTACATTATCAGTCCAACTAACATTAAATTGATAAAATCCCTCTGGCGTATAAGTTGCGGGATTTGCCGGGCTAGTAACATTCCCGCTCCAATTTGGCGCAATCGTATCCAATGTTATCCGTCTTGTAGTAGTCGAATTAATTTTATTCGTGTGGTCAGTTATACTAACGTTATAGGTATAAATTCCATTAGGCAAACCCGTCCAATTAATCGTTCTTTGCCCATTTGTATAAATACTCTCATTATAAAGTCCAGTATTATTAAACAATTTATAGCTTATATTAACTTCATTTAGTTCTGTAACCGTCACATTAACATAAACCCAATTTCTGGTAAAATTACTTCCATCCGCGTCCGTACCGATTCCGTACCCTATAAGAGGATTCACACTATCGATTAATAAAGTTCTATTTTCCGTTTGATTGCAATTGTTTGAACCATCACATGCTATTATTGCCCATATATATCCCCCATCTGCAATATTTGTCACATTAAATAAATAATCTCCATTAATTCCAGAAGTATTTGTTTGGTTAATAATAAAACTTCCAGAGAAATTTGCCATTAAACTTACATTTGTTAAATTATAATCCTCTCTTACCGTTGCGTTAAATATTAAATAATTTACTGAAGAATTTAGTCCATTAATTGGAGAATTTAATGTAACATTTGGGAACAAATTATCTCTTACAAAAAGATAATTGGTTCTAAAACTCGAAGTATAATTTTGAGTTTGCTCGTATATTACCGTTATATTATAATCTCCCAGTTGAGTAAAATTAGTAATATTAAAAATAGCAGGAGACCCCTCATTAACCAATGTTCCATTATTATATAATTTAATATTTCCTTCCCCATTTAATCTAAAAGCCGTAAGATTCACATTATTATTTCCAACTTGAACAGTAACATTCCCGTCAATTCCGTCAAGTGTTAAATTGACTTCGCTTGAAGCTTTGTTCACAGTGTATATATAAAATCCAGTTTGGTTAACGTTTCCACTTGTGTCGTTTGCAATAATCTGCCAAGTATATGTTCCTGTAGGAATGCCTGTAAAATCATAATAATATACGTTTCCGTCGCTTCCACTCATTGAATAATTTTGCATCGTTCCAGTAAAATTATGTTGAATTCTAACCGTTTGAATATTCACATTGTCCGTCCATGTTGTATTGAACTGATAATTTCTTGTTGAATTATATGTTTGAGGCGACTCAGGAGTGCTTAGGTTATTACTCCATTGGGGAAATACTAAGTCTTGAATATTAAATGTCATTATATCTGTTCTATTTAAATTGCCTAAAGTGTCATTCATGTATATTCTCCAGCTCACACTTCCTCCAGATAAGGATGAATTTCTCCAACTAAAGTTAATTATTGATTCCCTTAATAAATCACTTGTTAAATATAATTCATCTAAAGTGATGTTTCCCGTTCCAGTCGAAGCGTCACTATCGTCACCAATTCTAATCCTAAATTGATCAATATTGTTCAAGTCACAACCCCCGGTAATATCTGCAATATTTATTGTAATAAGAGTAAAACCAGTTCCAGAAATTGTTTGCGGAGTCGTAACATCACATGCAGCCCCGCTACTTATAACTATTAAATTTGTCTCGTGAAATCCTGCAATATCTACCTTGATATAATATGAAATATTTTGATATGCGCTTATGTTAATCGCAGATGTATTTACCACTACATGAAAGGTATCTGTGCCAAATGCGGAATCGTAGTTATAACTTAAATTGATGCCCTGCCTTACAAATCCTTCATCAACGGAACTAATAGTGGCGCTGGCAGAAACAGGGTCAATAAATATTTCAGAAGTACCTGAAAAATCATTTATAGTTAATCCTGCTTTTCTTGGAGTGTAATTCTGCCAACTTCCGCTTTCATTTGTCTCAAGCCAGACATTTGCTAGGGCATAATTATCAGTCCAGTTTACCCATAAATTATTAATTTCTCCCTGTCCAACGGCATTACCACTTTGATTTTGGTTTCTCCATAATGGCTTAGTCGTGTCATTTACAAGAATATAATAAGTTAAAGAACTTTGCGAATAGTTCTGGCTTTCTGAATAAATGACTGTAATATTATAAATTCCAACAAAATTAAAAGTGGACAAATTGGAAATATTGCCTGCCCCTTGGTTAATTGAATTTCCTTCAACATACAAACTAATTAATCCGCTAGGGTCTCCAGTTAATTTATATCCTGTGAGATTAACAGTGCTTCCAACTTCGACTGTGACATTTCCTGCTATTCCTCCTAAAGTCAAATTAAGTACAGAGTTCGCCCTATTAACAGTTAATACTTCCTGATCCATGCTCACATTTGCAGTATAGTTCGCTCCTCCAGTCGTATTCAAAAGATAGACGTAGGTTCCTCCTCCAAGCACTATAGTTTCGCCAGTGCCAACCGAAACATTATTTCTATACACAACATAAGTTACATCTCCATCGCCTAAATTTCCTTCCGCTAGTCCAACAGTTACCGAAGTTGGAAATGTAATAGTCCAAGAAGTAGTGTTTGTCAGATTTCCCATTGGCATGGCTTTGTTTATAGTATAGGTTCCATTTTCACTATTATTTATGTTTCCTGCGCTATCATTTGCATACCAACTGTAATTGTACGTTCCTGCCCCTAGACCTATAAATGATTTATTGTAAGTGGAAGAAACATTTGAAGTAGTATAATTAACTCCGTTTAAAGTAAATATCACGGTACCTAATTCGTCATCGGTTATTATTGAGCTGAAATTATATACTCCTGCAAAAGTATAATTTACAGGATCCGTAGGATATTCCACTATGGAAGTAACCGAAGGAGCAATCTTATCAGATAATTGCAATATGAGAATTTTCGCTTCAGCCCTTAATTGTAATGCGCTTGCAGTCGCAGTTAAATTATAAATTGTTCCTTGAATTGATGTAGAATTTCTCCACATTAAAGTATGTCTTATGCCTGATCCAACAGTCGGACTTGCTGCAAAAGCAGACATGATTAAATCGTTAGCAGATACTGTGTTTTGGATCTCTTGAAGAGTAAATCCTGTATCTGCGGCTAGAGTTTCAACACCTGCATCGGTATCATCTATCTGCCCAGTTGCAATTACTAAGAGTTCTGAATTATTCGCAAAATTATTTGTTATGTTTCCTATGCTTGTCAATACTGCGTTCCCCAGGTTTACGCTCGCCCCATCTAAAAATTGAGCACCTCTCGGTCTAAAAACAGCGAGTTTTACTTCAGCATCGCCTGCTTGAGGACCAATAATTGAGACATTATATACTGCATTTGCAGGGGCATTTTCTTCATACGCAAGAATAACAATACTTTGCTTATCTGTTGGGGCAGCAGAAGAAAAGTTAATTTCAAATTCATTTGAAGATAGTGTTGCCCCACTACCATTCTTTATTTTTATGCTATCTGCAGTAATTTGCTGGATAGCTGCACCATTATCTATCTGAACGGAAGCAATTATTACATTCCCGCCCGCAGAAAATTCTGTAGGGAGAGTCGTAATTTCAGTTTCAGTTGCTGCAGAAAATGCTACCGAACCCGAATCGCTGAAATTTACATAACTCAATCCAGAAATAGCAGTAATTTTTGCTTCTGTATTAACTGCAGTGGCGCTGGAATATCCAGTCACATTGTATCCAACATTGGCACCAGCACCACTATCCAAACCAATTAAGAAATAGTTATTATTTAAGTTTGCCGTACTAACTTGTATCGCATATTGGTTAGAAGAAAGCGCCGTCCCATCATTTCTTAAAAGGATTAATCCTCCAGCAGGAATATTTTCTGCTCCTCCATCAGTACTGAGCACCTGTACGGATGCAAACACCAAATTGTTGCCGGCAGGAAAAGCCGTGCTTAATGCCGTAAGAGTTGTGGGTGCAGCGACATTTGTGCTTATTGTTCCAGTGGCCGCCCCATCAATAAAATTAGAAGTTAACGGATCAATTATATGATCAAATTGAATTGTTCCTCCAACAACCCTTAAATCAAAAGTATCCAGCATTCCAATTAAATTAGTTAAATATACTTTATTATATTCATTTTCCCTTAAATTATCAAAGCTAGCTACTAATTCACTCCCACCTATTTCATAAACTTCAACTCTAGGAGTTCCACTTATTACTCTTGGCCAAATTGTTATATCTCTAGTATTGTCCAAAGGTATTTCAAAAGTTACCCTAACATACTCCCCTGCGTCTATATTCTCGCTCCATATCCCGTCCTGCTCTTTAACTGAATCGTATATATCAGAAATAAACGTTCTGTTTGTATCCAGATGTTCTGCATTAGTAATAATTATAATACTATATGTCTGTTCACCAGTTAAATTTGTTACTGTCCAATTTATCTCATCGATAATACTATCATTGTTTAAATCACTACCGCTAAAGTTTATTTCTTGGTTGTTCTCATCCAAAATTAATTTTATTTTCTTGGAATCCTTAATTTTCCATGTTGAGGGTATCTGCTTTCGGATTTCTACTTTATCATTTCCATTTTTTTTAACTAATTTCAATTCACTACCTGCAATGGAATTTTGATCTATTTTGAATTCCATTTTTTTTCTATCATAATTGTTCCTATAATACGCCGTTTTATTTACATCCACTGGTTGATTTCTTAATTCTGTTTTATTTTCCTTTTCTATTACATCAAATTTGTATTCTTCTTGATTATCCCCATAAGTTAAAACAAATTTATATTTTCCAATTTCATTTGCCTTAAAAACAAAGGTTTCTTTACTTCCTACCTTCACTATCGTTTTAGAAGGAGTCAATATCTTAATTTTAAAGTTTTTTATATTTTCAAGATTTATTTTTACTGTTTCTCCAACAACATATTTATCTTTTACAATTTCAGCCCTGATATTTAAGCTATTGAGAACAAGTATTACTATTAATAATAGAAGGATTAATATTAATCCAAAAATACTTGCTCTAATTATGCCTCTTTTATTCATTATCCTCTCTCTAGAAATTGAATAATTTTTAGTTATAAAAGCTTTTCTCCACGATTAATTTACTATATAATGGCTATAAATTATTTCATATTTGAAATTAATTTTCTATAATAAAATTATGAATATATTACAATTATACTTAAATTTATCAAAATAGGTTAATTGCTTTTAACTATCTAATTTAGAAAAAAGATTGCTTTAACATCAATTAATTTTATATTATTCCGTCGATAACATATAAATATTAGTAATTAACTAAATACTTAAATATATAAAAGATAATAAATTATCAAAATATATTATTAGTTAAATAAACGAAACATTTAAATACTACTTGTTTCTAGATAATTTATGGAAGCAGACATTTTCTTTAGCGAACCTCGGTGGAAAATTTTAGAAATTTTAACAACAGTGCCTTCTTCTCCTTTAGAAATTTCAAAAAAACTCAATACTTCAGTTGCTTATATTTCTCAGCAATTAAAACTCCTTGAGGCCGCAAAATTTATTTTTAAAACAAAAACAGGAAAATCAGATAAGGGTCAAGCAAGAAACTTATATGAAATTTCAAAAGAATTTGTTTTTATAACTTCTTTAATTAGAGGGCATCCAGCAAAGAAATTGGTTTATCTATCTTCTCACCATAAAACTATATTGAAAATATGGTTGTTAGAAAATGCAGAGTCTCATTATTTTATAGAAAAATTATATTGGAAACTTGAAAGCGATTTAAAAGATATAAAGTCTATCCTGGTTGAAAAATCAAAAAACTCTGGCAAAATCCAGGTTATTATAATATCTGACTCAAAAACACTAAAATTAAAGATAAGTTCCTATCTTAAGGATCTGAACAATCAAATTGAATGTACAGTAATTGGAAGTGATAATAAAAAATCTAGTAAAATTGATTTTATTTCAATTTACGATCAAGAATCTCTAACTAATCAAAAATTATCTGAGGGAGGATATATTTAGTATGCGTATAAATAAAAGTTTTATATTATTATTTTCAATAGTAATTATAATTTTCTTTTCTTCATTCACTTATTCTTTATCTCCTTCTGGTGGTACGGTCGCGGCTGGTACACCTCAAACATCGCCTACTGATGGTTCTGGAAATAATTCAGCATATGCGGGAAATATAACGTATCTGGGGATTTCTGGAGTTTCAGTTACTCAGACCTGGCAGGGTTATTTTGGTAATGTTACAGGAGGAATAACTCTAGCAGATAGTTCCGCTAATGCAATATATAACTGGACATTAACGGAACCTTCAGGAGAGGTATATTCATCAACAAATTCATCAATTACTTGGAGCAGTATACAGTGTTTTAATTTCACTGCTAATGCCACAGGTTCAGTCGGTTCCGCAGGCTCAACTAACCTTGCAGGAACAAACTTGACAGTTTTAGAAACTCGTTACAATATAATTTCAGATGACTTAGATGGAGTAAATGAAACTTTCTCTTTCACTCCAGCAGGCGAAGGTCATGACGCATTTGTAACTGCTTCCTTATCTTTTAGTTCAGCCGAATGTCTAAGCACTAAATTAAATAATGCAACAGGATTATTAGGGGCAAATCAGTTTGAAGAAGTATTATTATATGAACCAACAACTTCTTCAGTTGTATTTGCATCAATTCTTGAAGAAGGTATATTAAATGGTTTTAACCAGCAAGATAATGATTTTCAAATGATAGTTCTAGAGGATGGGCATGGTGCTGATACAACTTCAACACCATATTTCTTCTTTGTTGAACTTCAATGATTTAATAAAAATATTTATGTATCAATCATTGCTCCAATATTGATTTTTCCTGAACAAGAGGTATTTACTGCGATTCCGCCAGGTACAAATATCCTCCAGTATGCTAATTTAAAATCATCTATAAAATCAGAAGTATCATTTTTTCTAAAATCAAGATTAAATTCAGTTTCGTTAACAGCATTATCAGTTAAATTTTTGTATAAACTTGCGAATTGGGCTAAGGTTAAGTCTCCTGGATTTGACGCAGTTAAGTTGTATTTTTCATAACCAATAGATATATTTCTCCCATTACTGCAATTCATTGCATTTCCATCTCCATCTGTTCCTCCATAACCATCAAGACTTATATCTATCATTACATTTCCTCTGTTTGTTACATTATTTGAACTTTCATTGGAAACTTTATTGTTTCCAACACTACCAAAATCTATTGTATCCGGAAATTCGACTCCTAGTAAAGTATTTATAGAAACTGCATCACTTCCAAATCCGCTAGTATTTGAATTATCTGTTCCAGTAACATAACATATCCATCCTAGATCGGTATTTGCATTTGCAAAGTACCAAACATCAAATGAACATTCAAATCCGCAAGATTCTCCTGAACAGTTAGTTAAAATGCAAGAATTGTTTGTATAATGGTTGTTTTTGTCATCTTGCGAAGTCAAAGATGCATTATTCATATCATATAGAATAGCAGTTACATTTTTAATGTCCGTATAGTTATTTGGATCACTCACATTTCCAATGCAGCTAATTAGTTTTGTCCCTGCAACTGTCAAATCAATTTCATCAGTAGGGGATAAAAATTCATCATCTACAACAACATCATCAACAATAGGAGGTTCCAAATTCTCTCTATCTAAACTCAAGTTTAATCTTGTGATGCTGGGAGAATTCAATAAAGTTGTATTTTTTATACCATGGTATGTACCATTATTTGCTCTAATAATAATAACTTCTCCATCACTAGCATAAATGGTGGTAGAATAAAAACCCGTGTGTCCTGGAGGACCTGAAGTCAATATGGAAATTGAACTTCCCGTAGCTGTAGCATTTATAGTTACATTTATTCCAGTAGGTACTTGAGTAACATTATTCAAATTAAAAATATACCCTTGAATAGTATGTAATTGAGGAGGCTGATTTGAAACATCGATTGTAATAGACTCACTTTGTAAGTTTTCAAAATTTAATCCATCACTTGAACAGGCACTTGTTAAGGCTATATAACTTGAACCTTGGTTATTTGCCTGCATATTAAAATATCCTGCTAAAGATGTTCCCAAGTTAATATTTCCTAATTGTTTAGTTTTATTTTCAATAGTTGAAATATTTATAATATTCTCATTAGAAATATTAATAGTTACGTTACAATTTAAGCTATTCTGTCCACCAATTGCTGAAACATTAAAGCTAATATTAAAATTAGCATATTTTACAACAGAAGTCTCATTTGAGGGGGAAGTAATATTCAAATCTGTTTCCGCAGGCCTTGTATTATTCATAGATATATTTAACCTAAGGGTTGATGGAGAGTTGATTAATGTAGTAATATTTATTCCATATGCAGTTGAATTTAATGCAGTAATTGTGAAATTTTCTCCCTCTGTATGATTAATATTAGTCGAATAAAATCCGCTATGTCCGGGCGGTCCAGAAGTTAGTAAATTAATTATATTCCCGCTTGAATTAGATACTATTCTAACTTTAGTACTGCTTTGAGCCTGAGTAGTGCCATCTTTATGCATAATATATCCCTGTATATTACTTAATCCTGGTACTTGTCCAGAGATAAATGCCATTAAATATATCAAGATTAGAAATACAATTATATAATTATAATTTAAAGAAAGAAATTTCCTTTTATTTTCAGTTTTCATTAGAGGTAATTTATCTGACCGTATTACTATTACTGCAAATTGCCTAATAAGATAATTAACACTATTAGTTAAATCAATAAGTTTAATTTTCTTTAATTTTCCTGTATAACTCTTCGATTTCACCATAAATTGCCCTCTTTTCTCTATTCCCCAGGCTTTTATATTCCTGAGAAATTAAACTATACGATTTAATTGCATCATTCTTCATACCCTCAATTATTTTTTCTCTTGTATTGTGGATTTTTTTTCTCATTAAAAACAAGTTTTCCTCAATTTTTCTTTTTTTCCTGTCTAAAAATAAGTAAATTAATAAAAATGAGGCAAATATTAAGCCTATAACTATTCCAAAAAAAGAATTGTCTTTAGTAGTTACAAAACTTAGATAACCTGTTAAAGCGCTATTGCTTTTTTGGTCTTGCAAATCAATATAAGGTAATGTCTTAATATCCTCTAGATTATTCAAGTCAATATTCTTCTCAAATGAATAGGATATTTCTTTTGTATTATGGTCAAAACTAACAATTCCTTCCTCATTTAATATTTCATAATTTACATTTTTAATATCAATGTTTGAGATTTTTTCTTCTATGCTGCTTGGGATTATTTCTATTATGGAGTTGTTTTCATTATTTTCCAGTTTTCCAGAAATTTTTTCTTTTATTAATGCATATTTTTTTCTCGTACCATCGAGGTATGAAATCTCAAGATTTTTCCCCTCAATTTTAACTTTAAATTCATCATTTTTTGCAATTTCATTAATTTTCTTTATTTTTTTTGTTAAAAATGAAATTTCAACTAAAGGATCTAAACTTAGTATTAATTTTGTCAAGTCCTCATCATTAAAAGTTTTTTCAATAGCCTTTTCATCAATTAAAAACAAGTTTTCAGGTATTTTCTTTTTTATAGTATTAAATTTCAATTTTGCATTATTAAGTTTTTTATCTATTTCATTTTTATCCAGATTTTGAGTTTTGTAATTGTCAATTTCTTTTATTAATGCATCAAGTTCATTAATTGCCGAATCAATATCCCTTTCCAGCTTAAAATCAACATATATTGTCCTTTCTATTTCTGGTCTTTGTTTAAATTTTTCTTTTATCGAATTAGACTCTTCAATTGTCATATCAATTTCATTCTTTAATGAGTCTATTATTCCATAAAATCGCAGGTCTAATCCAGAAGGAATAACACTGGTACTATCAAGCAATGCCGTAGCATATACTTCTATAGAAAGATCTCCTTCGTTTCCAGCTTCATCAATACCGCTTATTTTATAATAGTAAGTCTTGCCTCTCTCAACATTTGTATCGATATATGATTTTCCAGCAACCATTTTATAAAAATCAGATTTTTGTACATCGGGAGATATTGACCTATACAAATTGAAGTCTTCTATCTCTTCATCAAGAATCCAGTTTAAATCTATTACTCCATCTCTTCCTGTTGCTCTTAAATCGTAAATTGTGCTAGGTTTAACACTATCTACTATAAAAAGTTCACCTTCACTAATTTCTGTTCCAATATTCCCTTCCAGATCCCTTGCAGAGAATTTAAAAGATCCTACTTTTTCATCATCTAGTTTTGGAAGTATAAAATATCCTTTCCACTCTGTTTTTTCACCTATTAAAGGTATATTTGCATAACTAGTACTATCCAAAGAATAGCTAAGTACTGGAGGTTGAGAAACTATTTTGGAAGTTATTAGTTTTACTTCTATTTTTCCCTCATTTAAAATTTCTCCTTGTTCAATTACAATTTTTGCACTTACTCCAAGATAAACGCTGAAAATAATTTCTAGTTCTTTGCTTTCAATATTATTCTTATCTCTGCACTTGATATAATATTTGTAAATACCTTCATTTAAGTCCGTCAAAGTCATTTTATGGACGGCATTATAATCATATTCAAAATTTCCTTCCATATTTGTATAAGATTTTCCTTTGTTAGTGGAGTATTTGCAAACTCCTTCTTTATCCGTGTTTATTTGTATCAATATTTCTTCAGATCTAATTATTTCATTATTATTTATGCTGGCATCATTTTCAACTGAAGTGTTAAAATTATAGATTAATAGGTTGGCTTTTACTGCACTAATCATAAATACAATTAAGAATATTAAAAATATTTTTTTATTTATTATTATGTTCTTCATTTTATGATCTTATCATTCTTAATTTATGGAGGTATCTTTTCTTTTCATTTCGTATTTTAATAAATAATATTATAATAATCAATAAAATTGCCAAATAAATTATAACCATGCCTGTTTTCTTCAAAAAGTTGCTTTGTATTGCATTTATAATAGTACTGAGTTCAAAAGTTCTTTTTTTATCATAAAATACTCTCCCGCTCACTACATACTTGCCTTCTTCCTTAGGCGTGAAATAAAATGTAAACTTTGTGATTTCATTTTTTATGACGCTTGTTTTTTCACTTTCTAGAACTTGAATTATATTTCCATCCTTCTTTATCTGGCCTTTAAATTGTGCAGAAATCTCTTTTTCTCCTATATTTTGAAAATCTGCAGTTATTGGTATTGTCTGGCCTGTTTCAACGTCAAATGGTGTTGCAAAAATCCTTATTAGTACTCCTTCAGATTTTAATGCTCCTTCTTCCAGTACATCAAATGTTAAAATATCTGTAGAATAGCAATCATCAACTTTTATTTCCGCCCAGTACTGCCCTATCTCCAGTTCATCGCTTTTTGTGCTAAAATTAATTCCTTCTTCATGCGTTGGGAGTATTTCTTTTCCTTTAAATGCAAAACTTTTAACAATTTCTAATTGTTCCTCATCCCAGATATTTACATTTATTGTAGGATTCATTCTGATATTCCCTAGATTTGTAATCCTCGCCTCAAATTTTATATCATCTCCTTTTTCTGCAGAATAAACTCTGTAACTGCCGCTGCTGCATTGTCTTATTTCAACATCTGTAATCTCCACATTGACTGCAACTAATAATTCAGCTCTTACAACTCCAGTGGCTGAACCCTCCTCTCCAGGTTTTGTCAATGGTTCAGTAAAAACACTTACAAATCCTTTATAGTTTCCATTAGGTATATCAAAAGGAGGGGAAACTTCAATTGGGATTCTTGCAGGTTTGCTCTTAGATATTGTTAAATTTTTTGGGAAATTAAGCCAATTTGCAATTTCACCTCTTCCTTCTAGACTTACTTTTATTTCTTCATCACTGCTTAAAGTCACAATAATAAATTTTTGGGAATATCCTCCTCTTAATACATTTTTATAATCTAAAACCCCCGGACTTATACCAACTATAGGGCCGGCAAAAACATTTTTAATCATTATCGAAAAAATAAATATTAAGACGAGTACTTTTATATATTTCATTTTAATCCACCTTTCTTCTCGATAATCCAATTAATCACTATGTTCCTAATAATTTCAGCTTTTGTATTGCCCAGAATTCCTCCCATTTCCTCGATCATCTTTAATTGCTCTTGGTTAAATGTAATTGGGATTTTTTCTTTTCTAATTTCTTTTTTAGCCTCTTTTATCTTTTCAGCCACTTTTAAGTCACTTTTCATAATCTTTTAGTATATTTATAATTTACTTATTATATACTTTTAAGACACCTATGCTTTATAAATATATCTACAAAATAAATCCAACGAAGAATCTTCTTCGAAAAAAATTAACCTCTCTTATGATCCAGTTGCCTGAACGGCGCCAAATACAATATTTCCACTGCAAGTGCCAGCTACACCGACAGGAACATACATTCTCCAATAACTTGCATTAGTATCATCTAAATAAGGAGATGTATCGTTATATCTTTGCAAAAGATTAAATGTTTTAGTTACAGGTGCAGAAGTAAGGTTAATATAAATACTCTCAAATTGTGCCAAACTTAACATACTTGTATTTGAAACATTCAAATTGTATTTCTCATACCATATAGATATATTCTGAATATTTCCTCTGGTGCAGTTCATTGAAAAGTTGTCATATCTATTCCTTGCATACCCATCTAGTGTCAAGTTAAATATAGTATTTCCAAAATTAGTTACATTTGCTACTTGTTCTAAAGAGACTTCAGTAGCATTAACAGTGCCATAATCTATAGAATCCGGCAATCCAATTCCCAATAAAATATTAACTGTTGATGTATTACTACCAACGGCTGTTCTAGTAGAGTTATCTGTAACATTAATGGTAGCATTCCATGTTGCATTATTTGCATAATACCATAATCCAACTATACATGTTGCATTAATTTCATACTCATCCCCATATGAAATGTCTATAGTGCATCCATTGTTCCTATAATGATTATTATTGTCGCTAGCGTGGGTATATGAAGAATTCACATTGTCAAAGAATCTCAAGCTGATATTAATTATATCGCTTTCATTATTATAGTCTCTAGCTACAACGTAAACAGTCACGTTAGTTGTTGTATTGGGGCTCAAAGATATGGTATTTCCTCCATTAACAATGATGCTAAGAATATCAGGAGCAACTTGCCCAACATTTAAAGTTGTCCTTACAGTAACATTATTCGCTCCAACAACTCCTGCAACATTCATTATATTTGGAGTAAAAAGAGCGACCAAAAGAAAAACAAATAAAGTTAGCTCTAAAAAAAACAGTCTTCTGGCAAACTTCTCAATTTTTCCCCCCCAATCATTTTTTATCATCTTTAACTCAGTTCAACATATAGGTAATATGCAGTTGCGCTCGTATAGCCGTCAAGACCAATTTCAGGGACAATCATTTGAAAATCATAAGTATTATCATCAAAACCTACGACATTTGATTCCATGATTGTGGCATAAATTAAATTAGCATAATTTGGAATAGAGAAATTAGTCTGATCTGTTAAAACCATTTCTTCAAAATCAGTGTCCTGTGTTGTATTTGATTTGTATGTATTTAATGTAGAACAATTATTTGCAGGGATTGTTACTGATCCAACAACAAAGGAAACATGAGTTGTTCCATTAAAAGTCTTTGTTATATTATCATTTGCATTTGAATGATTTAATAAAAGATTCTCATTTTCTAAAAGAGTATTATTTGCACATCTAATATTTGTCCATGTTGGCGTTGAAGCATTTCTAGTGGCATAAACTTCTCCTCCAACATTAGTCATGGTCCAATCATATAAAGTTGAACTCGATGAATCATCTAAGGTAAATGTACCAATAACCTGTCCTACAAAACCTTTCCATCTTGGATTTTGCTGATCAGCAGTTATGTTTATTGTTGCAATTCTTCCTCCAGAAATGTTTAAGAGAATCCCAGAAGTGCTTCCTTTTGTTTCATTAGCGTCTACTGAAATACTTGCAGGGCCTTGAGGTGCTGCCTCGACCAAAGCTAAATTAAAAAATGCAAAAACATAGATAAAAGCAAAAACTAGGACGAAAAATATCCTGTTTACAAAACGTCTATTCCCTTCCTTCCACAAATTTGTTTTTTTTTTATTCTTATCATTTTGCATTTTTCCTTTCCTCTTTTACTCAAGTTCTACAAAAAAGTAATATGTAGTGGTTGAAGTATCTGTACCGTGTCCGTTTTCAAGCACTAGCATCTCAAAATCATTGTCCTGTCCATTAAACCCATTTAAAGTTCCTTCTTCCAAAATAGAAGCGAATACTAAGCTTGAAGTAACTGGCTCAAACAACAAAACTTCTTCAAAATTATTAGCTGCAGGTGTTCCACCGCTATTATAATTCTTGGTACTTAAACATTCTCCAGCTGAGAATTGTAAGTTAGCTGTATAAAATAGATCATGACCATCCCCTGCTGGAGTGAAAGAGAAAGTTTCATTTACTCCATCTACATCATCTGTTAAAATTCCAAAACTAGATTCTAGTACGGTTAAATTAACTCCTTTAACATTTGTCCCACCTGCAGTTTCTCCACTTGCAGAACCTGTACCGTTTGCTGAAAAATTAAAGCACTGAATAAATGGCCAGGAAACACTTGAGTTCGTAGACGCATAAACCTCTCCAGATGGTTCAGCTAAAGTCCAATTATAAATAACATTATCACTATTATCAGCTAATTGAATAACGCCAGAAACGTTTCCAAAATAGCCCTGCCAAGTCTGGGTAGATGAGAAAGCAGTTATTGCTATAAATGTTGTATTTCCTGCAAAAGCACTATCATTTCCAGCAGTATCTGCTTGAGTCGTTTGCGGTGTACCAGGTGTAACTGATGAACCAGTTGGAGTAATAGCTCTAACTAAAGGCAAAATAACAAGTAATCCTAATACGATCAAAACACTACCAAACAAGATAATTTCTTTTGTCCTCATTTTTTAATCACACTCTCTTAATAATTGTTATACCTAATATTGAGTACTTTATAAACCTTTCTATATTTTCAAAAATGAAAATATATATTAAAAATGATTTTTTGTTTTCATAAAAAAATATAATTATCGAATATAATTTTAATATTTAAGCAAGTAATTTGTTTTCAAATGAAATGTTTATAAAGGCATTTCTATTAAATGGTCTTATGGATGAAATCGAGGTTTTAAGAAAAATATTTGATGAAAAAATAATATCTATTATAGATTTGTTCCTTTCAAACTCTGAGCGGAAGTTCTCCTTAAGCGAAGTTTCTGAAGAATCCCGCGTAAATATCACTACAACTCTTAGGGTGCTTGATAAGTTGGTAAAAAACGAGATAATAGAGATAACTTTAATAGGAAAATCTAAATTTTATAAACAAAAACAAAGTGAGAAGACAATATATCTCTCAAAAATACTTAAAAAAGAAGATCATCTTTCAGAATTTATAGATCGTGTAAAATCAAACCTTAAAGTTAAGAAAATTATATTAGAAACCAAAACAAGCAATAGTGCAAAGATCTTAATTGTTGGAGACTCAATTTCCAAGGAGAAACTTAACCGATTAATAGATGAGATCAAAAATAAGCACAATTTCAGAATTCAATATGTAGAAATGCCTGAAAAGCAATACCAGGATCTGCAAAATCTCGGACTTTTCGATATAAGTAAGAAAGTAATCTGGGAAAGAAGCTAAAGTAAGTATATTCATAGTATCTGAGAACAAAAGTTCACATAAATCTATACTTTTTTCATCAATTCATTATACAAAGGCATAATTTTATCATATATTTTTTTTCTGTACTTATTAGGCAGATTCTTATAAGTTTTGCTTATTTTATCATATAATATCAAAGCATCACTTTTTCTTTGTTCTTTTACACACAAGTTAAACTCTTTCACAAGCATGCCTATATCCTTGCGGTCTATCTCAATTCTTGCTTTTTCAATTTCCTTATATATTTCTTTTCTGCAATGTGCAGGAATTTTGACATAATGTGTTTTGATTTTGTTATAACCTTCTCTAGCTTTCTCTATTTCTTTATTCTTTAGTGCCCTTTTTATTTCTTGCATAGCCTTATAAATTTCTCTAACACTCTCATCTTTCTTCCAGATCTTTAGTTTTGTTTTCTTTATCCCAAAAATAGCTAAATAAATTGTGAACAAGCCTGCAAGTATCCAGCCAAGATAGAACCCTATATTCCTTTCTCCATTTCCTGATACAAATCCAACAAAACCAGTTATACCATTTAATCCTTCTTGAGGAATATTCAAATTAAAGGATAATGTATCGGTTTTTTCTATTTGGTCTAAATCAATTATCTCTTTAATATAATACACGAGCTTTCCTTCTTTTAATTCATCTTTTTTTATCTCAAATATCTCTTTTTCTTTTATAATTTGCGCTTTATTTACAAAGATTACAGAAATAGCACTTTGAATTATTTCTTTAGGAATAAATTCAATAATACTCTCAAAAGAATCATTTTTTATTTCTATATTTTTACTTACTAATGTTATTTTATCTATATTTTCATCATATTCAAGCTCTAGCTGTTTAGCTTTAGCTGAAATGATTATATCTTTTTGAATTCTTTCATTATTAGACGAGATTATTTCCTTTTGTTTATTACTCAGAGTCAATTTATTGAAAACTACATAAGCATTAATTATATTCTCAAAATCAAATTCGAGGCTATTTTTGTAATATTCTTTGCTTTTAATGACTCTAACATTTTCTGGGATCTGATTAGTAATATTTTCTATTTCTCTCAAAACTTCTTCTCTTCTATTATTCCTTGCTTGCTCAGTTCCAATATAATCTATGTTATGTTCTAAATCTACTTTAACTTGTAGTAGTCTCTTCTTCTTGAAATCAAGATTGTCTTTTATCCCAAGATCCTCAATAGCTTCTTTTTCTTCTAAGGAAAATTTATCATATTTTATAAAAAAGTCGTTAATTTTATCAATTGCGCTTTCTACCTCTTCTTTTCCTTCGTAACTTGCATTTAGTTCAACTATTTTATTCAGTGCTTCTTGATTTGCACTATTTGAGCTTTCGAGAGTTTCAACATCATCTAAATTAATTTCAAAATCTCTATTTTCTTCTCTGTAATTTCCAAAAACATCATAACATCCAACATCCCAAGAATGCTCTCCATCATCAAAATCTTCTAAACTAATGTTAACAGTATCATTATTCTTAATAGTTATATTAATATTCGAATAAACTAACGTCCCAATTTGACTATTATTATAATAAAATATGCTTAAAGTACAGTTGCTTAGATTAGTATTATCATATGCCCTATAAGATAAGTTTAAATTATCACCATTAATATTTTCATTATCGCTAGGTTCCAATAAGTAAATTTTAGGTTTTTCAGTTTCATTCTGTGCGTTAACAAGAATACTTTTAGTTCTCTCTATAGGAATATTGCTTCCTTCAAAATATACTTTTAATATAACATTAAATGTTCCTTGGTTACCATATTGGTGTTGCCTAATATCAAAAACATTCTTTTTATTTTCATTAAAAAATGCATAAATGCCAACATCTCCGTAAAATAAGGTGTAATTAATACTGCTATTTACCAAAGCAGAAACATTAACAGTAAAATTAACAATTTCACCAAGTGCAATAGTTGTCTTATCCACATTAAATTCAATTATAGGAGTATAATCAAAGTTTATAGTAAAATTCCTGATTGTTGAATTTCTAATACTGTCATTATTAATATCATTGCAAAGAGTTTCCCATGAATAATTCCCATTTTCAAGATTCCAACCATATATTGAATCTATGGAGAAATTCTCGCTCTTTATAATGCTCCCCTCTTTTTCTAAATTAAAATTACATACAACTAATGATGAATTATAATATACAACACTAAAATTAAAGTAAACTTCAGTTTTATTTACATTTCCAAATGGAGCACTTAAAACATCTAATAAAATTGCAGTAGCATTAGTACTCTCAATCTTATTCAGATTAATCATAATTATAAAAGTCTGATTAGACAAGTGAGGTACAATCCAAGATATTCTATCAATTAAACCATTTTCATTATTATCAAAAGATTCAGAAACATCAATAAATGTCTCGTTTTCCTCCCAATATATTTTAATATCTTTTTCCTTGAGATTTTCAATTTCTATTATTTCTGAATAGTAAGTAAACTCATTATCTAAATGATCTTCACTACTCAATTTAACTTCTTTTTTATATTCTCCATCCTCTGTAGTGTTAGTTTCATTAATTTTTAAATGATCTAAAATTGATCTTGTTTCTTCAAATTTACTTTCTTCTATTTCTAATTCATATATTATTTTTCCACCTTTAAAAGAGACTATACCTTTCATTTTATCTTCTTCATCAACTTCCGACTCTTCTTTAACCTCATTTTCAGGTTCATTTTGGTCTTCACTAATATTTTTAATATCTATGTATTCATAATCAGTCTCTTTTTGTTCTAAATCATCTTTACTTTCCTCAGCATTCCTGGTTTTATTATCCTCAATACTTTGATCATTTGTATCAAGACTAAAATTTTCCTCTTCGTCAAGAGAATAATTGTTAATATTATCAATATTTATTAAAACTGAGTCGTCCTGTTCTATAACTGCATTTTCCTCTGCAACATCTAAAATTTTCTCATCTTCTTCAAAAGTTAAAGAACTTCCTTCAACTTCCTCGTTTGCGACCTGATTATCAATTTTTGTATCTTCATTAATTTTCTCTTGTGCTATAGAAAAAAAACTAAGAACAATAACTATTGCAATTAAAAATACGAC
Source organism: Candidatus Woesearchaeota archaeon (assembly GCA_964358765.1). GTDB lineage: Archaea > Nanobdellota > Nanobdellia > Pacearchaeales > GW2011-AR1 > UBA73. The sequence goes on along the minus strand of CAYHPN010000002.1, from coordinate 8,312 downwards.
TGCAGAATACCTTACTCTCTCAAATAAATCTCTAAACATTTACCCTCTTTTTTATACATTTTTAACAGCATTTTCTCTTTTAAAAACCTTTTCGATGTTCGCAAAACCAAAGTTTAATGATTTAAAATTAATCTCGCCATTACTTTAACCGCCACCTTACCAGTTAGAGCATTATTTTAACAGCCATCTCGAAACAATAAACATTCCAAGTATTGCAGTAATCGCAAATACGAATCCAGTAAGGGTGGTATCTCCTTCATCCATTGGAACAACTACAAATCCAGTAAATGAAGAGCTTAAGAGAAAAAAAGACAATACAAACAAAAACAAAACACTTGTAATCGTAAGTTTTTTCATTGGTCCCAGATCCTTAAATAACTGTTCTCTTAAGTCATTTAATCTTTTTTCTGTTTCATTCATTAAAGAATAATTTTCATTTTTTTTAAATATTTTATATGCCATTTGATAATTTTTATATGCTCTATTTAAAGTTTCTCTGTCTATTACATTTTTACCCAAATTTAGTACCGATAAAGTCTCAAAAGTAGCTCCTGCCTTCTGGAAATATGTTCCCTTTAAGTTTCCAACACTCAAATTTAATTCACCAAGCATTTCATAGATCTGGGCAATTGAGTTTAGGTTTAGATTACTGTTTTGATTTTTTAAGTATTTTTCAATAAAATCAATTTTTGCATTATAATCAATTATTGAACTTAATCTATTTTTCAATTCAAGCAATTCACTATCTTCGTTCATAAAATATTTATGTAATTCTCAGTTATATTTCTTTCGTTTTATCTTACAATCATTTCTAAAGTTTTTTCGTTTACTCAAGTAAAGTATTTAATCTATCTACATTTCCCTACTATATGAAAAAGAGAGGAAGTTTATTGTTAATAGTTATAACTTTAGTTTTTGTATTAAATAATAACCTTGCTATTGCAGAAGTTCCAACATATCTAAATATATCTCCGGGTAATTTAACAACTCCTCAACTTATTTCAAATATACCAAATCAAACTATTTCAAAAAACACAAATCTCACAAATTCTTTTGATCTAGATAGTTATTTTTACGATTTAGATAGTTTAACTTACAATGCTTCAAGCGTTGAAAATATAACAATTTCTATAGATCCAATAACTCATAGTGTCTCCTTCTATCCTGATTACAATTTTGAAGGTACTAAGACTGTAACTTTTAACGCTACAAATTCTTTTTTCACAAATTCAAGCAACTTAGTCTATTTATTCGTAGTAAACGATACTTCACCTCCAACCTGGAGTAATCCCACTAAAGACAAAACCACGGTATTTCAGAATACAATTGTAAAATTCTATACGGATTGGACGGATACTGGAGGTCTAAGTCATTATATATTTTCAATAAATGAGGGGGCTGGATTCACAAATTACTCAAATCTTTCATTTTCAGGAAATGTAAATAAATCTAATTATACTTTACAAATCAGTGCAGCTGGCGGCACTGTCGTTTACTGGAAGTTTTATGCATACGATGTTTTTGGTCAGATGAATGTTACAGATATTCAAAATTTCACTGTGAACGCTACCCCTACTACTCCAGGAACAGGCACCGGTACTGGCACCGGTTCTTCAGATTCTAGTAGTGATTCATCAAGCAGTTCAGATAGCATCATTGGAAATATCTTAAGAAGAGGAGTTTCGGAAAGTTTTAATTTTACAATTGATCCAGCAGCTGGCTTCAATATCGACTTAACACAAGGAGCAACAGGAGTAGTAACTATCAAAGTAACAAATATTGGAAATGTTCCTTTAGATTTCAAAATAGAATTATCAGGTTTGGATGAATTCAAAAAAACAATCAGTGATGAAAATTTTAATTTGTCTGGGGGAGATTCAAAATCAGTTACGATAGAAATTTCTGCAGATAAACTTACTCCTCCTGGGATCTATTATGGCACCGTAAAAATAATAACAAAGGCAGGGGTTAAGGAAGTTCCTATTGTTATAATTCTCAAAGCATTGGAAGCAGAATTAACTTTGAACGTAGATATTTCTAAAGAATATAAAAGTGTTAAGCCAGGCAAGATTGTAAAAGCAAATATTACTTTAGAAAATCTAAAAGATCTAAATGAGAATAACCTCTCTTTTTATTATTCTGTAGTAGACTATTATGGAAACGTCATAAATTCCAAGACAGAGGAATTTATCTTCTCTGAAAGAATAAAATTTTTAGATAAAGAATTAGAAATTCCTCTAGGAACAAAAAAAGGCGAATATCTTTTTATAGCAAGGGCAGTTTCTGGAGAAAAAGTTGCATTAGATTCGGATTCGTTTAAAATTGGAGAAGGGTTTAACGTAGCTTCATTCATTAAAGCTAATTTTTTATTTATGCTTATAATATTTGCCTCAATTATTTTGGCCTTATTAATGGCTAAACATCACAAGAATAAAGAGAGGCTGAGACTGCTTAACTTATACATGATGATTACTCAACTCAACAAATTAATTAAAGAAGGAAAGCATGATGAAGCAATTGATATTTATGTTAGAATTAAAGCAATTTATGGGGAGCCAGTTTCAAAAACAATTCTTGAAAATAAAACGAATTTAATATCTGAAATGAAAAAATTATCAGAAACAATAGACTTAAAGTTATTAAAAAAAGCAGAACAAATAGATATAAAACAAGCTGAAAATAAAGAAAGCGATAAAAAAGAAATTTCTCAAGAAATTGTTAAAGATTCGACTAGTGTAGAAATTAAAAAACCAAGTGAGGAAGTTGCTCCTAGGCCTGCTCCGCAGAATCAAGTTGAAAATAAAGATGTTCAGCAAGTAAATAAAACGCTCCAAGAAGCAAAAATTGAAATTAAAAGTAATGATATTCCTGCTATAGAAATTAAAAAAGTCGAAAACATTAATGAAGCTAAAGGCGAACTAAACAAAAAAATGAATTCAGATAAACCTAAATTAAATAAGGTTAAAACACAATTAAAACAAAGCAAAAAAATAAAGACAAAAAAGAAAAAATGAAAAAAAATTTATTAATTAGCAATATAATATTTTTAATTTTAATTTTAATTCCTATTATATCCGCTGATTCAGCATACGGCCCGCCTATAAAAAATAATAATTATGAAGTATCAAGAAGTTACGTAAAAAGAGAGATCTCTTTAGGAAACATTTTTACAGATTCTTTCACTATTTACAATTACCTTGATAAACAAGTAAAAGTCTCTTTTTCTTCAATAGAATCAATAAAAAAGATAATTAATGTTGAGTCCACTGGATCAATAATCGAGCCAAATAATCTTTCAATCGTCTATTTTACGATTACCGGAAGAGAGCTGGGATCTTTTCAAGGTTATATAGATATCACAGGAGACATTACAGAAAAAATAGATATTAACGTAACAATAACTAACGAGTCATTAAATCCAGATATTTTAGTTGATGTATCCTTACCAAGAAAAAAATTTTCATTAAATGGAAAAATCGTATTTAAAATAAAACTGGATAAAATAGTTGGAAGTCAATTAATTCCAAATGTTACATTTTCATATTTTTTAAATAATTTAAATAAAAATACTTCAATTGCCTTAGGTAATGAATCTCTGGATGTAAAAGGTTCACTCCAATTGACTAAAGAGATTAATGTCCCAGATAAATTAAAAGAGGATTATTACGTATTAGAGGTTATAACCAATTACAAAGATGCACAAATCATTACAAGCAACGAAATTCTATTAAAAACCCCATTTTGGCAGATTAGGTTATTTGGTTTTCTTCCACTTTGGCTTATTTTAATATTATTTTCTATTCTTCTTTTAGGAATTCTGTCTTTTATGATAATTAGAAAACAAATTGAGAAAAGTAAAAAATATAAAATGCAGCTCTATACAAAAACTCTTCCAAAAAAAAGCGATAATACTCTTCTTTTAGGTAAAGTTGCAGAAACAAATATTCCAGCATATTTAGAAATGGATGCTCTAACAACCCACGCAGTAGTTGCAGGAGCAACAGGAGGAGGAAAAAGCATTACAGCCCAAACACTCATTGAAGAAGTCTTATTAAAGAATATCGCAGTAATAGTTTTTGATCCAACAGCCCAGTGGTCTGGAATGTTAAGAAAATGCGAGGATAAAAAAATGTTATCTTTCTATCCAAAATTTAATCTTAAACCATCAGATGCTAAAGCCTTTCCAGGTAACGTAAGGCAAATCATTAACGAAAGGCAGGCAATAGATATAAAAAAATATTTCAATCCGGGCCAAATTCAAATTTTTACTATGAACAAACTCACTCCTCCTCAAATTGATACTTTTGTTGCAACTGTTATTGCAAACATATTTAAATCTGATCCAAAAGAGTTTCCCGGCCTTAGAGTAATGTTGGTATTTGATGAAGTTCATAGATTACTGCCTAAATTTGGAGGAAGCGGTAAAGGATTTTTGCAAATAGAAAGAGCATGCAGAGAATTTAGAAAATGGGGTTTTGGCGTCATGTTAGTCTCTCAAGTTCTTTCTGATTTTGTTGGAGAAATTAAAGCAAATATTAATACAGAAGTTCAAATGAGGACAAGGGATGAAGCAGACTTGAACAGAATTAAAACAAAATATGGCGAGGAATTTCTTCAATCCTTAATCAAAGCTTCAGTTGGCGTAGGAATGTTTGTAAATCCAAGATATAATAAAGGAAAACCCTATTTTATTAATTATAGGCCAATTTTGCATAATACTAGAAGACTTTCAGATCAGGTTTTAGATCAATACAATAAATATAATGATGACATAGAAGATATAGAATATCAAATTGAACAACTTGAACAAGAAAAAATAGATACCTTCGATATAAAAATGGAATTAAAACTCGTAAAAGATAAATTAATGACTGGCAATTTTACCGTTGTTGATATATATCTTGAAGGTCTAAAACCGAGAGTTGAAAAACACTGGCAAAGTTTGGGGAAAAAACCTAAGAAAAGAGAACTTGAGTTAGTAGACACTTCAGTTGTAGAATCATCCTTAAAACAAGCTCAAAAATCAAGAGAAGAAACAGAGAAACAGGAGAATAAAGAGGTAAAAAAAGAAGAAAACAATATTGTCAAAAAAGAGGAAGTAAAAAAGGAAGAAGTAAAGCAAGACATAAAAGAAGAAATTAAAAAAGAGGAGACAAAGAAAGATAAGAAACAGACTGCTAAAACTCATACCAAAAAGAAAAAATGAAAGATAAAATACAAAAAAAGGAACTAAGATCTTTAATGAAAATGGCAAAAAAAATCATAAAAAAAGAAACTCTAAAGAAAATTAAATCAATACCCCAAGAAGAACAAGTTCATGCATTAAAATTTTCATTAATTTCTTATTTTAAAAACGAATTTCATGATTTAAATATAAAAATTAAAAATTTAGAAAATAAAAAGAATGATTTATTTTTCATCAAGAATGATCTAATTTTAGTTCCTTCAAAAATTAAACATTTTGCAGTTGATTATAACTCTAGTGACTTTTATAAACTTTCAATTCTTATCCAAAATATAAAAAAAGAGTTAGAAAATGTTATCCGAATTAACTTTATAAAGTTGTTAAACATTTAATATATAAATAAGTTGTAAAGCATAGCAATGCTTAGCAATTTTTTAAAGAGATTGAAAATGTTCGGATTTAAAAAAAAAGAGAAAACAGAAGAAATGCCTACAGGAGGTGAAAATGCTAGTGACGATGGTAATGAGAAAAAGACTGCTCCAGAAGCCCAACCTATAGCCTTATCTGCAAATGCAAGTTCTGACCTAATAAAACTTTCCACAGAATTGGATAGAATGAAAGCATCCATTGAATCTTTTGGAGAAGTAAGAAAAGCATTAAATGAAAGAATCGCAACAATGAATCAGCAGATTGGTGAACTCAGGGCGATGATTCTAGATAGAGATAGGACAATTCAGGAAATAGAACTTAAAGCTGTAAAGGCAGCAGATCTTGTTGAAAGCGTTCAGCCTGATAAATTAATGATTGAAATGCAGAAAGAAGATGCCAAATTTGAAGCATTAAAAGCAAATCTAGAGGGAAACGAAGCAATCCAATCCAGAGTAATGGAGGAATTAAAAGAAATGAGGAAAAAATTAGATTTCTTCAGAGGCATAGACGAAATAATAAAGTTAGCAGAAGAGGTTAAAAAAGAATTAATTGAAATTAAAAGAGTGGAAGCAAATGTCCATATAGATACTGACAAGGTCAATACAATTTATGCAGAATTAAGAAGAAAATTTCAAGATATAGACATGTTCAGCGATAGTATTAAAGAAACAAAAGTTTCATTAGATCAAAATACAAAAGATGTAGATTTTCTTAAAATTAAAATTTCAGGTTTAGTAGATAAAAACGAAATGGATAAGTTGGTAAGTAAGGTTCAGAAATATATTGACGCCCTTCATGAAATAAATAAATCTTCATCATTAACTAAAGATATCACGCAATTAAAGTCAATTCTCGAAGGTATTAAATAATTATCTCAAATCTAGAAGTTTTTTTCAAAAATGAAAATATCCGTCGGTAAAAGATATGTTTATAAATAGTTTTTCTCTCTTTACTTTATTATAAAAAGAGAATCAATTAGTAAAAAAAGATGCAATAATCTTAATCTAGATTTTATCTTCTTAGTTTCAACTTTATTAGTTTTATTTTTAATATCTAATGTTCTGGCAATTTCTCCTACAGGAGGATCAATCACTTCAGGTACACCACAAACAGCCCCTGCAGATTCAGCCGGTTCCGCTTTAGCTCAAGCAGGAAATGTTACCTCAGTTAATATTAATGGCTTTTCAACAACGCAAACATGGCAGGGTTATTTCGGTAATGTTACAGGCACAATTCAACTTGCAGACAACGCGGACAACGTAATCTACAACTGGTCTTTAGCAGAACCAGAAGGAGAAATTTACTCTTCAACTAATTCTTCAATTTCTTGGTCTAATATTCAATGTTTTAATTTTACTGCAAATACTACAGGTTCAGCCGGTTCTGCTGGAGGAACAAATTTAGCCGGAACAAATTTATCAGTTTTGGAGACCCAATTTGGAATATTATCTGATGATGTAGATGGAGTAAATGAAACTTTCTCTTTCACTCCAGCAGGGGATGGCCATGATCTATTTTATACCTCAAATTTACAATTTTCAGCTGGAGAATGTCTCAGCACTAAATTATTTAATAGTGGTGGAGGGCAAGCTACGAATCAATTTGAAGAAGCTCTTTTGTATGAACCAACTTCTTCTTCAGTTATCTTTGCATCAATCTTAGAAGAAGGTGCACTAAACGGCTTTAATCAGCAGGATAATGATTTTGAGATGATAGTTCTTGAGAATGGTCACGGCACGGATACTTCTTCAACACCTTATTATTTCTATGTTGAACTGCAGTAAATAGGAAAATATTAATCCAAAAATTTAAATTCGCTGTTTAAAACCTTCAGGTCCAAAATTAGCTAAAATATTTTTAATTTCATCAATAGTTTTTTGCTGATAGTTTTTATCAGACATTCTCACAAATCTAATAAGCAAATCAATTAATTTGGATTCATCCATAACTTTCAATTTATATCCATCTGTAATAAAGTAAAATCTAAAACTCTTATACTTTAGTTCTTTAATAACAATTCCCCCTACATTTCCCAGAGTTTTACTTTTATGAGGATTTTCTCCTAAAGAATACATATTTTTAAAAATTATTTTAGATTCTTCTTTAAACTTCTTAATTATCTCATCTTTTAAATTTTCTAAAATGGTTACTTTGGCCATTTTTTATTTGCCTCTTTCATGGCTTCTTCAATTGGGATAAATCCATCATCCGACATAAGAAAGTTTCTTAATTGTTCTTTAAGTGCTAATGAATAGATCCTTCTAAGAATTTCATCATAACTCTCCCCCTTCACTCCAAAAGAGGATATTTTATCCTTCGTTTCCTTGCTTAATTGAATTGTTGTTATATCCATAGTATCTATATTTACTATAGTTGCCATAGTTTATAAGTCTTTTGGTTTTTATAAAATTAATTATTTATCACATTAAATCGGTCGGCAATATTAGAACTTGACATCGCCACTAGGCGAGTCAGGAAAGTTAGTAATTTTCAACATGTCAAGATGTTTCGACATCTTGAGCACGATCAAGAATCAAAACACGTAATATGACAAGATTCTTGACGAAGAAAATTTGATTGAAAATCAGTTTTTATTCACTCAACTAATTTTGACAGTTGACTATTTTTAGCTAAAAAACTAGCTTTTCTTAGTGTTTTTTAGGTAAAATTCAATACAAAAAGCATTTTTTAGTTCATT
>CAYHPN010000001.1:0-155522 GCA_964358765.1 Candidatus Woesearchaeota archaeon | reverse complement strand
AGACTATACTGAGGCATATTTCGACAGGAACCAGCCATTGCCAGGCTAGATAGGCTTTTCACCCCTACTCGCAAATCATCCGAATACATGCACATAACACCGGTTCGGACCTCCATTCTCCTTTCGGAAAACTTCATCCTGCTCGCAAGTAGATCGTCTGGCTTCGGGTCATACTCGAGTGACTAACGCCTTTTCAGACTCGCTTTCGCTTTGGCTTCAATATTAACCTCGCCACTTGAGTATACTCCTTGGTCCGTTTTTCAAAACGTACGTTACAACTCATTCTTCAAATTAATGAAGCGAGCAGTAACCATTATTTAACTACTAGATTTCAAGTCTTTTAACCCCCTATTATGGGTACTTTTCAGCTTTCCCTCGCGGTACTTAGTTTGCTATCGGACTTGGGTTTATATTTAGAGTTAGCAATTAATCTTGCCATATTCAGACTCCCTATCTAAGGAGCCCTACTCTCTTAGAGCATACCATATTGTCTTCAAATACAGGGCTATCACCTTCTAAGGCGCCTCTTTCCAGAAAACTTCTTTTCGACAATTTAGGCTTAAGCTCCACCACATCTCTACCGTCGTTTCCAACGGAGATTCAGTTTGCTCTCTTCCCCTTTCGCTCGCTGCTATTTAGGGAATCACTATTGTTTTCTTTTCCTGCTGGTACTAAGATGTTTCAATTCCCAGCGTACATCTGCCTCTCGGCATTTTCTCGCGAAAACGTTCTCGCATTAAGAAATCTTGGGTTCAAAGCTCGCATGCAGCTCCCCCAAGCTTATCGCAGCTTGCCGCGTCTATCATCACAACCCAAACCAAGCTATTCGTCTAGTAGTGTATAAGATCAAATTTCTTCTGAAATAATAATTCTAATGGAATTATTGTTTATTATTATACCTTGAAGATAATTCTTACGATTAATTAAAATCCTTTAAGAATTATCTAAAAAACATTTGTTTTAACAAATATTTTTTGTATTACTTGTCTTCCTGCTTACATCATTGAATATTATCTCTGAATGACACTTTATCGAAGATAAAGCGCCATATTTCCCACTGAAGTGAGTATGATTTATGATTTTTATATTTTCGATTACGATTTTAGCCCCCAAATTATTCTTTTGAGTAAAAAATCTCAGTTTCGTTAGTTTTTAAACCTTGTGGCTCAGTTCGTCGGTTCATAACATACTATTAGATGCTAAAATTTATTTAATTTTGATCTTAATCTTAATTTTTTTCTTTAAAAAATCTATAAAACATTTTTAGCTAACCCATAACATCTTCGAGCGTCAATAAAATATTTTCCTCTTTCATATAATTTTTCAGCCACTTTATAAAGTAAATATCTTGCAATACTCTTAGGGCTATTCCTATTTTTATCAAAGTAATTAGAACTGCTCGCGGCCGTCTCAAGATCGTTTGCCGCATCAGAAAACCTCAATCCTTCAGTTTCCATTAAAAATCAAAGGTTCTCAAATATTTAAATCTATTTAAAAAATGTATCAACTCAGCTTTGTGAAGCTTCGCTGGTAAAATTGCTATAAATTTTAATTTACTTAAAATTTATAAAAGGTAAATGTAAAATCTACTTCATAAAAGTAAGCAAGTACTAAAAAATTTATTTTTTAATTAGTTCATTGATTCTCTCGATGAACTCTCGTTATAAAATATGCCTCGGTTTATCATCTCCTTGCTATTATTGCTAAGATTTTTATAAATTTCATTCACAGGAGTTCTTATAATAAGATTGCATAAACTTGCTCTTTCTTTTATTTTTTCATCACAACCTTTACATGCGATCAAGTGTTCAGCTATTCTTCTGAGATTTTCCGATCTTAATTTTCCTTCAAGGTAAAGATCCCAAACTCTATCCAAGGCATTACAAGCAACTTTCTTATTTTGATAATCTTTCTGTTCTTCCAACACTATTCTCCAAGTTACAATCATTTAAATCTTTTTTCCACAACAATAAACCTTATAAGCCTCTATTATTTCAAATAAAAATGCAACTAACACTTGAAAATCCAAAAATCTTCTCAGACATTGTTACTATAATTTCTGAATTAGTAACAGAAGTTAGAATAAAAGTAAATAAAGAAGGAATAACCTTAACAGCTATAGATCCTGCAAACGTTGCAATGGTTTATTTCAAAATACCTTCTTCTCTATTTTCAGAATTCGATCTTGATAAAGATGTAGACCTTGGCCTGAATTTAAACAATCTAAAAGCAGTTTTAAGAAGATGCAAGCCTGGAAGTGCATTAATTTTATCTAAACAGGAAAACATGCTAAATCTAACAATTAAAGACAGAATAAAAAGAGATTTTTCATTGGCTTTAATAGATATAGACATGGAGGAAAAATCCCTTCCCCAATGGGAATTTAATTCAGTTGTTCATATTAATTCAGAAACATTTGTTGAAGTAATAGAGGATTGTTCAGTTGTTTCAGATGCATGCACCTTTATCGCTGAACCGAATAAATTTGTTGTTGAAGCTCATGGAATAAATTCTGCAAGAGCAGAATTCTCTACCGATGAAGCTCAAATCCATTCGGGAAATTCAACTGCAAGATTCTCTTTAGAGTATTTAGCAAAATTTGTAAAAGGCGCAAAGATCTCAAACAAAGCTTCCTTAAGTTTCTCAGATAATCATCCCATGAGATTGGATTTCCCAACAGGCGAAGTTATTCTATCTTTCGTTCTTGCTCCAAGAATTGAACAAGACGATTGATTTAATAAATTTCCCCATAAAATTCTCCTTTATACCATTTAACTAGATCAAAACTATCAGATTCACTTTGAACAATCTTAGTATAATTTTTTTTAAAAGCTATGGAAGATGGAGGCACACTTGGAAAAATAAATATAGATGATCGATGAGAGCAATTAATTGTTTTTTTCACCAAAGGCACAGGAACTCTAAAAGACACTAATCTTTGATAATTTAGTAATTCCCCTGGTCGGAAATATGGAGGGCTAGGAAGACCTAGAACTTGAATAGGGGGTTCAAGTCCTGTTTTTCTTGATTGTTCTTTTGCTTTTTCAAAACTATATTTATTTTTTAGATGAATAGATAGTGCCTTACCAAAATAATTTAAATCACAAATGTTCGCAATAGGCTCTTTAGGCGCTAAAAAAACCAGAGTTCTAATATCCACACAAGGACCAACTTCGAAATCATTATATTCATAATCTTCTGCAAAAAGTCTTTTCTCAAGGGTAGATTTTCTCATTTTTACAATTTCTTTAATATCTTCTTCCATCGTATATGGCATTATATGATCCACTCTAAAAACTTGAATTTTTCTGTCTGATTTTAGGATTTCAATGTCTTCAAGAGTATTCAGTTTCATTAATTTAGTTAAAAATATAGTTATGTAAATATTATCTTCCCCCTAAGAGAATACAGTATTAAAATTTATAAAGTCCAACTCTCTAATATTCCAATGCACAAATTAAATTTGGAGAATATGGGTCTTACTAGGGGAGAATCAAAAGTATATCTAGCATTAGTTAAATTGGGGAATACTAGTACAGGTGATTTAATAAAATATTCTGGAGTCTCTAGAAGTAAAGTATATGATGTTTTAGAGAAATTAAAACAAAAAGGATTGGTCTCAGAGGTAATAAAAGATAAAATTAGACACTTTGAAGCATCAAAACCGACAAGAATTACGGAATTCTTAATTGAAAAAAGAATTGAAATAGAAAATAAAATTGAAGAGTCAAGAAAAATAGCAAAAGAAATAATTAACGGCCAAGGAAAAAATTCAGAAAAACAAGAATCTAGGGTTTATATAGGTCTAGATGGATGGAAAACAGTTTATAATGAAATACTTGAGGAATTAGAATACAATGATGAGTATCTAGCTTTTGGAATTGGTAAAAAAGAAATATCAACAGAAGAAGTTAATTTATTTATAAAAAAATTTCATCTAAAGAGAGAAGAGAAGAAAGTCCCTGCAAGAATAATTATGGGTCTAGAAACAAAAGAGGAAATGATGCAATTTCCAGATTCAAGATTTTATAAATCTAAATTTACTGATATAAAGTTTCCAACAAATATTGCCATTTATAAAGATATAGTTCTAACATTAGTTTATTCTGATAAGCCCATAGCCTTTCTTATCAAAAGCAATCAAGTTGCAGATAAATATAGGAGATATTTTGAGTACGTCTGGAAAATATCTAAGAAGTAAAGAATTATTTCTTAATTCAAAATCTGCAATAATTTCAATAAAATCAATAACATTTTAAATTTTTCAACTTTTTATAAAATATTTATTCATTTCTAAATCTAATCAAGAATATAATCAATTCGTTGATAGCCTAGTTTTCGGTTTAATCTAAAAGCAATTTTATTATACATCTCTGCTGTTTCGTCTCTATGATTTAAAAATCTATTATCAAAAGGCATTTTGAACTCTCTAGCATAATCTTTTGCTTTTCTAATACATTCCAAAATTTCTTCATTTCTTTTATCTCCCGCAAGTTTTATAGAAACAGATTTTAGATGAGCTTCAGCTAAAACCAAAGACATTTGTGCTAAATCATAATATAAATTTTTCGGAAAATTATCCACTAAACAATCTCGCCAGCTATCATCTAAAGCTGAGTTTCCTCTTTCCATAACATTCATAGTCATATCCAATTAAGATGTTTATTCTTTAAGTATTTTTAGGGGATAAAAAATATTACTAACTAGGTCTAATCTTCTCACCATTTATCAATGCTTAAGTTCCTTAAAATCTTCCTTTAACAATCCATAAATATATTCATCTTTAATTTTACCATCGGCTTTGCATCTTGCAGACTTTCTTTTATGTCCTTCATTTCTAAATCCAAATTTTTCTAGTAATCTTCCAGAAGAAGGATTCCCTACAAAAACAAGAGCTTCGAGTCTTTTTAGCTTCAATTTTCTAAATCCAAATTTTATAATTTCATTTAACGACTCGCTTCCTAAACCTTTATTCCAGTATTTTTCTCCAAGCCAGTATCCTACTTCTGCTTTTTTCTGAAAATTGTCTATTTGATGTATTCCTATTCCTCCAATTACCTTTTCAGTTTCTTTTAGTTCAATCCCAAAAGTATAATCTTCGTTTTTCTTTCTTTTCCATTTCGCCCTATTCCTTTTTATCCAACTCAGTGCTTCTTTATTCTTATATGGATAAGGCACAACTAGTAGCCATTTTGAAACATTTAAGTTATTTATATTTTCAACTATGCTTTTTTCATCTCCCTTTCTTAAGGGTCTAAGCAATAGTCTTTTAGTTTTTATTTCCATTTTAATTAATAAAGAATTTAATATTTAAATCATTACTTCTTCTCAGAATTTTTATTAAAAATCCATCCAACAATTATGAATAACAATCCAAATATAACGTAAACTATTTCAATTGGTAAGTATTTTCTAATATATTTCATTATCCCAATAGCTAAAAGAATAAATCCAAACACAAAGAAGACGCTTTCCCATACCCACATTGAGATTTTCTTTTTATACATTGCTAGTTTTTCATCAATGTTTTCTTTCACTCTTCCTGCAAATCCTTTAACTATTTCAGTTCCGCCTTTAATTGCAGCTTCACCAAGTTTTTCCCATGTCTTCTTTGCCATATTATCTTAAACATTTAATATTTTATAAATCTGTTGATTTTGTTTTTTTCATTCAACAATTGATCTATAAGATATATAAATAAAAAAGTTCACGACCTAACATGATAAAAAATGTAAGGAGGATAAAATGATTGGTAAAACAGAAAAGATTATTCTTACAATTTTAGTTGTTGTCTTATTAGGAATGAGTGGTGTGCTTATCTCAGCTTTAGGTGCAAATAATGAGGTGCAAGAGAATAAAGTTTCAAAACAACTCCAGTCTTCTCAACAGCAAACTATAGAACTTACAAGTACGGTAACAAATAATGAAATTGAGATGGATGTTGAAGATTCTTTGGAATTGCCTATAACCGGAACAGCTTTAGAAAAAGCAAGTGCTTCAGCTTTGGCTTATATTGGAGAAGGAAGAGTAACTGATACAGAAATAGGCGACGAAGAAGGCTACTTTGAAATTGAAATAACTCTTAATAGCGGAAATGAAGTAGACGTTCATTTAGATGAAAACTTCAAAGTTTTAAGCACAGAGTATGAAGATGAAGAAGATGGCGACTAAATAAATATTAATTTTTTTTACTTTATTCACTCAACTTTTGATCTATCCAATTTAAAAACAAATATAAAGATTAAAAGGTTATAAATAATATGAAAAACAAAAATAATCTAAACTATATATTCTTACTAATATTGTTTGTATTTTTTTTCATACCTGTTATAAATGCTCAATCAATAGAAGATGGGGATATAATGTTTCAAGGTTTAGAGCTAGAAAAAATTTTATCATTTATCATAGCAATATTATGCACTATCCTATTCATTATAACATTTTTAGCATATAAAAGAGATGGTAGAAAAAGACTTTTCTTCGTAAGCATGGCATTTTTATTATTTGCAATAAAGAGTCTGCTTATTTCTTCAGAGTTATTTATTGCTGAAATTGAATTTTTTAATCCTCTAGCCATAATACTTGAATTTGGGGCAGTTTTAAGTTTCTTTTATGGTACAATTAAAAAATAGGCAAAAAACACAATGCCATTAATAAATTCAAAAAAAGATAAAGTCTTGGAACTCGAACTTAGGAATAAAATTTTTCTTCTGGTTTCAAAATTCGCTGGATGCCATTTAAGAGATTTGGAAAGAAAAAGCAATATTCCATACACAACATTGAAATATCACCTTCATTTTCTTGTTAAAAATGATTTAATATTGGAAAAAAAAGAAAAAGGCTTTGACCAATATTTCCCTAAAGAAATAAAATATGAAGATATAGAAATTTTGTCTTTATTGAGGCAAACTAATATTAGAAGAATCCTCCTATTTCTCTCCATAAATGTTAATTCGTCGTTTAAAGATTTAGAAGTTTTTACAAAACTCCTACCATCAACTTTATCATTTTATTTAAAAAAATTGATAGATAACAACATTATTAAAAAATCTTCCATAAGTAAATCAGCAAAATACAGTCTAATTTATAGTCGAGATAAAATTATCAAGCTAATCATAACTTATAGGGAAAGTTTTCTTGATACCCTCATAGATAAGACCTTGGAAATGTGGACTTAGAGTTAATTAAACTCTTGCAAGATCTTCTTGTCTTCTCTTTTCTCTTCCTGCGATTTCACCACTATATGCTTGATTATTCATCTTATTTAATCTCCCAACATATTGTTGTATCTTAGGCATAAATTCAGAAATAACTTTTCGCCCATATGCAAGTGTTCTATCTATTTGTTCAGATTCTACACCAAAATCTTGAGAGTCAATGCCACTAATCTCAAAGGAGTTTGTCCTATAGTATGAAGAGAATGGAGATTCACTTCCAGTTCCAACACCTCTGAATTTTAAAACTCCTCCTCTTCCGTTAAATTCTGTTTTTTCTGTCCAAGTTTTATTTTCGCCTCTATAATCAAAAGTTCCATTTCTTGGAAATGTTATTAAGAAATCAGGAGTAATCACAAGTGCATCAAGAATTGAGAATGGTTTATGGCCCATTCTTCCAGTTTCAGTTCCATCGTACGCCATTTCCACAATATCTTTTTTACTTTTGGTCATTCCCATTCCAAATTCCGGTTCGTCTTTTGCTTCTTCACTTACTCTTTCAAGTCCAGAATATAATCCTTCTTCTTTTAATCTCATTAGTTCAAAATACCTTTTCCTGTCAATTACCCTGCCAGAATTTAGCCCTACATCTTCACCATCAGACGCGTATCCGTATTTATGGCTTCTATATCTTACTCCGTGTGTAAGCATCCTTATTTTCCCATCATCTTTTAACTTTGAAATTTCTTCAACTAACTCAAACATGTTTTCTAAAGAATAGCAGTCATGGTCTGGACCAAAGATTAATGGCTTAACTCTATTTAATTCGTTTTTCTTAATCTTTCTTTCTTCATCAGAATTTCTTATGTCTTCTGATTCTAGTATTTCAGCGTCTTCCTTTTCAGAATATCTTAATCTTTCAGGATCCTTAGGAGTCGTGCTTAATCCATGCCCCAGCCATCCAAATCCAACATTAGAAGCAGCGAAAAAATTCCCATCTCTTTGGAAAAAAACAGGTTCAGTTCCAGAATAAGCTCTAATTAAATCAGATACAATATCAATGGCATAAACTGGTTTATTGTCAGCATCCATTTAATCATTATTAGGTCTAGGGTTTATATTTATTATTATCCTTCAATATTACATTTACGCGTCTATCTTCTCTTATTTAAGAATAATTTAAATATTAAGAACAAATATTCTACATGTGGAGATTAAAATTGTTAAAGCAAAATTAGAAGATATTGGTTCTATTATGAATTTAAATCAAGAGCTCTTTAATTTTGAGACATATAATAAGTTTGACAATACATTAGATAGCACTTGGCCAATAAAAAATAAAAAATACTTTAAAGATAGAATAATCAAAAATAATCATTTAACTATAATTGCAAAAATAGAAAATAATATCGTCGGATATTTGATAGGAAGTATACAAAAAGCAGAGAGTTATAGAAAAATAAAATTAATTGCAGAACTAGAAAACATGTTTATTCCTTTAAATCATAGAAACAAGGGAATAGGAAATCTATTAGTTAAAGAATTTATCAAATGGGCTAAATCTAAAAAAGTTAAGAGGGTAAAAGTAATTGTAACAGCAGCAAATAAGCATGCGATTTCATTTTACAAAAAGAATGGATTCTTAGAGCACAATTTTATAATGGAAATGGATTTGAAATAAATTACCTATTTTTCATATCTATATGGCGCTTTGATACGATGAACCTTTCTAAAAGAATCCAAACTATTATGTATTCTTGCCATCCTATCTATTCTTTCTTTTCTTAATCTTTCTCTATTATCTTCATATTTGAACACAACACTTAACTTATACGGTCTCTCTTTCTTCACCCTTGACAAAGATGAAACTAATGTAGTGGGGGAGCATCCACCAAAAGGTCTGGAGGCATTTGACAAATCCAAGCAGTAATAGTTTACTCCTTTTTGTTTTTCAATTTCATTTTTTAGTTCAGCGATCATAGGATAAAGTAAACTGCACATGTATGACTCTCTTAAGAATTCGTCAGGATCTCTTAATTGTATAACTGCAATATCTTTTCTTTTTTCGAAACGTTTTATAGTATAGCCCTTATTACCTTCAACCATATTTTCCGTAGTCTAGTCAATTATTTAAATCTACTCCTACCGTGAGCTGTAAAGTTAACGACACCTAATTAAGCTCTTTGAGTGAAATTTAAATATGGGCTTTTCTTAAAGTTGAGATGGTAAATTGCCCTGTTTGTAAACAACCGTTACCTTTCTTTAGAATTGCTAGTAATATGAAACAAATTTTATGGGGCGGTTGGACTTGTGGTTATTGCAAGAGTGAATTAGATAGAAAGGGAAAGTTGATAAAATTAAATAAAAGCGGACTAAAAGAATATGAGGGTAACTTATACAAAGAAGAGTTTATTAAGGAAAAAGCAAGATTAAAAGCACGAAAAGAGTATAAGAATTGATTCGGACACCGATAAACTTAAATAGTTCGGTAACCTAAACCTTTTATGAAGATTATGAAAGCGGTGGATAAAAAAGTTGGCGAAACAATTTATTATAAATATAAGATTAATTTACCTAAAAGAGTTGTCGAAGAGAGTAGACTTGAGGGTAAAGAGTTAAATGTAAAATTCGAAAACAACAAAATAATTATTGAAAAAGATAAATAACTACTCGATATTTTCTAGATGTTTACTTATCAAGTCATGAAACTTCTTTGAACGAATGAAGATTAGCTTTTGTTTTCCAATTAATCTTCTTTCGATAAAACCTCTATTCTCTAAATCTAACAAGTCTTTCCTGGCTGTTTCATATACTATGTTAAATGTTTCTTGTAGTTCCCTCATAGTTAGTCTTTTTCTTTCATCTTGATAAAGCATTTTAATCATATTTGCTTGACGAATGTTAAGACCCTCTATCTTATCTATAATTTTAAATAATGTTTCTTTCTCCTTCATTTTTCTAGAGATGTAATTTTTCAATTCTCGTAAAGCTATATCTATTGTTCTAATTTGATAGTTGAGAAAATATGTTAAATCGTTTTCGTCAGTTTCTGTATAGAGATAAGCTCTTGAATATTTAGATGGAGATTTTATTATTATCCTAGAAATAGACATAAACTCAATTATCCAGTATCCTTCTTTGGTTAAATACCAGTAAAAAAGAGACCTAGCCGTTCTACCATTTCCATCGACAAATGGGTGAATATAGCCAATTAAAAAATGGAGAATAGACGCTTTCACTATTGGGTGCATAAAATAAGTGCTAGGTTTATTAGCGAAGTCACAAAATTCTTCAATTACTTTGCTAATTAATTCATGCTTTGGCGGATGATAAGAAATTTCACCAGTAGATTCGTCCACTACAACAATATCGTCGGTGTCTCTAAACTTTCCTTCGTAACTCTTATCATCCAAAGTATCTTTAGTTATACTTTTGTGTATTTCAAGTATAAATTCAGGAGTAAGTTTTTTAACATTCGAATCTTTTATCATCTTAGCAGTTAGATAATTATTCATAATCATTTTTTCAGATTTGTTTTTTGGTTTTCTCGCAGTTCTTAACATCTCTTTTGCTACTTTCCTTGTTGTAGAAGCCCCTTCTAATTGACTAGAGGCAATCGCTTCTTCCATAATAGAATTTATCAGATATCTATTTTTTTCTTCTTGTGGAATAAACTGTGCCGACCCTAAAGTTCCTCCTAAATTCATGTCAAATTCATGTAACTTTTGTTGTATATTGTCTAACAAATTAAATTTGAAACTAAACTCTCCTTCATTACTTATTTTAATTTTTTTAGCAGCGGAATTTCTATTAAACTTCATCAAAGTCCATACGATTTCCCTATCTGCATTATTTGGAGGGGTTCTATAAACAAATTCATCCCAATGCAAATATCTATTATTCATCTCTTTAATAAATGCGTTAATCTCTTTATTACCCATATAATCGAATAACGATTGATTTTTTTTATCTCCGACTATTTCTCGCAATTCTTTTTGTTGTGGGGGTGATTTCGGTCTTCTCATGTTACTAAAACCTACTATTAGTTACAATAATAGTAGGTTTAAACTATTTAAATCTTTCTAAAAAAACCTACTATTATTGTATAAGTTAGTAAGTTATATGTTCGGACACCGAAATGCTTAAATACTTCGGTAACCGAATTATAGCATGGAAATAAAATGTAAATTTTGTAAGGGAATAAATAGCTACAAGAAAGGATATAGAAAGACAGAAAATAGGGGTAAAATCCAAAAACATTATTGTAAAAACTGCAAGAGATACTTCACGCAAGACTTAGGATTTTACAGAATGAGAAACAACGAGAAAATAATCACTATGTCTGTTGATATGTATATCTCTAATCTTTCAAGTAGAAAAATGAAAAGCCAGTTAAGTAGGCATTTAGGCACTAAGGTTAGTCACATGACTATTTTAGATTGGGTAAGAAGATATTCTTTGAAAGTTCAGAAATTTGTTGAAAAGTTAGGCTACAATTTAGGAAATAGCTTTTATGCAGATGAAACTCTAATAGACTGTGAAGGTAGAGGCGATAGGTTTTGGTGTTGTCTTGATTGGGATACTCGTTTAATCACTGGCATTCATTATTCATTGTCTGGTAATCCTAATCAAGCAATGCAGTTTCTAAAGAAGGCAATAAGTAAAGGGAAGCCAAAATATATCCAAACTGATGCAGGAGTATTTTATCCTAGAGCATTTCAGAAGCTATTCTATTCTAACAAAATAAAAGGTTTAACAGTTGAACATAAGATACAAAATTATAGTAAAACAAAAGTTCATAATTATCGGATAGAAACTGTTTTCATGAAGATAAAAGATAGAGTAGATGACTTTAGAGGTTTGAAAGCTCTTTGGTCTGCACCAATAATGATGATGGCTATAACTATACAACATAACTTCATAGAAGCCCACACAACAATAGACGAAGTGCCTTGTAATAGAGCAGGACAAGAGTTAAACTTAGGCGATAATAGATGGTTAGGGTTGATTAGGCTTTCTTCAGGCTATTCATAAACTCTTGCGCCGTCAAAGAGTTCAGCAATTTCTCTCCAGCTAAGAGCTTTTTTCCCTTTTCCATAGTCATGTCCTTCTATCCAAGCAGACATTGCTTCTAAAAAATCTCCAGTAAATTTCTGTGCCCATCTACTACTATCCCACATAATGGGATTGTCAGATTTTTCGTTTTGCAACCAATCATTAAAATCAGCATTTAGTTTCTTTAGAAATAGTATGAAGTCGTCTCTATTTTTTACATCTTCAGCATCCATATCTGTTTCCTTAGATGGCAAATTCTCTCTTAATGTTACGTTTTCTCCATCATTTTTTGTAGTAAACTTCCTTTTAAAAACACGTTCTACTTTCTTATCATCCATCTAAACTAAGATATCAAGGCATTTAAATATTCTTAGGTGACGTTTACTTTACAGCTCATCCTACCGCCAGATTTAAAAACCCCAATTTTCTCAAAGTAAAGTAGAATCCAAAAAACTTCAAAGGTTTTTTAGAATTAAAATAGGCAACGGAGTTGGAGCCAAACAATGTTAAAGTATGTCAAAATTATCAAGACCAAGACGAGGAAGTCTTCAATTTTATCCGAGAAAGAGAGTTTCTAAGTATCTCCCTAGTCCTAACTGGAGCACTATTAATACAAAGACTGAAGGTTTTTTAGGTATTATTGCATACAAGGCTGGAATGTCTTCAGCATTAATTAAAGATTCAACAGATAAAGTTATGACACAAGGAAAGCAAATCGTTCTTCCGGTTACAATTCTCGAAGTTCCTCATATGAAAATATTCTCAGTAAGATTCTATAAACATGGCCAAGTCATGAAGGAAATCATTGTTTCTAATGATAAAGAATTAAAACGTATTCTTAAAGTTCCTAAACAAACAAAAAATCTCGATCACGTTCCAGAGGGTTATGATGATATTCGAGTAATAATCTATTCTATTCCAAAACAAACTTCAATTAAAAAAACACCAGATATTGTTGAAGTTGCTATTTCCTCTCCAGATAAATTGGCTTTTGTTAAAGCTCATTTACATAAAGAAATTACAGTGGATGATTTTAAATTTGACATGATTGACGCTAGAGGCCTAACTAAAGGAAAAGGTTTAGTTGGCCCAGTTAAAAGATTTGGTATTGCCCTTAAACAACACAAAACAGAAAAAGGAGTAAGAAGACCTGGATCATTAGCTCCATGGCATCCGGCTAGAGTTACTTTCCACGCCCCACAAGCAGGTCAGTTCGGCCTATTTACAAGAATTATATATAATTTAATGATATTATCAAAAGGCAATGTAAAAGATAAAAATGTTAACCCCATTACAGGATTCAAAAATTACGGAAATATAAAAACTTCATATTTAATTGTCAAAGGTTCTATTCAAGGTCCAGTAAAAAGACAAATATTATTAACTCCAGCATTCAGACCTACTAAAATACAAACTAAAAGAAAATATGAATTTCAGGAGTTAATGCATTAATATGGGAATAGGAGAATCAGAAACAACAATGGAGAGAAAAATGGAAGTAGTAATTTTAAGATCTTTAGATGACTTAGATAATTTAAAGCCTGGAGAGTTCATTGCAACTTCTGATGGATGTATGTACAGATCCGATAATGATGAATTTACATTATTAAGCAGATATGAAAGTGGACAGCCTAGAGAAGTATTTTTAACACAGAGTGATAAATTAAAGATTTCTAACGGGGCGTTGAAATTAATATCTGGATATTATATGTCGGATACTATTCATAATGAAGATAAAAAAATTACAACTCACGCATATCTAAGGAGTTTCGGACTATGAAAACAACATTATATAGTTCAGCAGGCGAGAAGAAAGGTCAAATAGACTTACCATCAGTATTTTCTTCTCCAATAAGAGAAGACATTGTAATGAAGCACTTTGAAGTATCTAAAAAAATTCAACCCTACTCTCCAAAAATCGGTGCAGGTATAAGGCAGCAAGGATATAATCAAATTAGCCACAAAAGACATGACTGGAAAGGCCATTATGGAAAAGGTATTTCAAGAGTTCCAAGAAAAACAATGTCTAGACGTGGAACAAATTTCTATTGGGTCGCTTCCAACATGCCTTCTGCCAGAGGCGGAAGAAGAGCATTCCCTCCAACTGGAATTTACGCCGATAAAAAAACAAATAAAAAAGAAATTGCCTTGGCAATTAATTCTGGTATTGCTGCTACATCTTCTATTTCTCTTATACAAAAAAGATACGAAACATTACATACTCTCGATCACGCTCCTTTCATCATTGATTCATTACCTCAAAAAACAAAATCTCTCGTTTCTACATTAAAAAAAATTCTTGGAAAGAATATTGAGTTAGCATTAAAAAATAAAGTTGTGCGAGCAGGAAAAGGGAAAAAGAGAGGAAGAAAATATAAATCAAATGCAGGAATTCTAATTTTAACAGGCAAAGATGAAAAAGCAACATTCAGCGGGTTTGAAATTAGAAATATTAGAAATCTAGAAATCGCAGATCTTTACCCATTAGGAAGATTGACTTTGTTTACTGAAAAAGCAATTTCAGAATTAAATCACATAGGGAGTAAAAAATGATTCTTAAACCATTATCCTCTGAAAAAGCAGTAAAGATGATTGATTTAGATAACACTTTATTATTTGGAGTAGAAAAAAAAGCAAGCAGAGATGAGATTAAAAAAGAAGTTGAAACTGTATTCAAGGTCAAGGTTGAATCAGTAAGAACTCTTATCAGGCATAATCAAAAAAGAGCATATGTTAAACTTAAAAAGGAGAATCCTGCAATAGATATTGCAACTAAACTAGGTATGATCTAAAATGGGAAAAAGCATAATTCAACAGGCAAGGGGTAAAGGCGGACCAACATATCAAGTTAGAAAAAAAGCTTTCATATACACAATTAAATATCCATCAATTTCGGGAGAAGCTCACATTGACAGAATTTTTCATTCTGCAGCACACTCAGCCCCATTATTAAAACTCAATTTAAATAATAAAATTTCTTATATTCCTGCTTTTACTGGCTCTTTTGTCGGACAAAAAATTATAGTTGGAAACGAAACGCCTAAAGAAGGAGACATCTCATTCTTAAAAAGCATTCCACTCGGATCTAAAATTTACAACTTAGAAAGAAATCCAGGCGACGGGGGAAAAATGATTAGAACTTCAGGAAGTTTTGCTACTTTAGTAAAAAAAGAGAAAAGTTCTGCGATAATATTAATGCCTAATAAAAATGAAATCACATTAAATGATAATTGCAGAGCAACTCTAGGAGTTATAGCTGGAGACGGAAGATTATTAAAACCATTTGTAACTGCAGGTAAAAAACATTACAAAATGAAAGCTAGAAACAAATTATGGCCAAGAACTTCCGCAGTTAAAGTTAACGCAGTAGATCATCCTTTCGGATCTGGTAGAGGTAAAAGAATTAAATCCAAGATTGCAGTTAGAAACGCTCCTCCAGGAAAGAAAGTTGGACACTTAAGACCTAGAAGAACAGGGAGGAAAAAATAAAAATGACTGAAGAAAAAACATCTAATCAAGGATTTGAATGGAAAAGACCAGAGTTGGTAGTTGGACGAGAATATGCTATTGGAGAGACAATGGTGCCTCATGTTTATCTTGGGGATGTTGAAGGTAACTTGAGATTTGGATTGAATGGTTCTTTGCAAAGTGTTAGATTATTAACAATACTCCATGTCAAAATTCGTATGTTTGGTGAAGATCAGATTACAAATGGAGAGCAAGAGTTTAGTCTTAGGCAGTTACATTATGCAAAAATCGCTTTTGTTCCAAGAGAAGAAAGAGATGAAGCTGTAGCATTATTAGAAGAGCTAAATGAAGCGAGAGAACAATCAGGAGAACAAATATAAAATGGCTGATGAAAAACAAAACGTAGAAGTAAAGAGCAAAGAATATATCTACAGGGGCAAACCTTTAGATTATCTAAAAGGTTTAGACGTAAGAGAATCTGCAAAATTCATGCCTTCCAGAAGCAGAAGATCCATAAATAGAAATTTTGATGTCATAGAAAAATTTGTAAAACTTTGTGAAAGCCAGGCATCAAAAAGCAGAAAAATAAGAACACACTTGCGTGATTTAGTTATAGTTCCAAAGCTTGTAGGTCTAACAATTGGAATCTACAACGGAAAAATGTTCCAAGATATTACAATAACTCATGAAATGATTGGTCACCGTTTAGGAGAGTTTGCAATGACAAGAAGTAAAGTAAATCATGGAAGCGCAGGTATTGGAGCAACAAAAGGATCCAAAGCTCAGAAGAAGTAAAATGACAGAAGAAACAAAAAAACAAGCAGAGAAAGTAAAAAAAGTAGATGCAAAAGTCGAAGAAAAAACCCCTGCACCTAAATCAGATTCTGTAGTTCCCGCCCATAGTCTAGAAGCTAAAGTCGAGCATAAGCACCCAGCAAAATCAGATGATAAAAAAGAAACCCTATCTGAAAAGAAAGAAGACAAAGCCAAGAAAGCCCTCGAGAAACCAAAAGTTAAAAAATATGAAGCAGTTGCATACGGATCTAATTTGCATATCTCAAAAAAACATGGAATGTTTATTTGTAGTTTCATTAAAAATAAATCAATCGATCTTGCAATTTCTCAACTTAGAGAAGTTATTGCTTACAAAAGGGCAATACCTTTTAAAGGCGAAATTCCTCATAGAAAAGGTAAAGGTATGATGTCAGGAAGATACCCTATAAATGCATCAATAGAGTTCATAAACTTGTTAAAAGGATTAAAGGGAAATGTAATTTCTTCAGGATTGGATTTAGATAAAACAAGAATTTATATCGGTTCAACAAGTTGGGCGGCTAGACCACAAAGAGCCGGCGGAAAAAGAGCTAAGAGATCAAATGTAATCTTAAAGGCTAAAGAATTCAAAATGGGAGCAAAAAAATAAAATGGATGAGAAAAAATTTGTAACATTTAAGAAAGAAGAATTAGGAGTCAGGGAATATATTAAGAAAGAATTAGGTAAAGCTAAAGTCAGCGATGTTACAATAGAATATACTCCAGTCGGAGAAAAAATAATTGTTTCAACTAGCAGACCAGGTTTAGTCATAGGAAAGAGAGGAGAAAAGATTGACGAGCTTACAACAGTATTAAAAAAACGTTTTCATCTTGACAATCCACATATAAAGATAGAAGAAATAATTCAACCTTTGCTTGATGCACAATTAGTTGCAGATGAAATTGCTATGATGCTTGAAAGACAGGGCTCTTTAAAATTCAAAGTAATTGCCTATAAAATGCTTCAACAAATTATGAAATCAGGCGCTCTAGGTGCAGAGATTGTATTATCTGGAAAGCTTCCAAGTGACAGAGCAAGAAGATGGAGATTTTCTCAAGGATATCTTAAGAAAACAGGAGACCCTGCCAAAGTAGTTCTTAGCGCGCAATCACAGGCCACTACAATGCCTGGAGTAGTTGGAGTTCAAATAAGAATACTGCCCCCAAATGCAAAGATCCACGACCAGATAATTGTAGATGAAGATTTAAAAGAAAGACTGAGAATTTCTGCACAAGAGTTAGAAAATCCAAAAGAAGATGTTAAAAAAGAATCTAAATCAAAAAAGCATAAAGCGGGAGATAAAAAATAATGGCGATTTTAAAATATAAAGACATAATAAAAATGAGCGATAAAGAGCGTAATGAAAAAATGGATGAATTAAAACTTCAATTAATAAAAGCAAATATTGCAGGAAATAAGACAAATGCAAAAACCAAAGAGATTAAAAGGGCAGTTTCAAGAATTAATACAGCAATCAACTTCAACAAAAGTAAAAAATTGTTGAAAGAAAAATAATGGATTCAAACCAGTTCGGACTACCAAGTGAATCGGACGTGTTTGAAGAAATCGCGAAGAGCGAACAGCAAATAAAGGTGATGACCGAGGCGAGGAGATACGGAAAAAAAATAACACTCGTCCAGGGATTCGATAAGCACGTAGATATAAAAGAAATAGGAAAAAAGCTTAAAGAAGGGCTTGCATGCGGAGGCACTGTGAAAAACGGCGTCATCGAATTGCAAGGAGACCACAAAAAAAATGTAAGGCCAATCCTTTTAAAGCTGGGTTTTCCAGAAAGCTCAATAAGCGATTGATCAAACAAGGAGAAAAATGGAAAAGAAAAAAACCAAAGAACAAAAACAGACAGAAAAGTCTAAAATAGAAAATAAAATAAATATAGTGGGAACCAGAGGAAGAATATTCCAGGGAAAAGTAATTAGAAAATTCCCTACTAGAGTTACTATTGAATTTGAAAGAACAGTTTATATTCAGAAATATGAAAGATACATGGTAAAGAAAACAAGACTTCATGCAAGACTTCCTCCAAACATAAATGCAGAAATTGGGGATTTAATAAAAATTCAGGAATGCAGGCCTCTTAGTAAAATTATTCATTTTATTGTTCTAGAAATAATAAATAAATCAATCGAAAATAAGGAGATGGTAAAGTAAAATGGCACAAAAACATCCAGTCATCAGCGGTAAGGCAATTTCAGCAAGAGCTACCCGTGGATTAAATATTGGAAGTCTAGTTGTAGCAGCAGACAACAGCGGAGCTAGAATAGTTAGAATTACTGGAGTAAAGCATGGTAAAACAAAAAAGAAAAGACAGCAGTACGCAAAGATTGGGGATTGGGTAAAAGTTTCAGTAAGAGCGGGAAAACCTGATATGAAGGGAGAAGTTTTTGATGCTGTAGTAATAAGACAAAAAAAACCATATAGAAGATTAACTGGAGAAAGAATATCATTTGAGGATAACGCAGTGGCATTATTAAAGGATGAAAAAGGCAATCCAAAAGGAACAATGATTAAAGGGCCTGTTGCAAGAGAAATTTTTGAAAGATGGAAAGAGGTCGCTAAAATCGCGCAATTCGTACTATGAAAAAAGAATTTTCGACACACTGGAGAGCCAGCAGACAAAAAAGAAAACAAAGAAAATATCGTTTCAATGCACCCCTACATATCAAGCATAAATTTTTAAATGCTCATCTTTCAAAAGAATTAATAAAGAAGCATGGTAAGAGAAATATCTCGATAAGGAAAGGAGACGAAGTGTTTATCATGCGCGGTTCATTTAAGAAGAAGAAAGCTAAAGTAATTGCAGTCAATCATAAAAAATCTAGAGTAGCTTTGGAGAATATTCAAAGATCAAAGAAAGATGGAGCAAAAGTTAACGTTCATTTTCACCCAAGCAATTTACAAATCATTGCATTAAATTTAGATGATAAAAAAAGAATGGAATCTTTAAGCAGAACAGCAACAAAAAAAACAGTTAAACAAGATAATAAAAAGACAGCCCCAGAAAAAAAAGTAACAGTTAAGGAGAAGAAAAATGCATCAAACAAGATCTGAAGTAAATAAGAAAATACCAATTAGAAGAAAAGGAACAAAATATGTAGCTAGCTCTAAAATGGACAGAATAAATTCAGTACCAGTAGTCATAGCCGTTAGAGATATGCTTAAACTTGCTAGGACATTAAAGGAAGTAGAAAAAATGATTCATCAAAAATTATTAAAAATAAACGGCCAGTTGGTAAAAGATCATCGTTATAGTGTTCGTTTATTTAATATTCTCCAAGCAGATAAGCACTATAAACTAACGTTGAATAATTTAGGAAAATTTGCTTTCGAGGAAGATAACTCAAAAGAAAGATTATGCAAGGTCATTAATAAAACATTATATAAAAAAGGCCAATTACAATTAAATTTACATGAAGGAACAAATATTTTATCAAAAGAAAAAATAAATGTAGACGATTCAGTATATATTGATTTTTCTACAAAAATTAAAAAGCATGTTGCATTTGAAAAAGGCAAGAAATGTTTCATAATTTCAGGAAAATATTCAGGACACCATGGAACTATAAAAGAAGTTTTAGGTAAAACTGCAGAAATAGCTTTAGATGATAAATCTGTCAAAGTATTAACAAAAAGGAGCGCAGTAGTAATATGAAAAAACAAACAAAACCAGCAGTAGAAAAGAAACCTAGTGCAGAAAACATAATGAGAAAAGTTAAAATTGAGAAGATAATTATAAGCTGCAGCGGTACTGCTCAGGAGCTTGAAAAAGGCAAGAAATTATTGGAGTTTCTTTCAGGAAAACATGCGCAAAAAATTGCTTCAACAAAAAGAATTCCAGATTTTGGAGTAAGGCCGGGTTTAGAAGTAGGTGTTAGAATAACTCTTAGAGGTGCAGAGGCAATAGCTTTATTAAAAAGACTTCTTGGAGCCATAGATAATATTTTAGATGAAGATCAAATTGCCGAGAATAGTTTTTCATTTGGAATTAAAGAATATATCGAAATTCCTGGAATTGAATACCAAAGAGATATTGGAATTAGAGGTTTAAACGTGACTGTTGTTTTTATTAGACCTGGAGTTAGAACAAAAAGAAAGAAAATTAAAGCAGGAAAATTAGGTAAGAAACAGTATGTATCGCCAAATGAAATTATAACTTATATGGTAAATAATTTCAGTACGGAGGTAAAATAATATGACGGCAAGCGATTGGAAAAAAATTACTAAGCAACTTCGAAGAAAACCTGCAGTATTAAGAAAATTCATAAGGCATAATAAACCAAAGGACAGAAAAATAGGAATTACTGTCAAAAAATGTGAAAGATGCGGAAGATTTGGTGCTCATCTTAACCAATATAATCTAAATTTATGCAGACAATGTTTCCGAGAAATTGCGGAGGAAATCGGATTTAAAAAATACTCTTAAAATGTCACAAGATATAGTTTCGGACTCTTTGAATCAAATAATGAACGCTTCTAGAGCAAAAAAGACAAAAGTAGAATTAAAAAGGCATTCAAAATTATTAATTTCAATTCTAGCAATAGCTAAATTAAAAGGACAAATAAGAAATTATGAAGTAAATGGTCAAATGCTTAAAGTTGAAATTGGACATTTAAACAAATGTAACTCAATAAAACCAAGATTTACAGTAACTGTTCCAGAAATAGACAAATATGTAAAAAGATACCTTCCAGCTAAAAACATAGGATTCATTATTGTTTCAACCTCAAAGGGAATAATGACTCACTTAACCGCTATAGAGAAAAATTTAGGAGGATGCTTATTAGCATATTTCTATTAAAATGAAGCACGCAATATCCGAGAAAATTTTAATCCCGCAAGGCATTTCATGCCATTACAATTCGGGAATATTAAAAT
Source organism: Candidatus Woesearchaeota archaeon (assembly GCA_964358765.1). Classification (GTDB taxonomy): domain Archaea; phylum Nanobdellota; class Nanobdellia; order Pacearchaeales; family GW2011-AR1; genus UBA73. Next base: position 134,137 of record CAYHPN010000001.1, on the reverse strand, counting down.
GTTCAAATAATAAAAGTACAATGGAAAGAAAATTAAATCTCCCTAGCACCGATGTTAAATTATCTTCTGAATCAATCGTGTTTGAATGCAAGAAAGGGAACAAAAACAATTTTAAGAAAATTAAGTCTGCAATTGCTCACATTAATAATATCTTTTCAGGCTTAAATGAAAAGTTTGTATATAAAATGGAAGCCTGTAATGTCCATTTCCCTATGACTATTAAAGTAGATTCAAAGAAACTAATAATAAACAATTTCTTAGGTGAGAAAACTCCAAGAGTTGCAGTAATCATTCCAAATGTTGATGTAGAAGTTAAGGGAACTTTGTTAACTTTAACCTCAAATGACCGTAATGCAGCAGGACAGACAGCAGCCAATATCGAGAAAGCAACAAAGATAAAAGCAAGAGACAGAAGAATTTATCAGGACGGAATTTTTATAACTCAAAAACCAGGGAGGAAATTATAATGTCAAAAGATTTTCAGAGACAAGATTTTATGAGATCTCATAAATTAGGAAGAAAGAAAGTTAAGGTTGCATGGAGAAAGCCAAAAGGAAGACATAGTAAAATGAGAAAGAGAAGAAAATCCTATCCAAAGATTGTCTTAATAGGCTATAAGTCTCCTAAAGTCACTTCAGGTAAAATTAATTCTCTTAAACCTATTTTAGTTCATAACTCCAGAGAACTTCTCAAAGTCAAGAAAGAAAATATTGTAATTTTAGCAAAAGTAGGCTCAAAAAAAAGAATTGAACTGATAAAATTAGCTAATGAAAAAAATATTAAAATACTAAATATGGGAGGAAAAAAATAATGAAATTGGAAAGAAAAAAAGCATTGGTTGCTAGAACTCTAGGTGTTGGAAAGAAGAGAGTCACATTCAATAATGAAAGATTATCCGAAGTTAAAGAAGCAATTACCAAACAAGACATAAAAGATTTACTGGCTTCTGGCGCCATTTCCATTAAGGAAATGAAAGGAAGAAAGGCAATAGTAAAGTCAAAAGGAAGAAGAAGAGCAGGAAGTGTAAGAAAAAAAATCAAAAGATCAAAAGAAAAATACATGACTCTTACAAGAAAATTTAGATCTCATCTAAAAATATTAAAATCTAAAGGAAAAATATCTCAAGAAGAATACTTAAAGTTAAGAAGAGAAATCCGGGCTAGTATGTTTAAAGATCTCTCTCATTTTAAAGAGAGAATATCTAATTCAATGGGGGATAAAAAATGAAAACAATCAGAAGAAGAAGACTAGAAGCAAAAACAGATTACAAATTAAGATTTAACCTCTTAAAATCAGAGTTGCCTCGTTTGGTAATTAGAAAAACAAATAGATATATTTTATCTCAGATAGTTGTCTCTGACATTGCACAGGACAAAGTATTATTGACGATAAGCTCAAGCGATTTATTATCCAAGGGCTGGCCTGAAGATAAAAAAGGAAGCCTTAAAAGTTTGGCAGCATGCTACCTAACGGGTATTCTTTTGGCAAAGAGTTCAAAAAATATTGTCAAAGAAGTTATTTTAGATATCGGAATGCATAGGAACATACACGGCTCTAGAATTTACGCTCTTGTTAAAGGTGCAAAAGAAGCAGGTTTAAATATCAATATTGATGAGAGTATTCTTCCAACAGATGAAAGAATCTTTTCAAATAAAAATATTCCAAAAAGTCTTGTGGAAAAGATAAAAGGAGCTAAATAAAATGGCAGAAAAAGAAACAAGAAATCAACCAAAAGATTTAATCGAAGCAACACCAGAAGAAATTGCAGACTTAGAAGTAAAAGTAGAGATGGATAGTGAAATCAAGATAAAAGAATTAGATGATAGAGAAAAGAAAGAAGTTTTTTCATGGGATCCTAGAACAAAATTAGGAAAAGCAGTAAAAGAAGGAAAGGAAAAAGATATAGATAAAATATTAATGCACGGTAAAAAAATTCTTGAACCTCAGATTGTAGATACTTTGTTAAATCTATCTTCTGATTTGTTATCTATCGGGCAAGCAAAAGGAAAATTCGGCGGAGGAAAAAGAAGAGCATGGCGTCAAACTCAGAAAAAAACACAAGAAGGCAACGTTATTACATTTTCAGCAATGGCAATAGTTGGAGATAAGAAAGGCCACGTAGGTATTGGATATGGCAGAGCAAAAGAAACACTTCCTGCAAGAGAAAAGGCTATTAGAAATGCAAAATTAAGTATAATAAGGGTTAATTTAGGTTTTGAGTCCCCAGAGCATGAAAAAGATCATTCTGATCCTCATACAATCCCTTTTAAAATAGAAGGGAAATGTGGAAGCGCACGAATTGTTCTTTGGCCAGCTCCAAGAGGAACAGGTTTAGTAATAGGCGATGAATGCAAAAAGATTTTAAAATTAGCGGGAATTAAAGATGTATATTCAAAAACTCAAGGTTTTACAAGAACTACTTTTAATCTAGCTAAAGCTTGCATTAATGCACTAGAAAAAACAACGGAGATGAAAAAATAAAATGTTATTAATAATAAGAATTTCAGGCGATGTGGATATTAATTCAGATATTCGTAGTGCTCTTTACAGGCTCAGATTAAGAAGAAAATACTCTGCAGTCTTGTTAAATCCAAATGCACAGAATATGAAAATATTAAATAAATTGAGAAACCATGTTGCATTCGGTGATATAAATAAAGAAACACTTAAAGAACTGATCTCCGAGAGAGGACAGCCAATTGATAAAACAAAAAAAATAAATGCTGATGAAGTTATAGTTCAAATGGAAAAGAAAAAATTAGAATCTTTAAATTTAAAACCTTTCTTTAGATTGCATCCTCCAAGAAAAGGTATTGAGTCAAAAAGGCATTTTGGTGTAGGAAAAGGAGTCTTAGGCGATAATAAAGCTCATATTAATGATTTAGTAAGGAGGATGTTATAATGTCGATGGCTGGTTTTATGTGGGAGTGCAAATGCGGTTTTGTAGATTATGGAGAAGAATCTCCAGAAGAATGTCCTGATTGTCTAAGTTTAGACAGTTTTACAAAACTTCCAGAGGAGTTAATTGACGAAAGAGAAAAAGATATGTCTGAAGATATAGACTTAATGTCAGTTAAAAATAATAAAATTAAAAAATCAAAATTAAAATCAAAAACTAAACTAGGAGGAGCAAAAAATGAAACTAAAAAAAAGAAAAAAGTCAAGTAGATTCAGAGGATCACACACTAACCGTAGGGGTGGAAAGAAGAAAGCCAGAGGCTCAGGTCATCAAGGCGGAAAAGGTTTAGCGGGAACTGGTAAAAGAGGAGACCAAAGAAAAACACTAGTATTAAATTTATATGGCAATGATTATTTCGGAAAAAGTAAAACTCTTAGAAGAAAACAAAAAGTAAAACTTAAAGAAATAAATCTTCGCGATATAGAATTAAAACACGGCCATAATAAAGATATAAATTTAGTGGGTTACAAAATTTTAGCTGACGGAGAAATAAAAGGAAAATATAAAATTACTGCAACTTCTGCTTCCAAAGTTGCTTCAGAAAAGATTAAGAAAGCAGGTTCAGAGCTTATTTTACAATCTATACATAATATGGAAAATAAAACAAACATTAAAGAAAAAGTTAAGAAAAGTTCAACACTAGCGGAGACCAATAAAAAATGAATGAAATAAAAGCAATCGAATCTGGAAAATATAATAAAATGCTTTCAGAGAAATTAAAGCATATACCCGAATTTGCTAAACCGGAGTGGGTTGACTTCGTTAAAAGTTCAGTTCATAAAGCAAGGCCTATTTTTGAACCTGATTTCTGGTATAAACGTTCAGCTAGTATTTTAAGGCAGATCTACCTCCATGATATTGTAGGAGTCGAAAGACTAAGAACACGATATGGCGGAAGAAAAGATAGAGGAATGCGCCCTCCAGAATTTAGAAAATCAGGCGGAAAAATCATTAGAGTTATTTTACAACAAGCAGAGTCAGCAGGTTTGCTTGAAAAAGTAAAAGGCAAAAAATCAGGAAGAAAATTAACAGAAAAAGGCAAACATCTTTTGGAGAGTGTTAAATGAAACCTTTAAATCAAAAGAAAGTAAAATTATCAATTGCAAATAAGCACACAAAATGGGCTCCATTTTGGGTAGTTGTAAAAAAACATGGCCCAGGAAAAAGAGTTCATCCAAGCAGTGTAACAAAACATAGAAGACACTGGAGAAGAACCAAACTCAAAACTAAACCAAGAAGCACAGCTAAGAGGCAGCACCTAGGATAAAATGGCAACTGAAAAAAAAGAAAACAAAGAAAATTTAGTAAGGGAATATGTAATTCCACTTAGAAACCAGTGGAGAAAGACTTCATATTTCAAAAGGACAGGCAGAGCCGTAAGAACAGTTAAAGAATTTATTGCTAGGCATATGAAAGTCCCTGAAAGAAATCTTGATCTGGTTAAATTAGATATGTATGTCAATCAAGAAATCTGGTTTAGAGGCAGAAAAAGTCCTCCTTCAAAAATCAAAGTTAAAGCAACAAAAATTGGAAATATAGTTAAAGTAGAACTTGCAGACATTCCAGATCATGTTAAATTCCTTATGCAGAAAGCTGCTAAGAAACAAAAGAAATTAGATTCAATAAAACCTCAAGCACAAAAGGAAACTAAAAAAGAAGAGAAAAAAGATGAAGAAGTAAAGAGAGAAGACGAAGAAAAGAAGAAAGACGAAAAAGAAAAAGAACAATCAGTAGCCCAATTAAGAGCAGCAGAAGCAAAACAGGATGTTAAAGTTCAAAAGCATACTACAAAAGGTAAAGCGCCAATAATTCATAGAATGGCTCTAAAGAAGTAATTCTTCCACTTTAAAATTTCAATGAAACAAAAATCTACTAGCAAAGTCTTCCTAAAAAAATCTAAAATCCACGGTCGTGGCATCTATGCAAAAGAATTTATCAAAAAAGGCGAAAGAATCATAGAGTACATTGGAGAAAAAGTAACTAAAAAAGAAGGCGAGAGGCGAGCAGAAAAACATTTTGAAATGTCAAAAGGAAATCCATCACAAGGCGCAGTCTATATCTTTGAATTAAATAAAAAATTCGACATTGATGGCATTTTTGAATACAATACTGCAAAATATATCAATCACTCTTGTAATCCAAACTCTGAAATCCATATAAGGAACGATCATATCTGGATAAAAGCAAAAAAGAATATTAAAAAGAGCCAGGAAATCTATTATAATTATGGTTACGATCTCGAAGATTACAAAGACCATCCTTGTAAATGCGGCACTAAGAATTGCCCAGGTTTCATCCTTGACGAAAAACTCTGGAAAAAGTTCAAGAAAATGCAGAAGAAAAAAGTCAAGAAATAAATATAATTCTAAACCTTTAAATAATCAATATTTATTGGATTTTTATGACAACTAATGAGGAACTCATAGATCTTTGTAACAATCCTTCTAGCTCTGCTCGTTCTCAATTTCTCAGAAGTTTAGATCTAGAAGGAGCTGGAAAATATATCTCGGGTGTTGACTATATCGCTCGTGAAAGTAGATTAATAGGTTTTAAAGGATTAAAGATAGTAGTTAATAATTCCTATAGGATGTCAATATCCAACCCTGCTGCTCGAATTTTTTTAATTCCAAGGTTTAAATCAAGAGTAAAGGTTTATCCTATATCATTCGAAAGAATAAGAGAAGAATCGTGGCATTTAGGAGATTTTCTATCTATGCTTATAGACCATGAAGGATATCATGCTAAAGAACTTTTCGAATCTCCTAAAATAATTTCCCATTTTTCCGATGTAAATAATGCAGAGTATAGGGCATACGAAAATCAAGTAAGAAATTTTGATAAGAGAAATTGTTCACCAACATTCAGAATATGGGCTGAAGAAATGAGAAATTGTTACAAGAGAGTTTCTTGCGAACTCAATTCAAACTAACTTCTTCCTTTATTCCTAATTCTTTCTCAAGCGCTCTCAATTGATCCCGCAGTGCAATTGCAAGTTCAAAATCAAGTTCCTCAGCTGCTGCATGCATTTCCTTCTCTAACTGTTTTACTAAATTCTCTTTTTCTTTCTTAGGAATATGTTTAGTATCTTTAATAATAATGGATTGCTCCTCAATTGTCTTCTTTATAGTTACAGGCACAAGTCCATGTTTTCTATTATGCTCAAGCTGCAATTCTCTTCTTCTCTTAGTCTCTGCCAATGCTCCAATAATAGAATCCGTCTTTTTATCAGCATACAGTATTACTTTCGCATTTGCATTTCGAGCTGCGCGACCAATAATCTGTATCAAACTCTGTTGATCTCTTAAAAATCCTTCTTTATCTGCATCTAAAATAATCACAAGTCCCAGTTCAGGAATATCAATTCCCTCTCTAAGTAGATTAATTCCAACTAACACATCAAACTTCCCAACTCGAAGTTGTCTTATTATCTCCGTTCTCTCTAGAGTCTTGACTTCAGAATGCAAATATCTAGTCTTTATTCCCTGCGAAGCAAAAAAATCAGAAATCTCCTCCGCTAATTTTTTTGTTAGTGCTGTCACAAGCACCCTATCGCCTCTTTTTACTACAGCACCTATTTCCTTAATCACATCATTCATTTGATCTTTAATAGGCCTTATTTCAACTATAGGATCTACTAAATTTGTAGGTCTAATAAGTTGTTCAACAACTTTTTGCGAATTTTCTTTTTCATATTTTGCAGGGGTCGCACTTACAAAAACCACTTGCTGCTTTTTCATATACTCTTCAAACTCTTCAAATTTTAATGGCCTATTATCAAGTGCACTAGGCAATCTAAATCCATAATCTATTAATGTTTGTTTTCTCTGCCTGTCCCCATTATACATTGCATGAAGTTGTGGAATGGTCTGGTGGCTTTCATCAATTACAATTAAAAAATTTTCTCCAAAATAATCTAGCAAGCAATACGGCTTCTCTCCTTCTTCCCTTCCGTCAAAATGTCTGGAATAATTTTCAATCCCCTTGCAAAATCCAATCGTCCTTAACATCTCAAGATCATATTGCGTTCTTTGTTTCAATCTATGCGCTTCAATGAGTCCCAATTTAAGCAACTGCACCGCAAGTTCATCTTCAATCTTTTTCAGTGCAGTTTTCATACTTTCTTCGTCCGTTACAAAATGCCTTGCAGGAAAAAGAAAATAATGATCTAAGAGTTGCAATACTTTCCCAGTTATCTTATCAATAATACTTACTCGCTCAACACTCTCTCCATCTAGTTCAATTCGCAAGATATCTTTTTCATATCCAGGAACAATATCGATCACCTCTCCTTTTACTCTAAATCTCCCAGATAATAATTCAATATCGTTTCTCTCATACTGAATATCAATTAACTTCGACATAATTTCCGACCTGCTCACTTTCGCTTTCTTAGAAAAATCAACTCCCATTCCAAGAAAGTTTTTTGGGTTGCCGATTCCATAAATACAACTCACAGAAGCAACAACAATCACATCTTTTCTGCTCATCAGCGATGCAGAAGCACTCAGTCTCATTCTCTCAATAAGCGGATTAATCTGCGAGTCTTTCTCAATATACTGATCTTTAGCAGGCATATAACTCTCTGGCTGATAATAATCATAAAATGAAATAAAATATTCAACTCTATTCTCAGGAAAAAACTCTTTAAACTCTCTATACAGTTGCGCAGCCAGCGTCTTATTATGTGCAATCACAAGAGTCGGCTTCTGCACATTTTCAATCACATGCGCGACAGAAAATGTCTTCCCGCTTCCCGTAACTCCCAGCAATGTCTGCATCTTTATTCCCTTTTGTATTCCTTCACTTAGTTCCTTAATAGCAAGAGGCTGACTTCCCGCAGGTTTGAATGGCGCAACAATCTTGAATACTCCCATAAACTTCTTTCAGCCCTTTTATTTATAAATGTGTTTGAGCGTTGTTCCATGCCTGATCAAATACTTGTTCAAATGTTCTTGCAAAAATGGGGTCTTTTATTAGAAATGCCCTAGGTGTCTTTGTCGTTATATGTTGTAAATATACATAATCATTAACAACTCCCCATTCAGCATCATTTTTCAGTTCTGAAAATCTTACCTGCGTCAAGCTATTTCTTCTCTGTTCTGCTCTTTTTGTATCTTCATCGGCAAGTAATATTTTTGCCTTCGCTTTCTTTGAGAGTCTTATTTTATGGTGTTCATCATAGAATCCTAAAAGGTTTTCATAACTTCCCTTTCTCACCCCGTAAATCTTTTCTTCAGTTTTATTGGAAAGAGTTTTATTTATCTCATGCCACATTGATTTAATCGCAGGTATTCCTTCATAATACTTATAATTAGAAATAGAGTCTTTTCCAGGCTCCTTTGTTTTAAGATTTGATACAATCCTTTCTACTTGTTTCCTTTCTTCTTCAAGTCTTTTTTGTTTTTCTTTGAACAATTCACTAAGAGATTCAGGAGGTGAGGCAGAAAATACTTTAACATTATTCTGTATTCGGTAATTGACTAGTCCTTTATTCATCAAGGAAGACAATACTTTATAGATATTCGACCGTTCAATATGAGCATTTTCGCAAATCTTTCCTGTCTGAGACTCTTTTAATTCAAGAAGTGTCAAATAAGTTCTTGCTTCTTGTTTTGTAAGTCCAATTTTCCCCAAACTTTCTTCTAATTCTGTATTCATGCTGCTAGACATCTATAGCAGCTAATATTTAAAACCTTTCTTTTTTCAGGTTTTACATGGAAAACAAAATTCAAACAGAACAAATCAAAGTAATAGAGAAGAAGACAGAAGGAGTAAATTACTGTTTTGTTAGTCATTCAAGCCCTGAATTTCTCAGAGAGATGGAAGATTGTAGAGATTCTGCTGCTATTTTTGGAAAGCGTGCTCTATCAAAGTACAAAGGTCAAAGTATTGAAGCATCTAAACTGAGAAACGCAATTCAATACTTGGAAGAAAGAACCCCTGAAACTTGTCCAGTAACCATCTCTTATCTGCATGCTATAGATCCTCAGAGAGATATCGAATCTTTATTAGAAGATTGTACGCGGAATTTAAATGGCAGAAGGAGTTTTAGAGAAGAAGTAAATCAACATTGTGAGAACACCGTTAATATTCTATTTTGGAATTTAAGAAATCCAGTTTACAATGACAAAAGATACTATCCGGAAAGAAAATTGGAAGTAAGAAATTTAAATTTAATTAAAGAGGAAATGGTAGAATCTAATTATAGGCTCTCTCCAGATCTTAGAATATTCGTAGCAGATCCACTTTCAATTGTGGATTTCCTCAATGAAAATAGGTCAGATAGACGCATGCCAGACATTGAGAAATTCTCTTTTGGCTTTTCTGACTGTTATACAATAGAGACTTTTCATTCTGGCTATGGCGTGGCGCTTTTCCCCAAGAAAATAAGCTAGCCCAGAGCCATAAATTAATTCTTACAGCCAGATATTTAAAAGTTTGGAGTTAGATGCCTCGTGGGGGCGTTTATCCTTAGGATTAACTTAGCTACATAAACCGAATAACTGGCGAGGTTTATAGCTCACTGCCCCATCACTTCTTTGAACCAAAAAGTTAGACGCTCTGGAGAGGAGTTGAACCCTAATTTTATAAACTTACAATTTGTTTAAATATTATGAACAAGAGACTTTTAAAATTAAAATTCAAAAATCACCTACTAAAAACAGTCGGTAGAAAACCAATAAAAAAAGAAATGATTGAAATTGAGAGAAAGATAAAAGTGTCTTATGGCAAAATCTATAATAAACCCAATAAAGAAGAAGGTGTTATGAAGAAAATTTATGATAATGAATTATCTAAAGTCTGGAGCAATGTTGTGGCTAATGAAGATTTATCTCCGGAAGTGATACTTTTTTCTAAATATACAAATGTAAAGCCAAATTCACACATAACTAGTTTTGCCTCTGGATTGGCGGTCTATGAATTATTTCTAGCAAAGGAAATTGTTCCATTAGGAATCATTTCTTGTGTTGATATCTCAGATGGAATGAACAAAATAGCAAGAAAATTTGCTAAAAAGTTGGATCAAAACAATATAAAAATTATAACTTCTTCCGTTACTAAAACGCCTATAAAATCAAATTCTCAAAATATTGTCATGGCTAGAAGAACGGGTTTATCTAAAGATAAAAAATGGATTAAAATATTAAAAGAAGCTTATAGAATTATTAAAAAAGAAGAAGAATCAGTTTTCTTATACACTGTTGATAAGGTTTTTAATGACCCTATCGCAAAAATAAAATCAAACATTAATAAGGCAAATTTTAAGTTAATAACAATGAAAGAATCCCATAGTTCAAACGAAGGAACTGTTTGTATGATTATCGCTAAGCCTATTTTTTAGTTCACAGAGCAAATTGTTAGGGAGTTAATCCTTAGGATTAAGTAATCGTGGGGGCGTTAATACAATTCCATTAAGATAAGGAACATTATTTTGTCAATTTTCTTGACTTCCTTTATATATTAAAGCCCATACATTTAATAATAATCTAAAATTATAGAAAGGTTTATATATTAAAGCCCATACATTTAAAGATGAAAACCAAAATGAATGACTTAGAGTTGGCAGAAGAGTTAAACGGGCTCAATACAATCCAAATGATCGAAAACTCATTAAATGTAGGCAGAGCTAAAGCAATTTATATTATCTATAAATTAAGGATGAAAGGATTTGTTCTGACCGAATATCGTTCAGACAAGACAAGAGTGTATCATATATCTCCTCAGAATGCTCTTGGTGGAACAAGCTATATAGATATTATTAACAAAAATTCTCCTATCAAGTTGCTTGCAGTCGATGTTCATAAAATTTACGGCAGAGAACCAAGTATTGAGGAAACCCTTATTTATGCCATTAAACGCAAAAGTGTCAGATATATTATCGCTACTTTATCTTTATTTAAAAAGATTAAAAATTGGAGTGAACTGTACAAAAGAGCCAAAGATAATGATTTAGTTAGGGAAGTTGTTGCACTATATGATATTTCAAGATTAATTATCCCAAAAATAACTAGGATGCCAAAAAGATTCAAAACACTTGCTACTCCCAAAAAGAAAGACAAATATAAATTTATTATTCAAGGTCTGGATTCATCAGATTTTAAAAATATTGAAAAGAAATGGAAAGTCTATATCCCGCTTAATGCATCAGATTTAACAGATTATAAAGTGGAGGTTAGCTAATGATAAATATTCAACAACAGCAAAAATTGTTAATAAATATAGCGGAGAATTTGCCACGAAATATAGAAGCATATGCCATAGGTGGAACAGGAATGATTTTTCATGGTTTAAAAGACAGCACTCTTGATGTAGATATTGTTTTTAGAAATGCAGAAGACAGAAGAATATTTAGAGAAACTGCACTTTCTTTAGGTTTTAAAGGAACTAAAGCAGAAATTATTTACGGAAATAAAGATAATATTCCTCAAATGGTCGCACTCTCAGATGTGAGGATTGATCTATTTTTATTAAAGATAATTTCCTCAAATTTTTCAGAAGGAATGCAAAAAAGGGCAACTCAAATTCATGAATTTGCAGATAAACTCTTCATAAAGGCAGCAGATCCGATTGATATTATAATTATGAAGAGCGTAACATCCAGAGATAAAGATCTTGATGATATAGTTTCAATTATAAACAAAACTAAAATTAACTGGAAACTTCTAATAGAAGAATCAAATGAGCAAGTAAAACTAGGAAACGAGTCTGCAATTTTGAATCTAGGAGAAAAACTTGAAAAGTTAAGTAATCAAAAAGTAATTATTGTTCCTAAAGATATTTTAGATAAACTCTGGAAATTATTAAATAAACAAGTTAAAGCGAAAGGTAAAAAGAAGAAATAAAATGACAGAAACTTATAAAACTTGTAGAAATAATATTGATTCAGGAATTTGGATGTCTACTCAATTCAGAGATGAGAAAGTTTTTTTATTTTGTTCAGATAAATGCCCGGGGGAATACATAAAAATGAAACTTGAAAGAATAAAAAGCAGTTATCTCCAATATTATAATAAGTTAATGAAAGATGGAAAAGAAAGATTAGTTGAAAATTATTTCAAAGATAAAAAATATATAATATCTTCATTAAAGCTATTAATGTAACAAATCAACACGCCTTAGTCGCTCATGATAATCCTTAAATAACAATTATTATCATTCACTTAATGGAAAAATATACTATTAAATATTTAAAGGCAGAACAGGTTGCTTCAATTACAGATTATATTTTTCTTAAAACAGAAGATGCATTTATCAAAGATCCTCTGGGAGCAGTAGCCGCTAGAGAAAAGGCATTTAAAGAATTTCTTAGTCAGGTAGTTATTTTTAATCCCTACGCGGCATGTGTAAGACATTTTGATGTTAGCAAGATGAAAGAAGCACTCGATAATAATCATAGGGATGATATTAAAATTGCAGCAGCTGTTGGCTTTCCCTATCCAGATATCTTTTCGCGTAATTCTTCTCAACTCCAAATAACAATAAATGAAATTGATATAGCTTATCAATGTGGAGCTAGAGAAATTGATTTTGTATTACCTAGAAACAAATTTAGTCCAAATGGTTCCATCATTAAAAACTATGTCGAATCTGTTAATAATTCAATTAAAAATAAAGGCATGCTCTCTAAATTAATTTTAGAAATAGGTGAGCTCGATGAAAAAGAAATTATCTCTGCATTTATTTTTGCCGATAACTTAAGGATTGATTTTCTTAAAACTTCCACAGGATATGCCAAAAATCCAACTCCTAATTTAGTTCACTTCGTGAAAAAAAACTTCCACAGAGGAATTAATATTTCAGGCGGAGTAAACTTAGATAACTATCAAGAGTTTCTAAGTGCAGCAAATAATTACCAGGGTGAAATAGAATTAGATCCTTTGAAAATACGTCTGGGAGCTAGTGGCTTGCTTTCTCAACTATACCAGAAAGGTAATAATGATACATATTAATTAGATTATAAAATTATTTATTCTTACTAGTTTTAAATAAAATGGAATATAGTTCTCTGTTTTGCCATAGAAAATAAATATTTATTAAAAATAGTATATTGCCCATTATTGCTCCGGGGGTAAATAAACCTCCATCTAAAAATGCATGAAAAGCAATAATATTGACCGAAATGGGTAAAATCAGTAAAATTGCAAGGGCTGTTCGCTTAGTGATAATCAATAAGATAGCTAGCAAAAATACAATGGATATAATATAATTTATATATTTTATCTGCATAAGGATGTTGATAAATTCAAAAGCAATGTCGGTATTGTAAAGGTCGCGAGTTGGTTGTGGGAAAATTCCAAATGCTCCAAGTATAGGTGTAACAATCAATAGGCATAAAACTACCTTGAGAACAACATTAATGATCTTTTTAATTTTTTGTGCATTCATTTTACTAATTGTTTAATCTATAATGTTTTTTATAAATCTTTCGTTAAAAATTTACTTTATCTTAGTTCTCTTGTCCTCAATAATCTCTGATAAGTCAATGCAAATCTATGCGCTTCATCTCTAATAGATTGTAACAACTGCAAACCCTTATTCTTCTTATCAATTCTCAAGGGTTGATTCTTTCCAGAAATATAAATTTCCTCAAATTTCTTCGCTATTGAAATAATTGGAATTTTAATATTTAGTTCTTTTAATACTTTGAGTGCGACTCCGAGTTGCCCTAAACCTCCATCTATAACAATCAAATCGGGACTCCTCAATGTTTTTGTCAAACTTCCAGAATATCTTCTTCTCACTACTTGCTCGATAGCATAATAATCATCATTCTCATTAGCAAGACGAATTTTAAATTTCCTATAATGCTCTTTATCCGCAAAACCATCCTTAAAAGTAACCATTGATGCAACAGTATTTGTTCCAGATAAATGTGAAATATCAAAACATTCGATTACTTTAGGAAGTTTTTCCATTTTCAATATCTCTTTTAATGCAGTCATATTTTCACTTCCTGCTAAAAATGTCTGAGTTATATTATGCCCAACCAAGTCTAGTAAATCTTTCTTATCGCCCTGTTTAGGTACTATTATAGAAACATTTCTGTTTTCTTTGGTAGAGAGATAATCTACTAGTGCTTCATCAACTTCGTGAGGAACTATAATTTCTTTGGGAATAGGTGCACTATCATAATACTGAATTAAAAAATCGTTCAAGAAGTCATCATAATATGTAAAATTATATGCCTGTTTTTCTTCTAATACTCCTTTTCGAATAAAAAATAAAAGTAAATATACTTCATCACCCATAACTCTATAGTTTATTATGTGTGCATCTACAGATCTTGTTAATTCCATTACCTGTTTTTCTTTCAAGCTTTCAAGGGCTTCAATCTGATTTTTCAATGTTAAAGCATATTCATAATATGTTTTAGATGAAGATTCTTTCATTTTTTCTTTGAGCTCATCGATCAGTTCATCAACATTTCCCTTTAATATCTGTCTTGCTTGTCTAACTCTTTCATAATATCCTTCTTTTTCTATCGCTTTACTTAATCTTGGAGAAGGCCTCCTAGTTAATACTCTAAAATTTCTTTCTAAGACTTCTAAAATTATTTTCCTATATTGCCCAGAAACAAACGGCCCATAATACTCTCCTCTGACCTCTCTTTTTCTTACAACTTCTAACCATTGAACATCACCCTCATGGATTAAAATATAAGCATATCTTCTTGAATCCTTCAGATCAATATTATATTTTGGATAATGTTTTTTTATTAGATTATTTTCTAATAAAAGTGCTTCCAGTTCATTTTTAGTTACAATAAAATCAATATCTTTTATTTGTGTAACTAAAAGTACTGTCTTGCTATGGATAATTCTGTTAGACAGTATTTGTTTTTCAGAATTGTCCATTAGAGAATTCTGGCTATTTATAGAATAACTATCAGAATTCTCTTTATCCAGTTCCTTTTTCTGAAAGTAATTGCATATTCTCTTCTTAAGATTCTTTGCCTTTCCAACATAGAGCACTTCTCCATTCTCATCTCTAAATAAATAGCATCCAGATTCAGTAGGAAGATGGGCTAGTTCATTTGTCTTTACCATTTTTTTAGAAACATTAATGATTATTTTAAAGTTTTGGGATAAAAATATTTAAGAAAAGCTTTAAATAGAATAAACAAATATTTACTCTATGAAGAAATCACTGTTTTCTATATTTGTTTTATTAATATTATCCTTTATGAGCACTTCTGTAAACAGTTCAATGGATTTGGAATACAATAAAGCTTCTCGCTTTTTTGAGGAAGGTTGGAATTTAGCTTATGGTTTTCTCTCTCCAGCACAAATTGTATCTGGAGAAATAAGTCAAGATAATATTAAGGTAGTTTACGGTTTTATCCCTCAAACTCAAACATATGTTAGATTATATCCTAATCCAGATTCAAATAAATTAAGGCAAATTGATGACGACGAGATTGCAAACACTGCTTTTTTAATATATTCTGATAAAACAGGAAGAATTAATTACGATCTTCCAGTTGGATCATATGTTTCTTATCAAAATAGGCCATTATACGCAGGTTGGAATTTTGTCGGAATAACTCCAGACATGGATGGAATTTTAGATTTAGAAAGCGCAGGTTGTATAATCCAAAAAGCTGCAAATTTTAATGACGGAGATAATAAAAATTGGAATGTTATTGATGAAAATGTTCTTGCAAATGCAGGAATGAGTTGGAATAAAATTAACTTTATAGACAACCCCGATGATGCAGGCAATGGAATATTAATTAAAGTATTCAATAATTGTAAATTGGGATTAGAGTTTCCCTCTCCTCCTTCTATTCCTATAGAAAATAGTGATTGCATTGATTCTGATGGAGGTTTAAACTATAACCTAAAAGGAACTGTAACAGGTCAAAATGAAAACGGACCAGTTGGAATTACTTCTGCATCAGATGAATGTAATGGGGATAATTTATATGAACTTGTTTGTAAAAATTCAAAAGAGTATGATGATGAAAGTTATATTTGTCCAAACGGATGTGCAAACGGAGCATGTATTCAATGAAAAACAAAATTTCTTTAATTATAATATTATTTATCTCAATAATTTCTTTTGCACAATCTACTACAGTAGAATCTCAAGTAGCAATCTATGAAGGATGGAATTTAATTCATGGATTTACCCCCTCTTCTCCTCAAGGAGATTTAGATTTATCTAATGTTAAGGCAATTTATTCATATTTGCCAAATGAAAATAAATATGTTAGATTATATCCTAATCCAGAAAGTCCAATAATTGCTAAATATGGAGATAGTTATTTTGAAAAACAAGTAAATTGGGTATACTCTGATAAAACAATTCAAGGTTCATTTAACAACATGCCTCATGGAGTTGAATATTGGCTAGAAGAGCCTCTTCCATTAAATGAAAGACCTTTATCAGTAGGATGGAATTTTGTGGGAGTCCTTCCAGACATGTATATGGGCACTTATAATCCGAACGAAGGTTATGCAGGAGAATATTTCTCTTGGATGGCGATAAAAGGAAATTGTGAGTATGAAAAAATATATTATTGGAACGCAGAAAAACAAGAATGGGGAACAATGGATCCAGGTATGCAATTAAAAAGCTATGACTTTGATGATTTCTTAAGTAACGGTATGTTAGTAAAGGTTAAAAATAGTTGTGCATTAAATAAAATAATCGGAGGTTCTAACCCTCCTGCAATACCTAATTAAGATGATAAACAAAAGAGGAAAAGCATGGATCTGGATATTAATCATTGCGATATTAATCATAGTAGGAATTATTGCTTATGTAATGATGTCAGGAGATGGCTCCTCTCCTTTCTCTGGTGGAAGTTCAATTCCTCAACCTCCTGCTTTACCTAAGTAATACAAAATAACATTCTTATTTTTTCATAACATCTTTAAGGAATTTCCCAGTAAAACTTTTATTGTTTTTAATGATCTCTTCAGGAGTGCCTTCAAATATTATTTCTCCTCCTCCCTCTCCTCCCTCTGGACCTAAATCTATGATGTGATCTGCAGACTTAATGACTTCAAGATTATGTTCAATAATCAATATTGTATTTCCTTTATCCACAAGCCCATGTAATACGTCAAGTAATTTAATAATGTCATGGAAATGAAGTCCTGTTGTAGGTTCATCAAGTAAGTACATTGTTTTTCCAGTTCCTCTCTTGGATAATTCTCTTGTGAGTTTTATTCTCTGTGCCTCTCCACCAGATAATGTTGTTGCGCTCTGCCCTACTTTAATATATCCTAGCCCGACTTCTACTAGCGTGGCTAGTTTTCTTTGTATTAGAGGAACTGCCTCAAATACTAAAAGAGATTCTTCAACTGTCATGTCCAGTACATCTGCAATAGATTTATCTTTGTAAGTAATATTCAAAGTTTCTTTATTATATCTCTTCCCTTTACATTCTTCACATTCAACATAGACATCAGGCAGGAAATTCATCTCGATTTTTATTGTACCATCTCCAAAACATTTCTCGCATCTTCCTCCCTCAACATTAAATGAAAATCTTCCTGGTCCGTAACCTTTCATCTTTGCTTCTTTAGTTGAAGCAAATAAATTTCTTATTTCGTCAAATGCTTTAATATATGTTGCAGGATTGCTTCTTGGTGTCCTTCCAATTGGACTTTGATCTATTACAATTACTTTATCAATTTCAGCATTCATTTCTATCGACTTATGTTTTCCTGGAATAACACTAGATTCGTGAATATTTTTCATTAGTCCTTTGTAAATAATTTCTTCTAAAAGTGTAGATTTCCCGCTTCCAGATACTCCTGTGAGGCAAGTTATTATGCTAGTGGGAATTTTAATATCTATATTTTTCAAATTATTCTCGGTACATCCCTTAAAAATTATCGATCCTTTGCTTTCTCTTCTTTTTTCTGGAATAGGAATTCCTAATTTCCCAGATAGATATTTTCCAGTTAAAGATTTAGGATTTTTGTATATTTCTTCAGGTGTTCCTACCGCAATTATCTCCCCCCCATGCGTTCCTGCCCCAGGCCCCATGTCAACCACATAATCCGCTCTCCTTATCGTGTCTTCATCATGTTCAACAACGACTAATGTATTCCCTAAATCTCGCAGTTTATGCAATGTCTCAATTAGTTTTACATTATCTCTCTGATGTAGTCCAATAGAAGGTTCATCTAAAATATAAAGAACACCCATTAGATTTGATCCTATCTGTGTTGCTAGTCTAATTCTCTGCGCTTCACCTCCAGATAATGTTCCAGCTTGTCTGGATAAATTCAAATAACCTAAACCAACATCAAGCAAAAATTTCAACCTAGAGTTTATTTCTTTTAATATTAATTTAGCTATTTCTTCTTCTTTTTTTGTTAGTACAATACTCTCAAAAAATTCTAAACAATTTTTAACAGATAAATCAGTTATATCTATTATCGATCTATTCCTTACAGTAACTCCCAAAACTTTATCTTTTAGTCTTTTTCCCTTGCATGATAAACATGGAGAAGACCTCATAAATTTCTCAAATTCTTTTCTCCTCCAGTCAGATTCTGTTTTCTTATACAATCTATCTGACTGCGGTATAAGTCCTTCCCAACCGCCGGAAAAATTCATTTCCGCACCCGTTGACCATCTACCTCTGAGAGTTTCATCAGTTCCATATAATAAAACTTCCATTTGTTTTTTGCTGAATTTTTCTAAAGGCATAAAAAGTGTAAATCCATATTTCTTCCCTATAACTTGCATTTGCTGCCCTCTCCAGCTTAAATCCATTTTTCCGTATAATGCGATCCCCCCATCCATGATGCTTTTCTTTTTATCTGGTAAAATTAGTTTGGGATCAAATTCTATTTTTACTCCTAGGCCCTTGCATTCTTCACATGCTCCAAACGGGCTGTTAAATGAGAACATTCTTGGCTGCAATTCCTCAAAAGACATTCCGCAAATAGGGCAAGCCATTGCAGAAGAATATAAATGATCTTTATCTTTCGAATCAACGATAATAATTAACCCTCTCCCTTTTTTTAGTCCTGCTTCTACTGCTTCATTTAATCGCGACTGATCTTTTCCAGAAACCTTATCTATTACTGCTTCAATGTCATGCATTCTATATCTATCAAGTTTTATTGTTTCGTCAGTTCTGTACACTTTTCCATTTACTCTTACTTTAGAATATCCTTCTTTACCCAAATCTTTAATTAAAGTTTCATATGTTCCTTTTTTCTTTCTCACTATTGGTGCAAGAATAGTCATCTCCCCAGATATTTCTTTTCCAAGTCTACTAGCAATTTGCTCTGCTGTCTGAGCTTCAATCTTTATTTTATGTTCTGGACAATGAGGCACTCCAATTCTTGCATAAAGCAGTCTTAGATAATCAAATATCTCTGTAACAGTCCCAACAGTACTTCTTGGATTATTAGAAGTGGTTTTCTGTTCAATTGATATTGCAGGACTAAGTCCATCAATGGAATCCACGTCCGGCTTGTTCATCAGGCCTAAAAACTGCCTTGCATACGCACTCAGAGACTCCACATATCTTCTCTGCCCTTCTGCGTAAAGAGTATCAAAGGCTAAAGTAGACTTTCCAGAACCAGACAACCCAGTAATTACAATAAATTTATCTCTAGGTAACGTTACATTAACGTTCTTTAGGTTATGTTCTCTAGCGCCTCTTATTACAATGTCTTTCATCTTTGATGTTTAGAAGTTTAGTTTATAAGTTTTTGTTATAATTGGGGAGGAATTTAACTCTCTTGATAGAAAGATTTTTAACTATACTGAAAATGACAATTTGATGAAAGGCGAATTCGGAAATAGGCTTAGAGAATATTATCGTTTAACCAAAGGAAATAGTCTTGAAGCAGTAGATCATTTTACTCAGGAAAACCAAGATATAGCAGGTTTTATATCTGAACGAGCAGATGCATTTATTACAGGAAACCCTGGAATAGTTGAAGATATGACTTCTCACGTTTTAAACATTTCTCGCTTAATGAAACTTGGTATACCTCGCAAACCTTCTACTCTAATAGCAAGACAATTTGAGGGATATCGTGATGGTTTTAGTTTAGAATCTGTCGCAGCATATTACCGGTTTGCCGCTGCAAATAACGTTTCTCCAGTTGCATCTGCAACAATGGTAAATATAATGGGCTTTTTTGGCTTGGATGAAAATCAATTAAGAATAGGCTTGCAAAATTATGCCGTTTCAAGAGAATCTCATTTTGACGGAATAGAGTTAAGTTCGCCGCTTAATCTTATATTATTCAATGTCTTCAAACGCGGGGTTAACTCAGAAGATGAAAAAGAAGTAAAATTGGGAATTGCTTCTATGGAAGAAATGATTTAATTAGTAATCTTGCCAAAGCCATGGTTTTCCCTCTCTCGCTCTCATAAATCTGTCAAAATAATCTCTTCTGCTCATTTTCATTCTTTTTCTTGGATTAAAACTTGGATAGGTCTTTATTCTAAAATCTTTATTTTTTATCATTCCTGTAAAAAACTCAGTAAGGTCTTCATCCACTAAAGTATCTATTCCATTTCCATAAGCAGTTTTAGCCAATTTCTCTACACAATCCTACATATGAAAGCCACCAACTCTTAATGATGTAATGGGCAACATTTGGTTGAGAATATGATTTTCATCAGGATAAGGATAAGTTCCATCATCTCTTGGAGTTGTATGGGTCTTTTTATCCATACCTACATAGATTATTTCATCAGTTTCTCTTAAATTAATAATGTTCGACACTTTCTCATTGTCTAGTAACGCATACACTATGGAAAACCCTTTTTTTCTGTATCTATGATGAATGCACGCATTTAACTTTTGTTGATAATATGGTTTGTATTCTTCTATAATAAGTTTCCATATCTCTTTCTTGTGACTTTTTCCATATTTATCAGCTACTCTATCAGCAACTCCACTAACGACTGCTCCTTTTCTTAATTCCTCATCAAATATATCTTGATGTGGATAGAGATATATAAATTTTCTATCCTTTTCTAATTGAACCATGAAATTTCTCAAAAAACAACATTTTTATTCTTTTGTATATCTATTATCACATGAAAAAGTATAAAATCCATTTCACAATAATTTTAATTATTTTAATTTTAATTATCATAATCTTTACTAAATCAAATTATAATTCAAATAAAGAGAGTAATAATCTTTCACAAGTCTGTTTCAACAAGAATTGTTTTTCAATAGAATTAGCAATTACTCAAGAAGAAAAACAAATAGGTTTAATGAACCGCAATCATTTAGATAAAGATAAAGGAATGTTATTTATTTACACTACTCCTCAAAAAGCAAGTTTCTGGATGAAAAATACCCTCATCCCCCTAGATATCATTTGGATTGATCAAGATTTTAATGTAGTTTATATAGCAAATGCACAATCTTGTAAACAAGATCCCTGTCCCATTTACAATCCAGATAGTGAAGCTCTTTACATCCTAGAAATCAATTCTAATCTAACAAAAGAGCTAAACATAAAAGAAGGCGATAAGGTTTCAATTAATCTCCAGAAAAATTCATAATACTTATAAACTCTAATTTTCTGTATTAAAAATGAAAAAAGCTGTAATTGGCATTATTATTGTTCTTATCGTTATAGTGGGAATTTTCTTCTTTGTTCCAAAATCTAATCCTACCACTGATAGTTCTTCTGATACTAATTCAGATTTAAATGATGATTCTCAAGAACCTTCTAATATTCAAGTAAAAACTTTTGTTGTCGACAGTTCAGGTTTTAGGTTCTATATCGATGGAGTAGAAAATCCCGATATAAAAGTTAAGCAAGGTGACAAAGTAAAAATTGAATTTAAGAGTTCTGGAGGATTTCATGATTGGGTTGTAGACGAATTTAATGCTAGAACGGCAAAGGTAAATTCAGGGAATTCAACTTCTGTCGAATTCATAGTTGATAAAAAAGGCACATTTGAATATTATTGCTCAGTAGGCCAGCACAGAGCAAATGGCATGAAAGGCAATTTTATTGTTGAATAAAACTAAAATTTTATATTTTTTATTTTAACTTAAATTCTTTGTATAATTCCCATCTTTCCTTTGGTTTTATTAATATACAGATATTATCTAGTTTTAAATCAAAATTTGGCTTTTCTTTTAAAGCAGTTTCATAAATCTTCTTAAATTTGTTTGGAGTTGTATTTGCTACAAGTGTAGCATGAAAATGCATATTTTCTTTGTCATACTTGTTCCATTTAATCCATTTTAGTTTTTCTAATTCTTTTACAAAGTTTTTATACAATTTCTTCATTTCCTTTGTTGGAATTACTTCAATAAATATAACTTTATCTGTAAATTTACCAATGCCTTTTAATTTAATATTGACTCTACAGCTTCTTTTGCAAAAATTTTGTAATAAGATCTTTAATTCTTCTATCTCGGACTTTTTAATTAGGCTAGTAAATCCTTTCAAAGTAATATGCGGATCGATTTTTTCAGAGACTCTGGCAACTCCAAATATATCTGATAACTTATTAGAAAGCTTAATATGATGCTTTTTTGCACTTCCTTTCAAAAAGAATACTATGCAATATTTTTCGCCTTTTTCTTTCATTTATTGTAAAAATTAGACTATAATATAAAACTTTACTTTATTTCGGGCATTCGTTTTGCGTCCAATATAAAACATCTTTATTTATACATGCTCCGCAACTATTGCTATAAGTTTGTGCGCAAGGATATTTTACACATTGTATTTTTTCTGGATAAAACCAACCACACACTGGGTTATAATCAAATGTGCAAGCTTGCGTATTTCTGCTTTCTTCACTACAGTAATTATTTTTCTTTTCAGAAATTTTATCAATTAACAATTCTAAATCATCTTCGTTTTCAATTTGAATGTTTAATCTTTTTGCAATATTTCCTAAAAATTTCTTTATACCTTCATTAGTCAAAGTTCCGTCTGCTGTACTTATTTCTTCATTTTCATTTCTTAAAAATATAAGTTCATTTTCTCTTTTTTCTCCTATTATCCATTTTCCTCCAATTGCTTCAGTACCATCAAAATCTTCTTTTGCCAGAGCAGGATACACTCCCATATACAAATCTGGATCATATCCTTCTACAGGAATAGCTTCTTGGCTCTCAATAGTTAACTGTATAAACTTTTCTGCAATCTTGTCACTTACTTCTACATCTTCAAAGCTTCCTTCACAACCACACCCAGTACTATCACTAAATGCAGAACTATTCTTTACACATACAAATCTAATTACCATGCATTGCTCTACCTCTCTTGAGATATATCTTCTTTCTTCTTCAATTACTTCAGTAAAGACATTATTATTTATCGCGCATTTTCTAGGATAAGATTTCATTATGTCTCCCCCAGCACTTTCACAGTCCTCAAAATTATTAATTTGAATGTTCTGTCTATTTTGTATTAGAATTACTGTTATTAATATAATTACAACTGATAAACCTGCTAATCCATATATCCACATTAATTTATTTTTCATAAATTATCTAATCCTCTATTCTATTTAAATAAATTGATAACTTCAATTCAATTTGAAGTTACAGAGAATACAACAACTTTTTAATGTACTCTATTTTTATCTAAATATGTCTTTAAATAAAATAAAATCAGAAATAAATTCATTAGCAAATCCTAAGAAAGCCGCCTCTTTACAAAAATACTTTAAAACCGGTAAAGGAGAGTATGGAGAAGGAGATATTTTCTTAGGTTTAACTGTGCCTATATCTAGAAAAATAGCTTTAAATTATCCAAATCTATCCTTAAATGAAATTAAAGATCTTTTAAAATCAAAAATTCATGAACATAGATTAATTGCTTTATTTATTTTAGTTGATAAATTTAAAAAATCAAAAGAAAAAAAAGAGATTTTTGATTTTTATTTAGATAACGCAGGATTTATTAATAACTGGGATTTAGTGGACTCTTCCGCAGAACAGATTGTAGGCGAGTACTTAATAGATAAAGATAAATCAATTTTATATTACCTATCTTCTTCATCAAATATCTGGGAGAGAAGAATTTCTATTATATCAACGTTTCATTTTATTAAAAATAATCAATTTATAGACACATTAAAAATTTCAGAAATTCTCTTTAAGGATAAACATGATTTAATTCATAAAGCGGTTGGTTGGATGCTTAGAGAAGTGGGAAAGAAAGATTCATCAGTTTTAGAGAAATTCCTAAAAAGCCATTATAAATTCATGCCAAGAACATCATTAAGATATGCAATTGAAAGATTTCCAGAGGAAAAAAGGCAAAGATATTTGAAAGGAGAAATTTAAGAATTTACATGAAAATAGAGTTATTTTCAGTCCCAGAAGATAAAAATTCAGAATTAATTAAAGAGTTTTTTAATAAAAATAATATAAAATTTAATGAAATTATTACAGCCGATATTAAAGTTCTTAGAAACGTTGTTCAAGGATATCTTCCAAATAAAATATCTCTAATAAGAATCAAAAAAAACCACAATATACAGGTTATAGATGGTTATAATGAACATTTATTAAACCAGTTGTTAGAACATATTAATAAATACAATCCAAAAATAGAATAATATGAAACCACAAAAATCATTTAATGAATTATTAAATTTCTCAATTTTAATTATAGATAAACCATCCGGCCCAACATCTTTCACAATAACTAATTATATTAGGAAATATCTAAATTTAAGTAAAACTTCTCATCTTGGAACTCTGGACCCTCAAGTCTCTGGAGTTCTCCCTATTCTTTTAGGAAGAGCCTGTCGCTTATCTAATTATTTTATGCATTCAGATAAGGAATATGTTGGTATTATGCGAGTTCATAAGAAAGTATCTAAAGAAAAATTAGATGAAGTAATTAACGAGTTTATCGGAAAAATTACTCAACTTCCCCCAGTCAGGTCTTCGGTAAAAAGAGCAGAAAGAGTGAGGGAAATAAAATCTTTCAGTATTTTGGAAATTAAAGGAAAAGACGTTTTATTCAGGACAAAAGTGCAAGCTGGGACATACATAAGAAAACTCTGTTTTGACATGGGTGAGAAAATTGGGGGAGCCCATATGCTTGAATTAAGAAGATCACAAGCCAGCATCTTCACAGAAAAAGACCCTAAATTCATAGATCTCTATAAATTTGATGAATTAGTAAAAAATGAAGATGAATTAAAAAAATACCTTATTCCTGCCGATGAAGCTCTAAAAAAAGTCCTTCAAGTCGTTCAAATCTCTGATAAAAATTTAAAGAAGATTCTAACAGGTAAACCTTTAATGAAAGATGACTTTATCAAACCAAATGAAATGTTAAATGATAAATTCGCGGCTTTTAATGATGATAAATTGATAGGCATATATAAAGTAATTAATGATGGAGACATTCTTGCTAAGGCAGAATTTGTAATCAATTAATTATTTAAAGATGATTTATCACCTCTTTAAATGAAAAGAGTATTCATCATTCATGGCTGGGATTTTAATCCAAATATGAATTGGTATCCTTATATAAAAAAAGAACTGGAAAAGAAAGGGTTTGATGTTTTTGTTCCCCTTATGCCAAATACTTCAGAGCCTAAGATAGAAGAATGGGTAAAGCATCTAAAGAAAATTGTAGGAAAATTAGACAACAATACTTATTTTATCGGACATAGTATCGGATGCCAAACGATTATGAGGTATCTAGAGAAAGAAGATTTCTCAGGTAAAATAGAAAAGATAGTCTTCGTTGCAGGATGGTTCAAACTAGACAATCTAGAAGGAGACGAAGTAGAAGCTATAGCAAAACCTTGGCTAGAAACCAAGATGGATCTAAAGAAAGTTAAACAAAAAATTAATAAATTAACCGTTTTCCTTTCAGATAATGAACCCTATGGATTTGTGAAAGATAATGAAAAAATCTTCAAAGAAAAGTTAGATGCTAAAGTCACAATTTTAAAAAATAAAGGTCATTTTACTCAAGATGATGGAGTTACTGAAATTAAAGAAATCTTGGAGGAATTTAAATAAATGAATAAAAAAAGATGTCTCTGGCCAGGAAAAGATGAACAGATGATTCATTATCACGATAATGAATGGGGAGTCCCATTGCATGATGATAAAAAGCTCTTTGAGTTTTTAGTTCTTGATGCTTTTCAGGCAGGCCTAAGCTGGCAGATCGTCTTAAAAAAAAGAAAAGGTTTTGAAAAAGCATTTCATAACTTCAATCCTAAAATAATTTCAAAATATATAGATAAAGATTTTAATCGTCTGGTCAACAATGCAGACATAATACGAAACCGTCTAAAAATTCAAGGTACAATTACAAACGCCCAAAAGTTTTTAGATGTTCAAGAAGAGTTTGGATCTTTTGACAAATATATCTGGCAATTTGTAAATAATAAGCCAATCATAAACAAATTCAAAAATCAAAAAGATCTTCCTGCAAAAAACCACATTTCAGATAAAATGTCCGAGGACTTAAAAAAGCGAGGCTTTAAGTTTGTAGGTTCAACCATTTGCTACGCCTTCATGCAAGCCTCAGGCATGATCAATGATCATTTAGTTGATTGCTATAGGCACCGAGAAGTTTAAGATAGATATATTTATCAATAATGTGATTTTATTGTTATATGGTTGATAAGAATAGAGACCAAGATTTCAAAAAACTTAAAAGTTTTCTTGAAGGAAATAGAGAAAATAATTGGAGGGTTGTGGAAAATAAATTAGGGTATATAGAGACTTATATTTATTGGTATGGTAACAATAAAATATCAGAAAAAGAGAAGCAATTAATATATCAAAATTTAATAAATATAGAGATAGAATTGAAAAAAGAGTTACCAGTTAGTTTCTATGATGATAAAATACCAGATAATCTTGATCGCGTTGGAAATATATACCGCTCATTAGACGATCATGAGTCTGCTTATGAAGTATTCAGATACGAAGAAAAACTAATTCAAAAAGAAATAGATAAGGTTGATAGTTTGAATCCTCAAGAGGTTGATAAAAGAGTTAGATTGGGCAATATTAAAAAGAGGTATCAAAAAAAGATCGAGAAAGAAGCACAGTATTTGGAAGGAGGCAAGTCCCACAATGAAAAATGGTGGGAGGAACATCGAGAAAGAGTAAGGAGATTGAAGGCAGAAAACGGTTTATCTTATGGAGGAGATCAAATCCAAGATTCAATGTTAACTCCAAGAAAAAGAGGCAAACATTCTTTTCTAGAGCGACTTGCAAAAGGAAAACATGTCACAATGCTCCTCATGTTTGGTATCTTAATTTTTGCTTTATCATTTCAGTTTTCTATAACTGGAAATGTCATTTCTAATTTAGATTCATTTAATCAAAATAAACCTCTAATAGGGGTTGTTTTGCTATTTATTACTGCTTTAATGGTTTATTTGATTTCAAATATGGTTAAAAAATAGGTTATTTAATTATATAAATATCTTTATAGGCGAAATAATAAAATAAAATCATGAAAAGAGAAATTAATTATCGTTTTGATATTGATAAATTGGAGCATGGAGATGTAGTAGATTTTTGTGTTAATGATTTTGATAGTTTGCCTTCTCAAGCTAAATACTTAAGGAGAGAAGGATTTGATTTAGTATTTGAAGGATTTGATAGGACTCAAGAAAGAAAACTCATGAGATATGGGGTAAGTATAAGCGATTTATCGGCCAAGTCTGGAAGAATGCAAATAAGAGCTCGTTGCACAGTAAGAGGATACAACAAATAAAATAATTACTTTCCTAACTTCAATCTTTCAATTCCAAATTTATCATAAACAGAATCGGAGCTAATTATAATTTCATCTTTGCATGAAGCAGCATGAAATGAATCAAAAACATTTGAATTATATTCTTGGATAAAAAGTGCTGCTTTCATAGAAATTTCAATAGTTTTCTTATCAATTTTAATTAACTCATTTAGATTAGCGTACGTTTCTAGAATATTAATATTAAAACGTGGGAGCACCAAAGCTAATTCAATCATTACAGACAAAGAAGTAGTTATTTTACCTTTATTTTTTAGCAGTATATTTTCTGCACTTTCTTTAAGCCAATCGGTATTTTTAATCAACGCAAGAATAAAATCACTATCAGCAAACATACTTTAAACCTCTTTTTCAGCTTGTTTTCTTGCTATAGTTTTTAATTCACTAACAGAATACTTGTGTATTCCAGATCCTTTAGCTAATTCTCTTAATCTTTTTAATGGGTCATTAGATATTGGAACAAGTATAACTTGTTTTTTAGAACTAACTATCATAAATTTCTTTCCATGCTCAGCTATAATCCTCTCTCCCAGTGTAATTCTTCCTCGACCATCCGCTAATATCGTTTTCATTTTTGGGCAATTTATATAATAAATGGGCATTTATATACTTTTCTCCCAATGAGGAATATTTTTAAACCCTTAATATAAAATAATTTTATGAGAAAAAATATAATTTCAATATTAATATTACTTATTTTAGCAATGCAATTAATTTCATTCTCTAAAGCATTAGAGCCAACTCCTCCACAAAGTGAAGAAACTAGCGAAGTCCAAGTCGGCCTTTACTTACTAAATTTAGGAAAGTTTGACATTGCAACAGGCTCATTCACTGCAGATTTTTATCTAGATTTTCAATGCGAAGAAAAATGTCCTCCTTTTGATTTTGAATTCATGAATGGCAGAGCTTCGAGTATGGAAAAAATTATAGATGAAGACAACGAAAAGTTTTATAGAATTCAGGCAAACTTAAATTCCCCAGTTAATTTAAGGAGTTTTCCTTTTGATAGGCAAGAAATGCAGATCATTATAGAAGATAAAAAGTCAACAAGAGATACTTTAATATATGTTCCAAATAATGAGGAGACTGGAATTGACGAGTCTATTACTTTTACAGGTTGGTCTCTAGGTCAATGGACGGCAGAAGAAAGAGAGCACGACTACATTGTCTATGATGAATCGTATTCTCAATATGTTTTAACAATTCCAATAGAGAGAATAAAAATTAATTCAATCCTAAAAACATTTCTCCCCGTTATTTTTATTTTATTAGTAATGCTTACAGGTTTTTTCTTAGATACTGATAAAATCCTTACACGTTTAACTATGGCAGGTTCTGCACTAGTTGCTTGCGTAATGTTTCATATTTCAATAAGTAATCAAATTCCTCCCGTAGGCTATCTTACGTTTGCAGATAAGTTCATGGTCTTGACTTATTTAATAGTCTTACTTAGTTTCGGCTTAAATGTAATAATGCTAAAATTACAGGATTTTAAGAAAAAGGAACTCGTAGATAAGATTCATCGCTATACCGAATACAGCATGTTTATCATTGTAGCAATTTTATATGCATTGTTATTTGCATTTGGGATGTAACCTTTAAAACCCCTTCAATCTTATTTCCCTTATGAGAGAAATAATTTATTATTCAAGAACTGCTCCGACTTCAGGTTCCTATATTGGGGAAAACTTGCAGGAATCAGGAAGAATAGATATTGCAATTCATACAGTTATCGCCGCTTTTTTTCTCTCTCATAAAATCAGAACAGATGTTAAATTACATCTTTGTTTCGCAGGTCCTCCAGATCCTCCAAAACATCTAGAAATAATGCCAGTTACCGAAGGAAAAACTGGGGTTGATAAAATTTACTTAGCAAAAACAAACGTCTCAATAATTCTTAAAAAAATGCTTTATAAATTTAAAGAAGGAGAAAAAAGAGAAGTCTTTCCAGGTTTTAGTGTAGAAAGAAAAGGTTTTATCGAATTGATAAAAGACTATGTAAAAGAAGGAAGAAATGTCTATATTCTAGATCCAGATGGAGAAGACATCCGAACAGCAGAAATAGGAAAAGATCCTGTGTTCGTTCTAGGAGATCATAGAGGTCTGCCTCTAAAGGAAATGAAAAGAATAAAAAAAATCTGCACTCCTCTAACGGTAGGAAAAAGAACTTACTTTGCTTCACAAGCTTTAGCAATTTTAAACAATGAAATAGATAGAAGGGAAGACCTTGGACTTATGTAATTTTCTATAATGCCACCACCATAAACATTAAAAACCTCAAATAAATCAAATTAAACATGGTAGTTAAAGGAGCATCAATAAAATTTATATCTTATCAGGAAACTGTTCCAAAAATTTTGGAATTAATGAAATTATCCCATGAAATAAAGAAATACGATCGAATTATCATTAAACCTCATCTTTCTGAAGATAGCGAACTTTCTACACCAATTTCTTTGGTCGAAGCAACTGTAAAATTCTGTCTGACACAAAAAAACCCTATAACTGAGATTTTCATAGCAGAGGGAGCGGACGGCACTCCAACAGAAGACCTTTTTGAATCATTAGGCTACAAAAAACTTGCAGAGAATTATAATGTTTCTTTAATTGACTTAAACAATACCGAAACTGAAGAAATTGTTTCTCCAGATTTCATGAAATTCGAGACTATTCATTATCCAAAGATTCTTCTCAATAGTTTTATTATTTCTCTATCTAAATCTGCGGAGCATGATGAAACTTTAATCTCTGCTAGTCTTACCAACATGCTTGGAGCATTTCCTTCATCCCATTATAAAGGATTCTTCTCTAGGAATAAGAACAAAATAAGAAAATGGCCAATTAAGTATTCCCTGCACGATATTTTAAGAATAAAAATACCAGATTTTGCAATTATAGATCATTCTTCCCAAGGAACCATTATGGCTGGTTTACCTTTAGAACTTGATAAACAAGTAGCAAAATCATTAGGAAAGGATTGGAGAAATGTTCCTTATATCAAGTTATTAGATGAAGCATTATTAACAGAAAAGAAAGAAGAAATTGGAATATGATTATTACAAAGTAATTTTCATTTCTTTAACTTCTATACAACTTAAATTATTATCAACCTTATCCCCCATATTATTAATGACCTAATAAAATTAATGGATTATGATAATTATAAAATATTTCCTTCCTTAAAATCAAAAACTATATTAACCTTGTTTTTTTATAATAAATATGAAAAAATCTATAAGGTTGCACATCACTGGAAGCGTTCAAACCCTTTTCTTTGAACAATTTATAATGAAGCATGCGTTAGATCTCAAAGTTAGAGGTTATCTAAGAAAATTAGAGGACGGCCGAATTGAAATATTTGCAGAAGGAGACCATGTTAATGTAGACAAATTAATATCTGTTGCAAAAACAGGGCCTCAGCACTCGCAAATTAGAAATATTGCAGAAACACCGGAAAAATTCCAGGATTTCAAGGAATTTAAGATAGTAAGAATTTAAGTTCTATATTTTGTGTAAAAAAACAATTAATATAAATTACAAATAAAATTAAAATTTAGGATTACTTATCCCAATCATCATCTTCATCTTCAGAGTCTTCATCGTCTTCGTCATCCATGTCTTCGTCATCCATGTCTTTTTCGTCTTCAGACTCTTCTTCAAAAGTTTTTTCTGCCATTTAAACCTCCAAAATTTTTAAATTATTTACACTATTTAAATCTTACATAGGAAGAAATATAAAAAAATTTTAACCACAAAATATTTAAATGAATTTTGTTGGAATTTTTGCTTAAATTTCAAAAAAATATGATCCATAACCAAATAGAGCTATTAAACAGATTATAATTCAGGTTAAAGAGAGTATTTGTTTAAATTCTTATTTTGATTGAATTTATTTCAAGCATAATAACTATAATCCTATAATTTTTTATAAATTATATTTAAAAAATACAAAAATAAAGTATATAAACATCATTTTTCCAATATATTTATGGGAAGAGAAGAAATAATGATCTCAGAGAGATTAAAGAAGTTGAACGAGTTGAAAAAAGAAGATATAAATCCTTTTCCATCAAAATTCGAAGTTAAAAATTATTCCTCAGATTTACAGACTAAGTACAAAGATCTAGCAAATGCAGAAAAAACTAAAGATAAGGTTGTTGTTGCAGGCAGAGTGCTAAATATTAGAGATCTTGGAAAAATCGCATTTGCAAAACTTAAAGATCCTTATGGAGAAATTCAAATTGTTGTTCAAGACCCAGATACAGATAAAAAAACAATTGAATTTTTTAAAAAATATCTGGATTCAGGAGATATTATTGGGGTCGAAGGGATAATCTTTCGAACACAAAGAGGAGAATTATCGGTATTAGTTAAAAATATAGATATGCTTTCTAAATCCTTACTTCCTCTTCCGGAAAAATTTCATGGTCTTAAAGATGATGAAGAGAAACTAAGGAAGAGATATTTAGATATTTTATTAAATGACGAAGTCAAACAAATGTTTCTTAGAAAAGCCAGATTTTGGAATACAATGAGAAATTTTTTCCTCGGGAAAGGTTTTGTAGAAGTAGAAACTCCCACTCTAGAAAATTCAGCGGGAGGAGCAGCAGCTACTCCATTTAAAACCCATCATAATGCTTTAGACTTAGATGTTTTCTTAAGAATTTCAATGGGGGAGCTTTGGCAGAAAAAACTTATGGTTGCGGGTTTTGGAAAGACTTTTGAAATAGGCAGGCAGTTTCGAAACGAAGGAATGGACGCAGATCATTTGCAGGATTACACACAAATGGAATTTTATATGTCTTATTCAAATTATGAAGATGGGATGGAATTAGTGAAAGAACTTTACAGAATAATTGCGATAGAGTTATACAACACTACAGTTTTTGAGAGGCAAGGACATAAATTTGATCTTTCAAAAGAATGGAAAATAATAAATTATTCAGACGAGATAAAAAAACAGACGAAAATAGATATTTGGAAAGCGACTAAAGAGGATATAGAAGTTAAATTAAAAGAATTAAAAGAGGAATTTCCTCGAAATCTAGAAAAACCAAGACTTATTGATATTTTATGGAAGCATTGCAGAAGAAGTATTTCAGGACCTGCATTTCTTAACTCTCAGCCAGTATTTCTTGCTCCATTAGCAAAGAAATCACAAAAAGATCCTCGAGTTGTTGAGCAATTTCAGATTATTCTCGCAGGAAGCGAAGTTGGAAATGGATATAGTGAATTAAACGACCCGTTAGACCAAGAATCGCGCTTTATTGAGCAAAGGAAACTTAAAGATGCAGGAGATTTAGAAGCCCAAGATCATGATGAATCATTTGTAGAAGCATTAAAATATGGTATGCCTCCCACCTGCGGTTTCGGTGTTTCAGAACGTTTATTTGCATTCTTGGAAGGTAAGCCAATTAGGGAAACAGTTATTTTCCCTCTTATGAAGCCTTTAAACACAACTAAAGAAGAAAATCAAAAAACAAAGAAATAAAATGGTAGATTTAATCATAAAAAGCAAAATCAAAGAAGCTGTTTCTGGCCTTAATGTTTCAGCTGAAGTTCCAGAGGCATTAAATAAAAAAGTTGAACAGTTGTTAAAAGATGCAATGGATCGTGCAAAGGCGAACGGTAGAAGAACTCTTCAAGCCAGAGATCTTTAATCGGCTGGATTATATTTATCTTTTCTTAATCCACTTAATCTTCTTATCAAATGTCGAGTCGCATATGCTTCAGTTTCTAATCGTAATGCTTGTTCCTTTAGTCTTACTATATTTGTAGTTTCAAAAAAAGGAATTTTTTCCTGAACCAAATACTCTCTAAATCTAAACGCATCCTCGATCTGTTTTACAATTCCTTGTTCAGGAGAATACCAAACGGAAAGTGGCTCATGAATAAACCCTCCACTTTGCCAGAGTTCTAATGATCCTACAACTTTTGTTCTGTCAACTCTTTCTTTTAAGTCAGCTAAGTTTGTTTTAGGTGGGTAAATATGAATATGGGCTCCAAATCCATCCATTGAATTTCCCCACTCTGATGAATCAGTTAAGACATATCCTTCATTTTGTATTTGTTCTGCTCTTTTATTAGCATAAGGGATGGTTTTTTGCCAAAATCTATTTTCAAGATCAATGTCTTTAAGTGTTCTAGCAAAATCCCAGCATACTTTTTGTTCATCTTCAGTCAATGGCCTAAAAGGCACATTGGGTGCATATCGTAAAGGGTCAATAATAGTTTTCATAAAAAGTTATCCATTATTCAATATTTAAGGATTATTATTCTAGATTTTATCTTCCCGCTAAATTTATATATTCATCCAACTAATTACATATATGAAAAATAAGTTTCCAACTTTTCCAGTTATAATATTAATAATTGCAATAGTTTGGTTCATAAAAGAATTAGGTTATCTTACAATAGATATTCCTTGGATACCTCTTATTGTGATAGTTATTTCTTTGGGATGGATATTCAATAGGTTAAAATAAAATGCCTATGATGAAAGAATTTTTAGAGTTTATGAGGGAATATAAAGTAACGGCCTTAGCAATTGCATTTATAATAGGAGTTGCTTCAACAGCATTAATTAAATCTTTGGTCGATAATATCATAATGCCTATAATTACTCCTTTCATTCCTGGCGGAGCTTGGAAAACTGCTACATTTACTTTAGGAAAAATAGTTATAAATTGGGGAGCATTCTTAGGAGAATTAATTAATTTCATTATAATTGCATTAGTCGTATTCCTTATTGCAAAAAAAGTTCTAAAAGAAGAAAAAGTTTCAAAAAAATGAAAAATAAAAAAGGAGGTCTAACAACAAGTACAATTATTTTAATTATAGTATTTATTATAGGCCTTTATTTCGGATATAAAACATTTAATCAAAAAGATAAAATAACAGATCTAGAAAATAAAAATAAACAATTACAAGAAGAAATAAACAAGTTTAATCAGGCAAAATTAAAGTCCTGCCCTGATGAATTAATTATTAATCAAATACCCTCAACAGTAAATTCATCAATTATTAACTATTTTATCATTAACGGAGATAGAAAAGAAATTTCAGATTTTGACCTTAAATTCGTAATTGAAAACTGTGATTTTAATAAAACAATTGCACGTTAATAACTATTAAATACTTGTTTTTATTTTTCTAATTATGCCAAATAATAAATCAAAAGGATCTAAAGCAGAAAGAGAACTCTTAAGGATTTTTACAGAGAACTCTTGGAGGGCCGCTCGGGTTGCAGGGTCAGGAGTTAATGACGATTCTCCCTGTGATCTCATCGCAGGCAAGTTAGGAAAAAGAGGATACACAATAGAAGCAAAATCTTCTAAGAAAACCTCAATTTACATCAGTAAAGAACAAATATCGGACTTTGTTTTATTCTCAAACATTATCGGTTTAACTCCCGTAATTGCCGTCCGTTTTAACAGAGTTGGATGGTTTTTTATCTCTCCTCAACAATTAAAAGACACTGGGAACAATTGGGTAATAAGCTTAAAGACTGTCCAAGAAGAAGGTAAACGTTTCAGCCAATTTTTTGAAGATTAATTATAATAAATTCAATTCATTTAGACATTTATCAATTTCTTCATCCATTATTTCAAATTTTCTATTATTAAGAAAATTTTTTCTAGTTAATTCGCTTTCTACATTTTTTCTAAATTTTTCTTTAATTATAATTTTATCATATTCATTCCAGTTTTGCGTAAAAGATATAATTTTTGCTTTTTTCATAAATTCTTCTGGCTCTTTTCGGTATTTATCTGCATAGATTTCATCTTTATTAACAATGCTTCCTATTCTGTGGGAGACAGCATAAGCTAAGAAAGTTGTAAGTTCTGAAATTGTTTTTTGTTTATTCATTTTTTAGCAAAAGGTATATATTTCTTAGCTTATTGGAAATAACTTTTTTTATTTTATCTAATTCCTCTTTTCTGAGAATTTCATTATTTATAATTTTTTTATAAATATCTGGATTAAGCTTCGAAATAATCTCTTTTTTCATATCTTCAGAGCTAATTTCTTTCTTTCTTAAGAAGCATTCAATTACAAATACCTTTCTTATAGCATTGTAGTAACTACTGCTTTCTAGATTTACTTTTATAGAATCTTCTGGATACATTAAGAAAAATTGGATGTGGTTTTTATCTACTTTTCTTTGAGGTAAATTAATAATCTCTTTATTGGAGACAGAAGTATAAATAATGTTTCTAAACATTGGATCTATTTTAATCTGGACTTCTAACTTATCCATACTAATGGTAATAACATGAAATTTTAAATTGAATTTCTCTACAAGTTCCTCATAAATTTCATTATCTAATTTTTCATTTTCAGATATAATGAGAACATCGATGTCATTATAATCCTCTCTTTTTGATAAAAAAGAACCAAAAATATAAACTTGCTCAATTTCATGATATTTCTTTAAAAAATTAAAGATGTCTTTTATCAGTTTTTCTTTAAATTCATTTAATTTCTCCATTGATTCGGAATAAAAAATTTTTATTTGTTTCTTTAATAATTTTACTTCTACAAAATCTCCAACTTCAAATTCATTTGAATAATCTAAAGGTACATAAATCTGATTAAACCTGCTTCCCTTAGATACTTTATGTATAAATTTTAAATCACCCATATACGTACTTAGTACGTACTATATTTAAAACTATCTATGGGAACTTGAAAATAAAGCATCATTCAAGTTATATTATAATTTTTTATAAAATTGAATAAATTCTTTTCCTTTATCATATTTATTTTTTTCATAGAATTTTATGGTTTTTTTATTAGATTTAGGTGCAGTTAAATGTATATATTTAACTCCCTTTGCTTTTGCTATTTTTTCAAAAGAATCAATTAATTTTTTCCCTATCCCTTTACCTCTTAGTGAAGAGTTTACAGAAAGAGCATCGATGTAAACATAACCGCCCAGCATAAATTCTCCAGTTACAAATCCAATTGTCTCTTTATCCTTTTTAGCTACTAAAAATATTCCATTTTTAATATATTCTTTAAAATATTCTCTAGATTCCATATTATTGCTGGAATTAGGATTATCAAATTCAGGTATTTTTGTTAACTTTAGCACGGATTCAATATCTTCTTTTTTTGCTTTACGAATTATCATTTCAACTAATTCCTAAAGCTCACTTCCCTGTATAACTGCACTGCACTTATCTGATCGTGGTTTCTTTCCATTTATGTCCTGACATTTAATATAATAAGTCTTAGATGTATCCCAATCAGTATAATGTACTTTTTTATTGAATCCTCCAGAAGCTGAAGTATCATATACAAATCCAGTTCCGCTTTCATAATCATAACTGCAGGAATTCAGAGAGTATACGCAACCTCCATCTTCATTTGTAATTATTTTCATACTTGATCCATCTCTAAATATTCTTGCGATTAAAGGTTCAGCAGTATCAGTTTTTACAATAAACGAAGTCGACGCACTAGCAAGATTTCCTCCAGCATCCACACACTTGAAGAAGTATTTATAACTTCCTTGAGGTAAGAATTGAGTCTGGTTATGCAAATAATTGTCAGTCTCATCCATATCTATGTAATTTGCTAAATCATTTTCTTCTAAGGAATATGCGCAAACTGCTTTACCATCTTCAACTCCAAAAGATGTCTTAACAACTAGATTTACTCCCACTACACTCTCTCCACCAGTGATTGTACCATTAGGTCCGACTTGTTCTATTGCTAGAGTATTCTTTGTTCCTTTCAGAGTCAATGGGAAACTTGTGGACATTACATTCCTATCTTTTTCTGCTTTCCCAGGCAAGTCTTTGCATCTAAAATAAAATTTATTGTCAAAATCATTCTTTATTCCAGTCAGTTCAGTTGAACAAACATAATCTAAATTTGCATTTATTTGTTCAACTTGATTTGCACAACTCATAGTATTCTCCATGTCCTCAAATGCTTTATCTAGTCTACTCCATTTACATTCACTAATTTCATTTGTATATAGTTCATACGGTACTTTATCTGCATTAAATTGTACAAAACTCCCACTGTCTATTGAACCGCCTTCAACTACTGGCGGCGAAGTATCAGGTCCCTCTTTTACACAGAAACTAAATGCTACAGCTCCTGAATTTCCTCCGTTTCCGTTTCCATCAATGCATCTAGCATATAAAGTCATGGTATTTACTCCATTTTTCTTTGTATACAGTATAGGAACTCCAACAGTATTTGCAGGATCAGGAATTTTCAATTGTTGAGTATGATTATAATCAAAATAATTGCTCTCTCCAAATAAATATGCCATTTCATCATATGTCTTGGTAAGTTCATAATCTATTCTGCATTGTGCAGGTTCATTTGTTGTTATTCCAAATTCAAGTTTAGTAAAAGCTTCAATACATCCATTATTTGCTTTAGGATCAATTATTTTAAATCCAGTATTGGGCATGCTTATTGCAGCATCAGGTCTAAATTCTAATCCTTGTGGTTTAAATTTATTTTTATCTGTATTAATCTTTGGCGCCCGAGTATCTCCTTTGTTCTTCCAAAAGCACATTTCTTGTTCAGTTCCTTGATTTATTATTTCGCACCCTTGTCCAAGGCTTTTGCATCTATACTCTGTACATGGTTTAATAGGATCATTGCACTGGTCGCATTTCTCTCCTCCTAGTGGAGGTTCCCAAGGCAAACACTCAAAGCTTATTACTTCTCTTTTTTCTTTCTTATATGTTAAAAGTAAAACAGCTACACCTACTCCTATACCAACTACAGCACCAAATGCATTAGCGCTCATCCCCCAAATCTGCGGTGCTCCAGCTACAGTGCTTCCCAATACCCCATTACTCACAAGATAACTTGCAGTAACTCCTGCTCCAACCCCTAGACCTGCAGCAGCAGATAATGAATCAACTAAAGGCTTATCAAGGCCAAACAATTTTCCGATCATTTTAACACCAAAATAAACTGTGAACCCCCAAGCTGCTCCTCCAATTATTGAATTTAATCCGGAAGTAAATCCCCCTTCAGCACCAGCTTCAACAGCGAATGCGTCTCCTCCGTAAATATCTCCAATAATATCAAATATTCCTCGGGATTCAGCTGCTGCTGTTTCCGTTGTTGTTTTTGCAGCAGTCGTAGTTACTGATGGTGGCGGTTCATTTGTTAAACCGACTCCCCCGCCAAATTTTGGATCTCCTACGGGAGTTGCATCTAATGCACTAGCTAATTCAATTTCAGAAATAAAAAAAGAGAAAGCAAAAAGAGATAAGAACAATAAAAACATTTGCATAATTGCCACATTATAAATACGATAATTACTGCCCCTCTTATTCATCAATAAATCAGATAATTAATGCTTATAAATATTTTGAAAACTATTCTTTAATATAAAAATCAAATTCGCAAACTTCCCTGCCATTTATATAGCCTCTAAGAGTATTTCTTCCCTTCTCAATTTGATCAGGATCTAAATTGATGTAGTGCGGATGTTTATTTAATCTTATATTTTGTTTACCAAATTTTAATTCTCTCCCGCTTGGAGTTAGTAATACAATCTCTGCCTTTTTTCCAGGACAATTAAAAATAAGATCCCCCAATAAAACAGGTTCATTATATTTTAAATGTCTTCTATTCAACTGAGGATTTTCTAAGTAATTATCTTCTTCAATACTGCTAAAATCAGGGATATCTTTACCAACAAAAAATAAATATTTTTGGTCGGGATTAAATTCCATTTCTTGCTCAACTGGATTATTATAAATAATAGTCGTTCCGCTTCTTTCAATTGCCCGATTTCTTCTTTCATCTCTCAAATATTTTTCACCTGTTAGAAGAAAAGCTCTCTGCTCATGTGTTAAGTTCCTGTTCCCCCTTGCATTCACGCCCATAACTATTTGTAATAGTTCCGGACCGGTTTTTTTAGGATCTCCGCATCCATTCAATAAAATACCAGCCCCCGCTACTATTCCAATCAGTCCGCTAGATATCAAATTTGATGATTTATTCATAAAAAAGAGAGTTCTTTCATACTTTTTAAATGTTGCTATTACTGGGAAGTTGTTAAAATTAAGATTCTATTTCTTACTATCATCACCTATCTTTTTCTGCTTAATTTCATATCCTTTCTTATATCCAATATCTCCAACATAATTTACTTTTGGTCCGCAATCGCCTAAAGCCATGCAAACTTGTGCTCTTTCAGCAACAATTCTAGGATTTTCTTTAGGATCGCATTGGCAGTTGCTCACACATTTATACTCTTTATCTAACAATCCTTTGGAATAAGTCACAGGGCACAATGCATTAGCCTGAGCGCAAACAGTTTTTGCTTCTTCGCCTCCCCAGAATTTTAATCCAGGAGGATTCTTTGGAACGCATGCGCCCCTAGGCAAGTATTCTTTTCCACCAGCAGAATCTATCTCTGCTTTAACTCTTTCTTTAACACTAGCCAAAGAATTTGTATCTAAAGAAGATCCATTCATCATTGCGCCCATTAAAATATATTGTATTCCTTCCATCCATGTACAATCTCTTCTATCAGTGTTTAGACAATCAGTCATCTTTCTTTGTGCTGTACAGTCCTGCCATCTGTTAACTCTACATGCTGCTTCAGAAAACTTCCCTACAGGGGTGTCTAAAACATTTTCTAAACATTCTTCCTGTCTAAAATCTGCACATGGTTCTGTCTGTACTACTCCATTTATGCAAATTTCCCTATAGAATTTACTTCCCACAGGTCCAGCAGCTCCCGCAAGTATAGCATTTCCTAGCCCAGCGCCTTTTGCAAGATTAGATGAAGAGGCGCTGACTCTTTTACTTAACTGTTCAGCAAGTTCTGTTTGAACATAGTTCTTAGCTGCGGTATCTTTTGGTGCAAAATCGTATCCATTAACATCATATACGCACCAGCTTTCTCCATGCAATCTTTTTTCTCCAGTTTGAGGATCCTTACAATTTAAACTCTGGCAGATATTAGTTCCATACTTAGGTTT
The DNA here is from genome assembly GCA_964358765.1 of Candidatus Woesearchaeota archaeon. GTDB lineage: Archaea > Nanobdellota > Nanobdellia > Pacearchaeales > GW2011-AR1 > UBA73. Next base: position 93,479 of record CAYHPN010000001.1, on the reverse strand, counting down.
AGTTGTCGAAGTACTCGTAGCTCTACAATAGCTTCCATAAAGATAATTGCAATTCCCGCAATCAACTCCATTCTCATTTGCAGAATTGGAATTGCATGAATCTTTCTTATCAACTATATTTGCCCAATATTCTTTATTATTCACTTTTTTTGAATCATATATATTTGCAGGGTTTCCGCAGGTATCAACAAAATAAACTTCTTCTTTCCCTTCAACACAAATAGTATCTTTTGTAGGTCCGCAGTTTGTCCCCAAAGTTTCATCTGAACATAATTTGCCTGGGAAAAATTCTACTCCAGTTTCATTTCCTGGACTTGTTTTAATTTCACTTGCATTGGTAAAATTTGGAGCAATATTTCTAGCCCCGCTCGGTTGCAATCCTTCTAAATTTTTATTCTTAATTTCAACTGGAACATTTATTGCACTTCCTATTATATCTGGAGTGCATTGTTCTTTTGTAGTTAATTTGCAAGTTTTATCAAAGTCTTGTGTAAACACGCACGCCCCTTTTTCTTTTAATCCTGCTCCTAAAATGCACTGAGCTTCATTTGTTATTTCAGAATTCCAATCAGTTTGAAGTCCATAGAATGCACTTAATCTTTTACATCTTACTAATGTTACAAAGGATGCTTGATCATTTAGCCCGCAGCATCCTAGATTGCATTGTGCAGGTTTCTCTTCACTCCAAGTTCCTCCATTATCATTGCAAACCTTTTGAGGTACATTATCTAAACATGTTCCTTCAATTGAATCATAACAGAATCCTCCCTTACAAAATGATGTTGATTCACATGAGGTCTTTGGCATTCTGCTTCCCTGTGCACACTGTTCTTCTTTTACATCCTGGCAGTATAGGCCGGATTTGGTCTTCTCACAGCATATTGTCACATCATTTATTCCAACTTTCTCAGTATTTGTTAATCCTTGAGCACTAACATAATCTATATTAGCCAATAATAATGCAAATACAATTACAAGATTAATTTTCAACATTGCTGTTATTTTCTTTTCTTTTATCATTTGTCGTTCACCAATACTTTTTCATTAATAATTTAAATGAAACTAAGGCTATATTTATAATTATAGATAAAACATTAACAATTGTTCCAAACAAGGCTAATTTTTTTTCCTCATCCCATCCAAAACCTCTATTATTCAACATATAAATCAGCCCAATAACTAAACCAATAAAGGAAACTATTATTGAAACTGGAAATAAAAATATCAATGGAATAGATATAATTCCTGCTGCAAGACTAATAAATCCCCAATTTTCCTCTTTTTTAAAATTTAATCTATTTAAATTCATTTTAAGCAGTTAACCCCAAACCTCCAGGCCAAGCGACACTTCTAGATGCAAAATAAAATTCCTCATTTGTAGTTATTTCCTTCAACTTGTATATTTTAGAACCATCTCCAAGTTTATTTTTTTCAATAACCAAGTTAGGATAATATAATAAATACAATCTGGTCTCAGAATCTCCATAAGCTGATTCAAAATCTACGATGCTTGTTGCAGTCATTAACAAAAAGTACATTTCACTGTTTAATTCAATCTCAAACTTTTCATAGGTTTTAGTTTCTTCACCTTTTTTTGTTTTTAATTCGCTATCAATTATCAATTTTACTTTGTTTGGAGCCATTTCTGTACTAATCTTTATATTATTTCCTCCACTGATTTCATAACCTCTCCTTTCAAGCTGACTTTTCAATTCTATAATTGAATTTTTTACATCGCTTTCCATAGATTTTGCTAATTCTTCTTCAAATTTCTGTTTTATCATAGGCTGCTGAACTTTGCACGGTAAATAATATTGCGAATTATAGCATAAATATTTAATCTTATTTCCTTTGTAAAGTATAAATCCTTCAGGTTCAATATATCCTCCTTGTTTTGACAAAAATTCTTTTTCTTCAGTCAATGGAGTTTTTAATCTATCATTCAAAAAAGCATTTGGATCCAAATTACTTCCAAAAAAACTTTCAACTTCAGGCTTAAACATAAATATTAAAACAATTAAAGCAACCACAACGATGGCTATAATTACATAAATAGTAACCTGTCCTCTTTTTCCCATGCATTATATAGAAAAATTTTATTTATAATTGTTTTGTTTCTATATACTTTAACAATATTAAACAAGATAAAAAAATAAATAAGTTTATAAGTTGGTAATTGTAAATCTTTTCATGAATAAGAGGGTTGTTTTTATATTCTTATTTTTAATATTATCTAGCAGTTTGACTGTTGCAGCAACAATGGTAGCAGATAATGAGAAGTACACAATTACTGTTGAGTTAAATAAAGGCTGGAATCTAATTCCAGCTATATTGCCTGATAAGGGAATTTTACCAGATAGTCAAATTAAATCATCGGATATTAAAGTAGTATGGTATTATTCGCCAATTCAAAAAAAATATCTTCAAGTCTATCCAAACATGGACAAAGGCTTTGCAAACGAAGACGACGATTTTGTTCTTACAAATGCCTTTTGGGTTTATTCAAATAAAGCAGACACTTTAGTATACTCTACTCTAGAAGATTATCCTCCTATAGGCGATCGACAATTATTCTCTGGTTGGAATCTTGTCAGTATGACTCCGGATCTAGTAGAAGGGCCACAAAATCCAGATTTAACTTTAGAAGAAATAAAAGGAAATTGTAATATTATTAAAGAATTTTATTTCTTTGATGGACAATGGGTGCTTTTCAATATGCCTGAAATGGATTCAACTTTGCTTGGAAAAGGAATGGCGATTAAGGTAACAGATAATTGCAAGCTTGGAAAAAAAGGCATCTCTAATCCCCCTCAACTCCCAGAGCAAACAAATCCTATTAATGATAATACTCTTGGAGATATTGCGGGTTTGCCAAATAAAATTTCAACTTACGTTCTTTATAAAACAACCCAAGCAGATAGGGAATGTTCAACGGATGGAAAAATTTGTCTTGCAGGATATAGGGGAGAGTACCGAGACACCTCTTCTAATAAAATAGTTTTCGTCGTTTTATCTGATATTGTTGTGGGCGATGAGACACAATATCTAAATTCTATTAAAAAAGTTTATGTTCCTCAAGGTGGAGAATTAGAAACAGCATCCATAGATTCTAGTATTTTGTTTAGGTTAGAACATCATGAGTTATTTTGGTTTTCAGGTAAAGATTATCCTGCCGTGATATTTACTCAGCAGGGCGAGATTACTCTGGATGAAAATTATGGTTATGAATCCTATAGTTATGGGATTGCAACAGTAGATAATCCAGTTATTAAGAAATTAGTTTCATTGCATCCCTCAATAAGCATCTCATAAAATGAAAAATAAAAAAGCATCAGCATGGATTTGGGTTATAATATTAATCGTATTAATAATAATCGGAAGTTTAATTTTATATTTTGTATTAAAGGGAAATGGTACAGTTAATTTTCCAGTTGGTAATTCACTTCCACAACCTCCAGCGCTACCCGAATAAAGAGATTCTTAGTATCTGCTAACAGAATTGTAAAATTGTAACGATGGTTTGTAAATTACAACTGAAAAATGTCAAGATGTTACGACATCTTGAGCATGCTCAAGAAACTAACACCTTAATAAAAGTTTCTTGACATTGTTTGATTGTCTCAATAGTGAAGGAATTTAATTTGCTGAAAGGTTATTAACAGCTGCATTTTTTTGTACAGGCACAAAGTCTTAATGTCTATGGCCAAGTATTTGCTTACCTTTGTGAAGGTTCGCAAGGAAATATAGCTATAAAAGATTGAAGTGAATTCAACTTTTATAGAAGAGTAATGGATAACTATAGCAGGAGACCAAAATAATTCCCTGTTGCTATTTTGTTCTCTCGAATATAGCTACAGACAAAATTTGGGAATTACTAAAGTCTGTAGCTATACTTTAGAAACCTAAGTGAATACATGATCGATAATAATAATAATAATAATAATATTAGGTTATTAAAATTAGTCAATCAGAAAAATTTGTCTGTTAGAGGCGACAAATTATTCAATCAAATTGCAAAACCAAAGGGTTTTGACATTAATCCGTTAGCAGATACGATTCTTAATTATATTTATATATTATCAAATTCTGTTTTTTAAATGAAAAAGAGTTATTTTGTTATTTTATTTATTATTATTCTTTTTTCATTAATTTATTCTCCAAGTTCTCAATCTGCTTCTTCCGTAGATCCATGTGGAAAATATTCTAAATCTAATTGTCCAGCATCAAGTTGTAAATTGGAAACAAAAACAACTTCAAAGTCGGGATGTTCAAAATCTTCTCCTACTCAAACATGTGTAACAAATCCTGCTACTCCAGATAATCAAGAAAATAAAAATTGTTTTCCTAATGGTGAAGAGGGCGTAGTTTCATCTTCAAAACCTTCATCTCCTTCAGAATTTATTTATGAAGATAGAAAGACGGACAACTGGAAATTTGAATTAATCGGAGGAAATATAAGAATTGCTTATCCAACACTATCTAATTCTAATAATCCTGGAAGTGGGGTAATAAACGCAAAAGTGGAAGCCAAAAATGGAAATTGCGAATATCTTTCATTTACTTACCAAAGACCAGCACAAACATTAACATATCAATTACCTGCGGCTAGCATAATTCCTCAAAATGTAAATGGCAAACCTATTTGTATTTATTCAATAACTCCAGCCAATACAGGTGGTAATAGAATTTCTTTGCTCGCAGGTAAACCTCTTCAATCTCTGGATCAAATCTGCCCAGAACTCCAAAGAGGGAAATCCCTCCCAGATACAAGTAATCCTAGCGGGTTTCCAGATAGTTCCACTCCTCCTTCTAATCAACCAGTAGGGCCGCAAGCTTCTCCTCAAGCTTGTCCATCGTGGGAAGAATGTAAAGTAACAACTCCACAAGGTCAAAGCCAAACATTTGGTTTTAAAATTGAAACAGACTCTTGCGGAAAGAAAAAAATAACTCCCGATAATCATGGCACTCCTATTTCTCAAGATCAGGCTCAAAAAAATGCACAAGAAGCTATAAAAGATTGCACTACAAAAGTTGAAGAAAAATGCGAAAAAAAATGCACATCATATAACGGATTAAATTCTATTTGCTGCGAAAAAGATGAAACTTGCGGCTCTTCTAAGTACGGAACCGCAGAAGATAAAGCAAGAGTCTGGTGTACTTCTTCAGTTAATATTAATTGTCCATCAGACACAACTAAATGTACAAATGGCAATCCTGGAGACGGTATTGCATGCTGTAAAAATGGTTGGACTTGTAAAAAATACAATGGATTTGGAAATAATGCTGCTTGGTGTTCAGCAGATTCAAAAAATAGCTGCACCTCTCCAAAATCAAAATTCTGCTCATCAGCTAATGGTGGTGGAAAATTAGATAACACTTGTTGTTATCAAGATCAGGATTGTAACAATTATAAGGATTATTCCTGGTGCTCCACTCCCCAAGATAAATGTGAAAATAAAGGGAATGGTTACACTTCCTGCGGGTTTTTTTGTTGTTCACCTGATCAATACTGTCACCCTAATGGGCACTCAATAAGTACCTGTTCGATGAAAGAAAATTTATTTTGTCCTTCTGGAAAAGAAAAATGCATATCAACAAGCAACGGTTATCCAATTACTATCTGCTGTAATACTGGAAAATGTTTGCAGTCGCAGCGCGGACCGCCAACTTGTTCAGATGGTATTTATTATCCTTAGTCTATTGATGCGGAGATCCAGCAGCTAAAGCCTGCAATCCTTTTTTTACTTTTCTTAGTGTTAAGTAATTAGTTCTTTCAGCAAACAGCCTGCAGAAATGTTCATTTTCTTCACTATCTAGCATTTTTTCAGCACCAACTTCATTTACTAAATATCTATATGCTCTTGTAGACATTTGACATTCTCCAAATTTATATTCCGGTTTTCTATCAAGTGTCTGGCATCCGCTAATTGCAAGCATTACAGGACCCAATATCTTTGCAAGTGTTTTTGTTTCTTTTTTCATATATTATATAGTCAGAACTACTATATAAATCTTTCGTTTTGTAGTAATGTACTAGTAGTGACAGATGGAAAGATTTAAATACTTCTACTTTCTGTCAAATATATGAAAAACACAAATCAATATCAAGAAAGAGCAGTGAAAGGAGGAGACGTAAAATGACACAAACAAGAGAAATAACTAAGGACGGTATTGCCCGATTGGTAACTAATTCAGTAGGCGGCTTTTTAAGAAAAGAAATAGATGTGCAAGAAGTATTAAATTCACCTACAATAGGAGCATTTTGTGATAAATATGAAGGCGGTTGTAGAGGTATTTATGCTATTAGTGCAATAATAAAAATTGAAGATGCTTACGATTTACATATTTCGGATGAAGATGCAGAGAATTTAATAGATGGAAATATTGCACAAACTGTAAAATATTTATCTCAAAGAATTGGCAACAGATAAATTATCTTTATTTATATGAAACTATGGCTAAACAAAAAACAGTAGATTTTGAAACACTTATCGGAACTACCACTCAAAGTGCATTAGATTTTGCTAATGGATGGAGAAATGTTAATATAGCAAATGCAAGAGATACTCAGGCTCAACAGCTCGCAGAATATTTTATCAATTTTCATACAAACCTTATTGGTGCACCGAATTTCTCAGGAATTATTGAACCTTCTGCCTGGCTAGCAAACGAAAGGGCTTTGCAATTAGCAAGAGATTCAACGCAAAGATCCAAGGTAGTTTGTAGCAATTTAACTCATATTTCAATAAAAGAAGCTTGTGATAAACTTGGTCTAGATACAATAGTTGTAGATGCAGATCCTTTTAATAATTATCAAGTGGAAGAAAAAGAATTATTGCAAGCAATAAGCGGTAAAGAAGGAGATATTGCAGCAATCGTTTCAACTCATGGAACAACTCAATTAGGAAATGTGGAAAATATTGAAAAATTTAGAATCGTTAAAGAATTAAGAGAAAAAGGAACATGGTTGCATATTGATGCAGCATTTGGAGGAGTATTAACTCAAGTTTCTTATTTAAGAAAATCTCCAATTATGGAATCTGACTCAGTTACTATAGATCCCTATAAATTTTTAGGAGCTTCAGGTTCAGCGCTTCTCCTTGCTCCACAACAAAAATTAAATTCTAAAGACATACCCTATTATAGTCATTCAAAATTTACACGATACTCTACTCTAGATGCAAGTCCAATTGCAGTTTGGTACAAGTCTGTACAAGATATTGGACTTAAAAATGGGATGAGTGAGCTTGCGGACGAATGTGTCCAACAAGCTTCTCGATTTACAGAACGTTTAACAGAACATAATATTCCTTTAATAAGAAATCCTGCAACAATTATAGTTCCAATAAAAACAGAATCAAGGCAAGAAACTGAACAACTGCGGGATTACTTACACGATAAAGGATATAATGTAGGAAGAGTAGTTATAGAAGGAAATGATTACCAAACAAATGGAGTAAGAGTAGCATGTACTCCTAGACAATGGATTTTTAGGGGAATTGGAGGTTTACAAGGTTTACAAAGAGAAATTATTAAGTATCACGATTCAAAGAAATTGAGGGCAGCATAATTTATTAATATCGATATCATCGAACATTTTTTTAATTTAATATTAACAATATTAGTCTAATATTCTTTCAATTCCTTTTTTATCTTCTCAAGCCTATCTTTAAGAGATAAATACAATCCTCTAATTTCATTAATATTTGTAGTCTGTTTATCTTTTTCATTATTCTTTACCCTAATATAACTTTGATAAGCATTTTCTCCTCCAGAAGCTTTCCTTATTATTTCTAGAAAATCTTTTTTATGATAATCTTTATTTTTCATTAATTTTTCAATTATGTAAAGAGTTCTAAGTCTTAAAACAAGAGTATAAGCAATCCTATCACTTAATTTTTTGCTTTTAAATCTAATTAAGATTTTTTCAATTAATTTCAATTTTTCTTCTGTAGTCTTAATATACCAATCAACGTTTTTCTTTGTGATTTTTACTTCCAAATTATTCAAGTAATAGGCATTCAATAAAGGCCTAGCTTCTTTAATCATTGACCCTATTGGAAATAAATCCAATTGCAGTTTCTGTTTTAATAATTCTTCTGAAATAACTAATATATTATAATTTTCTTCTATAATTATCTCTCTATCTCTTTCTTTTGTTATAACTAAAATATCTATATCGCTATTTTCGTCTTCTTCTCCCCTTGCATAGCTTCCAGCAAGATAGATTCCTATAATGCCGTCAATTTCAATATATTTTTTTATAATCTTTAGTACATCAAATAAAATAATTTCTTGAGTTTTTTTTACTAGTTCTACTCTTACCTCTTTATCAAGCCAAGATCGTGGCAATATTACTGCAGAAGAGTTTCCCGCCTTTACAGCTCTTTTTATTTGGATTTCCATTTATTTATCCTCCAGATATTCTTCATCTTCATCAATTTGTTTTAAGAATTTCTCATCAATTTCTTTTCTCCAATAGTCTTTAGTGGTGTCTTTTCTACCCTTTTCATTCTTGATTTTATCTTCGTGCTTCTCAACCTGTTTCTCAACAGACGCTATTCTTTTCTTTCTTAGTTTCTTCATTCGCTTTCTATCACTCATGTACTTACATGTACTTACATATTTATAAATCTTTGTATCCGATTTTAATATATCTTTATAATATTCAATTTTCTCTTAGTTGAATGTTCACATTAAACATTAATCCAATTATCTTCCATATAGGAGTTATACAGCTCACTTATTATTCTCTCGTTTATATCTTAGGTTTCCTCACTCTTTTATTTGTGCTTCTAAAAGCGTCTAAGGATAAAGAAATTCCTCTATCAAAAGAACAAGTCTATAATTACGTTATTTTATTGTTTATATCCATTTTAATCGGGGCAAGAATATTTCACTTTGTATTTTGGGATCTGGATTATTTTTCCGTTCATTTAAACGAATTATTATCCATTTGGAACGGAGGATTAAGTTTTCATGGAGGTCTAGCTGGAGCAATAGTTTTCTCTTTATTTTATTGTAAAAAAAATAAAATTAATTTCTTGCGCTTAGCAGATGTAATAATCTTGCCTGCTGCATTATTTTTAGTATTAGGAAGAATTGCTAATTTAATAAATGCAGAAATCCTAGGAAAAACCACAACTTCATCAATATGCATTAATTTTCCAGATATCCAAGGTTGCAGATACCCAATTCAACTTTATTCAGCAATTGGGAGATTTGCGTTATTATTTTTCCTCTTAAAAATAAAATCAAATAAATATAAAGAAGGTTTTATTTTTTATCTATTCTTATTTTTCATTTCCCTAGGCAGATTCCTTCTTGATTTTTTAAGAGACGATGTTTCTTATTTATATCTTTCAGCTGGGCAGTGGCTTAGTTTAATTTTATTATTTATCACCATTTTTATTTTATTAAAACATTATATTAAATTCAAACTTTAAACAAAAATTCCTTTGATAACTTTAGCATTGCATTGGCTAGGCTGGTTTCCATACTCATCAACGCATCTTATATAATATGTTTTGCCAATATCAAAAGGGGCGCTAAACTTTGTATAATTTTCATTTGTAAAATCAATACTCATTTCTCCACATCCATTAATCTCAGAGCATTTTTTAACATCAAACTCGCATATACTAGAATTCGTTGGCTTACTATTTACAAATGCGCAATTAGCAGATTCGTCTACAATCAAATTTAAGCTATTGCCTTGGGCATAAATTCTTGCTACTTTTGGAGCAACCATATCAATATCTAATTTAAATGTAGTTTCAATTTCTGCTTTATTACCTACGTTATCTTGGCATGATACTTTCAAATTATGGTTTCCTTCATCTAGTCTTGAAGTTCCTGCTCCAATATTTTGTTTATGCTCTTCTCTATTTCCTGTTTCCATAAATAATATCCTTCCAGAGTTATCCAAATCATAATAGCAATCTGCTTCTCCATAATTGGCTCCTCCTGCAGTGTTTACAACAATCTCAATTGAAGAATCGCTAGCTCCTTTCTTTATTGTTTCATTATTTGGAGTTATTGATGTAATTTCTAACGCATTTGTTCTTATTAAGGATGCATCAACACACTGAGTATTTTCATTTCTTTCGTTTTCTCTTTCAGTTCCCTGCCACTCTGGATGATCTCTGCATTTTATGCATATTTGTTTTTCATCTTCTTCAAAAGGAATTAGTGTACTGCATTGCAATATATTACTATTGCACTGCATATTATTTTCCATTTCGTCAAAAGTTTTCTCTGCATAATCCCATCTGCACTCACTAGGTTCATTCAAATTAATTGACACAGTTTTATTTCTGGCATTATTTGCAATTAATAAATCATTTAACTCATCACCATTCAAAACTAAAGTTGGAGTCAAATCTCTAGGTATGACGCACATCTTTACAATATATTCATTTGCAATATTATTATTTCCTCTTATATCCTGGCATACTAAATAGAGTTGAAAGTCATTTCTTTCTTCTTCTTTTAGTCCAACAACTCCTAAAGCATCTAAATTTCTTGAATTAAATGTATAGCTATGATTTAGTCCAGAACTTAGTGCAACCATCATATCTGTGTTTTCTCTAGGACTTCCACTTATTGCGCATTTAGTTGCATATTCATTTGTATTAAATCCAAAAGTAACGCTTTCAAATTGATCCAAGCACTCTTCGCCAGTTTTTCTTACTTCAAATATTCTCTCGCCATTTAAGTCAACATTATCATATTCAAAATTCTCAGATAATATTTCTTCTCTAAGTCCAGTTATTAATGGCGCTTGAGTATCACTTTGCGGAGCATATTCGCATATTCCTCCCTTCCCAGGTATCTCACTTCCTTCTATAAACTGGCAATCTTGCCCAAGAGCCTGGCAGGAATATTTATTACATGGGAAACTATTTTGTCCATCACTTAAATCATCATTTCCGCACGATCTGCAATCACTAGCATCCACATTCCTAGGAGGTTCCCATTGTTTGCATTCAAAGTTTACTTCCACTTCTTCCACTTCTCCAACTCCCATAAATTTGAATATTATTAATATCGCAATTACTGCAACAAATAAAATAACTCCAATAGGATTTGCTGCAATTGCTGCGCTACCCCCAGTAAATGCTTGATATCCCACAACTGCTCCGCCTATTGCTCCTGTTCCCATCATTGCATAAGCAACTCCTGGACTCAGTCCAGGGCCAATTCCAAGCATTTTTATTAAAAATCCAACAGTCGCTGCCCCAATTCCCGCGCCAAATAATGCTCCTCCAAAGCCTGCAAGAGAAGTCGCAGTAGTTTCAGTAACGGCTACAGTAGCTGCAGTTTCTCCAGCCACACCAGATTCTACAATTGTTCCCGTTACAATTGTTGTTGTTTCAGCTGTTAATCCACTTGTCAAATAACCATATCCCAGCATTGCTCCACCTGCACCTCCTGCAACTAATCCAGGAGCAATCAAAGACGACTGCTGGGAACCAACTCCAGAAATATCAGGCACGCCATAATTTCCCCCACCTCCTTGACTCATTAAATTATTTAATTGTGAATCTATCATTGAAAAAATTCCAAGTATTCCCTGATCTTTTAAGAAATTATTAAATCCTCCCTCTAGCATCCCTCCAGGTTTTGTATCATTTGCAGGAATATATTCTCCTCTTCGAGGAATGTCATCGCCAATTGTCAACATTGAATTCATTCCAAGCATATCTGAAAAACTAAATGAACTTCCAAATTGTAGTAATTGCTTAAGTGGATCTTTGCCCATGGTTACAGAATATCCTTTTCCTCCAGGAAATTTTCCAGTGTAACTGACCTGAGAACCGCAATCTCCTAAACTTGAGCAGAATCTCCCCATTTCTTTTACGAATTTTTGTGAAGGTTTAGCGCTTGATGGATCGCTTCCTTCTACACAATCACAATTTGCCTTGCATTCCCATCCTCCTATGCCCTTTACAAATACTGCAGTGCATTTTTGAGATGCCTGCGAACAGAATTGCTTTCCACTTTCTGAATTTTCTAAATCAAATCCTAATTTATATCTAGGCGCACAATAAGAAAATTTAAAAGTATCATCTTTGCCAGAAGCTAAATTTACGTCAAGTACAAAACAATCTGGATCTAAACCACAAGTTAATTGCAATTTCGTCCTTAATATTTTCCATGCTTTCTGTGGTCCTGCTAAACCTATTGCTTGACTCTCTGTCTTTCCTGGATTATATTGGAAGCATTCCATTGCTCTATTTTTTCTGCAAACAGCCTGAGAAAATTCTTTATCACTTCCCGATATTTCAGATCTTGATTCAACACAAATTTCTCTCCTTCCAGTTTCGCAAGCACTAGTTTGGATTTTTCCATTTAGACATGTTGCTCTAAAATGGCTGCTCCCAGGAGTGTCAACTGCTCTGTCTCCTCCAAGTATTCCTCCCCCTATTTGTGGGATTGCTATATTCATTAAACTGGTAACAACCATATTATTATTTTGTTCACCAAGCAATCCATTTATTCCAATTTTACTCTGATACGCACACCAGCTCTCTCCATGTTCTCTTATTCTTTTTCCATTATCATCATAACATCCCATGTCTAAACAAACAAAATTTTGATCATCATCATTTAATTTTTGCACAATCGGCTCCATGGTTTTATTACTACATATACTTCCTCTAAATCTATCACAGTTTCCGCATGTTCCTTGATTTGCAATATTATTTCCTCCAGAAGAAAGAATACAGCTTTCATTTTTCGCTTTTACTAGTCCGTTAAACCAACTTAAATCTTTTTTATCTTGATCGCTTCCCTCATAAATATTTTCTCTATTTCCACATGAATCAATCCAGTATATCTCATCTAGTCCCTCTACACAATTTGTTGAATTTGATTTTGTACATCTAGTATTTAATTCAGAATTTGAGCATAATTTTCCTGCATTAAATATCCCTCCAATGTCTGAGCACTCATCTCCCTTTACGAATTTGCAATCTAGTTTTCCTCCATCTTCGTGTGGGAAAGTGCATGCTCCGTCTAAATTTGCGTTTCTTCTGTTATACGCCTCGGCAATACAAGCAGGTTCCTCATTAATATCAGAATTAAATATTGCATTATCTCCTCCTAGTTCAAAACCTAAACTTGCACTTCTTTTTTCACATTGTTTGTTAGTTAAAAATAATGCCTGATCATTTATTATACAGCATCCTCGTCTGCAAAGACCTTCTCCTGTAGCATCTCCTGTTTTATACCAGTCCCCATTATTTTCAACACAGGCAGTTTTAGGGGACCTGCTCTCACAACTTCCTTCATCACTATCATAACATAATCCTAATTTACATTCATTATCATCTGGAAGAACATCAGTTGTCAGTTCGACATCAATGCAATTTTCTTTGCAATTATCATTGCATATGTTTGATGCAAAAGGTTGGCATAATCTTCCGTTTTTTGTTTGAGCGCACATTTTGAGCCCTCCAGTTGAATCATATAAACCTAGTTGTATGTCTCCTCCGCTAATCTCCGCATTTCCAATAAAACTTTGTATTAAAGTTGAAAATGGATTGTGCCAAGTATTTGCAGTATTTCCAGAATCTATATCAGAATTATAATCGTTGTATGAATCATTAATTGCTCTTGAAACAATTTCGGCATTCGTAAAATCGCTTCTTGATAAATATCCATTTCTTTCTAAATCAATTAAAGTATTGTTAAGTTCCTGATTTGTCCCAGGATAATTTGCAAGTCCTTGCCTTAACGTTGTCAATTCTTCATTTGTAAGCCCAGCTGTTTGTGTTCCGCTTGTTCCTTGCGCACTCACAATTCCAATTCCAGAACTTAAATCAAAAATTCTTTCAATAAAATAAGAAAATGCAAACATTGCAGTTATTAATAAAACAATCTGTATGATTGCTTCTATTTTTAATATATTTTTTTCCCTTTTCATTTTATCCTAGTCCCTGAGGCAATGCACAACCTCTTATTGCAATATTCATTTCTTTCTTGCTCTTTGAATCTCTAATTGTGTAAATTCTGCTAGAATCAGACATTGTGAATAAAGAAATTTGATAACGGGGATAAATTATACTGTATCCAACATATTCAAAATAACAATATTTTGCTTCCTGATCCGCAATTTCAATTGCAATATTTGCTAAATTATATATTGGAGAGTTAAAAGTGAAATCAAAATTTTCATAAGTTTTAGTTTCTCCATTATTTTTAATAGTCATTTTTTTATTTAATTCTATCTTTATTATATCATCAGAAAAATCTATTTTAACCACAGGTTCATTATTATCAAGATCAACTTTAATATTTTGACTCTTATAATCCTCTTTCATTCTTTCCATGCACAATTTTAATTTTGGAGTTGCATAACTCAATATATCTTTTTTTATCTCTTGTATAAGTGCAGGGTGTTGATTTATGCAAGGATCCCAATATCCTTGATAATAACACATATACTCAATGTTTGTGTTATTGAAAAAGACCATGCTTCTTAAATTCAAAAGCCCCCCCTGGGGAATCATTTTACTAGTAACATCTTCAATATCTCTATACAAGCAGCTCTTTAAGTAAGATTCCACATTGTATCTTCCCTCGCTTCTTCCAGGAATTATGGGGTTTCCCTCTTTATTGAGTAAGAGTATCAATATTACAAAGGCGATTACAACTACGCCAAGTATTACCCAAATTGCTAATTGTCCTCTTTTATTTTTTTTTAACATTTTTAGCCTCTTTTAAAAATTGTATTGCTTTTTCAATGATATGTGATTTGTTTCTATAGTCTCCATCTTTTAACAACGAATCTAGAATTTTATCAGTTTCCTCTTCTATGGTAGCGGAAATTCTTATTTTCATTTTGTATTACTTTATGTTACTTAATAATATTTAATCTTAATTAATATTATTTTGTATTACTTTAAATAATCAATTATATTTAAATGCTTTTACTATAGAAAAGTCTATAATTATATTATATTTCAAATATGAATGTCTCAAGAACATAAATTCAGCTTTCCACCAACCAAAGGACCAGTGGGTCCCGGCCTTGTACAAATATTCTATGGCACAGGAAAAGGAAAAACAACTTCTGCCTTAGGCACAGCCCTAAGGGCATGCGGAAATAACTATCGTGTACATTTGGTCCAGTTCATGAAAAATGGAGCTTCTACTTTAGAAGATCAAATTCCAGGAGAAATCAAATCTTTATCAAAATTCAATAGTTTTTCGTTTAAGCGATTTGGTCTTGGAGATTGGTATGTAAAAAATAAGAATCATGAAAACCATAAGGCAAATGTAGAAGAGGCATTCAACTACTTAAAGTCCTGTCTAAACCAAGATTATGATATAATTATAGCAGACGAAATTCTTTATGCAGTCCAAATGAATCTCTTAGAAGAATCACAAGTAATTGAATTCATAAAATCTAAACCCAAAACCAAAGAACTCATTCTTACAGGTTCACATATTCCGTTTCCAGCTCTCTTTGAGCATGCAGATCTTGTTACCGAAATAAAGAAAATAAAACATCCTTACGATGTTGGCATATTAGCCAGAAAGGGAATTGAATATTAAAATCACTCAACGACCTTCAAAATCTCTCTATACCCCGTTTGATATAATTCAGTATAACCCTTTCATTATTTCCATCATTTCCGGACTAGAATTTTTCTTATAATCTTCCATTCCTTTCTCAAACTCAGCAAGGCTTTTGACTTCATGTTCAACAACGATCTTATTAAAATCAGTTACAAAATCAAGCATGACTCTTGGCTTTTCAGGCATATGTTTTGCTGCTTCATTCATCATTTTTGCTAATTTGCCAGCGCTTCCAGGTTTTGCAATAAATACATCTCTTATAACATACATCAAGAAGAAACGATATGCTCATATATAAACATTATTTGTTTAATCCATACAGCTCTTTAATTTGTTCTATGGTTGCGCATGCATTTATGTAAATTTTATTTGTTTGAAGCATACAGTTCTTTGACTTGCTCAGTACTAGCACATTCTTGTACAGTTTTATCATCGCGGTAACTTTCAACAACAGGTATTCGTAATGAGAATGCTTTTCCATCGCTGTCTAGACCGCACGAATGCCAGTTGTTACTTCTCGTAATATCTAAAGCAGAAACTTCCAATACAACTGAATTTTCAGGCTGAACATACCTAAAAGGCACTTTTCTTTCATAAGTTTTCTTACTTATTTCAGAAGAGATATCTACTTTTTGAGGTACACTCTGACTATAAGCATTCTCTATTTTTTTCTCAATTTCAGCAATAATTCCTCTATTAGAAATTCCGACTTTAGTAAGAGTTTCATATTTATTACCATTTTTTGTTCCTAAAAGTAATGCTGCAAATGGTAGTTCACTAGCTTTTCCTTCACCTTGATAAACTCCTAATACTGTTAAATCAAGTGTTAATGATTTCTTTAATTTGATCCAGTCTCTGGTTCTTTTTCCTATACTATAAACAGAATCTGCATTTTTACATACAAGTCCTTCAAGTTTTGCAGAAGTAACTTCCTCAAACTTTTGTTGTAATGCAAGAGCACTTCCCATCTCGTATTGCACAGGTACGTTCAAATGGTATGTTTCTAAGATTTCTCTTCTCTCATGAAGCGGTAATTGAGTTACATCTCTATTCCCCAAGCAAAGAATATCAAATAATCGTATTTCTAATGGAAAGTGTTCAACTAAAGAATTATCTAATTCACTTCTAACTCTTTTCTTGACTGCATTAAAACCTTCTATCGAAGTGCCATGTCCTACTAATTCACCATCATAAATGCCCGCAGGTAAGTTTTCCAGATTTTTTGTAACGTCTGGAAATACTCTTGCGTTAAGAGTATTAAGATTTCGTGTGAATAATGAAAGCTCTTTACCTTTATGTACTTGTACTCGATAGCCGTCATATTTGATCTCTGCTAAAGTACTTCCACCATGCCTTTTGATAATATCAGCATATTTGTCTTTTCCAGCTGATTCATAAACAAGCATAGGTTCGATTGCTTCTCCTATAATCATTTTGTTTTTCATAAAAGATTGCAGAAAGGAACCTAATTAAAAATATAAGGTGATATTTATCACCACAATAATAAAAACTAAAGAGTTTTATCTTACAAGCATTGAAATTTCTTTTGCCAAACGTGTAATCTGTTGTAATGAGCTGACGGTTTCATATTTCTCAAAATCTTTTTTTTGTTTTGCTTTCTGCTTTTTTTCTTCATATTTCTTCCATAATAAGTTGCCTTTTTTCCATAATAAACTTGCTTTATCAAAATTTTCTGTAGAATAATAACGAAATGAATCTGCATAATAATCTTCTATTTCTTCAAAGAGTATAGTTTTAGAGGATTTCATATTTATAATATGTTCTGCAATTCTCTGCATTTTTTCAGCTACCATACGTATGTCCATGGCTTTTATGAGCGGAATCTGGTTTTCTTCAGTATATTTTCCTTCAGTAAGAAATCTTCTTACTTGCATAATTAGCATATAATAAAACCTAGTCATAGTATCTCTCATTTCTTGAAGTTTTGCAGTTTTACTTCCCTGCTTTTTTTCTTCAAACATATTAAGAGATAAAAAATGCATTCTCTTCATACATTCTTCAATAGAAAGCTCTTGGATAGCAAACGCCTTTACAACGATGCTACCACGACTTTCTTCAATAATTTGTACATTCATAAATCTCTGTAAAAACAACCCTAGTTCTCTACGTTCTTTATCCGAAAGTCCCTGCGTAAATGTGATATGAATTTTTTCATATTGTCCAAAATACTCTCTAAAAAATTTTCTCTCAAAATGTTCATCATACGCAATAGTAGTTTCGCTCTTTTTCTCTGGTTGTGTAAATTCAGGAGCAATTAAAAGCCGGCCGTTTTCTGCAACCAGCATCTTAAGCATAGAACCTTTCTTAATTTGCATGGTTTTAGTCCATCCTTTTGGTAAGCTGACAAGTAAAGACTCCCCTATTTCCTGTACACTTCTCTCAATAATTTTCATAACCATACCAAAATGTCTTATTATTTAAATTTTCCTAAAATTTAAAGATCTTTAAAGATTTATAGAAATAGTTTATATTAATTGTTTTTTATGATATAATATGACAAAGACAATTGCACAGCATTTAGGGTATGGTAAAGAAGGCAGGAAATGGGAGAAAGAAAACAGAATTTATTTCCTAGACGATGTCTTAAAAAATAATCCTTCTACTACCTGTCCCAGATGTGAATCTTCTGAGGTAAAGATTTTGCGTACACATAATGTGGATGGAACTGACTATGCTTGCACTGAATGTGATTTGAGATATGAGATTATTCTATCTAAGAGAAAGGAGTTTCTCTAAAATGAAAAAAATAGATATACATTGCCATACGACAAGAAGAGCACTTAAAGAAGCTGCAGTAGAAGATGCTTCCGTTCAGCACATCACTAAATTAATGCAGAAATATGATATAGAAAAAACAGTGTTATTAGCAACTTACTTTTCACATAGGGGGAGTGGAATTACAAATTTCAGACTTTCACACTGGATAGAAAATAGGGAAGAATTTGCAATGTTTGGCAGTTTTGACTTTCAGCATTATTTTTTTCAGGGATTAAATGAGGTAAAAGAACTTGCAGAAGAAAAGAAAATAAAGGGAATTAAAATCTATACCTGCTACCAAGATATTGATCTTAAATCTGAAAAATTTGGAGAAGTAATTTCTCTTTCCTCAAAATTTCAACTGCCTTTAATGTTTCACTGTGGATATTCTTATCAAGCAATGCGAACTTCATCTAAACCTTCTATCGCTTCAATGGTACAAGCAAGTGATTTAGAGCACATAGCAAATCTTGTTCCTCATCTTCCAGTTATAGTTTGCCATATGTCTAAACCCTATACTGATGATTTGATTTCTACTGTTAAAAGAAATGATAATATCTACACTGATATGAGCGGCCTTATAGACTCAAAATACGATCGTAAAGATATTCCTGAATGTATTGAAGAAATAAAGAAATTCTTGTATGAATGCGGACCAAGGAAATTATTATTTGGAACCGATTTTCCTATCCAAACTCATCAAGATTCAGTGCATTTTATAGAAGAGAGTATGAAAAAATTTTCTCTAGTAGACAAAGAAGATGTTTACTATAATAATTCTTGGAGGATTTTACATGGATGAGAAAATAATATTTTTAGGAGGAGAATTTAACAATGAAGGTGGTAGAAAGTCAACTATTTCAGATATCCTGTATAATTCCATGGGTCTTAAAGATGCAGAATGTCACAATGGGGGACATCTTTCAGAGCTAGAGAATATTGCACAAAGAGCAAAAGAGTATTCTCTTGCTTTCTGGTTTGCTCAAATTCCTAAAGGAATGGCTAGTCCTGCAAGAATCGCAAAAAATACTAATCCTGCTCTTACTCTTGTGGGATCTCTACGCAACATGGATAATGTTCCTTTTCTTCAAGTTGTTAACCATGCATTAGTTTCCAATCATAATTTGCTAGTAGAGTTTTCAAAAATAAATGAAAGATATCAGGCAAGAGTTCTTGATCCTTTGGGAAATGTTTATGCTCACACTCAAAATATGAAAAATATCGCTAGTGTTGTAAAGAACCGTGCATTTGAACTCTTGAAATACACTAGAATAGGGAGTACTAAAGAAGGAGAGCAAATTCCGGCACCACATCTGGAAAAATTTTACACTCTGGTAAGAGAAAAAGGAGAATTATTTTCTCAAATGGTAGAGAGTGTTGCTAGAGAAGAAAGATTCATGGGAAATGCTTCATTTAGATGTGAACGTGGCTTTCCTTCCTTTAAAGAAGATAATTTAATTTTTGTTTCAAGAAGAAATGTAAATAAAATTTCTATAACACAAAATGATTTTGTAGCAGTAAAACCAAGTTTGCCTGTAGAATATTTTGGGAATGCAAAACCTTCAGTTGACACACCAATACAAATTAAATTATACAATAATTATCCGTGGGCAAAATATCTTCTTCATGGCCACGCTTATATAAAAAATGCTCCATTCACAAACAGAATTGTTCCATGCGGAGCAATAGAAGAAAGTGAAGAAATTATTTCTCTTTTCCCAAATAGAAGTTCAGTGAATTTCTCAGTAAATCTTAAAGGCCACGGCTCATTAACTTTAGCAGATAATATTGCTTCTTTGCGTTCTGTGGAATATATTTGCAGACCAGTCCCAGAATATAACACAATTTACGGAGGTAAATATGAATGAAGATCTTAGAGTAGAAACACTAGGCAATCAACTACAAGAAAAGAGTATTGCTCTCTGTGTTTCTGGAGGAATTGCAGCTATAGAAGCTCCTAAACTTGCGAGGCATTTCAGAAGGTATGGAGCAGTTGTAGGAATCTATGTGAGCCCAAATACTTATGAATTTGTTGGTAAAGCATCATTACAGTGGGGATCAGGCAAAGAAGTAATAGACAAACTTAGCGGAAATGCAGAACATATCTGTCTTGAAGATATTGTAGTGGTAGCGCCTGCAACTCTTAATACAATTAATAAAATTTTTACAGGGATTGCAGATAATGCCTTAACAACCTTAGTTGCAAGCGCTTTAGGAATGAAAAAGCCAGTATATCTCTGCCCAACTATGCATTCTTCATTGTATGAAAATCCTTTTTTGAAGGAGAATCTGCAAAAAGCAGAAAAATATGGGCTAAAAATTATCCCTCCTCGCCTGAGTGAAGGAAAAGCAAAGTTGCCTCGTATAGATTACATAGTAAAATGCATTATCAATGATATGGGGGAAAAAAATGGCTCTTGAAGTATTAATTACAAGCGGAGGAACTATCTGCAAGATAGATGATGTAAGGCACATTGGAAATTTCAGTAGCGGTAGCACAGGCGCGCTAGTAGCAGAGGAATTTCTAAAACACGGAAACAACGTCCACTATCTATATTCAAAAAACGGCAAAAGGCCTTTTCACGAGCAATTTATCTTCAATCCAAGGAATGATTTTTATATGGAAGTGGAGAAAATGAGGAAACTCTATCATCAGGCAAGAGAACTTTTAGGTAATTTGCACGAATATCCATTTCTTACTTTTGATGATTATCGTACAAAAGTTAAAGATCTCATCACAACAAAGAAAATAGACGTAATTGTTCTTGCTGCAGCCGTCTCAGATTATGGAGTAAAAGAAACTCAAGGAAAAATTAGTTCAAATGAAAATAATCTTGATCTCAAACTCATTAAGCTTCCTAAAATAATTTCAGAAGTAAAACAATACAGTCCTAAAATCTACCAAGTCGGATTTAAACTTCTTTCACGTGTAAATCCAGAAGAATTAATCGAAACAGCCCATGATAATTTAATTAAAAATAATTCTGACCTCGTAGTCGCAAACACTCTAATCGAAGGCAGTTTTGCAGACCGTAAAATCTACCTCATAACAAAGGACAAGCAAGTTCTTCCTTGCTCTGCAAGGGAGCTGCCAAACAAACTCGTAGAGTTTGTTTCAAAAGATATTAATCTAAGTAAGAAATATTAATTTCTAAGTTTTATCGCCCGCCCCACTTCTTTATACAATAATCAACAAGCCTTTCCCCTTCAAGCATCCTATTTTCGCTGTCAACTCTTATCATAAATAAATCTTTATTATTTATTTTTAAAAATACTCTGCTGTCGCTCCTCTTTATTTTTATCCATAAAATAGTTTTTCCTTCAATCGTACAGCTCTCAAAAGTCAAGTAATCATTCATATGATTAAATATTTTAGGAGGAAAAAAAGCCCTAACAATCTCATCAATGAGAGTTCTTTTATAATTATCAATTCCTCCTTCTTTTAATTTTTTCATATCCTCTTCAATTCCAATTATATCAAAATTTCCTTTCTCTTTATTTTCTTTTACACCAATTATTAAATTTCCGCCCTCAGAATTTAAAAAAGATGCAATTGCTCTAGCAATTATAATTTTAGATGCACGAGTTCCATACTCTCTAATTTCAAATGATTTATTTTCTTTTAGTTGTTCAGGATTATATGTCATGCTCCAAAATGCCTCGCTTTTGAATTCCATATTAAAGTTTTCCCCTTTCTCAATATGTTTTCTTATTTCATTCGCAATTTTATCATTGAGTTCTGGTTCGCTATGTATTATTTTCTTTACTCTTCCTACCTCTCCATTAGAAAGTCTCACCATAATTCCTTCTTCTTCAAATGTTTTTCTTAGAGCAATATCTTCAATTATTCCAATTATGTTTCTCTTTTGATTTGTCAGTATGTTGACTTTCATTCCTTTTTTTATATTCTCCAAGTATTGATTTTCCATGGTTTCTCTAAGATTTCTGAATTATAAAAAAGTTTAGATGCTCCTCTAAAGTAATTTTTTTTGAAAAATTTTAAGAAGCTCTAGTTTTAACTTTCTTAGGTTTAGATTGAACAACAGGAGCACTATTCTGGGTATTTGTGTTTGCTGAGTTTGAAGATGCCTTCGAAATAGGTTTCTGCTCAACAGGATTCCTTATTTCTTGTTGTATTATTTCAGTTGTCGTGTTAGTCTCATTTTTCTTAACAATAACAATATTAGTATTAAAATCAGATATATTTTTAATTGGAGTTTTGTTAATTTCAACCTCATTTTTTTCAGGAGTTAAAAGTCCAATTGCTAATATATTTCCAATTACCAAAATAAAGACTAATAATGCGGTGGCCACAACATATTTAATTTTCATCTAAATTCAAACTCCTCCGTGTGAATATTTCTTTTAGAAATTCCAATCTTTAATAAGTCTCTTATAATTCCTTTTTTAAAAGCATTTGGACCGCATAAATAAAATTCCTTGTTTACAATATTGCCACTTATACGGTTTATGTCCTCCAATTTCAGATATCCTTGATTTTTTGTTACCCAAGGAATTAATCTAAAGTTTCTATGCCTAGATGCAAATCCGTTTAATTCTTCTAACCCAATGAAATCTTCATTTGTACTTGCCGAATAATATAAATCAACTTTATTATTCAATTTTAAATAAGGCATATCTTCAGCCATTCCAATAAATGGAGTTATTCCAATACCTCCAGCTAGCCATATTTGATCTTTCTCGCTTCTTTTATAATTAAATCTCCCATAAGGTCCTTCTATGGAAGCTTTATCTCCAGGCTTAAGATGTATAAGTTTCTTAGTAAAATCTCCCAGTTCCTTTATTATAATTTTGATTTCAGGATTATTTGACCTGGAAGCAATTGAAAAAGGATGTGGTTCCTTGCTTAGATTTTCATTATAAAACCTTAAAAAAATAAACTGTCCAGATTGGTAACTTATAGGTTTATGCTCAGGGTACAAGATTATTTCATATGTATTAATGTTTTTTTTACTCACCGAAAGAACTCGATACACTGCTGCTTTAAACAATCTATTTTTCAAAAACAAACTATACGAAAATGCACCTAGGCCCATTAAAGAAACTATTGTTGCATAAATATAGTACCCCTTAAATATATTGTCTCCAGATGCTTCTCCTCTAACTAAAAATATATGCAGAATCGCAAAAATAAACACAAGTCCAAGAAATTCATGTGTAAACTTCCATTTATGATACTTAATTTTTACAAAAAGTGTCAAATAAATTAAAAATATCATTCCCACTAATGCGATAATTCCGAAATTTACAGACCAATATGAGCTGGGCAATAGATACAATGCTGCCTGCCTCATATCATTTGGAATAAATTTCAAAACTAGAAATATGGGATGAAACAAAATTAAAACTAAAGCGCTGCCTCCCAAAATCCCATGTGCAATATAAACTTTATCAAGCCCATTGAACATATTTTCAATAAATTTTAGCCTCATAGATAAAACAAATGTCAATGCAAACATTGTCATGGCTATCAATCCAGCCACTTCCCCTAGACTATGGGTTATTGAACCATAATCACTAAGTTCGCTAGCACCTTCCCCAAGATAATACCATAAAAATGAGGGAGTAAAACATAAGCAAATAATTAAAGTCCATCCAAAAATTGTTTTTCCTTTCATTTTACCCAACAACCTCTTCAAAATTATTAAACTCGATTGTACTTAAGTTTTTATCTATGCATAGAGCCTTAATTTTTTTATTCCTATTTAACAAATTTTCTATTTTTTCTTTCGGTGTTACAATAATTGCGGTTGCATATAAATCGGCTTCCATTAGAGTTGGAGCTAATGTCGTGACAGAAATCAATTCATTTTTGTTTATTATATGGGAGTTTTCAAAATTTTTGCTATATTGATTATAATCTCCGGAAGTTGCAATCCCGCAATTTCTTACTTTAATTTCTCTAAAATTTTTCTCCTTATCTCTTGGATGCTGTATCTCGATTATTTGTTCTTCTTCACCGAATAAAATAATATCTCCTCTAGCATCAATCAAACCAGATAAAATTCCTTTTTCTCTAAGCATTTCTGCAAGTTTATCTGCAATATACCCCTTAGCTATACTCCCTAGATCAATCATAACATCAGGATGCAATAATTCAATTTCACCATTTTTCATTGCAATGTCTTTATATGAGCATTTTACTTTAGTAATCTCTATTCCTATTTTTCTTTCGTGAAATTGCTTCCCCAAGGATATATCATATAATCCTTCAGTTATTTTGCATATTTTTAGCGCCTCTCCTATTACAAATAATAAATCTTTATTAGCTTTTATTTTTCTATTTTTATTCAATATGGATAAATCACTTTTTTTATCAAAGAAATTAAAAATTCTTTGTAATCTCAAGCCTTCCAAATATACTTCATCAACTACAATCTCAACCATATCTTTACTGACATTATTAATAAGAAAAACTACTTCCTCTCCAAACATTTTCCTTCGTATTTCAATTTGATCCATAAAATAAGCAAGTTAATCAATTTAAAAGATTTATGCATTGCAAATCATTTTTCATATTCCTCTGGTATTATTGAATTATAAAAAAGTTTAGATACTCTATTAAGTTTAAACAGAAAGGAATAAAATTTCACTGTAAGAACCTTTAAATACCGTAATTTTATTAACTTATTATGGGAAATTTTAGATCAGACCGTGGTGGAGGTTTCGGAGGCAGAGGTAGAGATAGCCGCGGTGGCGGAAGAGGCTTCGGAGGTGGAGGTTTCGGCGGAAACAGAGGGGGATATGGTGGTGGAAGAGATAGAGATTCTAGACGTGGAGAAATGCATGATGTTATTTGCAGTAAATGCGGAAAAGATTGCCAGGTTCCATTCAAACCAACAACATCTAAACCTGTTTATTGTAATGATTGCTTCAAAAAAGAAGGAGATTCTTCTGCCTTCAGAGGCGGTTCATCCGCTGGTTCATCTGATCAATTCAATCAGATAAATGCAAAACTAGACAAGATTATAAAAATTTTAAGCGAACTAGAAATTGATGTTGATGAAGATCTAGAGTTAGGTGATGACGAAGATATAGACGAAGATGAAGATCTAGATGATGAGGAAGGTAACGATGATGAAGAAGACGAGGAAGATTCAGAGGACGAAAGTTCTATAGATAGTAATAAAGTAAAGAAATTTAAAAATTAATTTTTCATTTTACTCATCTATCTAATTTTAAAATTTAATATAAGTTTAAGAGTTAGTAAATTCTAGTTTATTATTCTAAATATGAAGATTCCAAAGACTCAGAAGTTTTTAGCCTAATTTCAATTTTATTTTCAATAGGCAATAATTTCTTTATTCTTCTGAATAAATAATCTATTAAACCTTCAATTGTAGGATTTACATCTAAAGATATAATTTTATGTTCAAACTTATATTTTTTTGCCAGTTCTTTTAAATCATTAACTAAGGGATATTTATCAAATAATAAACACGAATGGTCCAACTCTTTAATAAAAGGTTGTATAATTTTTAATAGTTCATTACGATCAAATATAATTCCGTTTTTATTTAGCAACTTAGATTTAATTATGACTTTAAAATTGAAGGTATGTCCATGTATTGCTTGCTCTTCTATTGGCTCTATACCAACTATTCTATGTCCTGCATCAAATGTGAAACTTGATTCAATTGTTCTTTCCATTTAATGTACTATGTGTCCAGCCCAAGGATCCTCCTCATCGTTGTACTCCTGAATATACTCTTTCGCTATTTTAGATCGCGTAGTTAGTCCTGTTTCAGTTCTCCAACGAAATAGAAGAGAATATCTGTCTTCTTTCACCTTATCCACATAATGAAATGGACGCTTGGGTTGTTCAGTTTCTTTTCGTGCTGCCCTCATGAGGATGAGAGATCCCGGATATGAAGCAAGCTCTATCGCTCCAGATTTTTGCCTATCTTTACAAATGAAGAAAGGAGCTTTTCCTGTGATTACAAAAGAACCAATTAAATTTATATCAGTAGTATAATCTTGATGCGGAGTTATACCAATAGAACCTTTTTTGTAATGATGAAAACCTATCGATTCCAATCCTTGTCTCTGAAAACTTGCCACTTTACCTAACTCTTTATAAAAATCAGCATATTCCAGTCTCAACTGCCCCATTAAACCTCTAAGATTGTTAGGAAAAGCAGACTCGCCTATATCTTCAAGATAAAACAGTTCCATTTCTTGAGTTATTTCACCCTGTGTTCTTCTCGCCTCTCGAAATTTACTACCATTAGAATGATTAAATTCTTTAATTCTTTTCAGCAATTCTTCTCTAAAACTTCTTTTCATACAATTACTTATAGAAAATCCTCCAATCTTTGAGAAATTATACAGTTCTCCAGCTATTTGCTCTAAAGAAACACTCCTAAAATTCAAAATCTTTTCAACCATATTTCACTTCAATTTTAATCTTATTTAATTATTATTCACACACGGGGGGGGAATAATTGGAAAAACTTATATAATTAACTTTATTGGATTTAAAATGGATACAAAAACATTAGAAAAGATAGGATTTACTAGGGGTGAGATAAAAGTTTACTTTTCTTTGTTAGAACTAGGAAATACAAGTTCCGGGCCAATAATAAAAAAATCAGGAATTGCAGGTTCAAAAGTCTATGAAATATTGGAGAAATTGAAAGCTAAAGGACTTGTCAGTGAAACTTATAATGACAAGATAAAATACTTCCAGGCTAATTCTCCTAAAAGAATTTTGGACTATATTAAAACTAAGGAAAGAGAGTTAAAGCTAGAACAAGAAGAATTCACAAAAATTTTGCCACAATTATTGCAAAAGCAAAAATCTAAATCAGAACAACACGAAGTAAGGGCGTATGTTGGTTATGAAGGTATCAAAAGCTTTTACGAAATGATGGCTGATAATTTAACCAACCAAGATGAATACTTAGGTTTTGCTTTTCCAGAACAAGCTATACAGAATAAGTTCGTTATTCATCTTTTTGATAGGTATCATAAAAGAAGAGCCCAAACAGGTGGTAAAAGTAAAATATTATTATCTAAAAATGATGGTTTAAATAAAATAAAATTATCAAAATCACTCCATAAATTATACGAGTTTAGAGCTACAAATTTTCCCTTCCCTTCTGGTATTTCTATATTCAAGGACACGGTGGCCACTTTTAGTTGGGGAGAAACTCCAATGCTTTTTGCTATTAAGTCAAAAGGGAACGCAGAAGAATATAGAAAGTTCTTTTATGCTCTTTGGAATAAAGTCACTTAAACTACTAAATGTTACAGATTGTCTGCATATCTTTATAAGATAGTAGTTATTTTTCCTGGGATAAATCAATTCAAAATAAATAATTTATATAATATTTCTAAATAACAAACGCCTTCTCTTTCATTTGTTTATTGCCTTCAAGAATAATAAGTCTTTTTATAATTCCTTTTCTCTTTGCATTCTCTCTCATCTTCACAGGATCTTTCTCTCCTTTTGGCAGTTCTATTTCTTTTATCTCTAAAGTATGTTTTATCATAAGTTCTTTAAATTCTTTAATATCAAAAAATAAATCCTCAACAATAGCTTTGTTGGTTGTTTTTAGTGAGCAAAAATCTGCTTTAGGCTCCTCTTCTCCCTTGCTTCCAGGTTTTCCGCTTTTTGGAGCTTTAGCTTTAATCTTGAGCTCAAAACCCGGAGAAGAAAAAGATAAAGCGAAAAACACTTTGGGATATTTATTCATCAAAGTAATAATCTTCTTGGCATCAATTTCAGAATTTATCAGGTTTTGCTTTATTCCCATATATCCTTTAGTATCGCTGATCTCAAAATCAATATCTTTAGACAAATCTAAAGTCGAGATAATGGCTCCTGTCATTTTTATCTTTCCGCTTGCTCCCTCAAGCCCCCTTCTTACAAAATAATTAGCAAATTCAGCACTTGCTTTTATACTCCATTTCTCGGGCTGTCTTTTGCCTTCAAGTAAATATCTGTTCTCAAATACTCCTCTTGAGAACTTATTGAATTCAGTATGCACTTCTTCATCAACGCAGTCAGTAAATATCTTATGGATAGTGTTTTTCATTGTATTTTAGATTACTTTTATAATCCAGTGTTTATAAATATTTTTAAATTTTATTTCCCCAATGGAAATTATTTTTGTTATAATTTACATTATATTTAAATATCTAATATTCTCTCCATTTAAATGGAATTAACGGACAAGGATGCAAAAAAAATATTAGTTTTTGGAATTTTAATTATTTTATTAATCCTGGTCTTTTCAGTTTTAAGGCCAATAATGTTATCTATATTCGGAGGTTTAATTCTAGCATTTATATTTCTACCAATATACTTATTCATTCTTAAATATGTAAAATCCAAAAGTCTGGCCGCAGGGATAATAACCATTTTAATTATAATAATTATAGTTTTATCATTTTGGTTGCTCATACCTATCTTGTCTAAACAATTCTTTGAAATATTCAAGCTTTCAGATAAGATAGATATAGGAAGTATGATTAGAATTATCTTGCCTTATGCTTCTGATCAACTGGTTAATCAATTAAGCACAACATTAAATAATTCGATAAGCAAATTCGGAACTTCAATTTTAAACAGTTTACTTGGTTTATTAGTAAATTTTGGAACTATAGCTCTTCATCTTCTTCTTGTTGGGTTTGTATTCTTCTTCACTCTCAGAGATTTAGATAAACTCAAAGAATTCTGTTCAGGTTTATCGCCATTAAATAAAGATCAGGAAAAGAAAGTAGTCGTTCAATTCAAAAATATAACCGGTTCTATAATTTATGGGCAGATTACCATTGGTTTACTTCAAGGCCTTTTAGCAGGAATAAGTTACTTTATTGTTGGAGTTCCAAATGCAATTATCTTAACAGTCATTTCAATGGTATTTGGAACAATACCTATGATAGGAGTAGGGATAATTTATCTTCCGGTTGCAGTATTTTTAATAGTGGGCAATGCTTCTCCTTTGACAGTAGTTCTATTCCTTGCCTATAACTTATTGTTTGTCTCAACCATAGATAACTTCCTTAGAGCTCATCTTATTTCCAAGAAAACAAAAATGTCTCAGGCAATAGTAATAATTGGAATGATAGGAGGAATATTTGTTTTTGGCCTTTTAGGATTGATATTGGGGCCTCTCATATTAGGGTACTTTATAACTTTGTTAAATGCCTATAAGGATAAAACACTAACGAGTCTATTTTCATCTTAATTTTATTTTATTGAGAAATCCACAGGAAGAACAAGAAACGGTCTTAAATGTTTTATTTACCTTTATCTTCCCTTCTAATTTATTATGGCATTTTTTACAATAATTTTTCTTATATGCTCCAAGTTTTATATTAAATTTCATTGCCAATTTTTTTATTTTCTTCATTTCTTGCGGAGTAAATTCCTCTTTTTTGAAGAACATCTCAATTTTGTCTTGCGTTTCTTTTTTGGTTAACTTCATTTTCATTATAATATTAAATTTCTGATCATTAAGTAGCTTTTGGCTCCTGTAAGTTAAGTATGGAAATATTTAAAATAATGATTTAACATGCTTTTTATATGAGAGAAAATCAAGGGATTAACGCACATATTGAGGAATTAGTTAAATCAAAAGTTGAAAAGAAACCAGGTTATTACTATGTTATTAATACTTTAGTTGATGAAAGAGATAGTTCAAGAATATTTGGACCTATTGATTTAAACAGACAATTTCTAAGTTATTAATATTAGCTAAAATTAAAACATACTTAATTTTTAAAATTCTTAAAATATTTAGCAATAGATAAAATTAAAAATAAGGGTATTTATATTTCTTTATGAAAGAATTAATTAATTATGCTGTTGCACTGATGATGCAAGAAAATTATGAACCAGAAAATAATCCTTCTCAGAATCCAGAACTTAATCCAAGTCAAAATCCAGATATAAACATCTCTCAGAATCCAGATATAAATATTTCGCAAAATCCTAATTTAAACCCTAGTCAGAATCCCAAATGGAAATCTGCTTGGTGGTCGACTTTTAAGGAAATAATATTATGGGAATATCTTAATGATTCTCAAAAAAAGAGATGTCAAAGTTATCTTAAACAACTTTAACAATTCAAAAAATCAATATAATGGTTAAAACAATAGATAATTTAGTAAACATATAAAAAAATATAGATTATAGACAAAAGTAAAGTATTTAAATATAGAAGTAGAAGAATTATAAGTGAAAAAGGAGAGAGTTATACATGAACATAATATTTTATAACAATAATATTAATAAACTAATTATTAGCTCTGTTCTTATGGGAGGTTTATAATGAGCTTTGCGTTTGAATCTTGGGAAGAAACAAAATCTAAGAGTTTTAAGATATTAGTGTCTAAAACAAGAAAAAAAGAAATATTCAATGAAATAGGATATCATATTCTTGAATCTGGCAAAATAATAGACAAAGATAGTGGTAAAGAATTAGTGGGTGCAGATAACAAAGGAATTAATCTAGAAGAATCTCCCAATCTAGCACTTATACTAGGTTCACATAATTTTGTTAGAAATATAGCAGAATATTCTGACCTATTAGTGAAAAATGGAGATTTAAAGTTTATATCTGAAAAAAATTCATTATCGAAAGATTGAAAAGATGGATCATTCTTTTCTGATACCTAGCGATATAGATAAAAGTATTGAAACTACAAAAAATCTACTCAACTTAATACCCTATATTAAAAAATGGTGGAAGGGAGTCTTTGAAAAAAATAAAGATAAAATAATAAAACCAGAAGACCAAGAAAATCTGAAAAAAATACTTCCCCAACTTGGGAAAGAATCCAGTAAGCCTAAAGATCAACAGCATCCAATTGTTAGAGAATTTCTTAACAAATATGATATACTTTTAGGAAATGATGATATCTATAGAATCGCTCCTAAGAACTTTATTAATGAGGAAATTATACCTATATTAAAATCTTACAAAGAGAAAGAAGCTAACCAATCCATAGATATTGTTAATTTTACTGAAGGCGAAGCATATAGCAATTATGAGAAAGAACCAAAAAAGATACCTGAGATCTTGTCTAATTTAGAAATTACAAAGTTTAGTCATGAATTTCAATCTTTACTAGGGTTAAGTTCTCACGTGACTTTTTTAATGTGGAATGGCAAAAGAGATCAGGCAAATCGAATCAAATGGAGTATAAAAGAGAGATATGGAGAAGAAGGGCTTAGATTTTGTAATTGTTATTCCATAGGATATGTTACAACTTATTTAAAATCAATTCAAGGTATGGATGAAAAGAAAATCGAAGAAAAGTTGTGGCAATTAGCAAAAATGCCCTTATTTTTTACTTCTAGTCTAATGGCAAAGGATAAAATAAAGGAAATAACTAATCAAATAACTGATTCTTTAAATGGAAAAGATTCTTACATAGCAATTCATAGTTTAGGAAAAGCTTCAGATTTTGCAAAACAAATAACTGATGAAATAATTAAATTAGACTTAGATAAAGATTATTTAGATTTGAGAATAGATAGAAAAGTACAGAGAAGTTTTTCAAAAGAAAAGATAAGAGAATACAATTATATATGGTATAATGATAAAGGGAAGAGTTTCCATGATTTATTTAAATCTTTGTGGATTTCATAATGTCAAAATGTCCAAATCCAGATTGCTCTTATGAACTCGTTCTATTAGAGAAGAGACAAAGGTACAAATGTGCCAGATGCGGAAAACTATTTTCTCAGAAGAAAATAGAGTTAAAGGAATTCATTGAAAATAACAAAAAAGAAAGGGAAAGAAGCAGGAAGCAGCATAAAAAAGAAACACATCAAAATTTTCGGGCTAAGGGCATCATTCCCAAATTAATTGAAGAGTTGAATAATCCTCAACCTCCTAAAACCAAGGAACAATACTATGAGGAGAATAAAGATAAAATTATTCAACAGAAGAGAGAATATAGAAAGAACCTAAGTGGGCAACAGAAAAAAGAGCAGAATGAAAAGCGAAAAGCCCGTAGGTACGCAAATATCGAGGCTACAAGGCTTATAACCAGAATCAACTACTGGAGACAACAGCAAAAGTCTCTCACACTACAATATTACGAAAACAAGCTTTATACGCCTTATAGCGTCGGTTTACATGATTCTTTGCCCACTTTTCAACTTTCCTATCTACTGACAGTTCAGTAAACCTTAAAAACCCTGTTTTTCCTATTAAAGTGAAGACGGCCATAGTAGTCTGGCAATACCTGTTCCCTTTCCGAACACAGAAGTCAAGCAGGCCACGTCTTGTGCGTTAGTCTCCGTCACGAGGCGAAACACAGATGCTGTCTTCATTATTTTCAATCTCTTTATTTTCCTATATTTTTATCTTGTCCCAAGAAACAAAGACATTCTAATAAATGTAAATAATATCTTAATCACAATGATAATAGCTATTATTATTACAATAACTAATAACTTACTCATTCCATTAACTTTTTTATTCTCTATAGTTATTTTATTGCTATTTTTGTTTTGTCTTTTTTCAATAAAATGTCCAATTAATCCAAAAATTGTCGAACCTACAGCTATAATCGGAATTCCCAAAGTCATACCCAAAATCAAAGGAAGAAAGCACTCCTTTGCGCTATTATTAACTGGGGCAGTTGGATAAAATTGAACACTGCAAGTTCCTCCATTGGAGAAGTACGAATAAAAGCTAACAATTAATAAAAATAAGAACCAAAGTATGATAAACAACAAAATTCCCTTTGTACTTTTTCTCCATTCTCTAAACCCCATTCACTTTTTACATATCCATTATATTTAAAATTAATTAGGGAATGTAAATCTTTATTTTTTTAGCAATTTTTAAATATTCTATAATATTTGCAAATAATGGAAAAACTAACGATCGTAATTTCAGGTTTACCTGGTTCAGGGAGCTCAACAATATCAAAACTTCTAGCTCATAAATTAAATTTGGATTATTTTGGTGCGGGAAGATTGTTTAAAGATATATCTAAAGGAACATACAAAGAACAATATTATTTCAAGGAGTTTAATAAATTATGTCTCCAAAGAAATTTATTAATTCCTCAATTAAAAGCAAAAGATGATTCTACAGCCGCATACAATTTATGGAACACAGAATTTGGAAAAAGTAAGAAATTAAATAATATAATTGACAAGTTGCAAGAAGATTTAGGTAAAAAAGGCAATATAGTAATAGACGGAAAGATTGCAATATTTATTGTAAAAAATGCAACACTAAAAATATGGTTCAAAGCCGATTTTGATATTAGGGCAATAAGAACTAAACAAAGAGATGATATTTCTTTAGAAAAAGCAAAAGAATTTTTAAGTAAAAGAGAGGAAATTGAAAAGTTGGAGTTAAATAAAATTTATAATTTTAATTTGTTAGATCAGGAAAAAATAGCAGACCTTGTCATAGATACAACGAAAATCTCTTCTGAAGAAATTCTAAATATAATTTTAAAGAAATTAAAAAATATTTCCAACACAAATCAATAAAATATTATTTATATAATATTTAAATCCTTATTATTGTTTTCCCACGCGGTACAATAATTATTCTTATTCCTTTGTATTTAATATCAATTAATTTTTTCTTGTGGAAATGACCCATTAAAACAACATTGCAATTATTTTTTATGGCAGTAGAGTAAGCTCCCTCAAGATATCTTATTTCTAAGGGATTAACTCTATCATCTGATACAATTTTTTTATAATATTTTAGCAAATACCAATATGTCTTTGATTTGCCTTGTTTTTTCTTTCTCCATTTCTCTGCTCCCTCTTTCCCATAATGTATTAAATCTCCATGTAAAAAAAGAATTTTTCCTCTCTTGAATTGAAGATCTTTATTCTGAAGAGAATGGTTTCCAGAAACATAAATGCCTCCATTTTTCAAGCATTTCTTTCTTGTTTCTTTTCTAAGTCTTTTAATATTAACAAGATTGCTTCTTAACGAATTCTTTATTTCAAAGTTATCTCCTAGAAAAACAGTATTTTTTGAAAATAGAAAAGGCATTCTAATTTCTTTTGGTCCGCCTATATGCAGATCAGAATAAATAATAAATTCCTTTTTCACATTCTTAGATAAACAGAATACTTTAAAAATATCACTCTTTCTTTATAAAGTGTGCAGAGGTAGCGAAGCGGTCAAACGCGCTGGACTCAAGATCCAGTCCTTAGTGGTTCAGAGGTTCGAATCCTCTCCTCTGCATATTATTAATCTACTTTAAAATTTTAATGCAGGGTTTTGTGTTATAGTAATTGCTTACCTTTATGAAGCAGATTTTACATTTATCTTCTATAAATTTTAATTTACTTAAAATTTATAGCAATTTTGCCAACGAAGCTTCACAAAGCTGAGTTGATACGTGTTATACAAAAAGATATAAAGGCCATTTAATTTTTCTGGACATGGTTGCAGAATCTTTTGAAAAAACACTGCTTTCTCATTATGAAGGATTATTTAATTTTGTAAGACGATTTACACAATATTCTGATGCTCAGGACATTGCTCAAGAAACTATAATAAAGGCCTTAAACTCGCAGGAAAGCTTTGATCAAAAGAGAGCATCACTTAGAACATGGCTGTATACAATCGCAAAAAATCACTTTCTAAGCGATAAAAGAAAGATAAAAAGAAGGAATGAAATTTCTTTCTCTCATTTAGTTGAATCAAATAATAACCCACATTCTCAAGTTTTAATAAAATATCCATCATCAGAAACCGAGATAGATGAAAAACCAGATTATTCGGATTTAATTCGTTTTATAGCAGAGTTGCCAAAAAAACAAAGCGAAATAGTTATAAGATATTATTTTCTCGGACAAAATTATAAAGTAATTTCAAAGGATTGTAATTTATCTCATTCAGACATTAAGTCCAGAATGCATAGGGCAAAAAAAGGATTGGAGCTTAGGTTGGCTTGTTAAATTCAATTTAACAAGTTTATGTAAGAGAGTTATTTTGCTTAAAATAATGCCCTTTCAGGGCAGGGTGCAGAGGAGATTTAGTAATTTATAGAGAATTCTGTTAAATTCTCTAATACGTCAATTCTGACAAATTTAAAACAGAATTGTCGATAGTCAAAAGCTAGTAGTTGCCTAAATTCTTATTTTGGGCAAATTTACTTTGAACAAAATAACTATATTTCCAATGGAAATTATTTTAGTTATAATTTACACTATATTGAAATAAACTACACCACATGCGTGAGCATGGAAATGTCCGCAGGCATTAAATCTATCTCTGTTTCAAATTAAGCGATTTCCAATAAATATAGCCCAATAATATTGATAGACACGTAGTTACAATCAAAGTGATGATTAATAAAGTTGTATGAGACTCAAAATAAGCATTTGACAGCGCCGGAATTCCAAATATAGCTCCAACTGTACCTGGAACATTTACAACAATGCTTGCAATTGTAAGAAATGTCATGATTACAGTAAGTTTCTTCATAGTATCATTTAGTTCCCTATTAGATCGCATTTCCGATTTTGTCCTTAAAGAAGCGATTCTATAAGTATGGCTGCGGCATCTCTCCAGCCAGTATCTGGATTCTGTACTTAAAAGATCATATTCAAAATTTACAAGCGAGACATCAAAACATCTTATGTCTTCTTCTTTTAGCTCTATAATGATTTGGATAAGTGCTTCCATTCTATCAGTTAATTTTCTTAAATGCCTGGCTGCATCTTCAATAGAATCAAGAACAGGATCCAATTCAAGGTTATTCATAATTTCTCTGATCCTAAGAAATTCAACAGAATAATTTTTCAAAATTGATTTAAGTAGCATAAATATAGAAACAGTACTCTCTCCATTCTTTTTATTTAACAATTTTTCAAATTTTTCTTCAAGTTTTCTGGTTCTTACAGGCGTAAAAACTAAAACTTTTTCTCCGCAAACAAAAATTAAGTTATTGTTAGTTTCCGCATTATAGGAGGGGATATTTATTACAGTAAAATCTTTTTGGCCATCTATAAAAGGAAGATCTATAATCAGTATCTCGTCAATTGCAATATCCCTATTTAGTTTGTCTATCTCTTTTTTTAATTCTCCTATATTTTCTGTAATTTTTATCACGTTATTATTTAGTTTAACTCTTTATAAAAATTTCCTATTAAATTTAGATTTTATCTTTTCAATAAAATATTTTGTACAGTTTAACTTCCAATAAGCTTTAAAACAATTTAATCATTTAAATTTAAACATGCCTGTGTAACTCAGCCCGGATTAAGAGTACCACCCTCCTAAGGTGGGAGTCGTAGGTTCAAATCCTACCATAGGCGTTTTTCATTATGAGCTATGTGAATGATAAAGTTTAAAACCCAATAGAATTACTAGTTTCTATATAATGTAAATTATCATGAGAATAATTTCCATTGGGATGAGAGTTATTTTGTACGAAAAGAATTCGTCCAATATAAGAATTTATGAGAAATTAACTTTCGAATAAATTACTCTATGTGCGTAAACACTCTGCCCGAGGGCATTACATAGCGCTGTTAGTTTAATGGTAGAACTTCTGGTTTCCAACCAGCGAGCACGAGTTCGATTCTCGTACGGCGCATTTTTATCAAAGAAAAATGTTTTAATACCAATTCTCCCTGCTCTTAATATGAAAAAGATAAATTTCTCCATTAAGAGTTCACGATTAGACTCTAAGGAAATGGAAGAGTCAATGAAAATGGCTGAGGAATATTTTAAATCCTCTTCTGATCCAGACCAGGCATCTATCACCATGGAAAACGCCATATGAATGCGTAAAGTTATCTCTTCTTGTCTCAATATAATCCGTCAGGAAAATAAAATCGTGGGCCTTACTCTTATCTTTCCATGCAGAAAAGAGTTAATGAATGATTTCATCTCTAAAAAAATTACGGAAGCGGATCTTCTTGATAAACTCAAAAAATCTCCATCTAATAGAAAACCAGAAGCTATCTATCTCTGCTCTGCTTTAATCAAGCCGGAGTTTAGAGGGAAAGGTCTTGCTCTTAAATCCTTCATAAAATCAATCAAAAACAACTTTAATCTAAAATATAGGCCTCCTCTATTTTATTGGGGATATTCTAATGAGGGAGATGCTCTTTCAAATAAAATTGCGAAGATACTTAACCTCCCAATTTATAAAAGGAAAGACAATTAAGAAATTTTAGTTTCTTTATATATAATGCAGTAGTAATAAAATCAATAAAACTGCAATAATCCTTTAAAACCTAGGTTTTAAAAACCCTAAAAATTGTATATTTCAACATGGAAAGCACTACAGAACACCACAAAAAACAATGGTATGACAAGTATTATAAAATCATGCTTCTGCCTCCAGTAATTCTATTAATTTTATCATTTATTTATCTTGCTTCTTTTTATTCCAAAAACGGAGATTTTATTTTTAAAGATTCAAGTTTATCGGGAGGAACAACTATAACTTTGAATTTTGATACTAATGTCCAAAATTTAGAAACAGCATTAAAACAGAAATTTGGAGATGTTTCAATACGCACAATAACAGATATTTCTTCTGGAAAGCATATTGCTTTAATTATTGATTCATCTGCACAACCTGAAGATTTAAAGAAAGAAATTGAAAGTATTACTGGCAAAAAATTAACTCAAGATAACTCAAATATAGAATTCAGCGGTTCTTCCTTAGGCGAGAATTTTTATAAACAATTGATTACTGCAATCATAATTTCTTTCATTTTAATGTCTATAGTAATTTTTGCTTTGTTTAGAACATTTGTTCCAAGTGTAGCAGTAATATTTGCAGCATTTGCAGATATCGTAGTTTCGATAGCAGTAGTAGATTTCTTAGGTATTAAACTCTCTTCAGCTGGAATAGCAGCGTTCTTAATGCTTATAGGTTATTCAGTAGACACAGACATTTTACTTACCACAAGAGTATTAAAAAAGAAGGAAGGTTCAGTCAACCAAAGAATATACGGCTCTTTTAAGACAGGAATTTTTATGACTTTTACAGGCTTAGCTGCTGTTCTTCCAGCTTTCTTTATTGTCACAGGTCTACCAGATTCATTTAGACAGATATTTCTTATTTTATCGATAGGTTTATTTGCAGATATGATAAATACTTGGCTAACTAACGCTTCTCTAATTAAATGGTATGCCGATGTAAAGAGGATAAAATAAAATGATAAAAATAACTTTTAGAGTCTGGATTTTAATAGCTTCTTTATTACTAGCTTTATTAATGATCTCTCCAACATTTCAGAAAGGAATTATTGTAACAAGTGTGGAAAAAAATTCTTCTGCTTTTCTTACCGGTTTAAGACCAGGAATGAAACTACAAGAAATAAATTCCCAAAAAATAAGCTCACTTGAAGAATTTTCTATCGTAGCATCTAACTTTAATAAAAAAAACGATTCTAGAATAAGCATAGTAACTAATAAAGGAACTTTTGTTTATTTAGATCAGAACCTCTCTTCCATAACTGTCTCAGATATTCCTAAAACAAAAGTTAAAACTGGTTTAGATCTCAGTGGAGGAGCAAGAGCATTAGTAAAACCAACAAATAAAACTCTAACTGATGTTGAAGCAGCAGATTTAGTTGCAATCACTTCTCAAAGGCTTAATGCATTCGGATTAACCGATATTAATGTACGTACTGTTAAGGATTTAAGCGGGAATAATTTTATGTTAATAGAAATTGCTGGTGCTTCACCATCCGATTTAAAGGAAATAGTTGGAAAGCAAGGAAAATTTGAAGCAAAGATAGGAAATAAGACAGTTTTTGTAGGGGGGCAGGAAAAAGATATCAGCGATATTTGTAGAAGTGCTCGTTGCTCTGGAATAAGAAGTTGCTTTCCTTCAGAAGGAGGATATTCCTGTAATTTTGATTTTGCTGTATATTTAAGAGATGTCGCAGCAAAGAGACACGCAGATATTACAAGAGAACTGACTCTTGACCAAACAGGAAAATATCTCTCTGAAAAATTATATCTCTATGTAGATGATCAAGAAATGGATTCTTTATTGATTAGCAGCGGTTTAAGAGGACAGGAAACAACAGAAATTTCCATACAAGGTTCCGGTTCCGGAATAACGCAAGCAGAAGCTCTAAAAGATACAAAAGCTAATATGAACAAATTACAGACAATTCTACTTACAGGTTCTCTTCCTTACGAAGTAGAGATTGTAAAATTAGATACAATTTCACCTTCTTTAGGAAAAGAATTCAGAAGAAGTATAATGATTTTAGCTCTTGTAGTTTTCTTAATAGTTTCTCTTGTTTTATTTGTAAAATATAGAAAAATTAAAATCACTTTAGCAGTAATTTTGACTATGTTCTCAGAGGCATTTATCACAATTGGAATTGCAGCATTGTTAAAATGGAATCTAGACGCTCCTTCAATAGCTGGAATTATTGCTGGAATGGGTACAGGGGTAAACGACCAAATCGTTATAATTGATGAGTCAGAGTCAGAGGGTTCATCAAGTGTAAAAGAAAAAGTAAAGAGAGCATTATTTATCATTATGGGTGCATTTTTCACCATTGTAGCCGCTATGGTGCCTTTATTCTGGGCAGGAGCCGGTATGCTGAGGGGATTTGCGTTTACCACTATAATAGGTATAAGCGTAGGCATCTTAATTACAAGGCCAGCATTTGCAGATATAATCAAAAGAATGAAAGAAAATTCATAAGAAAATTTTGGAAAAGTATAAAAATAATATAATTTAAAGTAAAGTATATGAAATACGTAAAAGAGAATAAGATATCTGTTTTATTGTTCTTAACAATTATCTTTGGTTTTGTCTTTCGACTGATTAATGTTCATACGCGTATATTGCTGGGAGATCCTCCTCATTTTTGTTTAGAGGCTCAAAACTTCTTAAATTCAGGCCTATTAGTAATCTGGGATCAGTCAGGTTATTTGTGGTATGCAGTTACAAATATATTTTATAACTTGTTTGGTATTAGTCAATTTACATGTCGTTTTTCTTCTTTACTATTTGCCACTTTAACGATTCCTTTAATTTATTTATTTGTTTTAGAATTTTCTGGAAATAAGAGGATGGCAATTATATCTGCAATAATATACGCATTTGCTCCTGGATTTATTTGGCATACATCCGATGAACACGATATCTCAACATTATTCTTTATAATGTTATCATTTTATTCATTATTGTTAGGATTAAATAAAAAATCAAAAAATTACCTGATTATTTCAGCTGTTTTTTTTGGAGTTTCATGTATGTGGAAAGCATATGTTCCTGTTCTACTTATTCCTTACTTTGGTCTTATTTATTATCATCATAGATCTAAAAGATTTGATTACAAAGTTAACCGTAAAACATTGATTTATATGTTAATAATAATGTTTTTACTAATTACTCCGACATTAACATATAATTATCTTAATTACAAATATAATGGAGTAACTGATTTCTTATTTGTTACACAATTTCCTTCCTTAAAAAATGATAAGATGCAGTCTCTCTATGGGTGGACTGCCGGCGGAGAGATAAATAGAAAAGAGGGTTTTTTCAAGACTCTTTTATCAGATGCTTCTCCATTAAACGATAGTGATGATAGGTCGCTTCTTTATATTGGTTTAACAACTTCAATTTATGGCAATGGAAAGATTTTGACCATGTTTGCTCTTATTTGTTTAATATATCTATTTTTAAAAAGAAAGAAAGATTCATTCGCAAAAGATTATTTGATTTTTTTCCTACTTTATTTAATAATCCCCTTTATCTTCATAGTTAAGGGAAATACATTAACTAAACATTATGTTCATTTTTTAGCATTTTCTATTCCTATGATGGCTTTCTTAATTGATAATTTTTATTTATCATTAATTAAAAAGTACTCAGCACTCCACAAAATACTTAATAAAAACTATAACTTTTTAATTCTATATTTTATTTTATTATTGTATGTATTTTTTATATTAACTTCCATAGTTAGTAACGATTTTGGATCGTTCTATTCTAGAAATCCAGAAGATAATCTAATTAAGTTTAAAAATTCCAATATTCCGGAAAAATCGTTGATCATCTATGACGATAGAATATATAACTCTCAGGCAGGTTGGCTGTTTATTAACAGGCATTATATTCCAGTGAGCTTCTTAAATGAGTTCTTAGAATACAATGAAAAATCGAAGAGTGTGGAAAATATTCCAGTTTATGTAGTAGAATGTGTTATTGATGACTGTGGTTGGGGCACTATATCTAAAAATCCTCAGCTAAACAATTCAATGGAAATGTTTTTTGATTCTTTAAATAATCAATCAATTCCAGTAGTTATGAATATTGAATCTAAAATAACTCTTAAAGATACTAATTATTACAATCCTTTTATTTCTAAAAAAATCAATATGGGGGAGCATTATAAAATATATAAGACGCAGCTACCTATAGATCTAAGCATAGCCAAGCAGGTTAAATTGCAATACGAGTACTTTCTTTATCCTACCGAATTCTTAAATAAGGAAAGCAAGAATTTTAAGAATTTTATTTACGCACCTATTGGATTGAAGGATATTGCAATAAATAAAATAACCTGGCTTGTTTTCTATTTAAACATCATATTAAGCTTTGCATCTATAATTTATCTTATCTACGAGTGTTTTATTAGAATATAGAATTAACATCCTATTAAGTTTTGCTTCTATAATTTATTGTATATAAAGTATAAACACTTTATGAATAATAGTTATTTTGTTTAAAGTCAATTTAGCAACAAAAACAGAATTTAGGCAAGATTTACTTTTGACTAAATTACAAAAATGCTTTAGCATGTAATTGCCCGGTAGGGAATTATCTTGTTCAATCTACGAGTGTTTTATTCGTATTTAGTATTTTAGTCAACAATCCTATAACTATCAAAATAGTTTCTGGCCTTTTTCCACTCTTCTCTGTTTTTATTATTAATTATTATTTGTGTTGTTACTTTAGCCATATCCAAACAATGATCTGCGTTGTTGTAATTAAATAATCCAAGTCTCCCAACAGTATAAATATTAGGTATTTCGTCTAAGAAGTTAAGTAAAATGTTTAAATTCTTTTTATAATCCAGATCATAAACCGGGTAGACTCTGCCTGCTTTTCTGATGATAAAATCATAAACTTCTTCTCTTTTAATTAACTTAGCTTTCACCAAATCATTTATCACTTTATCTTTTATTTCATTTTCAGGTGCAAGGTAAGTCTCGTCGTTAAAGTTGCAGGTTATTTCCGCAGTTAAAACAGTTTTGTCTTTAGGGCAAGTATATTTGCTAAAACTTTTTTGTTCGGCAACTCTATTAAAGCAAAATTCTTTTTCAGGGAAAAATATCCAATTATCTTTTAGTGCTTTATTTTTTTTAAGAAAAATATATGCGATTATTAACGATCTAAATTTAATATTTTCCAGTGCATCTTTTATTTCTTGTGAAAGTTTCTTTTCTTTTATCAATAAAATAAGTTCATTAATTGCCATTGTTGAGATTAAAACATCGCATGGCAATTGTTTTTTGGTTCTATTATTAATTAACAAATCTACAGAAGATACTTTTTTCTCTTTTAAGTTTAAGTTAAGGGCTTTGGCATTTAGTATTATTTTTCCGCCATTTTTTGTCATCTCTTTAGATAAATTTTCACAAATCACACCATATCCAAGTTTTGGATATAGAAAGTAATCTGCGCTTACATCATTTCCTTTTATTAAAGCTGTTTTTAGAACTTCAAATATGTTTTTTGCAGGTGATCTTCTTCTAGCAAGTTCCACAGAAAGATTTTTTGGATTTCCCCAGACTTTGCTTGCAAATCCTTCAAATACTATTTTATAACCTGTTTTTCCAAATCCTTTTATAAAATATTCTTCATAATTTTTCGCCTCTTTTCTGTTCATTTTTTCTTTAATTAAATCCAGCCCTATTTTTATGGTTAGAATAGGATTTATCATTGTAAAAAGCTGGGATAATTTTACCGGGAAATCAAAATAATTTCCCAATAATCTAATGCTGTTTTCTTTTTTTACAGTTAAATAATTGACTTCTCCAATGATTTTTTTAAAATCATCATAAACTCCTGGAAGTTGAGTATAAAATTTATGAGGGCCGTAATCAAGAATAAAATCTTTATAAATAAAGCTTGAAGTCATTCCACCTATTTTTGGAGTTTTCTCTAATATTGTAACTTCAAAATTATTTTCCTGTAAATATGATGCTATTCTTAGTCCAGTAATT
Organism: Candidatus Woesearchaeota archaeon; assembly: GCA_964358765.1. Taxonomy (GTDB): domain Archaea; phylum Nanobdellota; class Nanobdellia; order Pacearchaeales; family GW2011-AR1; genus UBA73. The sequence goes on along the minus strand of CAYHPN010000001.1, from coordinate 49,917 downwards.
CCTCCACCCAAAATAACTGCTTTTTTCTTCATTTTATTTTTTAATAGCTAATACAAAAGTCTGGCCTAACCAATAGGGAAGCCCTTTTTTTCCCAACCCGAGGGTATTAACAATAGACAAACCAATTCTGGAGATTAACTTATTGTATTTTCCAGCCCTAAAAAAAACATATCCTGCTTCAAGTGTTTGAAAATGGGGTTTTATTAGAACTATCTCAAATCCTTCTTTTTCCAGCATTAACTTAATGGTTCTTCTTGTAAAATAATATAGGTGAACGGAAGTCAAAAATAACCATTTCATCTTCATCAATTTTGATATATAGCTCCCAATATCAGGATAATTTACTACCAATACTCCATTTTTTTTCATAACTCTATTGCATTCTTTTAAAACTTCAGATGGGCTTGGGGTATGTTCTATAACATCCCACAATGTAACAACATCGAAATGATTGCTAGTATAATTTTGATCAAAGATAGTCCCCTTATCTATTTTTATATTATAATTTTTACTTCCCCATTCTGCCAGCCAATTGTTTGGCTCGCATCCGTAGATTTTCCATCCTTTTTTCTTAGCGGCTGCAAGGAAAGATCCGCCAGCAGTTCCAACATCTAGCAAGTAGCCCTTTTTCGGATAAAATTTCTCTATCAAACTTAAAGATTTTCTGAAAGTATCTTCTCTAGATTTTGCCTGAGAAACAAAAGTTTCATCACTTCCTTCGCTGTATCCTTTAATAATCATTTCTGATTTAATTCTTGGGTTGACATAAATTAATCCGCATTTTTTGCATTTAACCAATTGATCTATCAATAAATCATCCCCAGAAGCTCGATACATTTTCTTTAACTCTTCAATTGTCTTTCCACTATACCTCGAAGAATATATTATTTTATACTTATCAAACCCGCAAAGATCACACTTAACGCTATCAAAATAACGGCTGTTTAATTTATTACTCTGTATTTTATTAACGTCCATATTGCATCCATACCATCCTTCCAATTAATTTTTTTACCATCTTCATAAGATCTCGGCTTGTAAGAAATTGGGACTTCATAAATATTTATACGTTTCTTTGCTATTTTTGCAGTTACTTCTGGCTCCCAGTTAAACTTATCATTTACTATCTCTATATTTTTAATTACGTCTGATCTAAAACACTTATAACAGGTTGCTTCGTCTGTTAGATTTGTCCCATAAAGAAGGTTAGTCAATAAAGTTATAAACCTTACACCTAAAGAAGTAGATAAATATGCACCAGCATGTCTAAATGAATATTTATTTTTTTTAAATAGTTCCAGATATCTTGATCCATAAACCACTTTTTCATCTTTTTTCAATATTGGTTCAATAACTTTTCCCAATTCTTCAGGATTGTATTCAAGATCTGCATCCTGAATTATTATTATTTCTCCCTTTGCTTCTTGGATCCCTTTTCTCACAGCAGCGCCCTTGCCTTGATTTGGTTGTTTATCTATTACTATTATTCCCTTAACACTTTTTGCTAATTTTACAGTATTATCCCTAGAACCATCGCTAATAACAATGATCTCTTTTTTAATATTAAGGCCTTTAAATTTTACTTTTTTTACTTTATCCAAAACTTCTAAAATTGTTTTTTCTTCATTATAAGCAGGTATTATTATAGATAATGTTTTCACCCTATTAAATTAAAAACGTTATTTAAAAAGATGTAGGTTTTAGAATTTTAAAATTTTTTTTAAATAATATTATTTATCCTTATCGCCCCTTAAAACGTAGTCAGGAAATATTACTCCGTCTCCCCATGAATAAGGAATTTTTCTTATGGAATAATATCTTGCCTTTACTTCTTCTTTCAATTTTAGACCATTAAAAATAACAAAGCCTACAATATACTCCAATTTCTCGCGTAAATTTTCTCTCTCACTCATAGTTATTTTAAAATAAAAGATCTTAAAAACCTTTTTATAGGCTAAATATGGTTGTTTTAACATGGATAAACTTAAAACAATACCTTTAAGGGAAAGGAAAAACCTATATAACATACATAATAGAATTCCTCTAACCGATTCGAAGATACTCTCAGATAATCCTCATTTAGAGGAGTTAGCTGATGAAATGGTTAAATCTAGAAGGGCTGGGAAAGAAGTTATTCTTCTCATGGGAGCTCATGTTATAAAAACAGGGTTGTCTGATTTTATTATAGACTTTATAAAAAAAGGAGTGTTAACATCTATTGCTATGAATGGCGCTGGAGCTATTCACGATTTTGAAATAGCTTTTATTGGAGAAACTTCGGAGGATGTAGCCCAAAATATTAAAGATGGAAGCTTTGGAATGGCAAACGAGACAGGCCATTATTTAAACAAAGCGGCTAAGCTTGGAGCAATAGACGGAAGAGGTTATGGGGAATCAATAGCAAGAATAATAAAAGATTTAAATTTAGATTATAAAGATAATAGTATTCTTTATCAAGCTCTAATAAATAATGTGCCTGTCTCTGTCTTTACAGCTATAGGCACAGAAATAATTTACCAGCATCCAGAATGTGACGGCGCTGCACTTGGAAAATCTTCTTATACTGATTTTTTAAGATTTACTCAAACAGTAAAAAATTTGGAGCAAGGAGTAGTTATCAATCTAGGTTCCGCAGTTATTCTTCCAGAAGTATTTCTAAAGTCTTTATCAATGGCCAGAAATTTAGGTAATAAAGTTTCAAATATAACCACTGCAAATATAGATATGATAAACCATTATCGTCCTCGCGTAAATGTGGTAGAGAGGCCAACTTCATTAGGGGGGAAGGGTTTGAATATAATAGAGAAACATGAAAAATCTGTTCCAACAATACATTATTACATTAAGAAATCTGGATACATAAACTAACCTAACGCATATATAAATGGAGAAAGAGAACTACTCTGTCCAAATATTATCAATATTCCCATTAGTACAAGCATAATAATTATAGGAAGCAGCCACCATTTTTTTCTAATTTTAAGAAAGTCCCAAGTTTCTCCAATTAATCCTTTATTTTCACTCATAAAAAGAAATGAAATATTCATTTTATAAATTTATATAATCACTACTTAGTTATAATTTTATCTCTCTTAACGCCTCTGCTTTGTAAACTTATCAAGTTTTTTATTTTATGACTTTTTCTAATTGTACTAGATAAAGATTTATAAATTGATGCCTTTTTACTAGATCATGAATTTTGAAGAGAAAAGAAAGTACCATACTATTGGAAAAGTTTTTGGATTCACTGTTTTTGTGATTATTTTTAGTGTAACGTTGACTATCGTATCAAGAATTACGAGATTGCCTGATCTAATATATCTTACTTCTTTAGCAATTACTTTGTCAATAATGCTGTTGGGTTCTATACTTGGAGAAATATTAAAATGAAATGGAAATATTTTAAAGAAGGTTTCTCTGAGGGAAAAGAATTATTCTCAAATAAAATTTCCATAATAATAAATTTTTTACTTTTAACTATAGTATACTTTACAGGGGTTTTTTTAACTTCTATATTTGCTAAAATCTCAAAAAAGAAATTTCTGGATTTGATGCCACAAAAAGAGGCAAGTACTTATTGGGAAGATTTGAATTTAGATAAAAAGGAGGAAAAGTATTACTTTAAGCAATTTTAAGATGTACATTTTAGGAATAAGCTGTTTTTATCATGATTCTGCCGCTGCTCTTATCAAAGATGGTGTGTTGGTTTCAGCTGCTCAAGAGGAAAGATTTACTAGAAAGAAGCATGATACTTCTTTCCCAATTAATGCCATAAATTATTGTTTGCAAAAGGAAGGAATTACTTCTAACGACTTGGATCATGTTGGTTTTTATGAGAAACCTTTTTTAAAATTTGAGAGAATTTTACATCAGCATATAGAAACATTCCCTAAAAGTTACAAGGTTTTTATTAGCAATATGCCTTCATGGTTTAATGAGAAATTAAGAATAATTAAAATAATTAAAAAGAAATTAAAGTATAAAGGAAATGTCAGATTTATCGAGCATCATATGGCTCATTCTGCAAGTTCTTTTCTGCCAAGTCCATTTAAAAAAGCAGCCATTTTATCAGTTGATGGTGTAGGGGAATGGACTACTACGGCATATGGAATAGGTGAAAATAATTCTATTAAACTTTTCAAAGAAATAAAATTTCCTTCCTCAATTGGCTTATTATATTCAGCCATTACTGCTTATCTTGGATTTAGTGTAAATAATTCAGAGTACAAAGTAATGGGGCTTTCTCCTTATGGAAACATGGATAAGAATAAAAATGAATACTATAAAAAACTAATGAGCATTATAGATCTTAAAGATGATGGCAGCTATAGATTTGATATGAGTTATTTTACATATCATTATAAGAATAGAATGCCTTCAAAAAAATTATGTGCTTTACTAAACGGAGATATTAGAAGGAAGGAATCAGAGATTACTCAAAGGCACCAAGACATTGCTGCTGCAGTCCAGTTAGTTACCGAAGAAATAATGACAAAGATGCTTAAACACGTTCATAAGGTAACCAAATGCGATAATCTTGTTTTAGCCGGAGGAGTTGCCTTAAATAGTGTTTACAATGGCAAGATACTTAAAAATACAGGTTTTAAAAAAATATGGATCCAACCTGATCCTGGGGATGGTGGAACGTGTATAGGGGCTGCAATGTATATTTATAATGTTATTTTAAATAATCAGAGAAATTTTGTTCTTGACAATGCCTATTTAGGTCCGGAATATACAGATTCTCAGATTAAAAATTTTCTTGATGAAAACAAAATAAAGTATGAAGAGTTTAATTCTGATAAAAAGATAGTCCAAAAATCTGCAAAGTTAATTTATGATAATAATGTAATTGGCTTGTTTCAAAAAGGAATGGAATGGGGTCCAAGGGCGCTTGGGGCAAGAAGCATATTGTCTAATCCATGTAATCCTAAAATGCAGGAAATACTTAATTTGAAAGTTAAGCATCGAGAAAAATTCAGACCTTTCGCTCCTGTTATCTGTGTAGAGGATGCAAACAAATATTTTGAATGCGATAGCTCTATACCAGAACCAACTGATTTTATGCTTATGGTTTATCCTATAAAAGAAAAATATCATAAATTAATTCCCGCTGTAACACATGTCGATGGTTCAGGTAGATTGCAAACAATAAGAAGAAACCAAAATCAATTATATTATGATCTTATAAAAGAATTTGGTAAACTTTCTAAAATTCCAATTTTGATAAATACTTCCTTCAACATTAGAGGAGAGCCTATAGTTTGCACCCCTTTTGATGCATACAAATGCATGATGGGCACAGGTATTGACTATTTAGTAATGGGAAGATACATAATAAAAAGAGCAGATAATTCGCAGGATTTTTGGGATAGTGAGAAATATGCAAAAGATTAAATTAAAAAACATGATAAAATTGTTTCTGTTTTTATTAATTATTCTCATTTTTATAGAAGTTGTTGTAAGAATATATTGGGAGCCTCCTCATAGAACCTACCAAGAGGGTTTATTGATTAAAGATAATCTTTCAGGATATAAATTAAGGCCTGATTTTCAAGGCATGATATTGGGAAGGAATGGCGAAGAATTAAAAATTCCTGTAAAAATAAATGACGAAGGGTTAAGGGATGATTTTCACAATTACACTAAAGAAAAAGGACTTTTTAGAATATTAATTTTAGGAGATACGCTTGCTTTTGGAATAAGGGTTGAAAAAAATGAGTTAATTAGTTCGGTTCTGCAGAAAAACTTAAAGGAAAAAGGATACAATATGGAGGTTATCAATTTTGCAGTCCCAGGTTATCAGCCCGCCCAGGAATATATTAGGTATTATGAAGAGGGCAAAAAATATAATCCCGATTTAGTGATAGTCGTTGTAGCAATGAATGATATATTAGATCCAGATTTAGAAAAAATTAATTTTTTAATGGATAAATATGGCGACGTATATGTTCCAGATAGCAAGATCGAAAGCTATGTTAAAAATATGTGTCAAAGCTGTGTTCTTTTATATTATCTATATAACAATAGAGATTATGGATTCGTGAATAAGGGTTATTTGAAGTATGTTTATTTTCAATGGGATAATTCTACAGTCTGGAGTAATTATTCAAATGAGCTGGTTAATTTTAGTAATGGTCTAAAATCTGAAAATAAAAGTCTTTTAGTGGTAATGTACCCATATATAGTACAAATGAAAGATGATGAAAATTATGGCCTACTGCCACAAAAAAAGGTTAAAGATTTGTGTGTTGAGCAAGGAATTGATTTTATTGATGTTTATCCCTGGGTTAACAATAAAGAGTATAAAGATTATTTTACTCCAGAAGGCAGAGTGGCTAATTGGAAAGGCCACAAAATAATAGCAGAAACCATACTAAATTACATAGAAGCAAAGGTTATAAAAAGAGCCTCTGTAGTAGATTATCAATTAAAGATATAGAAACATTTTAATTGAGCAGAGAGAAACCCTCCAAAGGCTTCACAATGAAAAACTATTCAAATAAATATTTTGACAGCAATGTAGAGTTTAATTCCAAGAAGGGATTATATAAATTAAGAAATAATTTTAGTAAAAATGGCTTTTTTATAAAAAAGAATTCAGATTATCATTATTCATTAATGTTAAAGGATAAATGGAGATTTTTAAATAATTGCCGAAGAGTTCTAGATATAGGGTTTGGGAGAGGCCAGTTTATGAAAACAGCGCCTCCAAGCATCGATATGTATGGAATTGACGTAGTAGAAAAAGAAGTGATTGATTTAAAAAAACAAGGCTATAAAGTAAAGTTTTGCGATGTCACAAAGGATTTACCTTATAAAGATTCATTTTTTGATGGAGTAACCATGTTTCATATTTTGGAGCATTTAGGCGAGCCAGAAGAAGCTATTAAAAATATAAAAAGAGTTTTAGTAAACAGAGGCATTATTTTGATTGCAGTGCCAAATTTTAAATTTAAAGACTTTTATAAAGATTATACCCACAAGAGACCTTTTCCTCCAGAAGCTCTCTATAGGATATTAGCAGATAATGATTTTTATGATATAAAGATAATTAAAGGAGCGTACTTAAATAAATATCTCAGTGCACTCTTTCTCTTCTTCCCAAGGTTTAGATATTCTATAGAGAAATTAATAGGAAAAATAAGTCCTTGGGAGTATATGGTAATAGCTAAAAACGAAAAAAATTAAAAAATGAGAGATCATATTAAAAAAAAAGTCAAAGATATATTATTATTTTTAGATTATGTATTTTGGATGGTTTTTGATCTATCTAAATTTAAATTAATTAAGAAAGATAAAATAAAAAATGCCTTAGTCATTCATTTGGGGGCTATAGGGGAATTACTAGCATGCACTCCAGTTTTAAAGACTTTAAAAGAAAATATCAACTGCAATGTTGATTTTCTTGCAATGCAAGGGCCTTCAATAATTTTAAGAGATAATCCAAATATAAGAAAAATAATCAATTACGAAGAAAATTTTAAAAAAAATCTAGAAAATATAAAAAATAAATATGATCTTGCAATTATTCTCTGGCCTGGATCTCTGAAAATTTCAACTTTATGTCTAAAGGCCGGCATTCCTTATAGGGTGGGCTGCTTCAAAATGATAAAAGAAGGTCCAGCTTTTTTCTTCACTAGAAGAATATTTCCTCTTAAATTCAAAAATAAGCATGCTGTAGAATCAAATGCAATGTTTCTCAATTTAATAGGCCTTAATAATAAAGATCCAAAGATGGAGGTATTTATAGATAAAATTAAAATGAAAAGAGTCAACTTAGTGTTAAAGAAAAACGGAATAAAAGATTTTGTAATAATTCATCCAGGTTTTGGCAAATACGGCGAAGGGAAGCATCTCTCCAGAAAATGGCCGGAGGAAAGATTTGCTAAAATTGCAGACTATTTAATAGAAAAGGAAAATCTTAAAGTTATTATAACGGGAATCAAGGATGAAGCCCAATTAGCAAACAATATCAAATATCTTGTAAAAAATAAAAGAAATACTATAGTTTTAGCTGGAGAACTAGATTTAAAAGAATTAATTTGTCTTTTATCCAAAGCAAAATTATTACTTGCGCCTGACACGAGTATTATTCATATCGCTTCAGCACTAAATATTAAAACTATCGATTTAATGAGCAGGAGCACCCCGACTGAATGGGGTCCTTGGCAGGAAAAGAAAAACTTCCGTGTTTTATTTCACCCAAAAAATTCTAAAGGCGATCCCTGTGGAGATGAAGACCAAAGCTGTATACTGAATATAACGCTAGAAGAAGTAAAAAAAGCAATAAATGAATTGATTTAAAAGAATGTATTAAACTAGATCTCTCTTTATCTGGCTTATCTCTTTTTCAAATTTTGGTAATAGATTTATCCAATTAAATTTTTCAGCACCTTTTTTAGCTTCCCCGCCCATTTTTTTAGCAAGTTGTTTATCTCCCATCAATAAATCAATCTTCTTGGCAATATTAACTGGACTAGGGTTTTCCAGCAGAAAACCATTTTTATTATTGATAATGTATTCTTTTAAGCCTCCCTCATTCACTCCTATTGTGGTTTTTCCTGATGCTGCTGCTTCTAGTGGAACAAGCCCCCAATCTTCATCTACTGGTACGTAAATAACAGCTCTGCACCGAGCATACAAGTCTTTTAATTTTTTCTCGCTCACTTTTCCTATAAATTTAATATTATCCTTATTTTTGCACAAATTAACTATTTTTTCTTTATCTCCTCCTTCGCCTATTACCAATAACTTTGCTCTTTTATCTTTGACATGCTCCATAGCTCTAACTATGTTTTCTACCCTTTTAGGCGGAACAAATCTAGCAACCGAAAGAAAATTATTGTTATAATCTTTGTTAAAATATACAGAATTATATATTCCTGGATAGAATATTCTGGATTGGGTATTGTAATATTTTAATATTCTACTTTCAACATTTTTACTTATCGCAAATATGACTTTCATTCTTCTTGCCGAAATTAGATCTATCTTTTTTAAAAACAACCTTTTTATTAGGTGAATTAGTTTACCTTTAAAATTTGCATTTTTAAATGCAAAATCTTTTAAATCATAAAAATCCCTTTTTGGAGAGTAGCATACCCAGACAACATTTTTATTGAAGATGCTTATTAAATAAGAAGGAAAATCATTTGCAATTATTATATCAAAACCTTTTATCTTTTTAAATAAAAAATTTACTGCGGAAAGATATTTTGATCGGTATCCAAACACATTTATTTTTATTTTATTAAACTTGCTATATGGAGATTTTTCCTTTCTGCAAGTGAATATCTCAACCTCATGCCCCTTTGTTTTAAGAAATGAGGTGTACTCAGATATAACTTTCTGTGCTCCTCCCAATCCCCCAATATAAGGTTCAACTATGGCTATTTTCATCTTGTATCGTAGGAAATTAAGGTTTTTTAATATATTGCTTGATTAATACTTAAGTAATACAAGGCAAAGTTTATATTGTTAATATATTTTACAAGTTAATGGTATCAAAAATAGATTTTAGTATAAAATTAAATGCTTTTTAAATTTAATATGAAAAAAAATAATCTAGATAAAAAAATTATTAAGTTTTTCATAATTTTTATAATCTCTGCAATTTTTATAATATTGCTTCTTAATAATATTTATGTTACTTCTGTTCTAACTAAGAAAACTTTTTATAGAAAAGAGTTAGACTATTATACATTCGTAAATAACATCCCAGATAAAAAATTAAATATTATCTTCTTTGGAGATTCGCATCCTTTTCATGATATTAACCCCGTTTTCTTTAATAAATCTTATAATTACGGCAGTGGAAGTGAAAACTATATAAAATCTTATTATAAATTAAGGAAGATCATTGAAAAAGATAACCTATCTATTGATAAAATTATATTGCAGCTTGATCCTCACACTTTTTCAACTTATTATACTAAAGATGATTTTTTATTCAATGAACTTCCATTATATTCAAGGTTTGTTTCACAGAAGGAAATAAAAGAGATACTCCAAAAAGACTCTTTCGTTAAAATATTTATCGAGTCTTATTTGCCTGTGATTGGGAGAGGTGAAGAATTCGGGATCTTTATAAAATCTCCAGAATGGACTAATATAAAATCAGGCTGGATCATAAATAACGAATCTTTTTCAGAAAAAAATAAATCATATTTTGTAGATAGAAGTTTTAATTTGTTTTATAAGGGCCAAAATATGCGTAGTAATATTTCTCTAGAATATTTTTTTAAGATGATAAAATATGCCAAAGTTAATAATATCACAGTTATTTTGTTAACTTATCCTCATTCTAAAGAATACAGCTTAATGATAAAGGATAAGAATATATCTCTAGATAATTATTATAGTTATCTATTTAAAGAAATAGAAAAAAGCATTGGCTGTAATTATTACTATATTAATTATTACGATATTTACTTCAATAAATCAGAATATTTTGGCGATGATACTCATTTAAATTATCAAGGTGCAACAGAGTTTTCACAGAAAATTAAAGAAGATATGGCTAATATGAGTTCGTTTAAAAGTCCTTGTAAGAAAGAGTTCAAAGACTAGTTACTTGGTAGATTTTCCCCTTCAAAATTAATAATTCCATAAAATTTATAAAAGAATATACGTTATTTAAAAAATGAACGAGTATACTTACGATGATCTTAATATAGGGATGAGTCATTTTTTTTCTAGAAAAATAGAAAAGAAAGATCTAGACTCTTTTTCAAAATTAACTGGAGATATTAATCCTCTTCATATGGATGAAAATTATTCAGAAAATACTATCTTTGGTAAAAGAGTAGGTCATGGTTTGCTTTTAACTTCTTTTTTATCAACTTTATGCGGGGTTTTTCTTCCTGGAAAATACTCATTAATATTAAAAGTAGATATTAACATGAAAAAACCTTTCTTTATAGGAGATACTGTTAAAATAGAGGGAAAAATAATAAAAAAAGTCGATCCTTTAAAAATTATTGTACTAGAAACGAGAATAACAAATGTTAAAAATACCATCCTACAAGAAGGGACGATACATGTAAAGGTTTTAAGATGAAAAAGGCAGTAGTTTTAGGTGCGACAGGAACATTGGGGAAAGCAATAGTAGAGGCATTAGTAAAAGAGGGATTTTACATTATAGGCTCGTCTTTTAAGAACAATCTTGGGGAAAATAATTTTGCTCAAGATAAGGTAAAACTTCATAATTTGGACATGGGTAGCATAGATTCAATTGACTCATTTTTTAAAGAAGTTGCAGAAATTGATAACATAGATTTTTTTACAAGCACTATCGCAAATACTCTAACATTTGAAAAATTTGAAAAGATAGATCTAGACACTTTCAAAAAAGAGTTTGCAATAAATTTCTTCAACTATATTTACTTTTTAAAGAAAATAATTCCAAAAATGAAGGAGGATTCAAATATTATCTTCATACTTAGTGAAATGATAGCAAAGCCTCAAAAGAATTTTTCTCCTTACATAACTTCAAAATTTGCATTATTTGGGTTAATGAAATCTTTGACTAAAGATCTTGAACATCTCAAGATTCGGGTTAATTCAGTCTCACCAAGCAAAATGAACACTGATTTTCTATGGAAAATGAATTTAAATAATAAAACTGTTTCCGTGCCTTCTGCAATCAAAGAGATACAGTTAAAAACCCGTAATTTTCTCTCTCCAGATAGGGTGGCTGCCAAAATTATGGAAATAGTGAACAATGGTTCAATAAGGGGAAAAAATTTTATAATAAAATGATAGAAATAGGAACAGATTTAGAAAATATAGAAAGATTCAAATTGGATAAAAATAGTTCTTTTGTAAAGAATAACTTTACTCCAAATGAGATTGTCCATGCTTTTTCAAAAGATTCTCCGCACATAACATTATGCGGTTTATTCTGTGCAAAAGAAGCAATTATTAAAACTCTCTCTAAACAAGATATACTATTAAATGAAATTGAAATAAATAGGGAAGATTCTGGAAAACCTATTGTAAAAATAATAAAAAAAGATTTTTCCCAAAAAAGTAATTTTTCAGTAAGCATTTCTCACAGTGGGGAATATGCTTTTGCTGTAGCACTGAGGACTAAGAATGATTAAAGAATATGAGAAATTAGTAAAGGAATTTGAAAGTGATAAAAAAGATAAGGACTTTAAAGAATTAAAAATAGCCGTGTTGAGCACATACACTTTAAAAAATATTCTTTACCCATTAAAATATAATCTTTTAATTAGCGGGTATAAACCAATAATTAAGTTTGGAGGCTACAATCAGTTTATTCAGGAATTGATGGACGAATCTTCATTTCTTTATGAGTTTAAGCCAGACGTGATTTTGATTGCACTAAACTCGAGGAGTTATTTAGAGGACTTAGAATTTACAATTCTAGATAAGAATAAAAAAGAAATTAATGAGCTTATAAATGAGAAAGTTAGTTTTATTAAAACAGCAATCTTGAGTACTAGGTTAAAATCTAAAATTATTCTTACAAATTTAGACCATTTTATGTACTCTCCTTATGGTTTAATGGATATTAGTAGAGATGAGGGCATTCATTCTGCAATAGAATTATTTAATAATGGCCTTATAGAGATAAAAAAAGAAAGTAAGTCTCTAGAATTACTTGATTTTGAGAAAATTTGTTCTTTTTATGGAAAAAAAAATATCTTCGATGAGAAAATGTTTTTTCTAGGAAAAATATTGCTTTCTTCTCTTGGAGCAGAAAAAATTTCTGAAGAATTTACATTATTTATTAAAGCAGCTTATGGTAAAAATAAAAAAGTCTTGGTGGTCGATTTAGATAATACCTTATGGCGTGGAGTAGTGGGAGAAGAAGGTGCGCTGGGTATTGGAATAGGAGAAGGGCCAGTTGGAGAGATATATAAAGAGGTGCAGAAAGTAATACTAAATTATAAGAAAATGGGGGTCGTAATAGCTATTTCATCAAAAAATAATGAAACTGATGTCTCTGAGGTTTTTTCTAATAATAGAAACATGATTCTTAAAAGCGAAGATTTTATAATAAAAAAGATAAATTGGCAGCCAAAATCTTTGAATATTCAGTCAATTGCAAAAGAGCTTAATTTAGGTTTAGACAGTTTTGTTTTTCTTGATGACAATCCTGCAGAACGTTTAGAAGTTAAAACAGCTCTTCCAATGATTGAAGTTATTGATTTTCCAAAGGATGTAGCTTTGCTTCCTGCAATATTAAAAGAAATGCCTTACTTTAAATCTCTGTCTTTAACAGAAGAGGACAAAAAAAGACATGAAATGTATAGCCTGGAATTAAAAAGAAATGAATTAAAGGAAAGTTATTCTATTGAAGAATACCTTAAGAAGCTGGAGACCTCAATAACTGTAAAAATAGATGATTTTGAAAATATTGAAAGAATAGTTCAATTAATAAATAAAACAAATCAATTCAATCTTAGAACAAAAAGGTACACTCTTGAACAAGTAAAAAGTATGATGGAAAGTAGAGAATATTCAGTTTATTCTTTAAGTGTAAAAGATAAATTTGGGGAACTAGGTCTAACTGGAGTGATAATCATAAAAGATGAAGGTAAAGACTATTTCCTAGATACTTTTCTTCTAAGCTGCAGAATATTATCTAGAAAAATTGAGAATCAGTTCTTTTTGGAGTCAATTAAAAGTTTAAGAAATGACAAATTAGTCCATGCGGAATACATACAATCAGATAAAAATGAGCAGGTTAAAGATTTTTACGATCTTCTTGGTTTTAACCTTATAGAGGAAGATGGAAAGACAAAGAAGTATAGCAAACTATTAAAAGACTTATTTCTAACAAATATTGACTGGATAACTGTTAAAAATGGATAAAAATGAGCTCTCAAAAGTAAAAGAAATAGTAAATTCTATAATGGGTATAGATATTACTAGTTTAGATCCTGAAAAGAAATTCAATTCTATTCCTGAATGGGATTCATTTAATAATCTAATGCTTATCTCAAAATTTCAGGATGAATTCAGAATAGAATTTACTGCTGTCGAAATAGAAAATACACAAAGAGTTAAAGACCTATTCTCACTAATTGAGAACAAAATAAAATCAAATTAAAATGTTATTTGCATCATTTAGTTTTATTGTTTTTTTACTAATCTTTATAGTTTTATATTTTTTAACACCTTCAAAATTTAAATGGATTGCTTTACTTCTAGGAACTTTTTATTTTATAATAAGTTCCAAACCAGAATGGATTATTCTAATAATCCTTTCAATAATTTTTAATTATTTAATTGGAATTTATATCTACCGTTCAATTAACATAAACAAAAGAAAAGCAAAAATTCTAATGATTATAGGCATTGTTTTTAACTTGTTATATTTAATTACCTTTAAATATTTAAATTTTCTAAGCAGTAGCTTAAGGGATTTATTTGGTATCTTCAACATTAATTTTTCAATTTCTTACATTTCGATTCTTCTGCCGATAGGTATATCTTTTTACACATTTCAGAATATTAGTTATTTAATTGACATCTATCAAAAGAATAAAGAGTCTGAAAAACATCTAGGAATTTTTGCTGCAAATACTCTTTTCTTCCCTAAATTAGTAGCTGGTCCAATAGAAAGGCCATCTAAATTTATTTCTCAAATAAAAAGCAATCATGCATTCAATCCTGAAAATTTAATTTACGGATCTAAAAGGATAATTTGGGGTATGTTTAAGAAGTTAGTGGTGGCCGATCGTTTGGGAATTTTAGTAGACACTATTTATAGTCATCCCTCAAACTACAACGCACCTTATCTTATTATCGCAACTTTATTCTTTGGATTTCAATTATATACAGACTTTTCTGCATATACTGATATAGCAATAGGCAGTGCTAGAATATTAGGATACAATTTAACAGAAAACTTTAAGAGGCCTTATCTGTCCAAATCTGTATCTGAGTTCTGGAGAAGATGGCACATTTCTTTGTCAAGTTGGTTCCAAGATTATATATTTGTGCCTCTTTATTTAAGAGTTTCAAAATTAAAAAGATTTTCAAAATTAAATTCCAATAAAAAGCACATAATCTCATTTATAATTTCTATAATGATGGGTGAAGTTTTGCTTGGGCTATGGCATGGAGCTAATTGGACATTTGTATTCTTTGGATTATTTTATGGAATTGCCATATCTGCTTACTATTTAATCCGTAATTACTGGGATAAAATGAACAAATACATGCAGATAATTGCTACATTTATCTTGATTAATATAGGCTGGATATTTTTCAGAGCAAATTCGATATCAGATGCCTCATATATTTTAAGGAGCATATTCTACTCAGTTTCCTTTACAATTACTAAAAGATCAGTAGGATTAGGTTTGCCAGATTTAATAATTGCTATAATTGGGATGTTGATTATAATATCTTATGATCTTTTGGAAGAAGCAAATGTAATGCAGAAGATTAAAAATAAAACACCAAAAATATTAAAAGCGCTAATTTATATTATTCTAGTAATTTTCATTATCTTAATGGGGGTTTATACATATAGTCAATTTATTTACTTTCAATTTTAAAATGTTAAAGAGAGAAAACATTAATTTTATTAAGGAATCAGCAATTTTTATCGCAACTCTAATCGTATTTATGATATTATTTAATATAATTTATTTTCATATTTTTATTCAGAAAAAACAACTCTATCGTAATGAGATAGAATTTGATAGTTTTGTAAATAGTAAAGAAAAAAACATCCCTTATTTATTCTTTGGTAGTTCACATACAAAAGATGGAGCAAACCCAATGTATTTAAATGGTTCTTTTAACTTGGCCACAGGAGGAGAGGGAACTTTTATCTTAGCCTACTATACTTTAAGAAAGATAGTGGAGGTTGATCATATTAAAGTAAATACTTTGATAATTGAAATAGATCCTCATATTTTAAATGATCGTGCTTATCCAGAACCATTTTATATAGAGAATTTATGGTATTGGTCTGACTTCTTATCCTACACTGATATAAAAAATATAACTTCTCTTTCTTATACAGATTATTTGCTTCAGTCAAATCTATATTTTATGAACGGGGCAAAAGATCTCTCTATATTTTTTAATGGAGGAAAGATTTCCAATACTTTTCATGGATGGTCTCCTAACAATGAAAATTTTAGTAGAAATGCCGATCAAGAAGGTTATATTGATCAGTATTATAAAGTAACTTTTAAAAATACAAACTCTTCTTTAAATCCACTAGGTTCAGATTATTTATTAAAGACACTAAAACTAGCTCAGAAGAACAATATAAAAATAATTTTCATTAAATATCCTCTTTCCCCAGGATATATAAAAAGAATCCAAGAAAGCGGATTTAATTTAACGGATTATTACAATAACATAATAACTTTGTGTAATAAAAGCAATATTAGATTCCAAATTTTAGATTATCAGGAAGTATTCACAGATAACTCTATTTTTGGGGATCCAGGCCATTTAAATGTAGAAGGTTCAAAAATAATAACTAATAAAATTAGAGAGGATCTTGAAGGTAAAAACAAGAGTATTTCTGAACTTAAATTCGTTTTTAATCAGGATAAATAATATCTTAGAAGCAGCCTTAGAAAGGGTATATTTATAAATCTCTTCATCATTTTCACTTGATCTAAAAACTATCGCTAAATAAAATGCTATTTAATTCTATACATTTTCTGATTTTTCTGCCTCTTGTTCTTTTATTATATTATGCGGTTAGTCAGAGATACAAGTTAATCATTATATTATTAGCAAGTTTATATTTTTACTGGAGTTTTAAACCAGAGTATTCAATAATATTATTTTTCTCCATAATATTGAATTATTTTGTTGCTTTATATATTAATAAAAATAGATCTTCTAGAATAAATAAATTATTGGCAATATTAGCTATTTCATTTAATTTACTAATTTTAATTTCTTTTAAATATTTTAATTTTTTAAGTGATTCTACTAGGCATTTCCTCACCTTGTTTTCTTTTAAACCTGATATTTTATTAATTAATTTTGCATTGCCTATAGGTCTATCTTTTTACACGTTTCAGAATATTGGTTATATAATAGACATCTATAGGAAAAAGGTAAATCCTGAGAAGAACTTCTTTATTTTTGGAGCTTATGTTTTGTTTTTTCCTAAATTTATTTCCGGACCGATAGAAAGAGCCCAAAGTCTATTGCCTCAATTTCATGAAAAAAACAGATTCGAATTAGATAATCTTATCCAAGGTATTAAAAGAATAATTATGGGATTGTTTAAGAAAGTGGTAATTGCAGATAGATCATCAATTGTTGTAAGTTTAATATATACAAATCCTTCCGCTTATTCAGGACTTACTTTAATTATCGCAACTTTATTCTTTGGATTTCAACTATACGCTGATTTTTCTGGATATAGCGATATTGCAATAGGAAGTGCAAAAATGTTGGGATATAACCTAAAAGAAAATTTTAAGAGGCCTTTTCTATCCAGATCCGTATCTGAGTTCTGGAGAAGATGGCACATTTCTTTGTCAAGTTGGTTCCAAGATTATATATTTGTGCCTCTTTATTTAAGAGTTTCAAAATTAAAAAGATTTTCAAAATTAAATTCCAATAAAAAGCACATAATCTCATTTATAATTTCTATAATGATGGGTGAAGTTTTGCTTGGGCTATGGCATGGAGCTAATTGGACATTTGTATTCTTTGGATTATTTTATGGAATTGCCATATCTGCTTACTATTTAATCCGTAATTACTGGGATAAAATGAACAAATACATGCAGATAATTGCTACATTTATCTTGATTAATATAGGCTGGATATTTTTCAGAGCAAATTCGATATCAGATTCTTTTAATATCTTTAATAAATTATTTACCGATTTCAGTTATGCTTTCTTCAAGATAAATTTAGGAGTAGATTGGAATGAGATTATTATAATTGTTATTTCTTTAATTATATTCATATTAATTGAGATATATCAAGAATATTGTGAATCAAAAGATAAAAGTTTCATTAGTTCAGACAAGGGAGCATTTGTCTTTTACTGGCTTTTATTAATGGGCATATTGCTTTTTGGTATGTTTAAGAAGATACAATTTATTTATGCTCAATTTTAGAAGGAGAATATTTTTTTTAACGATCTCTTTTTACAGCTTTTACAGCAACAAGTCGTGTAAACATTTCAGGCCATAATTTGGCTAAAACATCGATAAATTTGTCAATTGCTCTAAAAAAAGATGAATATGTTAAATATTCAGTACTATGCCTAGATTCCCAAACATAATCTATCTTTTGAATTTTAAGATGTTTAGAAAATAAATTCAGAATATCCTTAACCCTAGGTTTATGAATATGTAGGTGCTCTTCCACCAGCCTAAAAGGTGCATCAATAAATGTCTTTATCCCAAATAAATGATAAAATCTCTGTAAAAAGTTATACTCATTAGGCATCGATAGGAAAAAAAAAGCATCTTTTTTTGCGACTCTAACAATCTCTTTTAAAACTCTTTCTGGATACATAACATGTTCCATTGTTTCGAGGCAAATTATAATATCAAATACTTCAGATTTTATAGGGAATTTACCGCCGTCTAAATTGAAATTATAATCTTGATTTTTCCCTAAATCCATCCCTTTATATGTAAAGTTTTTCCCAAGGTATGGTTTAATGAGTTGCTCTCCTGCTCCAACTTCAAGAACATTATATTTTTTTTTAGGATCAAAATTTTTCAATTCACTAATAAACAATCTGTATTGTTGATTCGAGGGAGATAATTTCATTCTTTAGGTTAAATTATATTATTTAAAAAGATATCTATGTTTTTATTCTTCTGCATACAGCTATACGTCGAAAGATTTAAATCTGGAAAAATTATTTAAAATAAATGGCTTTATTAAATTTAATTAGATCAAAAAAGAAAGAGATCATATTGTTTCTTATTACGACATTAATCTGCTTTGTGATATTGGAAATTATTGTCCGAGCATCATGGTATCCTCCGCAGGATAAAGGATATCCCAAGGAGTTGCATATTATAGATGAAATTCTAGGATACAAATTAAAGTCTAATTACAATGGAAATTTTCCCATGTCTCTTTATCAGGATAAAAATATAGTTGTAAATTCTTTCGGCTTAAGAGATTCAGAAAAAAATTATAGTAAGAACGTTGAATTAAGAATATTAGGTCTTGGAGATTCTGTAACTTTTGGGTCAGGAGTCAATAATAATGAAACTTATCTTTATATTCTCCAGAAGTACTTGGAAGAGGAGAAATTATCTGCAGAGACGATTAATGCAGGAGTAAGCGGATATGAACTTTCACAAGAATATAATTTCTATAAAAAAGAAGGATACAAATATCACGCAGATATTGTAACTTTAGGAATAGTCTTAAATGATATAAATGAACCTAATATTTCTTTGATCAAAATGAATATGAAAGTATTTGGATATCATGATAGGCCTCAAGATAAAGTTAGCACTAAAATAATAAAGAATATCTGCCAGTCATGTGTGTTTTTTTACAGTTTAATAAACAATTACAATCAGATATATTTCAGAGAAATATATTCTAAATGGTCAGAAAAAAAAGCATACAATTTATTTAAGTCTAGAATAATAGAATTAAATAATAATTTAACTGAAGAGAACAAAAAGCTAGTATTGATAGTTTTTCCATATACTCAGCAGTTTGCTAATGGATATAATCTTGGAAAATATCCTCAAGAAAAAATAAAAGATATTGCAGATGAAGAAAACATTACACTAATAGATCTATTGCCTTATTTGGATGTAGAAGATTATGAAAAATATTATCTTTATGGAGATAATCTTCATTTAAATGAAGAAGGAAACAAGCTAGTTGCTCAAGTAATTTCTAAAAAGATTGTAACATTAATAGACAATCATACTAGTAAAATTAATTAATGTAGTTAAAATCAATAAGATGAAAATTTAAATATTGATATAATACTAAATTAATATGAATGAAAATAGGAAAATAGGAATAAAATTATATGCCTTTTTAGCAATTCTGCTAATATTATCCTCATTAATAACTTTCTCGTTTTCAATGTATTTTGGGCCATCATTCGTTATGAAATACAGTATAGACAATTCTTTGAAAGAATCAACATTGGAAAAGATAAATTTAATTAAAAAAATATTTTTGATTTTTAGTTTTTTTCCCATTGTTTTATTCTTAATATCTTTATTATTTTATAATAATATAATATCATTCTTAGAAAAAAAGAAAAGAATAATAGTAAATTTATTGCTTTTATGTGCTGTTTTTATATTTATTATTGCAATAACTGAATTCTTTTCATGGTTTATTTTAAATGACGAGACTTCTTTTTCATCAACTGGTCCAGCCTATATAAAGTTTGTAAAAGAAAACGTGAAATTGAATAATGTTGGTTTTAGAGATTATAACTTCTCTATTGAGAAAAATGACTCTGTTAAAAGAATTGCAGTAGTCGGGGATTCTCTTTCATTTGGTTCAGGAATAAAAGATTTTAGGGATACTTATCCAAAATTATTGGAAAAATATTTAAATAATTTGAACTATTCTGATAAATACGAAGTCTATAATTTTGGCATTCCAGGTTATGATGCTCTGGACGAGCTAAATATTATAAAAAATAAAGTTCTAGATTATAATCCTAACATTATAATAATAGAATATTATGAGAATGATATTGAAAATAACGATCCAGAGTTGAAAAATTTTGAAAGCGTTGACAATCTAGAGATTCCCTTTGTTGGATTTTGGTTAAGAGACATATCTTACAGCTATTACTTTTTTGAATCTAGACTTAATAAAGCTCTTGAAAATTTCGGACTTAAAAGAAAATGGCTGGACACACTAAATAAAACATACAGTTCTCAGAAAAATACTAATTATACTTTAGGAATTTATGGCCAGATATCAAATATTACAAAGGAAAGAAATATTACAGTAGTCTTTGTAGCTTTCCCAGTAGTATCTGATTTTAAAGATTATAAATTCTATTTTGTACATTCTTTTGCAAAAAGAATATCTATAGGCTATAATTTTTATTTTATAGATCTCCAGTCTTCTTTCGCAAAATTTGACCATAAAGACTTATCCGTAAATGATTATGATTATCATCCAAATGAGTTGGGGCATAAAATTGCGGCTCAAGAATTATTTAATTATTTATCAAATTCTTCACTATCTCCCCCAGATTATTCTGTAAATAATTCTTCAAAGAAAAATATTTCTGCAGATCTTTATAATGCTCATCTATTTCAAATGTAATCCACGAAGCAAAGCTATATTAGTTTTTATAAAGAATAAGTTTCTTTTTTAATTCTTCAAATACAATAGGTTCAATTTTATCAAATCCCTTTGAGTTCAAATGAATTTTATCATTTATCATATAATAATCTTTATAATTATCATCGTCCAAATAAGGAATAATATCTATAACTGTTACATTCATTCCTGAAAATAAAGATCCCAGTCTTTCTTGCGGATATCTTGAGTAGTTTAAGTTGCTTGAAAATTGTTGATTATAGGGAATTATTAAAACTATCAGAGAAATATTATTTCCAGTTATATTTTTCTTAAACTCAATTGCCTTTTCCTCAAATTTCGAATATATATTGTCATCTGACCAGCTTTTTAATACCTGTTGGATATGTTTTTCAGGATAATTCAAGTATAAGCCGTACAAATAAACACAAGTATAACAAGACTTTTTTATTAACACCACTGATTTAGCTTCATTTTTCTGGATGTTATCATATTTTATTACATTTTCTTTAAGAATAGTAGTATTTAATTCAATTAAATCGTCTAGAACCAAGGTCAATAGTATTATGTCTGGATTATATTTGTATAATTCATCAAGATAATATCTATATTGTTGACTAAATTGATAGGCAGGAACAGCTCCATTTACTACTTCTATATTCTTGTCATATTTTTTTAGTTTTTTTTCTAGTTTACTGGCAAATGTATTCTCATATTGGATGCCTGAACCAAAAGGTATAGAACCGCCCATAAGAAGAATTCTCCTGTTGCCTTCAACTCTTGCATAATCTATATCAGGGCCTCTTAAGCCATTTTTATTAATAGAAACAGTAACTTTTCCATCTCTTACTTCTTCTATAATTTCAATATTTGGTTTTAAGGTGTATCCTAAATGATCATTTGGAACAAATAAGACTTTATCTATAACTCTAGTTATATCAAAATTAAACCTAAGGTAAATTTCCATTAAAACTAAAATTAAAATAAGAATAATTATCAAGACAGTTTTTTTATTTTTTATACGAATAGACATTTTATTGTCTGACTATTATTATTTATAAATATTCACATAACTTAATTAGGTATTTGGTAAGGGTAAAGATATTTTTGGCTTATTTTTAATTAAAATAGATTTTATATTTTCTATTTCATTTTTATCAAAGAATTTTAATATTATTAAACATATAAAATAAACTGAAACTCCAATCAATATTTCAATAAATCCAGTAATTAAGTTAATATCTTTAAAATATTCTAAAGTTAGATATAACAGGCCAGACATTACAATACTTGCTAATATTGGTTTAATTAAAACAATTAGATCTAAATCAATATTGAATTTTTTCTTTATTACACGATAAGTAGATATAAAATAAAACATCCAGCTTATAAAACAAGCTAAAGAGGCTCCAATAACTGCATGTGTTTGAGAAACACGTATTAGGAGAGTTACAACTATCAAATTTAATAGGATATTCAACAGGGTTGTTATCAATATTTCTCTGAAGAATAATTTCGGTGAATTTTTAGAAGCAAAAATGTTATAGAATAAGCCGGAAACCATTACTTGTGGAAATATCAATAAAGATAAAATTGCTAGTGGATAATATGCCAATAAATAAGCTCTTCCAAAAAACAGTATTATAAAATATTTTCCTAAGACTATTAATGCAAAAGAAGAAGGGATTGTAAATAACGCAATTAATTTAGTGTATGTTCTCAATATCTTTATTTGTTTTTTGAGATTTAATTCTAGTAAATAAGGCAGAATTATAAGCACTGGAGACATACATAACCCAGTTATACCTAAAACAAGTGAAAAAGCTGTACGATAATAACCAACATAAGAAGGTTCTACAAATATTCCAAGAATTATAGAGTCTAAATAAAATAAAAGAGAATTAGCTATATTAACAAGTGCAACAAATAAAGAAAACTTAAGTATCTCTTTTTTGTCTATTACATGCTCTGGGTAAAAAGAATTAAATTTTTGGTTTGTATTTTTATTAAATAAAACATAAACTATGGATAAAAATGAAGATATAATTATAGAAAAAACTGCCCCTAGTAAATAATATTTTTCATCTAAAAACAGGAAAATTAGAATTACAATTAATATCCTTGAGAGTTGATTAATAGTTTCTTTTATTAAATTATTATTTAGTTTCTTGACTGCAATAAAGAAATGCGAATAGAAAGAATCAATTAGTAAAGTAAATAAATACATAGAAGAAAGCAGTAAAGGAATAAATAATTCTTCATTATTAAATAAATATTTTGAAAGGGGGTAAGATAATATTGCAAGAGAGAGTAATGAAAGAACTGTAGTCTTTAGCTTAATTTTTCTCAAATATAGATAGTATTGGTGGGCCTCTTTTTCTCCAATATTATTTTTTTCTGAATAAAATTTCACAAATGTTTGATTTATTCCCAGATCAAATATTGTAAAAGCAATAGTCACTATAGAGATCAATATTGAGAACATACCAAACTTGTCAGGCATTAATATTCTAGCAAGGATAATTGTAAATATTAAATTTCCAGCTTTAGCTATTAAAGAAGTAAGAAGATTTGAAAACGAACTTTTACTCAGTGATTCTTTTTTTAGCATAATTTAATTAATTTAATGGACTTTAAAATAGTAATGTTTTGTTGTAATAAAAAAATAAAGTATATACTTTAGTGTATAGTTTTCTATATGAGGAAGACTTTTATAATCCATTTTGCAAAAGGATAATATGAAAATATTGGAATTATGCAACTTCAGTTCAGGTGTTTGCGGAGTCTGGACTAGAGTTTATAACGAGTCAGTAAAACTTGCAGATAAAGGCCATGAAATATTGGTATTATCTTCTGATTTTGTTAAAGGATCAAAAGAAAAAGCTAAACATGTTGAGAGTATGGATAATATAAGGATAAAACGTTATTCGGGAATTCATTTAGGGGGAGAGGGTTTTATGCATTGGTTTGGAAAAAAAGCTCAAGAAGAAGCTCTAAATTACGCTCCAGATGTTATTATTGTTCATAATTATAGGCAGCTGCATACAACAAAGGCATTGAAAATAGCAAGAAGATTAAAAGATAAAGGTAAAAATTGCCGTGTTTTTTTAGTTACTCATGCCCCTTTTGTAGAGGGCAATATTACTCGTTCTAATTTTTCCAAGGCTTCAGTAAGTTTTTATGATAAATTTATAGGTCCAAAAACATTAAAAAATTTTGACAAAATATTAGCAATTTCTAATTGGGAAATTCCTTATTTAATTAAATTAGGTGCTAGTAAAGATAAAATAGAATATATACCAAATGGTATACCTCAAGAGTTTTTCTCAAAGAAAAAGTTTAAAGTTGAAAGAAAAATACTATTTCTAGGTAGAATTTCTCCAAAAAAGAAGATTGAAACATTAATGTATTCTATTCCTTTTCTCAAAGATAAAAAAATTAAAATTGAAATTGTCGGACCAAAGGAAAAAGTATATTTTGAGCAAATTGAGGGGATTATAAAAAAATTAAACCTTTCTGGTAGGGTAATCATCTCAGAACCAATTTATGGTATAATGGAGAAAATAAATAAAATAGACTCTTGTTGCATTTTTGTACTTCCCTCAAGAGTAGAAGGCATGCCTCAATCTTTAATTGAAGCTATGGCAAGAGAAAAGATAGTAATTGGAAGCGATAGCATAGCAATTAGGGATTTAATAAACGATAAGGTTAATGGTTTTCTCTTTGAATTTGACAACCCTTTAGATTTAGCAGGAAAAATAGATCAAGTTCTAGAAATGAAGAAATCCTATTTATTAAAGATAAAATCTAGTGCACAAAAAAGTGTAGAAAAATTCTCCTGGAATAAAGTAATTGGAAAAATAGAAGATACCATTAGAAACAAATAAAAGTGCATAAAATATAATATCAACATGGAAAAAAGTATAAAAGAGAATAAAGAAATAGAAAAGAGAAAGGAAAAGTTAAAAAGTTTATTTGTAGGAAATTATAAAGGTCTGATTATTTCATTATTTATAATTATTTTCTTAATTCGCATTTATTATTTTAGCCTAACTATAAATCAACCTTTATGGTGGGATGAGTCAGATTATATGGCTACTGCGAAGAGCTTTGCTGGTCTAGGCAATTATAAATTGGAATCAATTAGACTGCCAACTTTTCCATTTTTGGTTTCTATATTTTTTAAATTAGGATTTACCGAACCAATGATAAGATTTTTCGTTTTGTTGATTCCTTCTTTGCTTTTAATTTTCCTTACCTATTACTTAATAAAGGAAATGTATGTTGATAAAAGAATTGCTTTAATCTCTGCTTTATTTCTATCAGTCTTATGGGAGCATTTATTTTATAGCAATAGATTCCATACAGAAAATATTTCTCTAATCTTCGAATTTCTTGCCTTAATTGTTTTAGTAAAATGTTATACAAAAAAAGAAAAATTTTTGTTTATAAAATCTAAACATTCTTTGTATTTTGTATTCATTTTATCAATGGCTGCCGTATTTTTTAGACCTGGAAATATAATTTTCTTTCCGGGAGTTTTTATATTCATTCTCCTTTCAAAAGGGAATGTCATATTCAAAAACAAAAAGAATACACTGTATTCTTTTTTACTTCTAATTTTTGCTTTTATTGCTTTAATGGTAATTTTAAGCAAATTTTCCATTCCTATTATTTCTTCATATTATCATCCAGAAAGGAGTGTTGCCTGGGTTCATCTAACCGTATTTGAAGGGTTTTTCCAGCCTATTAATCAACAACTTCCAAATTTAATATATTATTCATTTTTGTTGGGCATTGCTATATTTGTTTTTAGACTCTCATTAAGTTATGAAAAATTATGGACTTTAAATAACGATGGTTCAAACTTAAAATTTAAATCAGATCTATTAAATTTTCTATTGATTTTATCAGTATTAATTGCATTTATATTATTTTTAAGACCGGATAGTTTTGAGTACCGTTGGTTCTTCCCTCTATTGCCTGGAATGTTAGTTTTTACTTCTCAAGGAATAATTAATTTTTCAGAATTTGTCGGAGAAAAATTGTCCAATAAGAAAATCATTTCTATTTTAATAATAATGATCTCATTATTTGGTTTTTATACGCAAATTATTCATGCCGATTCAATAATAAAAGCAAAAGTTAATTCATACATGCAGGTCAAAGAATCAGGAATCTGGGTAAAAGAAAATTCAGTTTCCACAGATATAATAATTAGTTCTTCAATACCTCAGCATTCTTACTACTCTGAAAGAAAAGTTTATAGTTTCGGATTTGATTCTTCAAACTTATCGGAAGAGTATTTTAATGAAAAGATTAAGGAAATAAAGCCAAAATATGCTATTATCTCTGCTTTTGAGCCTGTATTTACTCCAGCTTGGGCTTACGAGTGGCCTGATAAAAACAAGGAGATAGCAGTTCCAGTTCAAGTATACTTTGCAGATGCAGAAAAAAAACAACCAATTTTAGTTGTTTACGAATTAAAGTATTAATTAGGAGAATAAACTTTTTATTAGTATTCTAATCACCACAATTCTTTTAAATTAGCAAGTAAAGCACTAGGTATGAAAAAGAAGGCATTAATTACAGGCATTACTGGGCAGGATGGTTCATATCTCTCTGAGTTATTGTTAGAAAAAGGTTATGAAGTTCATGGTGTTGTACGAAGATCTGCATTAGAGGATCAGAAATACAAATTAAGCAGAATTAATCATATAAAAGATAATCTTTTTTTACATCCAGGAGATATTCAAAATTATTCAAGAATGATAGATATTGTAGATAATATAAGGCCTGATGAATTATATCATTTAGCAGCGCAAAGCTTTGTACAAGAGTCTTTTGAAGATAGTTTTTCAACAATTAAAACTAACATAGAAGGAACGCATAATGTTTTATCCGCATTAAAAAAGAGAAGCCCTAATGGCAGATTTTACTTTGCAGGTTCCTCTGAAATGTTTGGTAATGCGAGTGTTGCTCCGCAATCTGAGAATACCCGATTTAATCCTCGCTCACCATATGGGATAAGTAAGCTTACAGGTTTTGAACTTGCCAAAAACTACCGCGAATCCTACAATATGTTTACATCTACTGGAATTTTATTTAATCACGAATCGCCTAGAAGAGGATCTGAATTTGTTACAAGAAAAATTACTAAAAAAATTGGAGAGATTAAACGTAAAGAAGACAATATCTTAATTTTAGGAAATTTAGATGCAAAAAGAGACTGGGGTTTTGCAGGAGATTATGTTAATGCAATGTGGCAAATGCTTCAACAAAAAGAACCTAAAGATTATGTAGTTAGCACAGGAGAAAATCATTCCATAAGAGAATTTCTAGATAAAGCATTAAATATGGCCAATTTAGATTGTGAATTTTTTGATTTGCACGGCCTAAAAGAGGAAGAAGCCGATAAGTATATAAATAATCTTAGAAAGAAAAAACAAACATGCGCAGTAGTTCAACATCCTAAATATTACCGCCCTGCTGAGGTGCATCAATTATTGGGAGACAGTACTCTCGCTCAAAGAGATCTAAATTGGAAACCAAACATTGATTTTGATGGACTTGTTAAAATGATGGTAGATAGCGACCTGCAAAAATAAAAAATAATGGCCATTCTGTTGACTATGTATTTGATATTACTCAAAAAAGATGATTATTTCGCAGTTAAATTTTTATAATCTTATTTTATTAAAACAATATGGAAAAAAAGAGAGTTTTAGTGACTGGGGGGGCGGGGTTTATTGGGAGCCATGTTTCCGATTATTTGATTGGTAAGGGCCACCAGGTTACCATTCTAGATGATTTATCTGGAGGGTTAAGAGAAAATGTTAACCCTAAAGCTACATTTGTAGAAGGCTCTATAAATAACAAAAAGCTAATAGATGAAATAGTGGAAGAAAAAGAAATTATTTATCATTTTGCCGCCTATGCGGCAGAAGGCCTTTCTCATTTTATAAGATCATACAATTACGACAATAACCTTATGGGTTCAGTAAATTTGGTAACTGCCGCAATTAAAAATAAAGTGAAGTCCTTTTTATTTACCTCTTCTATGGCAGTTTACGGCTCTGGTAATCCTCCCTTTAGTGAAGACGATTACCCAAAACCTGAGGATCCATATGGAAATGCAAAGTTTGCAGTTGAACAGGACTTAAGATGTGCTCATGATTTATTTGGACTGGATTATATAATTACCCGCCCCCATAATGTATATGGTGAAAGACAGTTTCTAGGGGATCCTTATAGGAATGTTATTGGAATTTGGATGAATAGAATAATGCAGAATCAGCCACCAATGATATATGGAGATGGGGAGCAAACAAGAGCATTTTCTTATATAGGGGACGTTGCTTCTTGTTTAGCCAATGCACCATTTTTAGAAAAAGCAAAAAATCACATTATCAATATTGGTGCTGCAAAACCCTACACCATCAATGAATTAGCAACTCAGGTTTTGGAAGCAATGGATTCTGATCTTTCCATACAATATGTGGAATCAAGGCATGAAGTAAAGCACGCTCATTGTACAACACAAAAGTCAGAGGATTTGTTAAATTTCGAAGATAAAACTTCTTTAAGAGAAGGCTTAAAGAGAATGGCTGACTGGGCTAAGAAAAATGGTCCCATGGAACCAATAGTCTGGGAAGGCTATGAATTAACAGAGAAATTGCCTAAATTTTGGGTCAAATTAAAAGATGAATATCCGGATGCAAAAAAAAGAATTGATGCAAGCAGGCTTGGTTAGGTTAGAATGACTATATTTCTTAGATCTTCTTAAATCTATATTCAATTATCATGCCAATCATTTTCATTCCAAGTTTAAAGGATTTCCAAAAATTTGCAGTTATCTTTGAATCTCCGATTCTATCTCGGTAATTCACAGGTATTTCAACACATTCTAATTTTGACCTAATGCATAATAGCATAAATTGAGGTGAAAAATGCGAACCTCCAACATTTAACTTATCTTTAATAAAGTTATATGATTTTTTATCAATTAATTTTAAAGTGCATCCAACATCGGTAAGGCATGGCCCGTTATGCAAATATTCTAGTAGTTTTGCCACAAAAACGTTCCCCCATCTTAAAAACCAATTCATTTTCGCTCCATCCCAGATTAATGATTTTGAGGTTCTCGTTCCAAATACCACATTAAAATCATCAGAATAAATAAGAAGCTTTATAACATCCTTGCCAATAAAACTATTATCTGGCTCTGCGGTGATAATTAAGTCTCCTTTTGCTTCCTTTAATCCTCTCATTAAAGCATTTCCATATCCTTGTTTTTTCTCTAGTACATATTTTGCTTTAGTTTTTTTAATTTCACTCATAGATTTATCTTTTGAATTGTTGTCTACTACAACTAATTCATCCACATATCCAGTGGAGAAAAAATCATTGATTGCTCTTCTAATATTTTTCTCCTCATTATAGCAGGGAAATACTACGGATACCTTTTTTCCATTCCACATATATGAGTTTAGAAATAAGGCCTTAAAAACCTAATCATTAAATGTAACTGCTAACAGATCATAGTCAAAACCTTTTGGTTTTGCAATTTGATTGAAAAATTAATCATCTATCGGCGGATTAATTTCTCTGATTGACAAATATTAATAACTAATATTATTATTGTTTATGCATAATGAACTTTTAAGCCTGTACAAAAGATGTAGTTGTTAATGATTTTTTAAACTATAAAATTCTTCAACGAATTGAGAAAATAAGGCAATATATTAGTTGTAAATGAAAAATATCTTTTATTATTCAACTGTTAGCAGTTATCATTAAATTAAGAAATATTCTTAACTATAGATAACCATATAAAGCAAGATATTATTTTAAAAAAATGGTTAAAACTATCGACTATTATGATTATTGGAATAAGAATAGGGATAATAAAGTTATCTGGCAAAGAGAAAAGCTAGCATTAAAAATTATAGGAAATATATTAAAAGATAAGGATAAAATTCTTGATATTGCATGTGGGAATGGAAAGTTTATGAGAATAATGTTTAATAAATTTAAAAATAAGAACCTAGAAATTAAAGGAATTGATTATTCAGAAGTTGAAGTTAAAGAAGCAAAGAGCCACGGATTAGATGTGAAAAGAGTCAATTTGGAGGAGGGAATTCCTTTTGATAACAACTCATTTGATATAATTTACGCTGGAGAGATTATAGAACATTTGTATAATGCGGACTATTTTCTTTCAGAAGTAAACCGTATACTCAAAAAGGGAGGGCATATTGTTTTTTCTACTCCGAATTTATGTGCCTGGTTTAACAGAATTTTTATGCCTCTAGGAATACAGCCTCTTTTTTTAGAGCCATCAACAAAATCTAAACTAGTTGGTGCAGGCGTTTTAAAGAGGTTTAAAAAAGAGAGTCAGCCTGTAGGCCATATAAGAATATTTACTATTGCAGCATTAAAGGACATGCTAAAGATGAACAATTTTAGGAATATTTCAGTAAAAGGAGCATTATACGATGAAGGTCTCCCAAAAAGTTTGCTTTTTATAGATAAAATATTTAGTTTTGAACCCAGACTTGCTTCAAATCTTCTAGTAATTGCAAAAAAATAATATCTTTATATTATTTTAAAACTCTTTTTAAAATTTAACTTTACTCAAAGACCTCAAAAAATAATTTTTAATTTGTTTCCCGCAAAATTTATCTATAGAGCGAATAATCTTTTTTTTATCCCATTTTTTTTCTAATGTTTTTTGTATATTTTTAGATAATTCGCTTGTGTCATAAGGTTTAGTAAGAAAACCACTTATTTGATTTTTAACCGTTTCCTCAGGACCGGAATTATCCTTCCAAGCCACTACAGGACAGCCGCAAGCCATCGCTTCAACAGGAACTAATCCAAAATACTCTCCAGGGCAAGTCAATACAGTTAATTTAGCAAACGAATATAGTGAAGCTAGATCTTTTTTATTTATGGGGCCCAAAAACCTAACTTTATCTGAAATATTTAGGTTTTTAGCAAGGATATCTAAATTTTCTCTTTCCTTTTCATTTTCTTTGCCTGCAAAAATAATTTGATTATTTTTTTTTAGATTCTCAGGTAGTTTAGAAAATGCTTCTAGTAGATAATCAAAACGTTTTAATTTCACGATTCTTCCAGAAGCAAGTATATAATTTCCTTCAATTTTGTATTTTCTTAAGGTATTTTTATCATAATTAGTTCTTAAAAATGTATCATCAACAGGCGGATAAATGACCTCGCTTTTTACATTATATAAATTAGCCGCTATCTTACTTACCATGTTACTATTAACCATAATTCCATCGGCAGAATTAACGCATTTTTTATCAACTTTTTTTAGAAAATAACCTCCAACAAATCCAGCAAAAAAAGCAATCTTTCTTTTTAGAGTATTTACTGCCCATTCCACTTTTCTAAAATATAAAAATTGAGGATGATGGTGTAGAAATTGAATATAAGGCGTACAATTTTTCTTTTTTAATCTATAAGCTATATATGATGAGGGAAAAGAATGAGTAATTATCAATTCACTATCTGAAAAATATTTTAGAGATCTATTGCTAAAGAAACTTAGAAGGATTTGAAACGTTTCGTTTTTTAAGCCAAAAGGAAGTTTCGAATATTCTATTACTTCAAAATCTTTAAATCTCGACTTGCTTTCTTCATTAACAAATGCAAATGCAATTTTTACATTAAATCCTGCGGATCTAAGGGTTTTTGCTTGAAATTCCAAAACTCTTTCAATTCCTCCATCCTCAGATAAGAAATCATATAACAAAACTATATTTTTCATACTTCATTAACTGGATTCATCATTTAAATATTTGTATATAAGATTAACAATTTTAATTTTTGACATAGTAAATGTACAAATCTCCAATTTGTTTTTCTGCTCGCCTGCCTTCTATTCTATAATACAATACTATATATTTTATATTCTTGAGCGTTTCTTGGTCTGGAATTGGATAATTTAAACCCCCATACATTCCACCATTCCAAAAAAATTCTTCATCCATTTTAGGATTTAAATAACTCTTTTTTACATACTCATTTAGATAGCTTATTGTTAAATCCAAGCGAGGCTTGTAATTATTGTTTGCATAAAAGAATCTTTCGCTATATTTTCCTACTGATTTTGGAGCTATAATCAAATCTTGATCTTGGGTGTGTTCTTTAATATATAATCCTGCTTCTTTATCATACTCGGTTGATTGAACATAACTAAAATTATGATAAAAAGAATAAATAAAGAATAAAAAAACTAATGATATAATAAATATAATTTTTCTTTTCTTTTTATTCATAAATAAAATTAAAAGTAATGTTGAACTACTAAACACTTCAAATGCAAGATCAGAAAGGTTAGTAGATTTTATTAATCCGTCGCTGGAATAAGTAGTAGTTTGCACTTGCAGTGCAGTTAAAGAAATCAATGTAATTAAAGAGAGGATAAATGGTAAAATTAAAAATTTAGATATGTCAATGTTTTTAAGACGCTCGTATACAAACATTCCCATCAAAAGACAAAATGCAGGCATTGCAGAAAGAAAGTATCTTGGAAATCCGAAAGCCGGCCTTGGTAAAAGGACAAAGAATAATGAACTAGATAAAGCATAAATAACAATTACATTTGTAAAAAAATTTTTATTTTTATAGTAATGTAATATGCTAAATATTAGTAAAATAATAAAAGGGAGGGAAAATAGTCTAATAATTTGGGAGATATTTAGTAAAAAACTAAAAGCATAAATTTTAATGTCTGCAATTTGCGTGCTTCCCAATCTAAGATTATGCTCAAAGAAAGAGAAGAATTTTCCATTTTCTATAAAACTACTGTATCCTCCCCAAATTATTAAAAAAATTGTTAATGATAGCACTCCAATTAAGAAATAATTTTTAAATTTTTTATTTAACTTATTTATTTTAAGATAATAGAAGCCCACAGCAGCATAAACAAAAAATGCAATTTGAAATCTATTAAATATAGCTAAAAAAAGAGAAAAAATACTTAAGTAAAAGTATGCTTTTTTATCTTTTTTATCCCAAATCAAAAAAAAGTAAATAAAAAGCAAAAGAAAGAATGTTTCTGACATATCTATATCTATAACTAAGGAAGAAGAAAAAACAAAGTAATTAATTAAAAAAAGAGATGCAGATAGTAAACCTATGAATTTTCCTTCTTCTTTAGGCAGTTTAAATACAGCTATTAAATAAATTACCAAAGAGCATAATATACATAGTAATACATTAAAAGATCTGACAAATTCTTCATTTTCTCCTAATTTTAAGATAAGTGACAGCATGAATATGTAAAAAGGAGGATGCCAAAGGGCAAGCTCATTTGGTTGTTGTCCAGAATGGTAAAAAAGAGGTCTGCCAGTGTCTCGGAGTGCCAAAGCAGAATAAACAAAATCACTCTCATCCGCTGAATAGTCTTTATTTAAAGATAAGAATCTTAAAAATACAGACAGTATGATTAAACTTATAAGAATAATTACTAATTTTTTTTTATCCATTGTTTTTTATACTTCCTGGCTATTTTAAATATTATCTTGAACTAGAGTTCATTTTATTTGGATATAACTATATATCTTTATAAAGTTCTTGAAAGGAGAATTCAAAATCCTTAATCTTATTATCCCTAAAACCATCCTTGGACCGGCTTTCCAGAAATTGATAGTCGAATATTCTTTATCGGACCAAATTGTCGGAATTTCCTTTATTTTAAATTTCTTTTTCTTTAATTCTAGAAGCAGTTCAGCATCAAAAGCCCACTGAGACATGCTTATTTTAGGCAAGACATCCATTATGGATTTTCTTCTAAAAATTTTTGCACCACATTGAGTGTCTTTATATGGAAGAAATAAAAAGATTCTAACAACAAAATTAAATGCCCATTTTGCTAGCAGTCTTTGCAAACTTGGTTTGGGGTCTATAATGGCTCCTTTTATATATCTGCTTGCAATAATGCCATCAAAACCTTCAATATTTTTAATTAATTTCAGGTATTCTTCTGGAAGCGTAGCCATATCAGCATCAACAAAACCAATTAAATCGTTTTTTCTCTTTAATGCATCCTTAAATCCCTCAATTACTGCAAACCCTTTTCCACCTTGTTTTAAGTTTAAGTACAATATTCTTTTATTTTTTTTAATAAAACTTTTTACAATTTCCTCTGTTTTGTCAGTAGTGTTATTAATTACGATTAAAATTTCATAATCCAATTTTTTTTCTTTTCTTAAATTTTCAAAATATTTAGCATAGTGCTCAAGTGTCTTGCTTATCCTCTTTTCTTCGTTATAAGCTGGAATTATAATTGAGATCTTTTGCATTGTGGTACCTAATAAATGCTATTTATATTGATTTGTATCTGGCTTTTAATTATTATATAAAGTTTAACAACCTTATATAAAGATAGTTATTTTATAAGAAGTGAGCTCCTAATGCGTGAGCACCCTTGCACGGGTAGCGCATTAATTATTAAAGATTCCATTTTTAAAAAGTATAAACCCTATAATTATTAATAAAATTTGAAATACCCATATACTCAGAACAACTCTAACTTCAGTTGGCTTTACATTAATTTTTTTCATTAAATATATGGATAAATGATTTAAACTATAAATTTTATCATAGTTTAAATCGAGTGTTCCGTTCGCAAGTACCTTGCCAAAGCTATATTTGCTTAATCTTCCTCTCATTTTAAGAATAAACTCAACCATATAAGGTATGAAAAAAAACACTGCTATCTTTTCGAAATTACCCAGTATCGAAACAATTGCTATTAATCCTCCCACTGCGTACGTTAATGAGTCGCCGGGGAATACTTTGGCAGGGCAAAAGTTAAAAATTAAGAAGGCAAATAAGGAAGCACACATGCAAAGAGAGATTACCGCTAGCCAAGAATTTCCTGTAAAATATGAAACTATGGTTAATCCAAATAAAATTAATATCCCGTTTCCCGCTTCCAGTCCATTAAAACCAGCCAAGAAATTATATGTAGTGGTTGCTCCAACAATTCCTAAGGATATAAAAACTAGAGGGTAAATAATTCCAAGCTCTATTTCTCCAAAAAACGGAAACAAAATTGAACTTCTACCTGCATTAATTGCTATCAAAGGTATGGCTGCTACGGCAACTAAGACTATTCTTGATCTCTTTGATAATCCTCCCTTTCTCCATCCAAATAAGTCATCTGTAAACCCAATACAAGCAAGTAGCAATATTGTAACCATCATTGCAAATATTTCAACTAAGGAACCATTATGAGATCCAAGAAAAAATACCCTATAAGCAACATAAAACAAAACCCCTATTGTAAATCCAAGTACAACCACAACTCCCCCGCTGCCGCTCACTTTTTCAGATTTTATTTTATTCATATCCTCCCAAACAATGCCTATTTCTTTTGTTTTCTTTATCCATTTTGGAATTAAAAAGAATGTCAAGAAAAAACTCACTAATATCGGAACCAATAATATATAATTCATTTTAATCCTCAAGGCATAGCATAGGTTTTATTATAAGGCACAGTTGTACTTAAATATTCTTTTATTAGTTTAATGTCTTTAGGATAACTTATTTCCCATATTCTAATCGGGCCTCTTAACCCTTGATAATCAACAATATCATAATCTTTAAAACTTGGATTCTGTTCTTTTATTTGAGCAACTATTAAATCATCTTCACTGTGAACCAATTTAAAGTATTTATTATCTTCTTTGTATAGATATAATCTCGCAAGTTGGGATTTTACAGTTCTTTTGCTCAAGTATAATAAAGCTCCATCTAAATCCACTTGCAAACTTCCTTGAGATGTTGGAATAAATCTAGGATAAATATAAATGCCTGACTCTACTCCTGTTCCAAAGTCCTTAAATTTATTATTGAAATAGGCATATCTCAAAGGCAGGGTATATTGCTTTCCTAAATAGACGAAAACTCCCTTTGGCTGTTCAATAATAGTTCCATTCAAGTTTTTTTCTATTAATATTGCCCCTAGTCCAGCCTGTCCTGAAGGTAAAAATATTTTTGTTCCATTATCATTGTAATTAATATCTTCATCTAAACCAATCCCTCCGGAATAAACAAAGATAGTGGAATTTTTCTTCTCCTGAACTTGATTTACATCTCTGTAAATTGTAGGGATATAACTGGCTCGATCATAATTAATATCACTTCCTATGGAAGAGAATGCAGAATATTTGCCTATGTCTGTAGAGTCAATTAAAAAGTGAGTTGTATCATGAGAATATAGGAATTCTAAAGCCTCTTCATTGCTCGATCCTGTTAAAGCAAATCTTCCCATATAATGATTCCAGAATCTCATCGCATTACCTCCATCAAGTACAGTGGCTCTTTCTCCTATTGACTGTAACCAATATCCATAATCCCACCAGTGTCCAAAAACTGCTGTTTTTGGAGTGCTTTCTCTTACCCAGAACATTGCTTTCTGCCATTGTTGAGTATAAATGGATGGAACATAAGAACGGGCTTCGGCATTTATAGACTTATAAAAAACATACCCGGAAAAGATAGAACTTATTAAAACTAAACCGATAACTAAATATAACACAGCTTTTAAAGTTTCATCTTTTGTTTTCCTTAAATAGACTATAGAGATAACAATCAAAAATGAAATTAAAATTGACGCAGGAGGTACTAGCACCATTATAGTTCTTACACTTCCTCTGGCGGATATGATTCCAAAGATAAAGAAGGCGATAGTCATGATAAGACCAAAATCAGTCGACTTTAGTTTTGCTATTTCATCGCTCTTATAATATTTAAAGTAATAAAATCCAAACACAATAACAAATAAGATTAATCCTCCAAGATAAACTAATCGACTTATGAAATTTTCTCCATTTAAAATACTGTCTGGTTTATATCTGCTAAATATTATTCCTAGTATAAGAACAAAGTATAATGCGGCCGTAATTATTCTTTCTTTAATTTTCAATTCCTTTGGCAAAATAAAAACTAGGAATATCGAACCAATAATCATCAACCAAAAAGATATTGCAATTTCTTTAATATGCGGTCCAAAGCTGCTCTCCCACTCATTAAAGTAAGGTTGTCTATTCTCTGCAACAGTAACTCCAAATCTGTCAGTAATTGGGTTAACAAGAAACTTTTTTAAGTCACCAAATTTAGTAACAGTGTAAGATGGGCCGAATACCAAACTACTTAGTAATATTCCAATTATTAATGTCAAAACTATCGCAATAAGAGGTTTAGGGATATGGTTTAGGTGTTTATCGTAATATTTTTCTATTTTTCTATTTTCCATCAAATAATTATTGACAAAATAAAACAAAACTGGTAAGATTGAAAATAAAATTACACTTGAACTAAGCAAACCTTTAACATTATATCTGGAAGAGAATATATTCATCAAAGCGAATGATACAACTAACCAAATAACAATTATCTTAATCTTTTCTTTATCTATCTTATTTAAAATAAATGAAATACAAAGAGAAAGACTAATAGTAACAAATATATATTGATAACCTCCCCAAATTAAAGCCATAATTCCGGTACTTAAGCCAGCAAGTAAAGCGTACAAATACTTTTTATAATCTTTATTGCCTTCCCAAGCGCAGATAAAGAAATAGAAAGCTAGAAACATAAACAAAAATCCTGTGGATTCTTTCTCTGGAATTCCAGCAATTGTCCTTGGTAGTAACGGAGGCATAACGCTTAAGAAAAAAGAAGCAATCAATGCAAGGATATTTGAATTTTTCTCACCTAAGCTTTTCAAAAATAATCTTTTGGTCATAAAGAAGAATGCAATTACAGTTAAACCAAACATAAAAACAGGGTATAAAACTACGGATTGAGTTACAGAGCTAGAAAATCCTAAAGAAACAGCAAATTTATGGAACCAGACAATCATATAAGATAATAACATCATTTCGCCGCGAGTATCATATCCAACAGGTACAAACCTCAATGTATCTACAGCCATGATGCTTCCATGTTCAACAATATATTTTGCCCATCTTAAAAATAAGAAAGGGTCTAAGTCTGGCCCTAATGTCCATGTTCCAGTTGTAATGTCCTTTAAACCTGGCAAATTGCTTATTCTGATTTTAACCGCTAAATAGACAATAATTGCTAATATCGCATAAACTATCCAATTATAATTGGACTTTAAGAATTTTATTACCTTCTCTTTTCTTATTTTTATAACTTCATCTTCAGATAATTTACCAGATTTTTCTTCAATTAATCTTTTTTCCCCTTGTACGATACTTTTTTCCATACTTTTAACCTTTTAATTTATAAAAACCCTCTTTTATAAATGTTTCAATTTTACTGTTGTATTGCCTGATTAGATAAAATAAACACAAAATCCTTATAGAGAATTTTGAATTATTACATTTTTGAGTCGTTTTCAAATTTCTCTATAATTAATGGAATTGTTTCTTATCCTTTAACTTTGAATCCAAATTTGAGTTTACTTCTTTAATATAATCTAAAAAGATTATGAAACATAGTTATTTTTCTTGAAGTGAATTCAATCAAAATAGAATTTAGGCAAGATTCACTCTTGACTCAATTCCTAAATATGTTGTACACTTATTGAAGTTGCTGCTAGAGCATTCTCTTATTATGAAATTCTGCTAAGTAATTCTCTTGCGAGATTTTTTTTATTTTATATCCAATTGGTTTAAGGATTTTTTCTATCTTATTTAAGAATTCCTCATTCCAAGCTTCAAATATGATAATTGGGTGATTTTTCAAAGTCTTCTTAGAACCTATTAATACCTCAGCTTCAGCACCTTCAACATCTATTTTCATCAAAGAAATCTTTCCAATTTTATGTTTTTGGAGAATCTTATCGATTGTTAAAGATCTAACCTTAATTCTTTTTCCAACTTTTTTTGATATAGAATGCCCGCTGGTTCCAGAGTCTTCAATGTAAAAGTCAACAAATCCATCTTTAGATGATGCGGCGCAGTTTTCAAGAATAACATTCTTTAATTTATTTTCAAAAACATTCCTTTTTAATATTTGAAAGTTTTCAATTGATGGTTCAATTGAAACAACTCTGCCATTTTTATTTAGCATATTACTTAAAATAACTGTAATTTTTCCAATATTAGAACCAACGTCAACAACAACCCCTTCATTTATTTTTAAATTCTTTATAACATCAACTTCATAATTGGAGCTGGCAGTCCATGCAGCATCAGCATAGTTGCCGCAGTAAAATATCCCATCTTTATTCTTTATAGTAACTCCCCAAATAAATTTTGGATTTTTTTTAAACCCCAATGCTCTCCAAATTAAAATGTTTAGAATATAAATAATTAAGATAAACTTATCTTTCAAGTCTTTACCTTCTCTGACGAGTCTTACAAACTTAATTAATTTGTACATTATTTTAAAGTTAAAACGTTTACTTATTAAATCTTGTTGTCCAGGACAAAATGATTAATAATCTAATGCTTAAAATTTAAAAAATATCTAAAGTTTTACTAAAACAACAAAGGAGTAATAAATACTTCCATGACTGCTGCAATAAACAATACAATCACTGCCAATATAATCAAGTTTAAAGAATCCTGCAGTACATTCCAGAATTTGTCAGATTTTGTTTCATGTCTGGTGACTGCAATTGATACAATGCCCCCTGCCAAAGCAACAATGAAATAAGCTGCAATTTCAGGTATTCCATGTATAAAAAATCTTACTAATCCAAGAGGAAGAGATTTTAATTCATAATTAGTAAATATTCCCACAGCTGCACCAATAACACTAGCGTTCCAAGCTAAGATAAATATTGCTCCAGCACCAAATATTAAAGAAAAAACTAAAGTAAATAACAATACATATAAATTATTTGTAAATATTAAGAACATTCTCTCTCCATTTGTAAGAAATCCTATTGTCTGAGAAGAATCTTTTATCCCGTATTGTTTTACGCATTCGTTAAAACTCTGTGGCCTGTTTATCATGCAATAAGTCTCAATTTGTACTCGGTAACTTTCAGTGGTGGGTAAAACTGTATACCAAAATGCAAATGAAACAGTGAAACCAACAAACAACCACAAAAATGCATATATTGCTCTTTTATGACTTTTGAGCAATTCTATACTTCCCTTATTTCTAACTATGCCTTTTTCTTCAAGCCTTAAAGTGTAATAAATAAAAGGCATGGATAACAATACAGTAAATAAAATTACTAAAATTCCTCCTTGTGATTTAAGTACTGCATCTTTCACAAAAACCCAATTCACTAGCAAAACCGAAATGCTGGAGTAAAGCAAACCAATAAAAAACATTTCCCATGGTCTTCTTTCAGCCTTCTTGGGATTAATAAGCATCTCTAACATTTTTCACCTTTTTATATAATGATATAATCTCAATTTTTAAGCTTAAATAGTTTCCCATCATAAATCTTCTCTTCGATAAATGTATGGTTTTGTTATTTCTCTCTAAGTTCACCACTTAGGAACTTTAGTAATAAAGTTTATAATATCATTTTACGCCCCCATTATATGAGAAAAAAAGCAAAAGAGTTAAAAAAAGAAGATAAAATATTGATCGCAGGTAAAATTTTTTTAATTGAGGAAGTAGAACTTTCAGACATTGGCAAGCAAGGTACAAAAAAAGTTAGACTGGTTGCAAAATCCTCACTTGGAGAAAAAATAGTTGTAATAAGGCCGGAAGATTATCCTTTCGAGGTCGAGTAATATGATCACAGTTATTATTACCTCTTATAAAGAACCTAAAGCTACACTTAGAGCAGTAAAAATATTTCTAGGTCAGAAAATTAAAGAAAAGTTAAAAGTAATTGTTGTGGATCCATTCGGAGAAACTGAAAAATTCTTAAAAAATAATATTAAAGATAAACGTTTTGATTTTATTTTAGACCCGGGGGAAGGAAAGCCATTTGCTATGAATATGATTTTTGATACTTTTTTTTCAAAGAATAATAATGATATCCTTGTGTTTAGTGATGGAGATGTTTATGTTTCAGAGAATTCACTTTACGAAATAATTACTATCTTTAAAGATCCTAAAGTTGGAGCAATTACTGGAAAACCGGCGCCTACAAATTCTTCAGACAATAAATTTGGATATTGGGCAAAAATTTCTTATGATGGAATAGATAAAGTAAGAAAGAAATTAGATAAGAATAATCAGTTCATGCAATGTTCAGGGTATCTATTTGCAATAAGAAATGGAATAGTTAAAGAAACTCAACCAGACGTCCCAGAGGATTGCTATATTCCTTATGTTGTTTGGAAAGAAAATTATAAAATTAGATATGCTTCTAAAGCAGAAGTTTTTGTTCAGTATCCATCAAATTGGAAAGACTGGGTTAGTCAGAGAGTTAGAACAATTAAAGCTCATGAGAATATTTCAAAAATAATTCCAGACATGCCAAGAACAAAATCATTCTTCAATGAAATAAAAGAGGGTTTGGTTTTTTCATTAACTCATCCAAGAAATCTAAAAGAAGTATACTGGCTGATTCAACTTTATTTTGCACGCCTCTATATTTATTATAAATCCTTTAAAGATACTAGGGCAAAAAAAGATTTTGATCCAGCTTGGCGAGATGATAGTGAGATCCAATCTGCAAAACCTCTAGATTAATAAAATAAATCATAGAATGTAATAATTACTTTTAAAGTGTAACATAGTTTTTTATAACTTTCTTAAAGAAGATTTATATGAGGAAAAAGAGGATACTTTTAGGTGCCAGCTATTCAGTCATTGAGCCTTTAGGTTTATTACATTTGGGAGGTTTAGCAAGAGATGAAGGGTGGGATAGAAAATATTTTTTAGTGA
The DNA here is from genome assembly GCA_964358765.1 of Candidatus Woesearchaeota archaeon. GTDB lineage: Archaea > Nanobdellota > Nanobdellia > Pacearchaeales > GW2011-AR1 > UBA73. The sequence continues at coordinate 7,842 of CAYHPN010000001.1, read as the reverse complement.
AAGACCACAATTATGTTGATTTTTTTAAAACAGTTGATGAATATAAACCTGATGTAGTTGGTTTTAATGTTTATACTGGAAATCATATTCCTCTTCGCGAGGCTTTTGAAAAATTAAAAAAAGATAATCCTCAAGTTGCAACCGTTGTTGGCGGACCTCATCCTACTTACTTTCCTCAAGAATCTTCTCAGATAGCCGATTTTGTAGTAATGAGCGAGGGATTTGGAGCATTAAAAAGAATTCTACAAGGAAAGTTATCAAAAGGAATTCATCCAATGAGTTCAGTAGAAAGATTTCCTCACCCGGATAGAAAAACTTTTTATTTAGAATATCCAGAACATGCAAAGAGTAAAATTAAGAGTTTTATTACAATGACTGGTTGTCCATACAAATGCACTTATTGTTACAATAGCAGTGAACCTGGAGACATAGCCGCCCCTCCAGAAATAATTCAAAGAGTCAAGGATAATCTTTCTCTAAGTGTTTTAGGAGCGTCAAGTAATAATATTTTTGGAGAAGGTCATCACAAATCTGCCCAAAGAAGACTTTTTCCTCTTAACATCCGTTCTGTTGATGACGTAATGAAAGAGTCAGCGGAAATTGCGCAAAATTGGTCTACTCAAGTTTTATACTGCCAAGATGATGTTCATGGGTTCGATCTTACTGATTGGATGCCTAAATTTGCACAAAGGTGGTCTAGTGAAGTAGGTATTCCTTATCACGCTCAAATGAGGTGGGAGATGACTAAAGATGAACGAAGATTAGATCTCCTAAAAAAAGCAGGTTGTTTCGGCCTAACTCTCGCTATTGAGGCCGCAGATTATCATATTAGGCATGAAGTTTTAGATAGAGCCATGCCGGAAGAAACAATGATTAATGGGACTAAAGCATTAAAAGATAGGGCCTTTAGATTTAGAACAGAGCAAATAACCGCTCTCCCCTATGGAGCTACAAAAGAAAGAACAGATACAAATTTAGATGCTGACATAGGCCTAATTAAATTAAATCTTAAGTTGCAACCGGACATTGCTTGGGCTTCCACTCTTGCACCATACAAAGGAACTAAATTAGGGCAATATTGCGAGAAATTTGGATTTTATAAAGGAGATAATAGTGATGTTCCAGATACATTTTTCGAAAGATCAGTTTTGCGTTTTGTAAAAGATTGGGTAGGGCCTAAATTAGAGCAATTAAAAAATGATGCCTCTGTTTGGCTCTCTCCAGATGATTTAGAAACTTACCGCGAACAAAACAGAGAATTAAGGAGACATTTTAATTTCTTTTGCTGTGTTCCTCAAGGAGATAAGTTAGCAAGTTCATATCTTAAAAGCGTTCAGCCATTTAGTTACGATAGATTAGGTAGAGAAACAGAAAGTCATCTAATTACTTTAGCAGATCAAGGAGATATAAAAGCAAAAGCATTGCTTCAAAACATTGCTAGTTTAAGACAAGATTCCGGAAGAATAGTGCAAAAGGCAAGCGCAGGTTTAGATGTACATTTAAATGGAGAAATACCTTCCCTAATGCCTTATTTTGGAGCACTGCCAAAATCAGCTCTTGCTGTTAGTCGCGCAATAAGATATTCTGCAGGAAAGGGTTTAACTCCTAATGTTCTCTCAACTGCAATAAGGCATCATCTTTATGAAGAAGTTCTTTACCATACCGGAAAAAGTTCTGAAGAAGATAGATTAATAGTCAATGAGAGATATCCAGCAAAAACGTAAATTCTCAAAACCCCCCAATATCATAAAAATTAAAAAGCCTGCTCGATTGCTAAAAATATGCTTGATGAATTAGATATATTGAATAATTTTAAAGAAAAAAACATTCTAGTAGTTGGAGATATAATGCTTGACACCTATTTTAAGGGCGAGGTTACCAGGATAAATGTAGAGGCGCCAGTCCCAATAGTGAAAGTCGAGCAAGAATTTCATTCTTTAGGCGGAGCAGGAAATGTAGCTGCTAATATTTCCTCATTAGGCGGAAAGGCAACATTATTTTCTTTTATTGGCAAAGATCATCAAGCAGAGATATTAAAAAAATTGTTGCTTGAATTTAAAATAGAAAGCTTTTTGCAGGAAGATGAGAGGACTATTCAGAAAATAAGAGTCATGGGAAATAATCAACAGCTGGCCAGAATGGATTTTGAGAAAATATACAAAAAAACTTTTAATCATTTCTTCAAATCAGAGCTTAAAAAGAAAGCGCTGCAAGCAGATTTGATAATAATTTCAGACTATGATAAAGGTGCAATAAATTCTGATTTGATCAGCACTTTATCCGAATTTAGAAAAAAGATAATTGTTGATCCAAAACCTGCAAATAAAGATTTATTCAAAGGAGTGTTATTGATAAAAACCAATGAAAAAGAGATATTCGAAATGACTTCCCTTAACAATATAGATTCTGCAGGTGAAAAATTAAAAATGGAGTTGCAAACAGATATCTTAGTTACAAGGGGAAAAAATGGAATGGCTTTGTTTTCAGAAAAAATAACTAATATTCCCACTTATGCAAAAGAAGTTTTCGATGTTACTGGAGCGGGAGATACTGCAATCGCTGCAATAGCTCTTGCAATTGTCGGGGGAGCATCATTAAGCCAGGCTGCAATAATAGGCAATCATGCAGCTGGAATTAAAGTAGAAAAAGCTGGAACATATGCCGTCAGTCTATCGGAATTAACTTCTAAATTTATTAAAGAAGAAAGTAAGATTATAAGTTTGGACAGATTGCAAAGAATTGTAGATGATTTAAGAAAAAAGAGAAAGAAAATAGTCTGGACAAATGGATGTTTCGATTTATTACATGTAGGTCATACAAGATATTTAAAAGAAGCAAAGAAACTAGGAGATGTTTTAATTATAGGAATTAATTCAGACGAATCGGTTAAGATATTAAAAGGACCCCAAAGACCAATTCAATCAGAAAGTGAGAGAGCAGAAATATTATCTTCATTCGAGTTTATAGATTATATAATTATCTTTCCAGAAACAACAGTGGAGAAGTATCTCTCTATCTTAAAGCCAGAAGTTTATGTAAAAGGCGGAGATTATACTATAGAGCTTCTTGAAAGTAATCTAGATGGAAAAACGGTCAGAGGTTATGGGGGAGAAATAAAAATAATTCCTTTTGTTGAGGGCAAGTCAACTTCTCAAATAGTTCAGAAACTAAATTTTAAACAAAATGGTAGTAACTAATACTTTTGAAACAACGGGATTAATCTCTGCAATAGAACCTCTTTCCGAAGGATATAGTAGGATAACTCTACAATCCACAGACAGCTCTTATATTCAACTTAAAATTGTTTTCTTTGACAAAATGGACAGAAAATATGATGGAAGGATAGTAAATTATCAAGAAGTTGAAGATCTTCAAGGTTCCCTATTACAAAGAATAACGGGAGAGGGAATAGACTTAGTAGTAAGTGCAGAAAGAAGTATAGTGGAGAGATTTAGAAAAAGAGAACATTTTATAGTAAGAAAGGAAATAGGGTTTTAAATATAATTAAATTTTAGTATATAAAGTATAAACACTTTATGAGAAGAAAGTTATTTTGTCTAAAGTAAATTTAGCCAAAATAGAATTCATGAGGAATTTACTTCCGAATGAATTACAATAATAGAACTGCCCGCAGGGCATTAAATTTAGGTATATAAATTTTAAACAAGTTTATGGAAAGAGAGTTATTTTGCTTGAAGTAAATTCAACCAAAATAGATTTTATGAGAAATTTACTTTCGAATAAAATGCTGAAATTCGTAAGCGAAGCTGCCCGTCAGGGCATTATCTTGATGGATAATCTGTGCCTGGTAACAGATCAGAGTCAAAAATTTAGCAGTTTTGAAAATTGACTAAAAAATTATTCGTCTAACGACAGAATAATTTTTTTAATAGACTAATATTAATGACCAAATATTATTATAATGGATCATATGCATTAAGACTTTGTGCCTGTGCAAAAGAGGTAGTTGTTAATATGAACAAGTCAATTAAATCCTTCAATACATTGAGACAATTAAGTAATATTCTAGTTGTAAATGAGAAATATCTTTTATCATAAATAACCGTTACCAGGCACCATAATCTTAAAAATAAAGGATAACTTATTAATTTATGAAAAAAGAGCAGCTAACAATTTATTTAGGTGCAGATCATGCAGGTTTCGAGTTAAAAGAAAAAATTAAAAATTATTTAAAAAATAAAGGTATACGCTTTGTTGATTTAGGTCCAGAAAAATATGATAAGGATGATGATTATCCAGATTATATTATTCCTACTGCAAACGCAGTTTCAAAAAATAAAAATTCATTAGGTATAATCTTAGGAGGTTCAGGTCAGGGCGAAGCAATTATAGCTAACAAAGTAAAGGGAATTAGGGCAGTAGTCTTATACCATTACAGCCAAGAAATAATAAAGTTATCTAAAGAACATAATAACGCAAATATTTTATCATTGGGCGCAAGATTCTTAACGGAAGATCAAGCAATAGAGTCAATAAAACTTTGGTTAAGCATAAAGTTTTCTAATGAAGAAAGACATAAAAGAAGATTAAAGAAAATTTCTGACTTTGAGAATAGAAAAGATTTATTCGGTTCATTTAAGGATTTAAAAATTGATTCTCAAAAATTAAAAGATGAATTAAGAAAGGAATGGAACTAATAGTTAATCGGAATTAAATTTGTTTTAAATCATTACAACAATTATAAAAAATAATTATCCAATTTAAAAGATACATTTAAATACTTAAAAAGTATCAATTGATACATAAAAAGTATAAAATGAAGCAAAAATTGAAATTTACAAACGAAGAGCTAATTGAAGAAAATAATAAAATCAAAAGGTATCCAAATCTTACTACTGTTTTAATGGTGGAAGATTTTTTAAGAGAACATAGAGACGTTCCAATGAAAATTTCAGAATTAAAAAAAGAACTTCCAAAACAAATAATGCACCAGACACTTGTAATAATATTGGAATACTTATGGAAAAGTGGGAAAATAATTTATGGCCCAAAAGGAGTGCAATGGATATATTCATCGCCAGAATATCTTAAAAAAATGTTAGAGGACGGGCTGGAAGTATAATATGTTCTTAGGAAAAGAGGTAAGAATAATTTTGAAAGGGCAGGCAAAGGAAAGTTATATAGACTTAAAAAAAAGAGATGATAAAGAATCAAAGTCTATAGTCAAATCAATAGAAAGAATGTTCATAATCTTAAAAGATAATCCTCAATTCGGAGAACCTATTAGAAAAGAATTAATCCCAGATGAATTTATTAAAGAAGGTATTAAAAATCTTTATAGACAGGAATTATCAAATTATTGGAGAATGATTTATACATTATCTGGAACACAAGTAGAAATTTTATTATTTATTCTTAATATTGTGGATCATCAAACATATAACAAAATTTTTAATTACCGGAAAAAATAAAATGAATTCAATAATTCCAACAGTATTTGCAACATCTCAAGAACAATTTAAAGAAAGATTTAATAAAATTTTGCCTTTAACGAAAAACATTCAAATAGATTTCATGGATGGTTCTTTCGTTAAATCAAAGTCAATTCAAATATCAAAAATTCCAGATCTCAAAAAGTTTAAGAAAAATTTTGAGGCGCACCTCATGATTTTTCATCCAGAAAAATACATAAATACAATTAAGAACAAAGGATTTAAGAAAATTATCTTTCATCTTGAATCAACAAAATATCCGCTAAAACTAATCAATCAAATAAAAAAAGAAAAATTAAAGGTTTTTATCGCAATTAATCCAGAAACACAAATTAAATCAATCACGCCATATCTATCTCAAGTTAATGGAATTTTATTTCTTGGAGTGTATCCAGGTAAAGAACACCAATTATTTATTCCATTAGTATACACAAAAATAAAAAAATTAAGAAAATTAGATAAAAAAATAATCATTCAAGTAGATGGGGGGGTAAATGAAAAAAATGCTTCAAAATTAGCTAAATTAGGTGTCAATATAATAAATTCAGGATCATTTATTTCAGATTCCTATAGTCCTAAAGAAGCATTTAAAAAGTTAAATTATTTATTTAAAAACAAGAGGAAAATTCTTCATGGTTAAAGTAAAAATAAACACATACGAAAAAGAGATAAAAGAGAAAAGATTTAGGGTTAGTATCTTTGGATCAGCAAGAATAAAAAAAGGAGATAAGAATTATAAACAAGTATACAAACTGGCAAAAATTCTTGGAGAAAAAGGTATAGATGTTGTTACCGGAGGAGGGCCTGGAACAATGGAAGCAGCAAATTCTGGTCATAAAAGTGGTTCAAAATTGACACACTCTCGTTCAATAGGGCTTTCAATTATATTGCCTAAAGAACAAAAAACTAACGGTTCTGTGGATATTGAAAAACGATTCGATAGATTTTCTTCTAGACTAGATAATTTTATGTTACTAAGCAATGCAGTTGTTGTAGCGGAAGGAGGAGTAGGAACATTATTGGAGTTATTATATACTTGGCAGCTTGTTCAAGTAAAGCATCTGCGTAACATTCCAATAATCTTAATGGGAGATCAATGGAAAGGTCTTTTAAAATGGTTAGAAAATGGACCTCTTAAAAGGGGATATTTTGATAGAACCGAATTTGATTTAATATTTTTAGCAAAAGATTATAATGAAGTTTTAAGAATTATAGAGCATGCATATGAAGAATACAAATCAGGTAAAAAAGATTTTTGTATTAATTATAATTTTCTTAAATTTCTTAAGAAAAAATAAGCTTCTAATAATATTATAAAGTATTATAAATTCATTTTTGTATATTTATCTATGCTAAAAAAGAGTCAAACTTGGAAAAAAGGGACAGCAGGTTTTTATATGGTCTTAAATGTTCCAATAGTTCCAAATTATTATTCTGTAAAAGAAACTAAAGATTATTTAAAAGAAAATATAAATAAAATAGAATCAATAGAATACATTTATATTATTGATGATTTTCAAAAGCTTGTAGGGGTGATTTCTCATAAAGATCTGTACAATAATCTGGAGTCAGCAAAAATTAAAAGCTTAATTAAAAATAAAAAATTAATTAAAATTTATCCAGAAGATAAGCCTGAATTTGTAGCACATCTTTCTTTAAAGCATGGGCTTTCAGCAATACCGGTAGTAAATAGCGATCTTATTTTTCTTGGGGCAGTTACAAGACAGAATATTTTAGAAATTTTGCATAGAAAACATATAGAAGAAAAATTTCATCTTGCAGGAATACGGCATTCCCACAGCAATTATGATGATATTTTTAAACTTTCAATTTTTCAATCTATTAAACATCGTTTACTCTGGTTGATAATAGGATTAATAGGAGGAATTTTAGCTGCTAAAATTGTAAACAATTTTGAATCAACTCTTTCCCAAAATATTCTCTTAGCTGCTTTTATTCCTTTAATAGTATATATTGCAGATGCAGTCGGAACACAGCTGGAGGCATTTTCCATTCGTGATTTTTCTTTATTCAAAGATATTAATTTCCGAAATTATTTTTTCAGGCAATTTTTAATTATATTTTTAATTGCAATTATCCTTGGTGCAATTTCAACATTAATCACAATGCCCTTTATAGATAATACAATTTCTATTATTTTAGGAATTTCTATATTCGGAGCAACAATTTCATCAACAATAACTGGATTATTAATTCCTTTTATCTTTAGAAAATTTAAATCGGATCCAGTAAATGGTAGCGGTCCAATTGGAACAATAATCCAAGATATCCTTTCAGTTGTAATTTATTTTGTTATAGCTTCTTTATTATTATCTTGACATCGCCACTAGGCGAGTCAGGAAAGTTAGTAATTTAACATGTCAAGATG